>NZ_MJAJ01000129.1 GCF_001746365.1 Streptomyces sp. LUP30
ACACCGCCCGTCACGTCACGAAAGTCGGTAACACCCGAAGCCGGTGGCCCAACCCCTTGTGGGAGGGAGCTGTCGAAGGTGGGACTGGCGATTGGGACGAAGTCGTAACAAGGTAGCCGTACCGGAAGGTGCGGCTGGATCACCTCCTTTCTAAGGAGCACTTCTAGGCAGCCGCAAGGTTGTCCAGAGGCCAGTTCATCGGCGAACGTCCGATGCTGGTTGCTCATGGGTGGAACGTTGATTATTCGGTCCGGTTCACGGGTCGGAGGCTTGCGAGTACTGCTCTTCGGGGCGTGGAAAGCATGATCTCCGGGCGGGACCGGGTCGGGCACGCTGTTGGGTGTCTGAGGGTGCGAGCGTTTGCTCGTCCTTCTGATGCCGGCCCCAGTGAACTCCAGCCGTAAGGGTTGGGGGTGATGGGTGGCTGGTCGTTGTTTGAGAACTGCACAGTGGACGCGAGCATCTGTGGCCAAGTTTTTAAGGGCGCACGGTGGATGCCTTGGCACCAGGAACCGATGAAGGACGTGGGAGGCCACGATAGTCCCCGGGGAGTCGTCAACCAGGCTTTGATC
>NZ_MJAJ01000130.1 GCF_001746365.1 Streptomyces sp. LUP30
GATCAAAGCCTGGTTGACGACTCCCCGGGGACTATCGTGGCCTCCCACGTCCTTCATCGGTTCCTGGTGCCAAGGCATCCACCGTGCGCCCTTAAAAACTTGGCCACAGATGCTCGCGTCCACTGTGCAGTTCTCAAACAACGACCAGCCACCCATCACCCCCAACCCTTACGGCTGGAGTTCACTGGGGCCGGCATCAGAAGGACGAGCAAACGCTCGCACCCTCAGACACCCAACAGCGTGCCCGACACCCTCGCCACTCGTGATCAGCTTTCCACGCTCCGAAGAGCAGTACTTGCAGCCCGAGATGACTGAGAATGCCGAATAATCAACGTTCCACCCATGAGCAACCAGCACCGGACGTTCGCCGATGAACTGGCCTCTGACCTCACCCCGTAGGGATCGGTGAGAAGTGCTCCTTAGAAAGGAGGTGATCCAGCCGCACCTTCCGGTACGGCTACCTTGTTACGACTTCGTCCCAATCGCCAGTCCCACCTTCGACAGCTCCCTCCCACAAGGGGTTGGGCCACCGGCTTCGGGTGTTACCGACTTTCGTGACGTGACGGGCG
>NZ_MJAJ01000131.1 GCF_001746365.1 Streptomyces sp. LUP30
GCCGGTAAGTGAGAGCGCGGCAGTGAGACTGTGGGGGATAAGCTCCATGGTCGAGAGGGAAACAGCCCAGAGCATCGACTAAGGCCCCTAAGCGTACGCTAAGTGGGAAAGGATGTGGAGTCGCAGAGACAACCAGGAGGTTGGCTTAGAAGCAGCCACCCTTGAAAGAGTGCGTAATAGCTCACTGGTCTAGTGATTCCGCGCCGACAATGTAGCGGGGCTCAAGCGTACCGCCGAAGTCGTGTCATTGCGATATATACCCCCAACGGGGATCGTGATGGGTAGGGGAGCGTCGTGTGCCGGGTGAAGCAGCACCGGAAGGTAGTTGTGGACGGTTCACGAGTGAGAATGCAGGCATGAGTAGCGATACACACGTGAGAAACGTGTGCGCCGATTGACTAAGGGTTCCTGGGTCAAGCTGATCTGCCCAGGGTAAGTCGGGACCTAAGGCGAGGCCGACAGGCGTAGTCGATGGATAACCGGTTGATATTCCGGTACCCGCTGTGAAGCGTCAAACACTGAACC
>NZ_MJAJ01000132.1 GCF_001746365.1 Streptomyces sp. LUP30
GGTTCAGTGTTTGACGCTTCACAGCGGGTACCGGAATATCAACCGGTTATCCATCGACTACGCCTGTCGGCCTCGCCTTAGGTCCCGACTTACCCTGGGCAGATCAGCTTGACCCAGGAACCCTTAGTCAATCGGCGCACACGTTTCTCACGTGTGTATCGCTACTCATGCCTGCATTCTCACTCGTGAACCGTCCACAACTACCTTCCGGTGCTGCTTCACCCGGCACACGACGCTCCCCTACCCATCCACACAGGCGTTGGCCCTATTGTGTGAATGACACGACTTCGGCGGTACGCTTGAGCCCCGCTACATTGTCGGCGCGGAATCACTAGACCAGTGAGCTATTACGCACTCTTTCAAGGGTGGCTGCTTCTAAGCCAACCTCCTGGTTGTCTCTGCGACTCCACATCCTTTCCCACTTAGCGTACGCTTAGGGGCCTTAGTCGATGCTCTGGGCTGTTTCCCTCTCGACCATGGAGCTTATCCCCCACAGTCTCACTGCCGCGCTCTCACTTACCGGC
>NZ_MJAJ01000014.1 GCF_001746365.1 Streptomyces sp. LUP30
GTGGTGTAGCGGACGTCGCGTTCGGCGAGGAAGGCGTCCACGGCCTCGGGTTCCGGCGAGAGGGGCGTGTGCAGGCGGCCGTCCGCGTGGTCGGCCAGCAGGTTCGCCACCGTCTCGTTGGCGTCGCCCTTGGTGTGGCCGATCAGGCCGATCGGACCGCGCCGGATCCAGCCCGTGACGTACGTGGACTGCAGGTGCTCGCCGGACTCCTGGATGACGCGGCCGCCCTCGTCCGGGACCGTGCCGGAGTCGAGGTCCCACGGCAGTTTCGGCAGCTTGTCGGAGAGGTAGCCGACCGCACGGTAGACCGCGCTGACGTCCCAGTCCTTGAACTCGCCGGTGCCCTTGACGTTGCCGGTGCCGTCCAGAGCGGTGCGCTCGGTGCGCAGGCCGACGACCTTGCCGTCCTCGCCGAGGATCTCGGCCGGTGACTCGAAGAAGTGCAGGAACAGCTTGTGCGGGCGCTCGCCCACGTCGCGGATCGCCCAGTTCTCCAGCGTCTTGGCGACCATGTCGGCCTGSTTGTTGCCGCGCCGGGTCGCGATCGAGCCCTCGTCGTAGTCGATGTCCTCGGGGTCGACGATGACCTCGATGGTGGGGGAGTGGTCCAGTTCCCGCAGCTCCATCGGGGAGAACTTCGCCTGCGCGGGACCGCGCCGGCCGAACACGTGGATCTCGCGTGCCCGGTTGGCTTTCAGGCCCTCGTGGACGTTGGCCGGGATCTCTGTGGGCAGCAGCTCGGCGGCTGTCTTGGCCAGGATCCGGGCCACGTCGAGGGCGACGTTGCCGACGCCCAGGACCGCCACCTTCTCGGCCTCCAGCGGCCAGGTGCGCGGCACGTCGGGGTGGCCGTCGTACCAGGAGACGAAGTCGGCGGCGCCGTAGGAGCCGTCGAGCCCGATCCCGGGGATCGACATCTCGCGGTCGGCCGTCGCGCCGGTCGAGAAGATCACCGCGTCGTAGAAGGCGCGCAGGTCGTCCAGGCTGATGTCGGTCGGGTAGTCGACGTTGCCGAAGAGGCGGATCTGCGGCTTGTCGAGGACCTGGTGCAGGGCCGTGATGATGCCCTTGATGCGCGGGTGGTCCGGGGCGACGCCGTAACGGATCAGGCCGAACGGGGCCGGCATGCGCTCGAAGAGGTCGACGGAGACACCCGGGTCGGCGGCCACGGCGGACTTGAGCAGCGCGTCGGCGGCGTAGATCCCGGCGGGGCCGGCTCCGACAATGGCTACCCGCAGGGGGCGGGGCATGATCAGGTTCCCTTCGAGTGGCGATGGATCGACTCGGGGGAAGCCTAAANAGGGCCGTGATGATGCCCTTGATGCGCGGGTGGTCCGGGGCGACGCCGTAACGGATCAGGCCGAACGGGGCCGGCATGCGCTCGAAGAGGTCGACGGAGACACCCGGGTCGGCGGCCACGGCGGACTTGAGCAGCGCGTCGGCGGCGTAGATCCCGGCGGGGCCGGCTCCGACAATGGCTACCCGCAGGGGGCGGGGCATGATCAGGTTCCCTTCGAGTGGCGATGGATCGACTCGGGGGAAGCCTAAAATGCGTCAGTCCCGGCAGGGCTGGGAGCCCGAAGGCCTAAGGTAATCCCTAGTAGGACCCCGTCGACCCCCGCGTGCAGATCGGCCGCGACGAAACCGGTGCCGGGCGGTCCCACCACGTACGGGGTCTTCGCCAGACCACATGCCCCCGGCGACCAGCAGCTTGCCGCCGCGCACCGCGACGCTCCAGCGCCGGCGGATGATGGCGGTGGTAGTGCTGGAACCGACTGCGGGCAGTTGGGCGGTGCGCGCTTGGGGCGATCGCGGCGTGACCGGCTCAGGGGTCAAGGCCCGAGTTCCAGAGACTCTCAACCAGCGCTGGGCGACGCCCAGTTGGTGGCGGGCTGGTGGTCAGGCCGGGTGGCTCGACGTGCCGGTGACGACGTCCACCGCGTGGCGGCGGTGGGTGGCGAAGAGGGTGAGAGCGGCCTCGGGGTCGCGGGCGCGCAGGGCGGCGGCCAGTGCGTGGTGCTCCTGGGGGATGCAACCGAGGTAGCCCCCGGTGCTGATGCCGATGCGGGTCAGCAGGAACAGGTGGACCTGGCAGCGGATGGTCTCCCAGGCCGCGGTCAGACGCTGATGGCCGGTGGCGGCGAAGACGGCGTCGTGGAAGGCGATGTCCGAGCGGACCATGGCGTGCGGGTCCGTCATGCGGTCCATTGAGTTCGCCGCCTTCTCGACGGCGGCGAGGTCCTCGTCCGAGGCGTGGGCGATGACCTGTCGTACGGCGAGGTCCTCGAGTGCGCCGCGCAGGCTGTCGAGTTCGGCGACATCCTCGGGGGACAGCGTCGTGACGACGGTGCCGCGGTGCCAGGCGCAGTGCACGAGTCCCTCGCGCTCCAGTACACGCAGCGCCTCACGCACCGGGCCCCTGCTGACCTGCAGCACTCCGGCGAGTTCGACCTCGCGCAGGGGTGCCCCCGGAGCGTAGGCGCCACTGAAGATCGCCTCCCGGATCCGGTCGGCGACCTCGTCGGCCAGTCCGCGGCGGCGGGCGGGAGCCACCGCGCGATCCCCTGTGGGTTGCGTCTCCTCCATGTCGTGATGTTAACATCAGGGCGTGTTGTCCTAATGTCAACATTGCTACAAGTTCGAGGCCGGTGGTCAGTCCGGCCAGGAGAGAGGCGATTCCCGTGAAGGTGTTCCAGATCGGAGCCGCCGGAGGTGTCGGCAGGAGGCTCGCCCGCCTGCTGTCCGAGCGCGGCGACGAGGTGACCGGTATGCACCGTGACCCGGCCCAGGCCGACACGATCCGCGAGACCGGTGCGACGCCGGTGACCGGTGACCTGATCGCCGACTCCGTGGAAGAGCTCGCCGGCAAGCTCGCCGGGCACGACGCAGTGGTGTTCTCGGCCGGAGCCCACGGAACCGGCATGGACAAGACGACCCTCATCGACGGCAAGGGCGTGGAGAAGGCGGCAGCCGCGGCCGAGACCGCCGGGGTTCCGCGCTTCGTCCTCGTCTCCGTGTTCCCCGACGCCCTGCGCGGGGCTGCGGCGTCCGAAGGCTTCGAGCACTACGTCAAGGTCAAGAAGAGTGCCGACGTCCATCTCACCCGCACCGGCCTCGACTGGCTGATCGTCCGCCCCGGCACCCTGCTGGACGGACCGGGTACCGGGCGGGTCACCGCCGGGCCCGCGGTCGAATACGGCGACGTACACCGCGACGATGTCGCGGCGTTCATCGGCGCCGCCCTGCACGAGCCCGCCCTCAACCGTGTCATCGTCGAGCTGACCTCCGGTGACACACCCGTCGCGAACGCGGTCGCCCGCCTCGCCCGCTGAGCCAGGCGCCCCCCGACCCCGCATCGCCCACCACCGGAAGGATCACCACCATGACCACGATCGACTCCTACAGTCACGGTGCCTCCGGCGAGCGCGAGTTCGGATGCGCCCAGGCCATCCGGGTCGATCACACGATCTACGTCTCGGGCCGGCTCCCTCACGACGAAGAGGGAGAATTCCTGGCCCCGGGCGACTTCGACGCCCAGGCCGAGCAGGTCTCCGCCAACTTCGAGAAGGTCCTCGCCCACTACGGAGCCACCCGCAACCAGGTCGTCTCGGAGACCCAGTACATCGTCGACCTGCCGAGGTACAGCGACGCGATGGCGGCCGCCAACCTGGCCTACTTCGGCGACCACCGCCCCACCAGCAGCACCATCGGCGTCGCCCACCTGTTCTTCCCCGCCCAGCTCATCGAGACCAACGTCGTCGTCGACACCCGCCTGCCCGCCTGATGGCACAGGCGTAGTGGAGTTCGGACTTCACCAGCTCTGCTGCCGGTCCGCACCAGCCTCTCGACGCTGCACGTCCAGACGGTCGCCGACGCCGGTGGCGCACCCTCCTCAGTCGGTAGGCCGCCTGCGATCCGGCGGGGCAAACCACTGCCCAAGGGGCCACCGGGCTCCTCGAATCGGCCGACGTCCCGGCCCTCGCCGGTCTCCACACGGTCATCACCCGACATCCGGACGGCAGCCGACCCGCCCGGTCCGCCGACCGCCTACCACGAAGGAAGCACCACCCGCATGAGCAGCCTTTTCACCTCCCTCACTCTGCGCTCCCTGGAGATACCCAACCGGGTGTGGATGTCCCCGATGTGCATGTACTCCGCCGCCCCCGAAGGCCCGGACATCGGTGCGCCGACCGACTTCCACCTCACTCATCTGGCCGCCCGCGCCGCCGGCGGCGCGGGCCTGGTCATGGCCGAGGCCACTGGAGTGCGTCCCGACGGGCGCATCAGCCCCTGGGATCTCGGCCTGTGGAGCGACCGCCAGCAGGAAGCGTTCGCCCGCGTCACCGCGGCGATCAAGGCGCACGGGGCCGTCCCCGCCGTCCAACTCGCGCACGCAGGCCGCAAAGCGTCCGTCGACAAGCCCTGGCTTTCCGACCGCTACCTGTCCGATTCCGAGAACGGCTGGCGGACCGTCGCGCCCAGCCCGGTCGCGTACCAGGGCCTGCCCATCCCGCACGAGCTCACTGTGGACGAGATCCAGCGGCTGGTACGCGACTTCGCCGACTCCGCCCGCCGCGCCCTGGCCGCCGGATTCCAGGTCGCCGAGGTGCACGGAGCCCACGGCTACCTCATCAACTCCTTCCTCTCACCGGCCGCCAACATCCGCACCGACGCCTACGGCGGCAGCTTCGAGAACCGCATCCGCTTCGCCCTCGAAGTCGTCGACGCCGTTCGCGCCGTGTGGCCCGACGACCTGCCGGTCTTCTTCCGCGCCTCGGCAACCGACTGGCTGACCGAGAACCCTGAGGACGAGCGGGAAGGCTGGAGCGGAGAAGACACCGTCCGTCTCGCCAAGGAACTCACCGCCCACGGTGTCGACCTCCTCGACGCGTCCACCGGCGGCATGGTTCGCGACGCCAAAACAGTCGCCGAGCCGAACTACCAGGTGCCCTTCGCTGCCCAGGCCCGCCAAGGCGCCGGGATCCCCACCGCCGCGGTCGGCCTCATCACCGAGCCGCAGCAGGCCGAAGAGATCATCGCCGACGGACACGCCGACGCCGTCTTCCTCGGCCGCGAACTGCTCCGCAGCCCCTACTGGGCCCAGCACGCCGCCCTGACCCTCGACGCCGAGCCGCGCTGGCCCGACCAGTACGGCTACGCGGTGCAGCGCCGCAAGCGACCCTGACCCGTCACTCACCCCCTGGCGTCCTCGACACACCGGCCGGGCCGGCAAGGTCACCGACCCCACCGGCCGAAAAGCGGCCCGGGAACTGAACGCCATCGTCATCAACAGCCCGCGAAGCGTCGCCGGCGCCGGCGGCTGCACCCTTGACCAGCCCGCCGACGTCACCGTCAACGACCTGATCACTTCCCCCATCCGTCAGAACCGGTAAGCGCCAGGCTCTCCCCTCCGCACAGAAGGAACCTCAGACCCATGACCGATCCCGCCTCCCGCATCCCCCGCTTCCACCTCGCCGTACCGGTCGACGACCTGAACGCCGCCCGCCGCTTCTACGGCGAGACGCTCGGCCTGGAGCAGGGCCGCAGCGCCGATACCTGGGTGGACTGGAACCTGCACGGCCACCAGTTCGTCACGCACCTCGCCCCGGTTCGCGCCGAGCAGGTACACAACCCGGTCGACGGTCACGACGTCCCCGTACCGCACTTCGGGCTGATCCTGACCGTCGACGCCTTCGCCCGGCTCGCCGACCGCCTGCGCGCCGCGGACACCGTATTCGTCATCGAGCCCTACGTGCGCTTCGCAGGTGAGACCGGCGAGCAGTGGACGATGTTCCTGCTCGACCCGGCCGGCAACGCCCTGGAGTTCAAGGCCTTCGCACACGACTCCCAGGTGTTCGCCGCCTGACTCCTTCTGTGGGCGTCGGAGGGCGTTCGGAGGCGCTGCCAGTCTGACCCAGCTAGGGTCTCCGGCCCCCCTGTACTGGGGAGGCGAATGAGGAGGGGAGGGCGGTACGGCGGTGCTGCCGACGTCTTCCAAGGACGCAGGGACTTCGATCCTGGCGTGGAAGATCACCCGGGCCTCCGAGGAGCAAGGGCGAGGACGGTCACGGATATGGAGGGCAGGTAGATTCAGCGCCAGGCGGCATGGTCGAGGATCACGCCGGCGACCAGCGGGCCTACAGCGAGTGCCGCCGTAAGCGCGGCTGGCCACATCCCGACGAACTTGCCGCGCTCGCGCGGGTCGGGCACGGCGTGACTGATCATCGCCGGCGTCGTGGGCAACAAGCGCGGCCGCACCTGTTCCGGTGATCGTCTGGTCGGCCCAGAGCACCTCGACCGATCGCGAACTCAGAGCCACGGCCGCTCCGACGGCGGCGAACGCCGGACCGACCCCGGCAGGCGGCGTGCGAGTGGGGTGTGGACCTGGTGGTAATGCCGGTCGAACGCCGCGGAGTCGGCGGGAGTCTCGTACAGGGCCAGGAAGCGCGCGGTCATCGTGGGGCCCTGCGGTAGCGGGTGAGGACGGCGGCACCGACCTGCTCGACAGCCAGGCACTCCCACTCGATGCGGGGCCCGTCGTCCGGGAAGAGCCGCCGACCGGTGCCGAGGACGGTGGGGAAGGCCAGCAGCCGGAACTCGTCGACCAGACCCGCGGCCATCAGCCGGTCCACGACACTCAGGCTCCCGGTGACCACCACGTTCCGCCGCTCCCGCCTGACGGCATCGACCAGGTCGCCGTCGAGGATGCGGGAGTTCCCCCATACCGATGTGTCGGTGTCGGTCAGGGTGCGGGAGGCGACCAGCTTCGGCACGGCGTTCATGCGCGCGGCGAACGGGTCGTCGCGGCCCGGCCACAGCCGAGAGAACAACTGCCAGGTGGTGCGGCCCAGCAGCAGCACGCCGTCGTCCAGCGTGCGGCCGAGCCGGAACTTGTCCCCGGCGACCGCCTCCGGACCGTGGCGGAACGCCCAGCCGCCCCGCGGCGTGCCGGCGGACCCGTCCGGGTCGGACACGATCCCGTCCAGGGTGATGAACTCGATGACGATGACACTCACGATGAGATTCCCTCCGGTCGAATGCTCACCGGTACGTACCGGCCGCACCGCCCGGACTCATCGCTCCCGGCGCAACTCGCTTGCGGGAATCTCGCGCGGCAACTCGAAGGCGTCGAGAATGCGCGGATCGGCGAACACGACGTTGTGCGCGACGCGGCCGTCGGCGACGGTGAAGACCTGCAGGGTGTGCAACCGGTGCCCGCCGCCGGGTTCCGGCGCGTACGCGGCGAGCGCGGGCTGCCCGTTGGCGGTCAGCTCCCGCATGCACCAGCCCGTGCCACGCATCGTGAACACCCGCGCCATGAACCGTCCATAATTCCGGCTGCCCTGGTACCACAGCGGCACCGGCGGCATCTCCATCACCGCGTCGTCGGCCAGCAGCCGCACCAAAGCGGGTACATCCGCCGCCTCGAACGCCCGCATGTACCGCTGGATGACCGCCCGCACCTCGGGATCGTCCGGCTCGGTGACTGCACCGGCGTCACCCACGCCGGCGAGGGCGGCACGGGCCCGCTGCAACGCGCTGTTGACCGCCGCGACCGTGGTCCCCAACTGCTCGGCCACCTCGGCGGCGGTGAACGCCAGCACCTCGCGCAGCACCAGCACCGCCCGCTGCCGCGCCGGCAGGACCTGCACCGCCGCCACCCACGCGAGCCGCAGATCGGCCCTGACCTCCACGTCGAACCGCGCGTCGGGGAACGGCTCCAGCCAGGGCACGTCGAGCGCGGGTACCAGCGGCGCTCCAGGATCGTCGCTCGGCACCCCCAACCCGGACGGCAGGGGACGCCGCCGGCTTCCCTCCAACGCGGTCAGACACACGTTGGTCGCGATCCGGTACAGCCAGGTCCGCACCGAGGCGCGCGCCGGGTCGTACCGATCGCGGGCTTTCCAGCCGCGCAGCAGAGTTTCCTGCGCCAGATCCTCGGCCTCGTGGAAGGAGCCCAGCATCCGGTAGCAGTACGCCACCAACTCACCCCGGTACGGCTCGAAGTCCACCTGATCATCATGCCCCACACCGGCCTTGCGCGCCCTGAGACGGGGTATCAACACGATCGGCCAGGCCTGCGACCCCGGCGAGGCCACGGACGACACGCAGATGGCCGTCTTGGTCGCGGAGTCACTGCTGGAGCGGGGCGGGCCGGGTCTGCCGGACATTTTCGCCCGCTTCCAGCGGTGGGCGGCATCAAGCCGAAGGACATCGGCTTGCAGACCGAAGACGTCCTGACCAACGGCATGCCGTGGGGCCTGCCTCGCCGCCGCGATCCACTTCCAGCCATGCCCAGACGGAAGGTGCCGCACGGGTAGACGTTGGACCAGAACAGCGAGGTCAGGCCGTGCCGGTCTTCGTCCGTGAGCTTCTTCGCCTACGCGGGTTCGGCCAGAACCTGCTGCACGAGCAGGGTGTTGACGTGCACGAGCGCGGACTGGGGCAGGTGCAGTGCGAGCATGCTGGTCTCGGTGTGCTCCTTGTCCGGGCCGGTCAGGGCACCGCCCTTGCCGTAGTGGAGCACGGTGTTGGCGCTGTTCCAGTTCTCGAACATGTCTGTCGGCGGCTGGAGGATCGCTGCGCCGGCAGCCTCTGTACGCTTCGCCAACTTGTCGACGGCCCATGTCGATCGTGGTGACCGCTGGGCAGCGAGGGGACTCACCGCAATTCGAACCCGTCCTGGAGAAGATCCGCGTGCCCCGCATCGGTTCGGGGCGGCCATGTGTCCATCCCCATCGGGTCCGCGCCGACAAGGCATACGCCTCGCGCAGAGACCGCGCCTGCCTGCGCCGCCGCGGAACCCGCTGCACAATCCGGGACGAAGCCGAACAGGCGCGCAACCGTTTCAAGCGTGGATCGCGTGGCGGACGGCGGCCGATGTCCGACAAGGTTGACTACAAACGGCGGCACGCGGTCGCGTGCGGGATCGACCGCCTGAAGAGGCATCGCGCCGTGCCACGCGGTACGACAAGCCGGCGGGCCGCTACGAGGCGACCGTCCTCATCACCGCCATCAACGAGTGGCTGTGATCAGCACGTCTACGGACGTCCTACGCGACCCTGACCACGTACTTGCCCTGGACGCCGCCCGCCTCCAGCGCCCGGTGTGCCGCTGCTGTCTCCTCCAGGGGGAAGACGGTGTCCACCGCAGGGCTCAGCTTTCCCTCGACCACATGGCGGGCGAGGTCGTCGAGCTCCACCCACGTGGGATTGCCGCTGAAGAAGCGCACCCGGCCATGTCCGTGGACCATGCTGGCCGCGAGGTAGCCGAGCGACGCGGCGGGCCGTGTCAGGTCGAAGGCGATGGTGACCATGCGCCCGCCGGAATCCAGCAGGCGCCGGAAGGCCCGCAGGTCGGTTCCCGCGGTGTCCAGGACCACGTCGAAGCGGCCCAGTTCCGCCGGCCGCACGGTCCGGTGGTCGACGGCCTTGTGCGCGCCGAGCCCGCGGACGAAGTCGAGATTGGCTGCGCGGGCCAGGGCCGTGACCTCAGCGCCGTACGCCCGCCCGAGCTGGACAGCGGCGCTGCCGACGCCGCCCGCGGCACCCCGGACGAGAAGGCGTTCGCCGGGGCGCAGTCCGGCTTTGTCCCGCAGCGCGGTGACAGCCGTGGTGGCCACCGGCAGCGCGGCGGCGTCCACCAGGTCAAGGCCGTCGGGGAGCCGGCCGACCCGCTTTGCGGGCACGGTCACGAACTCGGCGGCGCTGCCGAACCCGGAGGTGATGCCCAAGACCCCCCACACGCGGTCGCCAGCCGTCAACCTTGTCACTCCGGTACCCAGTGCGGCGACTTCACCGGTGAAGTCCAAGCCGACGCGCTTGGGGAACGTCCGGCCGCCCAGGAGACGGAATCGGCCTGCACGTGCTGCCAGTTCACCGCCATTGACGCTGAACGCGCGCACCTTCACAAGGACCTCGCCGGGGGCCGGCTCGGGGCGCGGCACGCGGCCCGTGTAGAGCACGTCGGGGCCGCCGTAGCGGTCGTAGAGCACTGCCTTCATCATCCGGTCGTTCATCGTTCTACCTTTGCCGCCGAGGGGGATCGCAGGGGACTGGCACCGACCGTAAGCTCCTAAGCGGACGTGATCGTCCGCTTGAAGCGGAAGTGAGAGACAGTGATGGCGGAATCCTCTCGGATCCCAGCCCGGGACGGAGTGCGGGCGGACGCCCGGCGCAACCGGGAGCGCGTCCTCGTGGCTGCCCGTGCGGTCTTCGCGGAGCACGGGATCGACGCGCCGATGGCGACTGTGGCCCGGCGGGCCGGGGTCGGCGTGGCGACGCTGTACCGGCATTTCCCGACCCGGGACGCCCTGGTGCGGGGCGCGTTCGCGCAGCAGATGGAGACCTGCGCACGGGCCCTCACCGAGGCTCTGGCCGCCCCTGATCCATGGCAGGGGTTCCAGCAGCTGATCGAGACGGTCTGCGCCCTGCAACGGGAGGAACGCGGGTTCCCAGCCGCGTTCGTCGCGGCCTTCCCGGAAAGCACGTCGGAACACGTGCAGTCCCGCCAACGAGCCGAGCGGGAATTCACGACCCTGGTACGCAGGGCCCAGGCTTCGGGCGCGCTACGGCCCGACTTTCACCCTTCCGACCTTGCCGTGGTCCTGTTGGCACACTGCGGTCTGGTGACCGCCCTACCGGATGATGGTCCAGCGTCCCGGCGTCTGGTGGCCTATCTGCTCCAGTCGTTCCGCACCGACACGGCCAACAAACCGCTACCCCCTCCGACTGTGCTGACATTGCGCAGCCTCCCGATTGCACCTGACAGCCCCCAGAGGCAGCGGGCCCCCAGAACCTGACATGCAACGGCCCCTGCCGAAGGGCACGCCCAGTCCGGCATCCACTAACGATGAACGACCGGATGATGTTCGTAACAGGCCCTGGTCCCCCGCACCGCTTCCCTGCTCGGGCTTCCGAGCGCACTCTCCGGAGGTTTTAAGGAACAGGGCGAGCGCAGCGCCCGGTCTTGCCGTCCAGACCCGGCAGTGGAGAAGTGGTTGTGGCCGGCACACAGGTGGTCGTGGGGCCCTACGCTGGTCGTACACCCCGACTCCGGTTGGCTCACCGTGTCCCGGCCGCTGCTCCCGTAGGTGTGTGCCCGCGGCTGTACGTCTGTCAGATGACGCACGGCGTGCCGCCGGAGCGTCCTCGTGGTGGCGCGCCGTTGTGGGCGCCCTCCACCTCCCAGATGTTGCGGGTCATGATGTTGTTGCGGGTGGGTGTGGGGCGGGCGGCGGGGCGAGATCCGTTGTGGACGGTCTGGTGCGGACGATGGCCTGGTCTCCTCGTGGACCGAAAAGGTGCAGGATCTCCACGGTGCTCGTGTCCGCGGGGCCGAACCAGTGGGGCTCGGTGGTGTCGAACTCGGCCACTTCGCCGGGCCGCAGCGTGAAGTCCTGCGCCCCGAGGATGAGGCGTAGGCGACCGGCGAGGACATAGAGCCATTCGTAGCCTTCGTGGGTGACCGTTTCCGGCTGGCGGGGGGTCAGTACCTGCTTGAAGACCTGCACTCGGCCCGGGTACTGGGTCAGCGGTACGAGGACGCTGCCGCGCTCCTTGTGCAGGGGGCGGAGGTGCACCCGAGGGTCACCGCTGGCGGGCGCCGCCACCAGTTGGTCGAGCGCGACGCGGTGGGTCCGTGCCAGCGGGATGAGCAGGTCCAGCGTCGGCTGTCGTTTGCCGGATTCCACCCGGGACAGTGTGCTGACCGAGATCCCGGTAGCGGCCGCGAGTGCCTCGAGCGTGAGTCCCCGTTCCCGGCGCAGCATGCGCAGCCGGGGCCCGATGCCATCGAGAATCTGTTCCAGCTCCGCATTCCTGGCTCCTGTGTTCACGGATTCATTTTTGCAGTATTCGCAAAATTGATGGGCTGCGGGTGTCGTTCGGGCTGAGCCTTGCCGGGCACTGTTCCCGGACATCAGAGGTAGACCGTGACCGCGACGACACCCCCTGTTCAACCCATGCTGAGTGCGCGCAGACGCTGGACGGTACTCGCCGTCTGCTGCCTGAGCATGTTCCTGGTGGGCCTGGACACCACCATCGTCAATGTGGGTCTGCCGGCCATAGGGCGCGGCCTGGGTGTCGTTACGCGCGGTCTCGAATGGATCGTGGACGCCTACACCCTCGTCCTGGCCAGTCTCCTGATCTCCTCCGGCGCACTGGCGGATCGCTTCGGGCGCCGCCGGGTGTTCCAGTGCGGGCTGGCCGCGTTCGGCGCGGCCTCGCTGGTCTGCGCGCTCGCCCCGTCGGCGGGCGTACTCATCGCGGCCCGCGCTCTGCAGGGCATCGGTGCCTCGATGCTCAGCCCCGTGGCGCTTGCGATCGTGGTGAACGCGATGCCGGGCCCGAAGGAACGGGCGCAGGCGATCGGCATCTGGGCTTCAGTGTTCGGGCTGAGTATGGCCGCTGGTCCCGTCACGGGCGGTGCGCTGCTCGCGGGGCTAGGCTGGCGCGCGCTGTTCTGGATCAACGCACCGGTTATCGCAGCCGCTCTGCTGCTCAGTGCGGTGTTCGTGCCGGAGTCCCGGGCACCGCGGGCCCGGCGCCTTGACCTGCCCGGCCAGGTCCTGCTGACCGTGGTCCTCGCAGTCGTGGTCGGAGTGCTGATCGAAGGGCCTCGCATCGGCTGGACGTCGCCTGCGGCGCTGGCAGGATACGCAGGGGCTACTGTGGCGACGGCCGGATTCGTCTGGGTCGAGTCCCACCGACGCGAGCCGCTGATGGATCCGCGGATCTTCAGGAGCCCGGTCTTCAGCGGTGCCATCCTGGGCGCGGTGGCGGTCTTCGTCGCCCTGACCATGACACTGCTACTGAACACCCTCTACCTGCAGCACACCCGGGAATGGACGCCGCTGGCCGCCGGAGTGGCGACCTTGCCCTTGGCCGTTGGAGCGACTGTCTGCGCCCCTTGGTCCGGCCGCATGGTCGGGCGCACGGGACCGCGGCTGCCGCTGCTCCTTGCCGGTGGGTTCATCACGGCCGGCGGGCTCTGCCTGGTCCGGCTCACTCCACACACGAGCGTGCTCCTGCTTCTGGCCGCATACTCGCTCATCGGCGTCGGGTTCGGCTTCGCCAACGCCCCGATCACCAACACCGCGGTCAATGGACTGCCACCCGCCCGTGCAGGCGTGGCCGGGGCGATCACCTCCACCGCACGGCAACTCGGCTCCGCCCTCGGCATCGCTCTCGCCGGCGGCCTGGTCACGGCCGCCAGCCCGACGGGTCTCGCATACGCGTCCCGCCCGGGCTGGATCCTGGTCGCCACCTGTGGCGTGCTGGTCTTCCTCGTCGCCCACGTATCACGGCCGAAGGAGGCCACCCCGGACCTCGCCTCCCGCAAGCGCGGTGAGCGGCGTGACTCACCGCAACGCACCGTTGTCCGTTGAGGGTGCCCTCGTCAGCGTCGAGCACGGCGGCCACGCCGAGGGGCACGGTCAGCGCACCCTCGCAGTGCCCGAAGCCGAGCTCCCGCACCGACCGCTCCGGCCGCGTCACCCCCGGGGTGAGCATGGTCGGCCTGGCCCGCATCGACGAAGGCATCCGCAACCTGCGCGTCCGCGGCGGGCACTACGGCGACCCCGACGGCGGCAAGCCCCTGCACTGGATGATCAACAAGACCGTTGAGGCCCAGCATCGGGCCGCGGTCTGCCCGGGCACCGCACCGGCAGACATGCGACGCGCCGGACGCACCTCGTGCGACGAATACCCCTTCGCCTCCACCTACGAAGGCGGCACCACCCTGCCCGCCGCACAGCGGGAGATCACCTGGGTCAAGGTCCAGGAGAACAAGCCCCAGGGTGGACGCATCACCGCCTGGCGCGGCCAGTTGCACGTCATGGACCACGACCCCTTCTACGCCATCGCCTGAGCGCCGATACAATCCCGCCGGCCACCGCGCCCCTTTCCCACGTCACCCGGGAAAGGGGCGTCAGGCCGTTTCCAGGGAGGCAACTCATGCTGGTACGCACGTCCTCGTTCACCGTCGATCTCGGTGAGAACGGCTACCTCGTCGGTTTCACCGACGACTACGACTACCCGGCCGAAATGCCCTTCGGATGGCGCTGCGGCCCGGCCACGGACGCAGGCGTCGTCGTCATGACCACCACCGACACCGGCCCCCTCCAGCTGACCGTCGAGGTCCACGACTCCCCGCCGCCCCCGGTATCCGGCGGCGCCTGGGACCCGGCAGAGGAAATGAGCCTGCGCACCGAACTGCCCACCTTGTGCCTGGCGACCCTGGAACAGGGGGACATCCTCGACGCCTGGCCGGCGGACGAGGGTCCCCTCGACATCCCGCCTTCCCCGGACGGCGGCGAATGGGTGCGCATGCGCCTGTACTGCCACGCCGACGACCCCGAACCCGGCGTCGGCGACCACGGCGAACACCACCTCATCCAGTTCTGGCGCGCACCCCGGACACCCCCGGAGCACCCGGAGATCACCGACACAGACCGGCAAGCCCGCGCCGAATACGCCGCAGACAGGGCCACGCCCGTGGACGACTTCACTATCAGCTATCCCGATCTGACATAGGAGGCGGGGAAGTTGGGGAAAGTGCGCCCGGATCCGCGGCAACCAGGCCGCTTCCGCACCTTCGGCTCGGAGCGGACGAGGGCGGGGTCAGGCCGCACTCCGGTCGTGGTAGTGGCGGACGATCTCGTCGAACGCGGCTCGGCCGGCGTCATCGAGGGGCGCCCTCCGACCGAATGACGCCTTCCGGCCGCCGGCGCCGACGAGTCGGCGAGCATTCCGCCTCCTTGCGCTACAGATCTTCAACGCGATGGAACCGTTGCCTACCGGGACGTGAACGCCTCCGCCGAAGACCGCCGGATCTTCGTGGTCCACCGCGGCTACGGCAACCGCGCGGCCGGCACGACGCCGCCGCGATAGAGGCCCTCACCTCCGCCGAAAAGACGCGCAGCCGGGACGGCCAGGGCCACCGGATCGGCGAACACCTCCATCGCGCCCAGCACCCAGCGCCTTCCCGGACGTTGGGCACTGGGCTCGACGCACCTGCCTTACTCCTCCTCATCGCCGTCCTCGGGCGCTCTCGGGTCGCGCAGCGGGCGTAGGCCCTGGCCGGGGCAGCTGGCTTTAGTGTTGAACGGAGGTTGATATGCCGGTTCCTGCCGGTCCGGGAGCCCCCCACGACGCTGGGCGGCTCCCGGATCCGTGAGCCGCCCGGCCGGACGCGCCCACGGGTTGGGTAGGTCGTCAGCTCCAGGGGGATGCGGTGAGCCAACTGGTGTCCTGGGCCCACGACGTCGTGGAGTCCCAGGCGTTGGTGCCGCCGTTGCTGGCGATGTAGGCCGTGTAGTTGTAGTGGCGGATGTACTTCGTCGGGAAGTTGGCGGACTGGAAGGAGGTGCCGACGCCGCTGTTGCCAGTGGTGGGGCAGAAGGTGGCGTCCTTCGCGAACGCGCTGCCGCCGTCGTCGAAGTTCAGGTTGAGCTGGTAGTTGAAGTGGCGCAGGAACTGGCCGGGCTTGTCGACGGACTCGAAGGACAGGCAGGAGGCGTTGGCCAGGCCTGCGCGGACGATCCAGGTGGCGTCCGCCTTGTCGGTGGCCGAGCTGGCGGAGGTGATGTTGGAGATGGCGACCTTGGTGTCCGTGTCGTTGTGGCGCAGGTAGTGCGAAGTGCAGCAGGGCGAGGTGGTGGCCTTCAGGGAGATCCGGGAGCCAGGGGTCAGTGAGCCGGTGCTGGTCGAGCCGCTGTCGTAGCCGGCGGCGGTGATGTTGGCCTGGACGGCGTCCTCGGTGGCGTTCGAGGGGTAGCCCGAGGTCATGACGCCTTCGTAGAAGGTGCCCTGGGCCCACTTGCTGTTGTCACCTCCGATGCCGAGGATGATCGCGCCTTCCTTGCTCATCGGGTTGTAGCCGCCGGCGGTGGGACGTATTCCGTTGTAGTAGGTGGACAGGCCGCCCGACTGGGCGCTGCCGCCGCGCAGGGCCCACTGGTTCGCGCCGCCCTTGAGCATGGCGGTCAGGAAACGGTTGTCGACGCTCGGGTCACCCGCGTTGAAGCCGCGGTTGACCCCGGAGAACAGGCCGTTCTCCTGGTCGGCCATGACCCAGGGGCCGTTGCCGCTGCCCCAGCCCCAGTCCTTGCTGTTGCCGAAGTACAGGGCCTCCATGTGGCCGTTGCCGGTGTCCAGGTTGTTGGTCTCGGCGTTGCCGTAGTCGAAGCAGCAGCCGCCGTTGAAGTGCTTGCCGTTGAAGATGGCGTACATGCCCTCGGGCTGGTCGCCGGTGGCGATGCCGTTGGTGTTGTTGTTGCGGTAACCGGTGCCGGGGGCGATGTAGACGCCGTACGCCTTGTGTCCACCGACGGTGACCGGCGCCTCGATGGCGTTGGCCAGGTTGTCCGGCCCGGGGGCGGCTCCGCCCCCGGGTGCCTGGGTGAGGTTGTTGCCCTTGGGGGACTGGTCGTAGATGACGGTGATGACGCAGGTGGTGTTCGCGCAGAAGGAGTCCTGCGCGGCGGCGTCGGCGACGCCGCCGGCGGTCAGCGGGACGATGTCCTTGGTCGTGTTGTCGGAGGCGCGCCTGACCTGGTACAGCCGGCCGGTGTACGCCCCGTACAGGGCGCGGGTGGTGCTGTGCGCGGCCACGCAGGGAGTGCCGCCCGCGGCGTAGATGTCACATGGCCCCTGGGTGGCAGCCTGCGAGGGGGCGGCCGTGGCGGTGAGCAGGCCGGCGGCGAGCGCAGCCGTGGCGCCGGCCGCGAGCAGTGCGCGTCTGACGCCTCGTATCCACGGTGGCTTGATCATGAAGAACTCCTTCAAGGTGGGTTGAGGGTGGGCGTCGACGAACCCTTGGGGTCCGGCCGTGCGGACGGTGCGGGTTGCGCTGACACCTTCGTGCCGGTGAGGTTCCGGTCGTTTCCGGCGCCGGGTCAGGGGTGGGGGCGGATGTACTCGGCCGGGTGGTTGGAGGACTGGAGGGAGTAACCGGTGCCGCTGTTGTCCTGGCTGTCAGCAGCAAGTCCGAGATATCGAACGGTGTGCGGAATTGCGAACTGTGAACCGCGCTCGAAGATAGGATCCGGCTAACGACTCGTCAATGGAACTGACCAGTTAAGTTCCGATTGGTTCCCGCCCGCCACCGCCCCCGCCATCCGGCCGGCGCCCTCAGCATCCGGCCTGAGCCGGGCGCGTGCGGCTCGCCCATCGATGTGACGGCCGACCGCAATCCGTCCCTGGCCCCCGGTGGGCCTGCGCCGAGCCGTTCCCGCCGAAGCGCTGACGCCGCACGACGCATGCCGTTCGAACCGGTACGCCGCAAACTCGGTACCCGACGGAGAGCGTGGCGTCGGCCATCTGTGCTGAACCATGGCGCTGCAAACGTGCACGGTGGCAAACGATGGGCAGCCCAGGCCGGGACGCCTTCACGAAGTGCTGTGACCGTGAAGGTTCGCCCGGTTGGGCGCTGATGTGGCGGGTGGCAGGATTCGGCGTATGGCTGACAGCGATTACTCGTTACGGATGGCAACGGCTGACGACGCGGGCTGCTGGCGTTCTACGACTTCCCCGCCGAGCACTGGGTCCATCTGCGGACTACGAACCCGATTGAGTCGGCGTTCTCCACGGTCAAGCTACGGACCAAGGTCACCCGCGGGGCCGGAAGCCCGGCCGCCGCCCTCGCGATGGTATTCAAGCTCGTGGAGTCCGCCCAGGCCCGCTGGCGGGCGATCACCGGATCTCACCTTGTGCCCCTGGTCCGTGCTGGCGCCAGGTTCGAGAATGGCATCCTCGTCGAACGCACTGAAACGCGGGCTGCGTGAGGCCGTGGGGCTGGGGAGGCGCAAGAACCGTGGCGATCTGTTTCGAACTCGTGGTGAACTTTGGCGACGACGCCGAGGCGGCACAGGCTGCCGCCCGCATTGACCCCAAGCCATGGGTGCTTCGCGCGGGCGCCCACCGCATCCCTCTCCACCGGCCGATGCTGGCGAAGGTGGGCTCATGCATCGAGCTCTCGATCCTGCCCGTGGCCGTCAGCTGGGGTTGTGGCCTGGACGGCAGCCTCCCCAGATTCCAGCTCACCGCAGCAGAGCTGACCGAACTGGGACACCAACTCTACGAACTGCTCGCGCAGTTCCGCGGATATGTCGCCGCCAAGGTCGGCTGGGATCCGGAATCTTTCCTGGACCCCGCCGAGCTCAGAAGCGAGTGGTCAGACGAACTGAACGACGGCAGCATCCACGGGCTCGTGCTCTGCGAAAAGCTGTATGCCGAACTCGACCCGAGCGCCGACTACGAAGCGTTCCAGCCCGGATACCGGTGGATACCGTATCGCGGGGAGGAACCGAGCAACCTCACGACCGACTGACGAAACAAGCCCTATCCAGGGCGACTCATCCACGCATATTGACAATTACTCTCGGCAGCACCCGCTGGGAACGGTCCGACCAAGATCAATTTCGCCGGGATTTCCTGTACCCCAACTGCTCGCACCCGGGCTCGAGCGGCGTGGTGAGTTCTGTTCTCACCGCGCCGGGCCGGTTGCTGGTCCTGTGGTGCGTGCGGCGTGGGCATAGCGGGTGGCGAGGTCCCCGAATGCGGTGGCCAGTTGGGGTGGGCCGATGACTTCGATATCGGTGTCGAAGCGGCCGATGGCGGCGGCGAGTCCGGTCCATGACCAGGAGCCGAGGATGAGCCGGCAATGACGGGACCCGAGTTCCTCGACGATTCCGTCTTGGGCGAAGGGCGCGACATCGGCGGCCGGGAGGCGGAGGATGACTTCGCCTTGGCAGGGCCAGTCGGTGGTGGTGCCGTCGTTGCCGCGGAATCGGCTGGTGACGAAGGTGGAGACGCTGCCGCCGGGGAGGGCACGAGGGGTGAAGCGGGGGCCGGTGGGTGTGCGGGGCTGGATGCGGCCGACGCGGAAGGTGCGCCAGTCCTCGCGGTGGAGGTCCCAGGCCACGAGGTACCAGCGATGACGCCAGGTGACCAGGTGGTGGGGTTGTACGCGGCGGACGTCATCGGCCGAGGTGCTTGGCCCCGGGGCGTAGTCGAAGCGCAGTTCCTCGCGGGCGTGGATGGCGCGGCTCAGGTCCATCAGGACCTGAGCGTCGACCTGAAGGGTGTCGCCGGCCGCCGCGGGCGGGTGGACCGCGGTGATGTGCAACAGGTCGATGCGGTGGCGCAGGCGGGGTGGCATGACCTGGCGGAGGGTGGCCAGCGCGCGGGTGGCGTCTTCAGCGACGGCGGTGCCGGCGGCCGCGGTCTGCAGCGCGACGGCCAGGGCGACGGCCTGGTCGTCGTCGAACAGCATGGGCGGCAGATGCGTGCCGGCCTCCAGGCGGTAGCCGCCGGCCGGTCCTTTGAGGGTCTTGATCGGGTAGTCGAGTTCGCGCAGACGGTCGATGTCACGGCGCACCGTGCGTGAGGTGATGCCGAGACGCTCGGCGAGATCATCGCCGGACCAGTCACGGGGCGTTTGAAGCAGCGAGAGCAGCGCGAGCAACCGGGCGGATGTCTTATGCATGGCACCCATACTCCCTGGAGTACCGGACACGCCCTGTCCTCTACCTCTGCCATCGTGGCATACGAGCCGTTCGGGACGCATCGCTCCTGGTCACGGCAGCCGCCGCTGGAGCTGGAACGGTCGGCGGTGTATTCATCACATCGAGCAAGGAGCAGGTCATGTCCGTCACGACCACCACTCACCTGAACTTCCGGGGCACCGCACGTGAGGCGCTGGACTTCTACCGATCCGTCTTCGGCGGACGTACCGTCGCGGTCACCTACAAGGACGCGGGCGCCGTGCAGGATGAGAGCGAGGCGGACTGGGTGATGTGGGGCGAGGTGGCCGGCGACAACGGCTTCCACGTCATGGCCTACGACGTGCCCTCGCATCTGCCCTGGAGCCAGGGCGAGAAGCCGTTCTTCGTCTCCGTGCGCGGCGACGACACCGAGGAGATCAGCGCCCTGTGGGGCAAGCTCGCCGAAGGTTCGACGATCGTGCGTCCGCTGGAGCCTGCGCAGTGGGCGCCGCTGTACGGCATGCTCACCGACCGCTTCGGCATCACCTGGGTCCTGGACGTCACCGCTTCGTACAACGGCTGAACAACCGACCGACCTGACATGCCTGCGCCGTCCGGGCCGCCGCGACCGCACGGGCGGCCCGGACGGCGCAGGCACCGAACACGTACGGCAGCGGAAGGAAATGGGGCACCGTGAGGATACGGAAGCTGGGACGGACCGGCATCGAAGTCAGTGCCTACTGCCTGGGAACCATGATGTTCGGCAAGATGGGCAATCCTGATCACGACGACTGTGTGCGCATGATCCACCGGGCGCTGGATGCGGGCATCAATTTCGTCGACACCGCTGATGTGTACGGATACAGCGAGACCGAGGAGATCGTCGGAAAGGCCCTCAAAGGGCGCCGCGACGAGGTGGTGCCGGCAACCAAGTTCAACGGACCGATGGGCGAGGACCCCAACCGCAGCGGCAGCTCCCGGCGCTGGGTCGTCCAGGCGGTCGAGGGCTCACTGAAGCGGCTGCAAACCGACTACATCGACGTGTACCAGATCCACCATCCCGACCCGCACACCGACCTCGAGGAGACTCTGTCCGCGCTCACCGACCTCGTGCGTGCCGGGAAGGTTCGCGCGATCGGCTCCTCCAACCTGCCGGCCTCGGACATCGTCGAGGCCCAGTGGGTCTCCCGACAGCGTGGACAGCACCGCCTGCGAACCGAGCAGCCCACCTACTCCATCCTCAACCGCGGCATCGAGCGGGAGGTCCTGCCCACCTGCCGCCGCTTCGGCCTCGGCGTTCTGGTGTGGAGTCCGTTGGCCATGGGACTGCTCACGGGCCGCTACCGCAAGAACGCCCCGCGGCCCGGCAACGCCCGCGTGCAGTGGGTCTCCCGGCATCTCACCGACGAACGCAAGCTTGACGCGGTGGAGCAGCTGCTCACCCTCGCCGAAGAAACCGGTCACTCCCTCACGCACGTGGCCATGGCCTTCGCCACCAGCCACCCCGACGTCACCGCCGCCATCATCGGCCCGCGCACCATGGACCAGCTGGACGACCTGCTCGTCGGCGCCACCCTGACCCTCGACGACGACATCCTCGACAAGATCGACGCAATCGTCCCGCCCGGCACCGACATCAGCCCTCTGGACGTGTCCTACGTACCTCCCTCCCTCACCCGCACCGACCTGCGCCGGCGCCCGGCCCACGAGCGAGCCGCCGCGTGAGGATGCCATGACTGTCCTTGACGCCCGCGCCCTCAATCGCGCCACCCTCGCCCGCCAGCACCTGCTCCAGCGCAGCGACACATCCGTGTCGGAGGCAGTGGCCCATCTGTGCGGCCTGCAGGCGCAGGATCCTCAGGAACCCTTCACCGGGCTGTGGTCCCGTCTGTCCGGCTTCAAGCCCGAGCAACTCGACGATGCGCTGACCGGCCGCGTGGTGGTGCGCACTCACCTGATGCGGCGCACCGTCCACCTCGTCACCGCCGACGACGCGCTCACCTGGCGAGCCCGCCACGACGCAATGCTGCGCCAGCGAGTGCTGGGAACCTACCGGCGTGAACTGACCGGCATCGACGTGGACGAGGTCGCCGCAGCCGGCCGCGCGGTCATGGCCGACCGGCAGCCCCGCACGATGACCGAGCTCGTACACGCTCTCGAAGACCGCTGGCCCGGCCCACCACATCGTGTCCTGGGCGAGCTGCTCGTCGCAGCCCTCATCCCGATGGCCCAACTCCCGCCCCGCGGCCTGTGGCACCGGAGCGCCGGCGTACGCAACCTGCCGTTGAGCACCTGGCTGGAACGGGACGTCGACCCCCTGCCCGCCGATGGCAGTGATCCCGTCGGACAGCAACTGCTGCACCGCTACCTCGCCGCATACGGGCCCGCCGCCGGCACGGACCTACGTGCCTGGTGCGGCCTCGCCGGCCTTCCCGCCGCCATAAAAGCCGCCCGAGAAGAACTCGTCGTCTTCCGTGACGAACGCGGCCGCGAACTGCTCGACCTGCCCGACGCACCCCGCCCCCACCCCGACACCCCCGCCCCCGTCCGGTTCCTCCCGGCCTTCGACAACGCCATCCTCGGCTACCACGACCGGAGCCGCATCATCGACGCCCCCCACCTCGGTCTGTCCGTCGCAGGCCACCGCACCGTCCTGGTCGACGGACGCGTCACCGCCACCTGGACCGTACGCAACCACCGACTCCACATCAGCCCCCTGCGCCCCCTCACCGCCCTGGAACAGGAAGCCGTTTGCGCCGAAGCCCAGGACCTGACCACCTTCCTGGACAACGACAACGAGCACATCCAACTCGACACGAAAACTGACGATCCGACCACTCCCGGGGATCCGTCGTCGTACTGATCAGGTGACTCCTTCGGGGAAGATCACGCCTGGCCGTCGCCGGCTTGAAGGGGATGCTCTCCCTGCCGCGGACCTTCATGGAACGAGTACAGCGCCGCGAGCAGGGTGATCCGTACGTCCTCCGCCGTGTCACGGAAGCTCGAGGGGTACATCTTGATCGCCCGCGCCCGCCAGGAGGCCATCAGCTTCTCCGAGCAGTCCGTGAACAACCCGTCGGGCAGGCCGACCTTGCGCACGTCGGTCAGCTTGGTGATCTCCTGTCATGACATGACACAAGGAGCAGCGCGCGGGCCTTGCCACGACAGCAGCCGCAGGGCGCCGTGCCCGCTCCACCGAACCGCCGCGTGATCAAGCACCCGGCGTACGTCCGCGATCAACACGCTAGCCGATGAAAGTGCATCGCCTCCAACGCGAACTCGAACGCCAACGGTGCTGGGGACGTCCGAAACGAAGCCGCGTAACCAGAGCCGGTGACGTTCGTGGCCGTCGCACTGGACGCCCTTGCCGCACTCACCGATCGGCACGGACAGGCAGACATCGCCGCCGCCGTCCGGGCGCTGCGCATCGCCCCGAACGGTTCAGACCCGCCCTAGACGCCGAGGGAAACACCCGTCCCTGTAACCCGCCTGGCCGGGGCAGCGGCCTGGGCACACACCGACTCAGGACAGGCGGGCATGCAGATCACGGCGCTGCGCCATGCCGTCGATGGCCCCGGCCCCGGCGTCAGCTGCCGCTTCACCACTGCGGCGATATGCCCTGACCGCTGCTGCGGCTCGCCGCGCCGGCGTGTCCGATGCACGCTGGGAAATGTGAGCAGCACGCCGATCGTCGTACACCCGCCCACAGACACGGGAGGCCGGAGGGTGACCGTGCACTCCCTTGGCCGGGACGAAATCCTCGGCACCGCCTACAGCGATCACGACCTGGTGGTGTTCCTCGAGGGCGCGGGCATCCACGACGCCGACAGCATCCTGGACGACGACCGGTGGGTCGAGTGGCGCGGCGGCCGCGCACACCAGTGGAGCTGCCTGAAGACGCTCTGCGCCGGTCACGGGCGGGCGTGGTCGGCTCGGTGGGAGTCCCCGACCATGAGCCCGACGACGGCTGGTCAGCGGGGATGGTTGCCCCGGCTGCGCTGCTGTGCTGTCGCTGCTGCCGTCAGTTCGGGGGTGACGTCAGGCGGGGGATGTCGGTGGGGTAGAGGTCGGGGCGGGTGCGGTGCAGGCGGGCGGGGTGGCGCCACCGGCCTGAAGTGTGAGGGCGACGGCAGGAACATCTGACGAGCCGTTCGGGCGCTGTCGCGAGCGGGCAACGAGCCGAACGTAGGCAACCGTCCCGACGGTCCTCACCAAGGTCTGGGGCGCAACGACCGCCGCGGCCGCGGCCATGCCGTCCAGCACAGGCCGACGCCTCGCCGAACCGCGTGCGTATCTCTCAGCGGGACCTGAGCCCGTCGACGACGACGTCCAGCATTCGGTTCAGCTGCGGGCGTTGCCCGGGTGCGCCGGCCACGGAGAGCAAACCGGCGAGGATGCCGCCTACCTCGACCGGGTCGATGTCGCTGCGCAGTTCTCCGGCTGTGGCGCCGGCCTCGAGCACCATCGCCAGGACCTGCTGGACCTCGTCGCAGACCGGTCCAGTGCCGAAGCGGCCGGAAGCGCTCATGGCGACCAGGGCCTCACAGATGCCGCGTCGTTCACCGGCCCAGTCGGCGAATCGGAGCATCCACGTGTGGAGGGCCTGAGCGGGCGGCTTGGCAGCCAGCAGGGTGCGCGCGTCTTCGCGCAAGGGCCGGATCTGGTCCCGGTAGACCTCTTCGACCAGATCCTCCCGGGTCGGGAAGTGCCGGTACAGGGTGGCGTTGCCCACGCCCGCGCGTTTGGCGATCGCGTCCAGCGAGATCGCGCGTCCGGAGGCGAAGGCCTCGGCGGCCGTGGCGATCAGCTGCTCGCGGTTGCGCTGCGCGTCGGCGCGCAGGGTGCTGCGTGGAGGTGTCATGGCCTTCGCGATCGTGAGTGTCGGATGAGGCTCGGGAGCGATTCGGGGATGTCCCCGGTTCAGTGTACGGTGAGACAAGCGGGGAGGTCCCCGATTACGGGTGCTCTCACCTATCGCCTCCGCGACGAAAGGTTTGCCATGCCTACAGCTCTCCTCAGCGGGAACGACCGGGATCGGCAGAGCGACGACCGAGGTGCTGCACGCCCGCGGCACCAGGTCGCGGTCACCGGACAGAATCCCGATTCCCTCGCACGAGCACGATCCGAGCTCCCCGACGACGTGCTCGTCGTCCGATCCGACGGCGCGTGCCCTCCGACACCGACGCCCTGATGGCAGCGGTGTCGGCGCGGTTCGGATCGCTGGACCTGCACTTCCTCGACGCCGGGAACTTCCGTGCGGCACCGGTTGCCCGGGTGCCGGAGGAATCGGCTACATCACCGGCCAGGACATCACCGTGGCCGGCGGCTACGGGCTCGGCGCCTGAAACCCGGGCTAGCCGGCCACCAATACGCACCTCTCGAACGCCACGAACCGCACCTCACAGGAGAACACGATGGCACTCACTCTCGACACTTATCGGCTGCTGGGCCGTTCCGGACTCCGGGTCTCACCGCTGGCGCTGGGCACGGCGACTTTCGGCACCGAGTGGGGCTGGGGAGCCGAGCGCGACGAGGCGCGCAAGCTCTTCGACCGCTACACGGAGCTCGGCGGCAACTTCTTCGACACCGCCAGCACCTACACCAACGGCAGCTCCGAGCGACTGCTCGGCGAATTCGCTCGCACCCATCGCGACAAGATGGTGCTGGCGACGAAGTACTCGACGCTGCGCCGGCCCGGTGACCCGAATTCCGGGGGTGCCCACCGCAAGAGCATGCTGGCGTCGGTGGAAGCCAGTCTGCGACAGCTGAACACCGACTACATCGATCTTCTCTACGTGAACGTATGGGACTTCAGGACGCCGGTGGAGGAGATCCTGCGGGGCCTGGACGACCTGGTGAGGCAGGGCAAAGTACTGTACGTGGCGATCTCCAGCGCCCCGGCCTGGCAGGTGTCGCGCATGCAGGCGATCGCCGACCTGCGCGGCTGGTCGCCACTGGTCGCACTGGAGACCGAGTACAGCCTGATCGAGCGCACCGCGGAGCGCGACCTGATCCCGATGGCACGCGAGATGGGACTCGGCGTGGTCCCCTTCTCCCCGTTGGGCGGCGGAGTGCTCACCGGCAAGTACACCCGGGAGGACCAGAACCCGGCGGGCTCCGTTGTCGGCGAAACCGCCGGCAGCCGCAAGAGCCTCAACGTCGCCCTGGGATGGGTGACCGACCGCAACCTTGCCATTGCCGATGCGGTGAAGGAGGTGGCCTCGGAGCTGGGCCGCACACCCGCCCAGGTCGCACTGGCCTGGACCCTGGACGCCCCGGGCGTGACGGCACCCATCATCGGCGCACGCACCGTCGCGCAGCTGGAGGACAACCTGGGTGCCCTGCAGGTCGACCTCGCTCCTTCCCAGCTGGCCCGCCTCGACGAGGTCAGCGCCATCGACCTCGGCAATCCGCACGACCTGCTCGCCAGCGATCACATCCGAACGGTCACCACAGGCGACATGAAGATCGAAACCCTCGGCTGATCCGCTTCATGAACGGCGACGTCCCGATATGGCGGCACGTATTTGATGATGGAACGGAGCAACCTCAGCATGGGTAAGTACAGCGACAAGAATGTGGTGATCACGGGCGGCAGCAGCGGCATCGGGCTCGCGCTGGCGGAGTTGCTGGTGCAAGACTGAGCCCGCGTAGTGATCACCGGTCGTTCTCAGGCCAAGCTCGACGCGGCACGCGAGCGGCTCGGCGAGAACGCCATGGCCGTCCGGGCGGATGTGGCCTCACTGTCCGACTTGGATATGCTCGCCGGCTGTGTGAAGAGCGAGCTGGGCTCGATCGAGGCTTTGTTCGTCAACGCCGGCATCTCACCCCTCACGCCCCTCGAGTCGACGACCGAGGAAGCGTACGACGAGCTGTTCGCGATCAACGTCAGGGGCGCCTTCTTCACTGTGCAGAAACTCGCCCCGCTGCTGAGCGCGAACGCCGGCATCGTCCTCACCACCTCGATCGCGAACGTCATCGGCATGGTGGACACCAGCGTCTATGCGGCCGGCAAGGCGGCGCTGCGCTCGATGGCCCGCACCCTCTCCCGCGAGCTGCTTCCGCGGGGAATCCGTGTCAATGCGATCAGCCCGGGTCCCATCGACTCGGGGATTCTGGAAACGATGGCCCTGTCCGAAGAAGCCGCCGACCAGTTCAGGGCGGAACGGACCGCGAGCAACCCCATGAAGCGTTACGGCACCGTCGACGAGTTCGCCAAGGCGGCCGCATTCCTCGCCTTCGACGCCACGTACACCACCGGCATCGAGCTGGCCGTGGACGGCGGCGAAACCCAGCTCTGAGCCCGGACGTCTCGGCGATCCGCCCTCACCTCACGTTGTGTCTCGGAGAGCGGGAAAGAGGGTGCGGGCGACGTCCGGGTCCGGCGCGATGAAGATGCCGTCGGCGTCCACCAGGAGGGCGGAGCACTCCTCTCCGGTGGTGGATCGAGCCGTTGACGAAGATCTTGCGGGCCTCGGTTCGCGTGAGGCGGGCGAACACCCGCAAGGGAGTCTCCAGCGGGACGGGGTTTCGGTAGCGCATGTTACGGGCGATCGTCATGCCTGGGTTCCCAGTGGCCGCGCAGGCCCGGTCCATCAGTTCGTCGAGGAGCGTGGCGCTGATGCCGCCGTGGCCGTAGCCGGGTAACCCCGCGTTCGCGATGCCGAGGACGCACGGGCCGGTGAGACCGTCTTCGGTCGGGGTGACCCGCAGGGGTGGTGCGAGCGGGCTGCCGACACCGGTGCCGGGGCTGTACGTCCGGACGCCACCGGGGAGTTCTTCGACCTCGGGGATCTCCGCGGGTGCACGGCGTCGGCCGGTGAGCTGACCTTTGAGCGCGCGGACGCCGCCTGCCATACGGTGCGGGGTCTGTGGGGTGGCCGCGGTGCGTACGGTGTCATCCGCCAGGGCGCGTAGCTCACGGCCGAGGACGGCGATCGCTTCGCGCTGCCGGTCCAGTTCCGCTTCGGCCGGTCCGTTCGGGGGGGATGGTTGTCGGGGTGAGGGGCGAGTTCATGAGGCTTCTCCGTGTACGGGGTCTCGAGCGCGGGCCAGTCGTCAGCGGCCGGCTCGGGGCTCGGGGAGGTCGCGGACGAAGACGGGCTTCAGGTGCCTTTCGGACAGCGCCTCGGGGAGTTGTTCCCAGCCGAGGACGTGGGAGACGACGCGTTCGGGTGCCACCTTTCCCGAGGCGGCGAGGTCGAGGGCGTCGGGTAGGTGGTGGCGTACGTTGTCGCGGGCGATGCGCAGGGTGACGCCGGTGAGGTACATGTCGAGGAGCGGCAGTTCGCCGGGCCGGAAGTGGTTGCCGGCCGACTCGCAGATGCCTTCGGGTGCAAGGGAGTTGACGGCGAGGGTGAGCTGGTCGACACGGCCGGTGGCCTCGACGGCGATATCGAAGCCGTGCCGGACGGGTTCGATGGCTTCGGCGGTGCGGGCACCGTAGCTTTCGGCGAGATGGCGGTGTTCGGGGTCGGGGTCGACGTAGAGGACGTCGGAGGCGCCCAGGGCGCGGGCGATGTCGCACACGTACAGGCCGATGCTGCCTCGGGCCACGACCAGGACCCGGGCGCCGGGGCGGGCCTCGAGGTGGGGTGCGACCAGACGCCAGGACAGAGACCAGTTGTCGCTGGCCGAGGCCATGGCGACGGGGTCGAGGCCGGCGGGCAGCGGGACCAGCATGGCGTCCGCGTACGGGACACGGACCAGGTCGGAGAAGAGCCCGCCCCAACTTCCGCCGATCGGCGCTCCGTACATGGCCATGTGCGGGACAGTGCTGCAGTGGGCGGTCAGTCCGGCTCGGCAGTGGTCGCAGGTGCCGCAGTTGATGGACCAGGGCACGACGACGAGGTCGCCGGGGGCCACCGTGGTCACGGCGTCACCGACTTCGGTGACGCGGGCGACGCACTCGTGGCCGAGGGCGAACGGCGGATCGATGAAGCCGTGCCCGGCCAGGATCGCGGAGTCCACATCGCAGGAGGTCGCGGCGACCGGCGCGACGATCGCCTCCGCGTCCGACTTCAGCCTCGGGTCGGGGCTCTCGCGCCACTCGACCGCGCGGCGGGCGACGTACGTCAGCTCACGCATCGGCTTGCCCCGTGCCGTGCTTGGCGAGGGCCACCAGGTCGGCGTAGCGGATCACGGAGCCGCCCGCGCCCCACGTGCCGTCGGGCTGTTCGTGCACCAGGACCCACACCCGCAGCGCATCGTCCTGAGTGAGCCCGGCCGCGGACAGGACGGTCTTCGTCACGTCCTCGACCAGGCCCGCCTTGCGCCGCTCGGACAGCGCCCCGTGCGGCAGCGTCACCTCCACCAGGAAACGGGGAGCTTCGTCCTCGGCGGTGGTTTGGGCGCCTTCGGGCAGCTCGGCGAGGTAACTCCACGCCTGGGCGCGGAAGAAGGCGGTGTCCGGTGCCCCCTCCCAACGCAGCAGTGCGGCGGCGAGGTCCCGCTGGACCGTGGCGCGGGCCTCTTCGGCCAGGGAGCCGGCGGGCGCGGTCAACCGGATCATGGGCATGGCAGCTCCTATGACGATCGTTATAGACGCGGGTCACGGTAGACTATGACGACCGTTATATCCAGAGGGGAGTACGTCGGTGACCAAGAGCAGCGCGCCGTCGCGCGAGCGGATCGTGGCCGGTGCCGCCGACATGATCAGTCGGCGTGGCCTGAGTGCGACGAGCATCCGGGAGATGGCCAAGCACGCCAAGGCGCCGCTCGGCTCGACGTATCACTACTTCCCCGAGGGCAAGCAGCAGTTGGCCACCGAGGCCGTCCGCTTCACCGGTGAGTGGGTGGCCCGGAGTCTGCGCAAGGAGCTGGAAGCGGGGCCGGCCGCGGGCCTGCGGGCTTTCCTGGACCTGTGGCGCAAGATCGTCGTAGAGAGCGACTTCCATGCCGGCTGCCCGGTCCTGGCCGTGGCCATCGAGGAACCCCCGGCCGGCGAGATCCCGCCCGCTCTGACGGCCGCGGCCGACGTCTTCGAGCAATGGGAGGGCCTGCTGGCCGACTCGCTTCGGGCGCACGGTGCCGAGGCCGGACAGGCCGCGCAGCTCGCGACCCTGATCGTGGCGGCCGTCGAGGGTACGGTCGCCATGTGCCGCGCCAAGCGCAGCACGCAGCCCCTCGACCGCACCGCCGAACAGCTCCAGGCTCTCATCGCCGGGGCGGTCAAGGGCTGACCGGAACGACCGTCCAGTTCTCGCATCGGCGCACGCGAGCCGGCGTCGCCGCGCCCGAGCGGTCCGCGTTGAACGTGTCGGCTTGTATCTGTCCACAGGGGACGCGTCGGCTTATGCGCCCATCCGGCCTGACGCAGGTGGACGCACATGCCTGGATCACGCGCCGAGGCGGGCGCGGATGGCCGTGGCCTTCTCCTCGGTGAACACGCCCGTGTCGAGGAGCGGGAGGACGGACAGTACGCCGCCGCTGGAGCCCCAGCTGCCCTCGTCGATGACGCGGAAGTTGACCCACCAGGTCGGCGACGGCTTTTCGAGGCCGCAGGCGTCGGCCAGCGCCGCCAGCAGGCGCTCGATGACCTCGGTCCTGACTTCCTGACGCCAGTCCCCGTCCATCACCGCCACGTCGATCACCATGACGTCGGCCTCCGGGCCGAGGTCCGCGAGCAGCCGCCCCCCGATCGCCATCATGTCCGGCTGGCGCTCGACGAAGTGCACCTGGAAGCCGACCCGCGCGGGCGGAGCGAACTGCCCGACCTCGGGCACGAGGACCGCGTCCGTCAGTGTCTCGGCCAGCTTGCGGCGCCGCTCCAGGCTCAGGCGCCCGGTCGGCGTGTTCACGGTAATGATCGTCATGACATTCTCCTATGACAGTCGTTATAAACAGCTTCAGCGTACACGGCCTATAACGACTGTCATATCGAGACCGCCGAACGGACTGTGGTGAAGGTCCGTCAGGCCCCTCGTACATGGCGCTGGGCCGGGCGAATTCGCTGGTCGGTAGAGAGGCCTGTACGGGATGCTGCACGCGTGATCGAGCGAGAAGCCGCCGTTCGGGCTGTCGAAGAGCAGCTGGAGCGCGAATATCAGCAGTGGCGGGCTGTGAGCGCGGAGGCGCTGCGGATGGCTGTGGTCCGTGTCAAGGAGCACGAGCTGGTGTGGATCGTCTCCTGGCAGTCCGAGGACTTCGTACGCACTCGCAACTCGAAGTACGCGCTGATGGGCAATGGGCCGTATCTGGTCGACCGCGTCGACGGGGGACTGCACCAGATCGGCGTCGTCTCCGCGGTGACCGGGGAGTGGGAGGCCGACTACCGGGCTCGGATACGCGGGCTGCCGGTGCGCACTGCAGTGGACGATCTACACGATGCGCTCCGCGGAGTCGCCGTTACGCGCGGACGGATGCATGCTGTGCGGACACTGCGCCAGAGGCTGCCTGTGCTCTCGCCCGCGGAAGCCCTCGAGTACGTGGCCGCGTTGCTGGAAGGTGATGCACCCGCCCACCAGGTGGCCGTCGCCACCAAGGAACTGGTGGAGCCCGTCAACCCGGTGCTTACGGTGAAGACCATTCGGGCGGAGCGGTGATCCGAGCCGGTCAGAGACCCGAAGGGTGACTGAAGATCCAAGGGCCGCCCGGGATGCTGCGGACGCTGCGGACGCTGGGTCACGATCCGCACCAGGGGGACCTTGCCCACCTCGTCGACCAGCAAGACGCCAATGGAATGAAGCTGGTGGAAGCTGCTCCGCAGGTCGCCGGTTGTGTCGGCGCCCAGAGCACCCGCCACTTCGTGGAGAGGAACGAGGGTCACCTCCTCGCCTCCGAGACCGAGAGGGAGCGAGCCCATATCCAGGACCATGCCGAGCGCGACGGCCTGCTTGGGCCACCGCACCGGCGTGCTGGGGTCGCAGGCGCGCGAGACGCTGCATGAGGTCGATCGCCTCGTCGGACAAGGGAGGGTCGTCGGCGACTGCCTCCGCGGCGAAGTCCGAGGCGATCGACAGCCACTCGTCGTAGCCCGGAGGCTGTAGCTGCTGCAGGCTGTACGCCCCGCTTCTCCGACGTCCCGGCTTCCGGGGCTTGAGACACCCCCCGGAAGCGGCCCCTGGGGCGCCCCCGGCGCCGGCCTCTGGGAGGGGAGGCTCGGAAGAGTTCCACGCGGGTCACGTTGACCAGCGGCTGCGGGAAGATCTGGGCCCGTTTCTGCTGTGGGCCCCAGACTCCTGTCCGTGACTCACGGTGCAAGTGAGCCACTGCCGCGATGTGACGCATGACACATGCGGTTCCTGTCAGCAATCGGGGCGCTGTTCCGCTCAAGTCACGGAGAGCCAAGCGAACCGACAGGAGCAGCACATGAAGCACCGCATCGTCGTCCTCGGCGCCGGCTATGCCGGGGCCTACGCGGCCGGAACCCTGGCCCGTCGGCTGTCCCCGGCGGACACCGAGGTCACCGTGGTCAACGCCGAGCCGGACTTCGTCCAGCGGCTGCGGCTGCACCAGCTCGCGGCCGGCCAGGAGGTCGAGGCTCCACAGCTCGCCGACGTCTTTGTGGGCACGGGGATACGGCTGCGCTTGGCCCGTGTAACCGCCGTCGACCCCGAGCGCCGGGTCGTCGCCGTGGCCGACGCCGAGGGCGGCGGCGAACTCGGCTATGACACGCTCCTCTATGCTCTCGGCAGCCACGCCGCCAACCGCGGGGTCCCTGGCGTGGCCGAGCACGCCTTCGACGTCAGCAGTCGTCCGGCGGCCCTGCGCCTGCGCGAGCGCCTGGACATCCTCAGCAGGCGGGACGAGGACGGGAGTGTGCTGGTCGTCGGCGACGGGTTGACCGGCATCGAGACCGCCACCGAGATCGCAGAATCCCGGCCCGGCCTGTCAGTGGCGCTGGTCGCCCGCGGAGAGCTGGGCGCCCCACTCTCCGCCGGAGCCCGCAGCCACCTGCGCCGGGCCTGCGACCGACTGGGCATCACCGTCCTGGAGCACCTCAGCGTCGAAGCCGTCGAAGCAACGCGGGTGCTGTGCGCCGAAGGCGCCGCCCTGGCGTCCGACGCAACCGTGTGGACGGCAGGATTCGCGGTCAGCCCCATCGCCGCCACCAGCGGGCTGGAGGTCACCGAGAACGGTCGCATCGTCGTCGATCGCACCATGCGGTCGGTCTCGCACCCGAACGTCTACGCCTCCGGCGACAGTGCCTACGCCATCGGCGACAACGGCCGGCCGTTGCCGATGTCCTGCGCTTCTGCCGGCTACACCGGCATGCAGGCCACGTCCGCGATCGTGGGACGTCTGACAGGCCGCAAGATCCCGAACACCAAGATGGAGTACCTGGGCAACCACATCAGCCTCGGGCGGCGGGACGGGATCCTGCAGGTGGTCGACGGCGAAGCGCAAGCAAAGCCGACGTATGTGGGCGGCCGGAAGGCCGCGCGGATCAAGGCGGGCATCCTCAAGATGTCGCTGTGGACCACCTCGCACCCGACCTTCGGCTTGCCCAAGCTCAAGCGCCACCTGGCCGTCGTACCAGATGCGGCAGCCGAGAGGACGGTCGCGTAGCCGCCTGACGAGGGAGGTCCGCGTGGACAGCACCGCCACTGATCGCTTCGACACCAGTCGGTTCGAGGCCAGCCGGAACAGGCTGGCTTCGCTGGCGTACCGGCTGCTCGGCTCCGCCGCCGACGCCGAGGACGCCGTGCAGGACGCGTTCCTGCACTGGCAGGCCGCCGACCGGCAGCTGATCAAGGTGCCGGAAGCATGGCTGACCAAGGTCGTCACCAACCTGTGCCTCGACCGGCTCCGCTCGGCGCAGGCACGCCGCGAACGCACCGTCGGCGCCTGGCTGCCCGAACCGCTCCTGGACGGCGACCCGATGCTCGGCCCAGCCGACACTTTCGAGCAGCGCGAAGCGGTCTCCCTGGCCGTGCTGACTCTCATGGAACGCCTGTCACCCTTTGAGCGGGCCGTCTATGTCCTGCGCGAAGCGTTCTCTCACAGCCACGCCGAGATCGCCGAGATCCTCGACATCACCGAATCCGTAAGCCAGCAGCACCTCCACCGGGCCCGGCACCGCATCACCGCCGTGCGCCCGAGCGGCGGCGAAGCCGATCCGGTATCCGCCCGCAGGATCGTCGAGGAATTCCTCGACGCTGCCTCCTCGGGCCGCACCGAACGACTGGTGGCGCTGCTCACCGGCGATGCGACCGCGATCGCCGAGTCCAACGGCGCCGGCGCTGCCAAGACGCTGCTGCGGTACGACACTCCGCAGCGCATCGCCGCCATCGCACGGGCCGGTTTCACACCCACACCCGCGAAACGGCGACTTGCCGGCGGCACGCCCGCCATCCACTACGAGCTCGTCAACGGCGCCCCCGCCATCATCTTCGTCATCGGCGACCAGGTCATCGGCGCCGTGACGTTCGACATCACAGGCGGCAGGATCGCAACCGTGCGCGGCATCGCCGCCCCCACCCGCCTCGCCCGCCTGACCGCAGCTTGGCGGCAGCACCGTCCGGACACGCCGCTCGTCACCCAGTGGTGACCCGACTCGCCGACCCCGCTCGTGCGGCCGCCGGGTGAAGCAGTGGCCGGGCCCGGTGAGGCCGCCCGGCTTGGTCACCGCCGGCGGCGCTGCGGATGCCGGCGTCGTCGACGTGCCGCTCAGGCCGGTCGCGGGGACTCTCGGCCTGTGCCCGGCGACGTACCGCCGGGCACAGGGCGGATCGTCGTGGGACGGGAAGAGCTCGAGGAGCTGGGCCTTCTGGCGGGGGCGGAGGCCTTGGATGCGGCGGCGCCCGGATATGCCGATGTGGTCCAGGAGCTGGCCGGCGCGGATCTCGCCGATCCCGGGCAGCGCTTCGAGCAGGGGGCGTACGCGGGTCTTGGCCCAGACGGCCGGCGTCTACCCCGACACCCGCAACCCGGAACTGCGCGACGCCCTCGCCTGCGCCGGAGTCCAGCGCGTCGTGTCCCTCGGCAGAGCGGGCGGTGTGCCACCGGGGCTCTCGCACGAGGCTTCACCCGTTGCAGCGGCTCATGCGCTGGGTGAACGAGAGTGATCCGGTCACCGGGAGGCAGGGGTCCGCGGGCTCCTGCCTCCGGACGCCGGGGTGCGCCCGGGACCGACGGGGGCCCTCTCCGCGGCGGGCAGCGCTCGTGGCCGCAGGCCGACCACCAGGCCGGCGATCACCACGGCGATGCCCAGCCAGACCGACGGCCCCGGCACACCCGTTCCCGAGACGGCGCCGACGACCGCGGCCGCCAGGGGTGCGATGCCGGTGAGCAGCCCGGCCCGTCCGGCCCCCACGGAGCGGACCGTCGAGTACCACAGGACGAACGCGACCGCCGTCACCAGCAGCGTCAGAAAGCCGACGGCCGCCCACTGGACCCCGGTCAGCCCCCGCACGGCCGAAGGCCCTTCCCGCGTCATGCCGAGGACGGCCAGCAGCACTCCGCCCAGCCAGGTCGCGTGCACGGACACGCCCCACGGGGTGTGCCGTCCCAGCACCGGCACCGCCAGCAGCGTGAACGCCGCCTCGCAGCCCAGGGCCAGCGCCGCCCAGGCCACCCCGACCGCGTCGGTCCGGCCCGTCCCCTCCACCAGCACCGCGCCCGCCATCACCACGGGCGCCGCTAGCAGGACCTGCCGGCTGGGCCTGCGCCGCTCCAGCAGGGGGCCGATCACCCCGAGCAGCAGGGGGACGCACGCCACCGCGACGGCGATCACCGCGGGCTCCGCATGTGCGACGCCACGGACCACGGCCACGTTGAACAGCACCAGTCCGGTCACGGCGAGCCCCACCAGCCACAGCCACTCCCGTCCGCGCGGCCACACCAGACGGGTACCGGCGAGCCGGGCCATGACCACGAGGATCGCGGTCGCGGCCACATATCGGACGGCCTGGGTGCTGAACAGCGGGGCGCCCACGAGGGTGTGCGAGACGGTGACGCTGCTGCCGACGAGTGTCATCCCGACCATGCCGGGGACGAGCCGGGCGAACGAGGGGGAGGGGGTGTCCATGCCGTCCACCCTGCCCGCACAATGGACGTCATGGGCAGGTCCACAACCCCACCGTCCGAGGGGTCCAAAAAGCCGCAGCCGGGCATCGGCTCGGACTTCCTCCAACTGGACATCGGTCAGGCGCCGCCCGGCGGCCGTACCGCCTGGCTCGCCGACAGCCTGCGGTCCGCCATCGCCGACGGCCGGCTGCCCGTCGGCACCCGGCTGCCCGCCAGCCGCGTCCTCGCCGACGAGCTGCGCGTCACCAGAGGCGTGGTCACCGAGGCCTACCGACGGCTCGCCGAGTCGGGCCAGATCGCCGGCCGCGGCCGGCTCGGCACGGTCGTTGTGGCGGCACCCGCCGAGCCCCGGGGCCGCATCCACACCGCGAACGGTCCCGCACGCCCCGGCGACCCCCACGACCTCTCCGGCCCGGCACCGGCCGAGCGGACGCACGGCCTTCCCGGCCCCGCACCCGGCGCCCCCACCCGAGCCGCGTCCGAACCCGGTCACCCCCTCTTCGGATCGGCGGTCCGCGAGGGAGTCGTCGACGCCCTGCGCGCCCTCCCGTGCCGCATCGACCTCTCCCCGGGCCTGCCCGACCTCGCCGCCTTCCCACGCACCGCCTGGCTGCGCGCCGAGCGAGCCGTCCTCGCGGGCGTCACCCCGGCCGACTTCGGTTACGGCGATCCCCAAGGCGCCCCCGCCCTGCGGCGGGCCGTCGTCGGCTGGCTGGCCCGCAACCGCGGCATCCGCGCCGACCCGGACGAGGTGGTGATCGTCGCCGGTGTGGCACAGGCCTTCGTCCTGCTCGGGCAGCTCCTGCGGGCCGACGGCATCCGCCGTGTCGCCGTCGAGGACCCCGGATCCCTGGGCGCGCGCCAGCAGTTGGAGTACGGCGGCCACACCGTCGTCCCCGTCCCTGTGGACGCGGGCGGCCTCGACGTCGGCGCGCTGCGCGCCAGCGGTGCCAAGGCGGTGCTGTCGACTCCGGCCCACCAGTTCCCCACCGGCGTCGTCCTCGACGGGGAACGCCGGCGCGAGCTGCTGAACTGGGCGGCCGAGGGCGGGGTGGTGATCGAGGACGACTACGACGCCGAGCACCGCTACGACCGGCCGCCGGTGCCGGCCCTGCGCTCGCTGATGTCCGACGGCGTCTGCTACGCGGGCAGTGTCTCCAAACTGCTCGCGCCCGCGCTCCGGGTGGGCTGGCTGCTCGTCCCACCGGACCGGCTGGACGCCGTCGTGACGGCCAAGCGCTACGCCGACCTCGGCAACGGCATCCTCACCCAGCTGGTCCTCGCACGGCTGATGGACTCCGGCGAGTTGGAACGGCATCTGCGCCATGTCCGGCTGCGCCACCGCAGACGCCGGGACGCCATGCTGCGGGCCGTCGAGACACATCTGCCCGGCGCCCGCGTGCACGGGGCCGCCGCGGGCTTGCACCTCATGGTCACCTTCGAGGAGACGGGGACCGGCATCCGCGACACCGACCTCGCCGCGGCCGCGCTCGCCCGGGGCGTCAAGGCGCACCCGCTGTCCTGGCACCGGATCCGCCCCGGAGCACCCGGTCTGGTCCTCGGTTACGCGGCGGGCGCCGCCCACGAGATCGACGAGGGCATCGCCCTCATCGGCGAGGCCCTGAACGAGGGACTCGCGGTGCCCGCGTGAAGGGCCGGGTTCAACGGCCCGGCGCCGCGCGGATCACCAGGTCGACCGGGACGAGCGACTCGGGCCGGGGCGGTTTCGCCGAGTCGTCGATCCGGCTCAGCGGGAGCTGCAGCGACCGGGTGCCGATCTCCGCGAAGTCGGTGCGTACGGTCGTCAGCGGCGGCAGCAGATGCGCCGCCTCGGGAATGTCGTCGTAGCCCACCACGCTGATCTCACCCGGCACCGGCCGGCCCGCCTCGTGCAGGGCGTGCAGAACGCCGAGGGCCATCTGGTCGTTGGAGACGAACACCGCGATGACGTCCGCGCGCCGGGCCGGCCGGCGGCCCAGGTGGTAGCCGGAGTCGGCGCTCCAGTCGCCGAACGAACTCATCGTGCAAGGCACCAATGAGGGCCTGGACGCCGCCCGCGCCCGCGGCGCCCGACTCGGCCGCCCGCCGGCGATGACCGAGGAGCAGGTACGTCACGCCCGCGGCCTACTCGCCCGCCCGGAGAACACCGTCACCTCGATCGCCAAGCTCCTCGGCGTCTCCCGCAACACCATCTACCAGTACGTGCCCGAACTCAAGGGTGGTCGACTCGCACTCGCTGAGGCGACGAGCACGCCGGAACTGCCCCAATCCACCAGGGCAGAGGACTGATCACCGCCGTTTTGCGGCTGGTGACGATCCTGCCGGCTTATTCAGTCACGCGGCGAAGAGAGTCCGGTGGTGACTGCGGCGATCAGTGCCTGGAGCTCGGAGGTTAGACCATGGGCTCGGGTGTCAGGCGTCTTCGCGGTAGAGGTCAGTGAGCAGGGCGACGGCGGCGTGGGTGGCCGGGTGGGGGTCCTGTCGGCCCCAGATGAGGTGGACGGGGACAGGGGCAGCGTCGCGCAGGGGGCGATAAGTGATGCCGTCGCGGCGGTACTGGGCGACGGTGGCCTGCGGGGTGACGCCGACAGAACGGCCGGCGGCAATGGTGGCGAGCCAGTCGTCGACGTCGCGGGTGTACTCCACGGCAGGGCGGGCGTGTTCGGGCCACAGTGCCAAGGTGGTGGTGCCGGTTCGGCGGTCCACCACCAGGGTGCGCTCGCGGATCTCCGCCAGCCGGATGCTGCGACGTCTGGTCCATGGGTCGTCGGAGGCGAGGGCGACGTAGCGGCGTTCGTGGCCCACGAGGGCGTGGGCGTAGCGGCGGGTGTCGACGGGGGCGCGGAGGACGGCCAGGTCGCACAGGCCCTCGGCGAGGCCGCCGGTGGGGGTGTTGTGGCGGATCAGGTGGAGTTCGACGTTGGGGTAGCGGTCGTGCCAGCGGCGCTGGAACTCGGCGGTGTGGCGGCCCATCGCGGACCAGGCGTGGCCGATGTGCAGCCGGGTGTGGCCGGTGGTGGCCTGGTGGACCAGTTCGTCGGCGTCGACCAGGAGATTCCGGGCGCGGGCGAGAACCTGCACGCCTGCGGTGGTGGGGGTGACAGTGCGGCTGGTGCGGTGCAGCAGTCGCACGCCGAGGATGCGCTCCAGTGCGAGCAGTGTGCGGGAGACCGCGGCCTGGGAGACGCCCAGCTCGATCGCGGCGTCGGTGAAGCTGCCGGTGTCGACGATCTCCACCAGGCAGCGCAGGTGCCGCAGCTCCAGATCTGTACGACCATCCATACGTCCAGCGTATAGCTGGGGGTTCGGATGCATTTTGCGTATGCGTCGGTCTGGCGGATGGTCGTGCCATGACACTCGAAGCTCGCGCGGAGACTTCGGCCGCCGTGGCGCAGGCGTCGTCGCCCCGGTGGTCCGGGGTGGCGCTGATGATGGGCAGCGGCCTGTCCAACCAGGTCGGAGCATCAATAGCCGCGCTCGCCTTCCCGGTGCTGGGGCCGGCGGGAGTGGTGGCGGTGCGCCAGTGGGTGGCCGCCGTGGTGCTGCTGAGCGCCGGCCGGCCGAACCTGCGTTCATTCACCGCCGCGCAGTGGCGTCCGGTCCTTGGCCTTGCCGCGGTGTTCGCGACCATGAACCTCACGCTGTATGCGGCGATCGACCGGATCGGGCTCGGTTTGGCGGTCACTCTGGAGTTCCTCGGCCCGCTCGCTGTGGCGCTGGCAAGCTCTCGCCGGCGTATCGATCTGGCCTGTGCTCTCGCCGCCGTGGTGGGCGTGGTGGTCCTCACCCGCCCCCGGCCCAGCACGGACTATCTCGGCATCGGCCTGGCCCTGATCGCCGCCGTCTGCTGGGGCTGTTACATCCTGCTCAACCGCACCGTGGGCGAGCGTCTGCCCGGGCTGCAGGGATCGGCCGCCGCCGCGGCCGTCTCCGGCCTGCTCTACCTGCCCCTCGGCGCTGCGGTCCTGTGGCTCCACCAGCCCACCGTCGGCGCCCTGCTGTGCGCGCTGGCTGCCGGTGTGCTGTCCTCCGCGGTGCCGTTTCTCGCCGACCTGCTCGCGCTGCGCCGGGTCCCCGCCCGCTTCTTCGGGATCTTCATGAGCGTCAACCCGGTGTTCGCCGCTCTGATCGGCATGCTCGTCCTTGGCCAGCACCTCGGTGCGGCATCGTGGCTGGCCATCACCGTGATTGTCACCGCCAACGCCGTCTCCGTGGGCACCGCCGCCAGCCACTCGGAGAAGTAGACCAACCTCCTGCGGTGAAGCCGCGTCGACGCCCGCGCCTCGGTGTGCGCCTTTGCCGAGGCGGGCAAGGCGGCTGACGCGGGGTCCGGCCACCGGTCTTCGAGCGGGCGGGGGAGCGGTGGCCCACCGCCCGCCGCGCGTGGGGCGGACCGCACGAACAGGTCCAGGGTCGGTACGGTCACGAGGATCCGGCCGCCGGGGAGCACTCCACCGGGCACGCGGCACGTGGTGATCGTCTTACCGGGCCCGGTCGCGGACACGATCGTGCCCCGGGCCTCCTGCGGGGGCGCAGATGACCTTCCAGGGAATCCCACCCACTACGGAAACGCCGACTTCTGGTCTACCTGGTGTTTCTCGGAGGCTGATGCGCACGTCGCGGGGAGGGGCCCAGTCGTGCACGGCTTAGGGTCCGTATGTGGCGCACACCTTCGAAGAACTCGTGGAGAAGCAACGCGGTGCCGACCAGGCGCACGCGACCGCACAAGCCCTACGCATCAAAGGCGACCCGGCCGCTTACGAGGCCGCATGGCAGGCATGGCGCGACCTCGCCCAAGACGTGCAGGGCGCAGTCACCGTACACGCGAAAGAGCGGGGTGTGATGCGGGCCGGCGTGGAGCTCGAAGTGAAGAGGGCGGTCCGACACCCCAAGTAGCGAGCGCGCGGCTGCGCCCTCGATCAGGACAGGGCCGCCGACGCTCTCGGCATGTCGCAGTGCACCGTCGAGCGCTACATCGAGGGCCGGATCCGCTGGCCCCGCGCCGACCCTGCCCGGTGCCTGGAAGACGCCGTGCGCGCCCGCTGGCAGGCCTGCGTCCGCGAATTCGCCCGCCACCAGGCCGCGACCACTACCGGGCTGGTCGGGTGAGGGGCGCCGGCGCCGCGCGCCTCGCTACCGGATCAGGTGATGCGGTGTCCTCCATCGATGTGCAGGACGGTCCCGGTGATGAATCCGTTGCGTATCACCGACAAAAATGCCTGCGCGATGTCGTCGGGGGTGCCGATGCGGCGTGCCGGGAGTCGTGCGGCCAGCTCGGCGAAGGCTGCTTGTTTGTCCATGCCGAGTTGGTCCCAGATGGGGGTGTCCACCCAGCCGGGGGAGATGACGTTCACTCGCACGGGGGCCAGTTCGAGCGCCAGCCCATACGCCAGTGACGCGAGCGCGCCGTTGGCCGCGGCCATGATGGTGTTCGACCCGTTCGGCCGGTACGCGTTGATGCCCGAGGTATAGGTGATCGAGCCGGTGACTCGTCCGGTCGCGTGTTTGCCGACCAGCCAGGCACCGAGCAGCTTGGTATCGACGATGGCCCGTGCGGTCGCGGTGGCGACGTCGGCGGTCCGCCCGTACACACCGGTCGCGTCCGCAGCGGTGACCGCCACGTGCTCCACGCGCCCCACCTGGGCGAACAGCTCGGCCACGTCCTCCTCCCGCCCCATGTCGGCCGTGATCGTGGTGATCTTCCCGTGACCGGGGCGTTCCAGTTCCGCCCGGGCAGTCGCTAGCCGGTCCGCGGATCGGCCGACGATCGTCACATGCATGTTCTCAGCGAGCAGAGTGCGGGCCAGGGCAAGGCCCATGCCGGATCCGCCACCGATGATGATCGCGTCAGTCATGATGCGAGGCTGCACCGCCGGGCTGGTCTCCGGGAAGGCCGTGTGATTCCTGGGTGTGCCACGGCCACCCAGGAGCGTGTCGGCCGGTGGCAGACTCGAAGCCGTGAACGCTATGGCCGACTTCCTTCGGATCAGGCGCGGGCGGATCGGCCCGGCCGACGTCGGGCTACCCACCGGACCGGGCGCCCGGCGCACACCCGGGTTGCGCCGCGAGGAGTTGGCGGCGCTGGCCGGCGTGAGCGTGGACTACTACGTCCGGATCGAGCAGGGGCGGGAGACCGCACCCAGCGACGCGGTACTGGACGCGTTGGCCCGGGTCCTGCGGCTCACCGCCGACGAGCACTCCCACTTGCTCGGCCTCGCCGACCAGGTCGCCGGGCGGACACCGCGCCGCCGTCCGGCCGACCCCCGGCCGGCCAGCCCTGGCCTGCGACTGCTGCTGGAGTCGGTCCGGCCCAGCCCGGCGTACGTACTGGACGATGTCAACGACGTGCTGGCCTCGAATCCGGAGGGCCTTGCGCTGATGCCCGGGCTCGGCGACTGGCCGCCCGCACAGCGCAACACCATTCGGTACACCTTCCTGCATGCGGCCGCGCGGACCCTTTTCGCCGACTGGGACCGGGTGGCACGTAACTGTGTCGCGCACCTGCACACCGCCGAACTGACCGCTCCGGAGCGGACTGCCGCGCTGGTCGCCGAACTGGCAGCGGCCAGCGGCGAGTTCGCCGCTCTGTGGCACCGGCACGAGGTATGGGTCAAGCGCGCCGGTGAGACCGCGTTCCGGCACCCGGTGATCGGCCCGATAACCCTCGCCAACGAGGTGCTCAGCCCTGCTGGCGAGGGCCAGCGCCTGCTGATCTACCAGGCCCCGCCCGGCACGGCCGAGCACGACTCGCTGGTCCTGCTGGCAATGACCGCCGAGGACGTGGGAACTCCGTGAACTCGCAGTCGACGACGTGATCTGACGAGCGGCAGCCGCTGACACCGCAGCTGCCCGGCCGGGCGGCACCGCGAATACCAAGATGCTCCATCTGGTGGAAGGCAACATCGCCGTCGTGCGCGCCCTGGAGCCACGGGGCCCCCACGTCTGGACTGGATCCGCCGCGCCGCCACCACCCGACGCCTTCTCGACGAACCCGATGGCGCCGACCTGCTCGCGCTGCGGGCGCTCACCGGACCGCAGCGCGACCTCGCCGCGATTCCGCCCTGCTGGGTGGACTGGCCGGCGCAGGTTCGGTCCGGCTGTCTGTTGCGCCGGGGGAGCAGACGAAACGCTGCCCCGTGCACACGACGTCATGGACGGCTGCGGCCGGCAACGGTGCGAAGAACTCACGGAGGGCCTAGCACCTGCTCGACCGCCGCCACACCCGCAACCACGGCGCCGGGGCGTATTACGGCAAACGTGACGCCCGAACTGGCCGGGATACAGGTTCTGTACGACGTACGGATCCTTGCGACCGGCCGGCCCGTGACCGCTCCTGGCTGAAGCGGCCGGATGGACCGGGCCGCTTCACCCATCCCGTGGTTCTCGACGTTGTGTGCCGGCCCGTCGGCGGGCCCCGGCCCCGGCCCCGCGGAGGCGGCTGGACGAGTGTGATGAGACGGGGCGCGCCGGCAGCCCGGAAGTCGTCGTCGGCTGGGCTCCTTGGCCCCCGTGCAGGGCCACAACTGGGGGACCCCAGCCGACGCAACGGCTGGGGTCCCTTTGGGCGGTGAGCATCGGTCAGCAGGCGAAGTCGCCCGCGCCGTGAACCGCTCGTCCACGCACCGGCGGACCACACCGGGGCGCGATCATCCGTGGAGGGGCAGGATCAGCGCTGCAGGGTGAGGACACCCGGCCGCCACGGCAGTTGGTCGTAGGGGCCGCCCGCGGAGGGGGACTTGCCCTGGTAGAGGAGCTGCAGGTTGCAGGGGTCGATGGTCATGGTCTGGTCGGGGTTGTTGCGGACCAGGTCTCCGTGGCTGATGTCGTTGGTCCAGTTGGCGCCGCTGTTGGCCTTGCCCGCGAAGGGGTTGTTCTCGGTGGCGGCCTGCGGGGTCCACGAACCGTTCAGGCTTGAGGCCGTGAACGAGCGGAAGTAGCGCTGCTCGTTCGCACCCCGAGCCTCGACGATCATGAGGTACTGGTTCTGGCCCTGGACCTTGTAGACCTGCGGCGCCTCGAAGAGGTTCTTCACCGTGTCGCTCATGACGGTCGTGTACGAGGAGCCGAAGTTGCCGGGGAAGTTCCCGATCGGCATGCTCGCCCGGTAGATGTTGCCGTTGTCACCGGCGAAGAACAGGTACATGTTCTGGCCGTCTGCGATCAGGGTCTGGTCGATCGGGGCGGCGCCCGCGATGCCGCCGGTGAACAGCGGCTGCGGCGCGGACCAGCCGTTGGGGTTCGTCGGGTCGCTCGACGTGCGGTAGATGAAGGGCCACGCACCCCACTGGTACGCCAGCACCCAGATGTTCTTGGGCGCGAAGTAGAACAGCGTGGGCGCCACCGTGGACTGGCTCATCCCGGTCTGGCCGGCCGACGCCATGTCCGACCAGTTCGTGAAGGGCTTGAAAGCCATCGAACCGTACGACGATCCCGACACGTTCGACGCGTAGACCAGGTGCTTGCCCTGATACACCACGTTGGTGAAGTCCTTCAGTGAGACCCACCCGTTCGCCGGCTGCGCCAGCGCGCCCGTCGACGTCCACCGGTAGGTCGAGGGAAGCGAGCACGGGCCGTCTGGCGGAGTCGTCCCGGACAGACCGGTCCACTTCTGGTTGCTGCCGCCGTTGCACGTCCAGATCTCCATCGCCGTGCCGTTGGCGGTGCCGTGGCCCGTGACGTCCAGACACAGCCCGGACTCCACGCCGACGATCGTGCCGTCGGCGTTCACCCGCCACTGCTGGTTGGCCCCGCCGCTGCAGGCCCAGATCTGCACCCGGGTACCGGCCGCGGTGGCATGGCCCGGAACGTCCAGGCACTTGTTGCCGTACACGGTCAACTGGTTGCTGTCCGTCGCCGTCCACTGCTGGTTGGCCGCGCCCGAGCAGTCGTAGATCTGCAGGTACGTGCCATCGGTCTGGCTGGAGTTCGGCACGTCGAGACACCGGCCGGAACCGACACCGCGCAGGGCACCGCTCGTGGCCGCCTCAGCCGGGTTGGCGACGAGCGCGGCTGCCAACGCGATCAGGACCGTGACCGCAGCGGCGAGCACCACAGACAGACGTCTGTGGCTGAAACTTGGTCTGCGCATGAGGACCTCGTCATCCTTGAGTACGCGGTTCCGGCCGGCCCCGTCGGAGGCTGTCCGGACTGTCGATGGGGTGAGCTTCACAGCGGTCCGTGAGCGCCGGCCGACCCCTGAGGGCTTCCGGGCGCCGCGAGACCCTCTGGAAAACCGGTGGCGCCCGGTGCGTCCGGGCTGCGGCAACGCACCAGCCTGCGCAGTCCGTCGTCGCAGTCCGTCGCCCGTCGTGGTGCCGGCCCGACGTACGGCGGCCCCCCGTGCACCCCGCGAGCCATTCGCGCTCTGATCGGGCCTCAGGGCCCGCGCGGACGGCACGCTCCGGAGCGTGCTCGGCATTCCCCGAGCGAGAGGAGCTTGGGCAACCGAACGACTCAACGGCATACCGTGCTCCGCCTGCAGAGGGCTTCGGGCGTCAGCGCACGAGGCGCCCATTGGTGCGCGACAACGGAAGAATCGTTGATGCGGTCATGACATATACATCGGTGGCACGCTCCTTCAGGCTTCGGCCGTTGCGGTGGTGCGGGATCCGGAGGTGCTCTGCTGTGCAGATGGGGCGACTCTGGCGTGTTCGTCATGTCGAACAAGGGTCGGATCGTCGAGCAATCAGGATGATAGGGAACCGGTGGACGGGGTCAATACTTCTCGCATGATTCGCGAACGGTGTCGAAACATTCGCAGGACTTTATGGGTGATACGCCGCGTACCGAGCCGGTCGAACGCCCACCAGGCATGAGGCCAACTCGAAGAATCCCGCCCCGATTTTCCGCCTCGAAGTTCCCGCCCAGGGCTTCCCGTCCGGGCGCAGGCCCCCGCCTCACACGTGTTCAGGTCCTCGATCGACGAGACTGTCGACTTCCCCCACTCCACCCGCACTTCACCCGCTGCGGCCGAAGGGCGCCTGCCCCGCCCGCGCCGTCGACCAGCGTTCTTCCCTGCCCAGGGCTTCCCTGGAGAGAGCTGCACCTCTCATGCACAGGCCGGGGAGTCGGCGCAATCGGCCACTCTCAACTCCTGCGTCACAGAGGTTTCCTGATGGAGCGTCGGGCTACTCGGGCGGTCGTCGGCCGGGACAGCCCCGGTCGGGAAGGAGTTTCGATCATGAACCGGACCCGGATATGCCGCAGGTCGGCCGCGATCCTGGCGGGTGCGACGGCACTGGCCGTCCTGCCCTCGGTCACCGCGGCGGCGGTGCCCGCGCAGGCCCAGCCCTGCGTGCAGAAGGTGGCCGTCGTCAACAACGCCGGCTTCGTCCTTTCCTGGGCCGCCACCACCCGCACCGGCGAACAGGCCGTTCCGACCGACGAGTACCCGATCAACCAGACCAGGGTCATCGACCTGGCCACCGCCTTATGGCCGGAAGGCACCGACGTCCGCCCGTACGTCGAGGCGGTGGGTGGGACCAAGGAGTTCGGCAGTTCCTACGTGTCCTACTGCGACAACGGTCAGACGGCCACCTACACCGTCACCGGGACCACCTTCGACTACTCGGTGACCCGGTTGACCTGACCGGCTTCCACGGCCTTCTCACGCGGCCACGGCGCGCAGGTACACCGCGGCACGTCGCACCCACGGGTCCGGGCGGTCCACCACCGGAGCGCCCGGAGCCGCGCTGAGGAACCCCGCCGAGACGGAGAAGCCACGCCGCGATGGGAGCGGAGACGGAAGCGGGTCTACGGGCTGGAACAGGGGTGACCCGCCCCCGGAGACGCGCCCTGACGGCGGCCGGTCCCCGGGGGGCAGGCGGCCGCCGGACCTCCGCCCGCTCCGGGGGAGCGGCCGCCGCGAGCCCGGTGAGCAGGACCGTCCCCGGAGTCTCCGGGCGGGTGATCTTCGAGGTGATGTCACAGGTCCGGTCGAGGCGGCGGCCGGATCGTCGCGTTCTTTTGGTGATTCGGGACGTTATTCCGCTTCACATGGTCGCGATGGGTTCACATACGACCGCCTTCCTCCTTTGCTCGCCCGGCGCGCGGCTGAGTTGCCAGAATCTCCTTCACGCAGTCACTGAGGGGGCGGTGTGCGCACCGGTGAACGGGGTGGTGGCGGTACTTGGCTGACGGTACGCGCGGGGACGGCCGTGGTCCTTCTCGCCGGGGTGTACGTGGTGCCGTGCATGCTGGTGCTCGCCCTGGCCGCCGGCGCCGTCCTGATCTCGACCGAGGGCGTCAACATCGCCACGGTGAAGCTCGCCGCTCTGGCGCTCGCCCTGGCCACGGGAACGGTGGCCGCGATGGCGCGTACCGTCGTCGGCCGGAGCGGACCGCAGCACGGCATCCTCGTGACCTCGGCCGAGGCTCCCCTGCTGTGGAACCACGTGGTTCTCCTGGCCGCGGAGGTCGGCACGCGGCCGCCGCACGAGATCCGCGTGACGGCCGAACCCAACGCATACGTCGTCGAGCACACGAGGCTGCTGGGCCTGCTCCGCGGCAGGCGTTCCGTGTACGTGGGGGCGCCGCTCCTCACCGCCCTGCCGGTACAGAGTCTCACCGCCGTCCTGGGGCACGAGCTGGCTCACTTCTCCCACCTGGACACGCGGCTTGCGGTGGTTACCTACGGCGGGCGGGATCTACTGGCCCGGGTCGTCGACGCGGTCCCGCCGGGAGCACCACATCGGCTGGTCCTCCAGGGATACCTCCACCTGTACTCGCTGGTCTCCTCCTCCGTGCTGCAGCGTCAGGAGTTCCTGGCCGACCGCTGCGCGGCGCGGGTCACCGACCCTGGCACCGCGGCCGCCGCCATCGAGAAGGTGCACACGGCCGCGGTCGACTGGCAGCGCTTCGTCGGCGACCACATGGACCCCGCACGCACCGGACGCGCGCCGGCCGGGATCCTGCCAGCCTTCGGGCGGTTCCTGGCAGCGGGCGGCTCCGGCCCTGCCGCCTGGCAGCCCGCGCCCCGGCCTGCGACATGGGACACGCACCCGCCGCTGGCCGACAGGATCGAGGCACTCCTGTCCGACGCCCTGCCCGCCGACGCCACCGGAGTGGAATTGCCGCAGGTCGACCGGTCCTGGGACCTGGTGCCGGGCCTTGAGCACTCAGCCCGGCTGGACGATCTGGTGCTCCCTTCACCGGGCTGTACGCGTGAGCCGTTCGACGAACATGCGAAAGCGGTCGCCGTCGGACGCCGCCAGGACAGCGCTGACGCTCTCTACCGTGCGGCCGCCGAGATGCACGGCGGCTCTGAGGCCGGCCTGCCCTACGTCTGGGAACTACTGGCGGGCGGGAACGGCGGACGGCTCCATGAGCTCCTGCTGCGCGAGTGCCCCGCAACGGCCGCCGGCGCCACCGGCGGCACGGAAACGCTTCGACAGGCCCTTCAGGACGCCGTCGTGCTCGCCGCGGTCGCCTCCGGGGCCGCGTGCTGGCGGCCGGACCCGGTACAGGGAACCCTGCCGGACATCACGCTTCCGGACCTTCTTCCCGTCTCGGCGGGGCGCCTGGTCGATCCCCTGCTCGTAGGGGCGGTGCGCGACCAGCTGCGGGCTCTGGGAGTCGACGAACGACGGGGACGCCCCTCGCCGGGCTCCGGCAGCGACGCCGACAACGCGGGTGAACTGATCGGCGCCCTCGCGGTGCGCCTCAACAACCAGCCGTACGACGTGCTGGTGCACATCTCGGGCCTGTACTTCCTCCCGGCGAATCCGCATGACATGGCCTGGGACACGTTCGGCCACAGACTCGCGGCCCGGCTGGAGACCGCCGTGCAGGGCCCGAGCGAGCCCGGACTGTTCGTCGCGTTCCGCAGCGTCGCCGCCACACGTCCCCTGCAGCCTGCCGAAGCGGGCACGGACCTCTTCCTGAAGGACGGCACCTGGCTGCGGATGGAGGAGTTCGGCTGGCGCAAACGCAGACGTCGGCACCGGGTCGATCCGGTGGAAGCCCTGCACCGAGGGGCCGAGGCGAGAGCAGTGGTCGCTGCCCTTGTCGAGCGGACTCCGCGGGAACCGGACCAGGCGCCGTCCCGTGGGCGCCGGGCTGCCCGGGTCACCGCGACGTACCGTGCGCTGGCCGCCGTCGACCTCAACCGCGGTGGTGCGCGGCGTAGCAGCGTCGCCGTCCTGATCATGTGGAACCTTGTGTCCGCGATCCTCGTCGTGGCGATCACCGCAGCCCACAGCGACGAGATGATGCCGTTTCTGCCGTTGTTCCTTGGGTTCTTCCTGGTGGGCGCCTTGCTGCAGCGGGCCGCCGCACGCCGGCTCACAGCGCCTCCGCGTCCGGACGGACGCCGGACGCAGAGACGGGCCGCGCGGCTGGCCGCCCACCCGGCCGGGCCCAGCCCTCTGCGATGGGCGGCCAAGGGGGTTCTTGCCAGCGCATGCTGCACGCCACTGGGCGCGTACTTCGCCGCCCGGGCGATGGCCGCGGCACGCCGGAACGGTCAGCGCCCGACAGCCGGCGTCCTCGTCCTGGTCCTGCAGTGCGTCGTGCTCGTCGTCGCTTACGCCCTTCTGCTCTGAACATGCGTAAAGAAGCTCGCTGCGGGCGGTAAACGAAACGGCGACCGGTCTCTCGTACAGGGATGTACGGCCGTCCGCGCGGACGGCCCCCGCAGAAAGGCCGAATGCCGCATGACCGAACACCTCTGGCTCGACCTGGCAGTCACCGTGGCACAGGTCCTGTTACTCCTCGCGCAAACGGTCACGCAGTGGTGCGTCATGCGTGTACACGTCCGTCGCAGCCGCACGCTCAACCCCTCCGAGACGGGACGTGACGACTGATGACGATGCACACGCCTGATCAGCACCCCGGTGAGTGGGCGGATCTGATCCAGGACCTGTACCGCGAGCATCGCGACCACCTCCTGCGCTTCGCCAGAAGGCAACTGGCGAAACACGGACACCCGTCGTCGGCTGCCGACGCGGAGGACATCGTCCAGCAGGCTTTCGTCGCCGCCCTGGCGACCTGGCCCACGATGACCGAACACCTGGGCAACCCGCTGGGGTGGCTCCACACCGTGGTGGTGCAGAAATGCCGTGACCTGCCCGCCCACGTCCGCCGTTCCACTCCTGTCGACCACGCGGGGTTGGAGCCCGCTTCGGGCCTGCCGCGATGGACGTCGACCTCGGCCGTGTCCGATCCTCAGCGGGCGGCGGAGGCCGACGCGGTGATGGGCGAGATTCTGCGGCTGCCCGACACGCAGCGTGAGGCGGTGCTGCTGAGGATCGTCGCCGACTGGAGCTACGCGAGCATCGCCACCGCGATGGACATGGAGCCCAGCACCGCACGAGTCCACGTGTTCCGCGGACGCCGCGCCGTCTCCGAGCGGCAGAACGGTGCTGGCCTCGGCGTCTTCGCCGATCCCACCGCGCACCCGCGAGCCGCGCTCGTGTCCCTGCTCCTGCTCATTGCTCTGGTCGTCGGCGGGCTCGCCGTGCTGGTTGCCTGGTGGTGACCGGCAGACCCACTAGGCTCACGCGACCGGGCGCGGCCAGGTCCGGCCCTGACCGGTCCCGGCCGGGGGCGAGTTCCCGCCTGGCACCCGCACGGTCTGCGGCCCGGTGACGCGTTCCACCGCCTCATCACCGACCGCCGGCCCGGTCCGGCCTGCTCCGGATCCGCACGCGACGGCCCGCTGCCGCTGCTGCCGCAGGAGAACGGACGCGCCTACGGCAGCGGCTACGCCGGGTAAGGCCCCTACGAGCTCGCCCGGGTGTTCAGCGGGGTGCCGCCCGCACCGGGAAGCTGTGTACGAGGACCTGGCAGCCATCCTGCGCGGTCGACCACCGGATGGGCTCGCTGCGCACGACCGCGGTCCAGCTGACCGGCGGGGCCCGCTCGTTGCGCGGGCCCCGCCTTCACGCCGTCGGCCGCCGTCTCCCGGCCCGGCTGGGGCCGCCGGCACCGGGACCGCCGTGGTCGGGCCCGCGGTCGTCCAGCACCACCGCGCCCTCTTCCGGCCGGAGCATCTGGTTCGCGGCCAGCTCGCGGTACAGATCGCTGCCGGTCAGGAGCTCTTCATGGCGTCCTTCGGCGACGGCGCGGCCCTCGTCCAGCACCACGATGCGGTCCGCGTGCCGCACGGTGGACAGGCGGTGCGCGACGACCAGCAGGGCGCACTCCTCGGCGGCGTCCCTCATGACGGTGGTGAGGGCGGATTCGTTGATCGCGTCGAGGTGGGACGTGGGCTCGTCCAGCAGGAGCAGCGCGGGCCGGGCCAGCAACGCGCGGGCGATCGCGACGCGTTGGCGTTCGCCGCCCGAGAGCGTGTTGCCGCGTTCGCCGACGACGGCGTCCAGACCGCCGGGCAACCGGTCGACGACCCCCTCCAGCAGGGCCAGCCGCAGGACGCGCCGGATCTCTCGTTCCGGGGCGTCGGGCACGGCGTAGGCGATGTTGTCGCGCAGGGTGCCGTGCACGACATGGGCGTTCTGGTCGACGACGGCGATGCGGCGGCGGCACGCGTCGCGGGTGAGCCTGGCCGCGGGCAGCCCGTCGAAGAGCACCTCGCCCGAGGCAGGCTCGTAGAACCTCGCCACCAGGGCGAACACCGTGCTCTTGCCGGCCCCCGACCGGCCCACCAGCGCGACGTGCTGGCGTTGTGCGACGGCGAACGACACGCCGCGCAGGACCGGCCGGTCCGGGTGGTAGGCGAAGTGGACGTCGCGCAGGGCGAGCGCGGGCCGTCCACCGGGATCCCTACCGGCCCGGCCGCCGGGATCCCCAGTAGGCCGGACGCCGGGACCTCCACCGGGCCGACAGCCGGGCTTTCCCTCGGTCTCTTCGCCGGGCCGTCCGCCAGGCGCTCCCTGGGTTCCGCGCGTCCCGGCCGGCGGCCGGGCGGGGGTGGACGGTCCCGGGGTCGGGCGGGCGGCGGGCTCGACGGGCAGCCGCAGCGCCTCGTCGACGCGCTGATAGGCGCCCATCCCGCGTTGGACGAGGCCCACGGCGTGGAACACGGACGACAGCGGCAGGACGAGGTACGAGGCGTACAGCAGGAAGGCGACGAGGTCCCCGAGGGAGCGGGCCTGCCCGTCGACGCGCAGGCCGCCGACGACCAGGACGATCAGGAACGAGCCCTGTACGGCGAGTTCGACGGCGGGACTCATGACCGAGGCGAGCTTCGCGGTGCGCACCCCCGCGCCGTAGGCCGCATCGACGCGTGCGCCGATGCCGGCCGCCTCGCGTTCCTCTGCGCAGTGCACGCGGACCATCGGCAGGGCGCCGAGGGCGCGTTCGAGGTCGGCGGCGAGGGCGCCGACCGAGTCCTGCATGTGCGCCGACGCGCACCGGATGCCCGTGAGCAGCGAGGCGACGACGAGGGCCGCCGCGGCCACGGTGCCGCCGACGAGGAGCAGCAGCAGCGGATCCAGCCACAGCATGATCAGGACGGCCCCTGCGGCCACGATGCTCCCCGTCACCATGTCGACCAGGGCCTGCGACACGACCTCCCGGAGCAGCGTGGTGTCGGCCGTCACCCGGGATACCAGGTCGCCGCCCCGATGCCGGTCGTACTCCCGCATCTCCAGCCGGAGCAACCGACCGACGAGCCCGTGCCGCAGCTGCCGCACGACGCCTTCGCCCATTCGTTCCAGGAGAAACCGCCCGGTGGACCCGGTCGCGGCTTCGGCCACGAACAGCGCGCCCAGGAGCGCCAGCGGCGGCCAGGCGACCTGCGCGTGGCCGCTCGCGTCGACGACGTGCTTGGCGACGAGCGGCTGGGCCAGACCCAGCGCGGAGCCCACGAGTGTGAGCACGGTGGCCAGGGCGATGGTGTTCCGGTGTCCGGCGGTGAGCCGGTACATCGTGGCCACCGCCTCTCGGGCGGAGCCGACGGCGACCGGGGACCCGTCACCGGTGGCGACCGGCGTCCGGCGGCCGTCGGCGACCTGAGCGCCGGTCACCGGCCGGTCGGCCGTGACGGCGGGCCGACGGCCACCAGCCGGGCGAAGTAGCCCTCGGGCGCACCTTCCCCCACGGGACGGCCCTCCGCCTCGATCCAGGCGTGCGCGGTGAAGGGCGGGACGACGCGTACCCCGGTGCACCACGTCGGCCAGGTCCCGCCGAGACGGCACAGCAGCGCCGCTCCCAGGGATCGCGGCAGACAGCCCTTCGGCCCGGCGCAGTGCAAGCTGGCGGCGCACATGGCGTCCCGCGCGTTCCGGGCCTGCGCGGCGGTCGCGGGAGCGGCCCCGCGGCGCAGGACGCCGAGCACCGCGCGGATGCGGCGGGGCGGCAGAAGGGCGAGGAGGACGGCCGGGAGCAGCACCAGCCGGGCCGCCAGACGCCGGTCCAGGGGAACGCCGGTGGGTCGCTCCAGCGCGCTGGGCGTTGTCATGAGGCGAGCCCCGAGCCGCGCAGCTGTCCGACGAGCGCCTCGACGTCCCGCAGGGCCTGCCCCTCGTCGATGTCGAACTCCCGGACCAGGGCGGCGGCCGCGTCCGACTCCTCGCCGCCGTCGAGCAGGATCCGTACCACGAGGGTGGCCGTCGGATTCAACTCCCAGTAGGCGCCCGCTCGTTCGTCGAGGAGCACTGTGCCGTAGTCGGTCTCGGCCGTGGAGACGTCGCCGGCGAAGCGCAGGGACATGTGAGGACCTTTCTGACGTGGGGGGGAGAGACATGGGGCGCAGGTCTCCGGACGGGGAGTGTGCGGGCCCGCGGCGGTGCTCAGGGGCGTGGGACGCGAGCGCGCTTGCGGGCGAGACCGCGCAGCCACACCTCGGCGGCGATCGTGGAGTAGAGGATGGCGTCGGACAGCCCGGGCGAGGCGGGCCGCCGGGCGAGACGGCGGAGCGCGGCGCCGTCCACCAGGCCGAGGGCCTCCAGCCGCGAGTCCTCCCACAGGGCCAGCAGGTCCGCCCGGTGCTCCCGCAGCCCGTTGGAGGCGTCCATGGAGGCGGTGGCCTTGTCGGCCCGCCGCAGACACGCTTCGGGGACGACCCCGCGCATCGCGGCGCTCAGGACGGGCTTGTAGGCCCACGGTGTGACGCGTTCGCCCGGGCGTACGGCGAGACACGCCTCGATGACGCGGTCGTCGAGGAAGGGTGAGGCCATCGGCAGGCCGACGCCGGCCGCCATCCGGTCCCACTGGCGGATGACGCGGGTGCACGAGCGGATCTGCTCCAGGTCGCTGTGCATGCCGCGGTCGGGATGCAGCGGCGAGACCGTCGCCGCAGCCGCGTGCAGAGCCCGGCGGGCCATGCCCTCGGCCTGCGGGGTCACCCAGTCGAACAGACGCGGTGCCATGCCCCAGCCCAGGCCCGTCGCGACCGACGGCGGCAGCGGATCGCGCAGGTGACCGGCGGCCTCGGCGAGCCATCTGCCGTACGGACGGGAGTCGGCGAGAGCACGCACCGTGCCGTCGAGGGGCCACTGCCACAGGGCCCTGAACCCGCGCAACTGCCTCATCGCGAACAGCGGGCGGGTGCGCAGCATCCGGTGGTAGTAGGCCTCGGAGCACCACGCCACGTGGTCGCCGCCGATGCCGGTCAGGTGCAGCCGGCTGCCGCGTGCGGCGAGGCCGGGCAGATGGTGCAGGACCCGGGAGCGGTCCATGACGCCGATGGTGGGCTCGTCGAGCAGGTCGTCGATGGTGAGGAGGTCCTCGTAGACGAGCGGCGAGGCGTCGGCGTCCCAGACGACGTGCTCGACGTCCGGGAGGTGACTCACCGCCTTGCGGGCCCACTCCAGGTCGGTGTCCGCCGGATCGCGCCCCGGCCAGGTGCCGGCCACGACGCGGGCGGGGGAGCGGTCGGCCAGGAAGCAGACGGAGGTCGAGTCCAGGCCGCCGGACAGGTCGCAGCTGACCACGCCGCCCTGCCGGGTCCGGGCCCCGACGGCTTCCTGCAGGGCCTCGCGGATCATGGGAGCCGCCCGCGTGAGCGGCTGGTCCGGTTCCGGGGGCGTCCACCATCTGGTGTGCCGCACGGTACGTCCGTCCGCGGCGACGATCAGGGCGTCCTGCGGGGGAACGGCGGTGACCGCGCGCCACAGGGACGTCTCGAACAACGGGTACGGGGCGGGCCACAGCAGTCTCACGGCCACTTCCTCGACGTCGGGGTCGAGGTCCAGGGCGGCGGCGAGCGTGTCGGCACGGGTGGCGGCCACCCGGACGCCGTCGATCTCGGCGTGGAAGACGAGCCGCAGTCCCGATGCGGTGCCCTGCACCCTGATCCGTCCGCCGAGGGCTCCGACGAGGTGGAAGCTGCCGGGCAGGGAGCGGGCCAGGGTGTCGAGTTCCGACAGATCGCGCAATCGCGCGGCCCGGCGCCGCAGTTCACCGGCGTCGATCGGACAGCAGCCGATCACGGCGAGGGCGGCGCCGCCGGCCTCGGCGGTGACGACTTCCTCGTCGTGCCAGTGGCCCACCAGCCAGGGCCGGCCCGACGCGTGGGCGAGGGTCCGGCTTCCGGTACGGGCGAGGGAGCGGGCCACGGCGGCCGCGTCCGCACGGTCGGTGAAGACCGCGAAGTGCGCGTCGCCGGGGCCCGTCCTCGCACTTTCGTGCAGTTCGGTCATGACGTCGGGTCGAGGACCGCCGTCGTCAGTTCTTGCTCAGGATCAGCCGGTCGTTGCCGGAGCGCCCCAGGAGCCCCGTCTCCTTGCGGAAGGTGCCGAGCCGGACGAGCGTGGGTGCCTCGTAGGCCTTCTTCACGACCACTCCTCACATTCGGGTTGCCGGCCACTTCCCCGAGCGACGGCGGCCCCGGGACCGCCCGGTGGGCCGCCGCTCCGGTCCGGGCTCATCGGGAGCCGGGGCCGGGAAGCGGACGCAACACCAGCTAGCGGCAGACCGAGCGCCCGGTGCAAGAGAGAAGGCAAAGCTCAGCTGATACGACGAATCCGGATTCCGTGCGGCGTACAACCCCGCGCGTGTGGTGACTTTCTCGCTGTTTCGTCCGGGGTTCAGATGTTCGCCCGCCGGAAGGAACGTTTTCAACTCCGGCGCGGCAAGTGCTCGTCGCACCGGTCGGTCGTTTCGGGCGACCGGCCGGGGCAGCGCCGCCGGGCGCATCCGTGACCTCCGCGCGTGCGCCGTGTGCTGCCGCCGAACGTGGCGAAGGCATCGCCCGCGTCCGCGCCACCCTCGACCGGATCGAGACGGCCGTCGACACCGGAAGGGTCGACGTCGACGGGGAACCGGCCCGCCTCCTGCAAGGCGAATAGGGCGGTGCCGCGCGCCTCGGAGCGCAGATCGGCGGCGTCCCAGCGGTACGCCGACACCATCCGGTTCGTGCTCTTCGAAGCCCGTCCGGCCGCGCTGACCTTCGTCCGGCTCGTCCGCTCCAGCGAGCTGACGCCCAGCCAGGCCCGCGCGGGCCTGGCCTGCCTGCGCGACATCATCGCCGAACGCAGCTGGCCGCCGTTGATCTGGACGAAGAAGGACGGCTACCGCTTCTGCACCGACACGGACGAACTCCAGGCCTACGAACTGGCGATCGTGAGAGAGAAGCTCACCGAGATCCGCCGCTTCATCACTGCTGTCGTCGGCTCGCACGCGGCCCTCCAGCGAAGGGACGGTGGATCAGGCACCTCAACACCCAGCTCGGCTCGGTCGAATCCACGCTCGACATCATCGCCGACCACATCAACGGCTGAGGGGGCCGGCCGCGAAGGGGCCGGCCCCAACCCCCTTACTTGGTGAGGGGAGGTTCGTGGATGGGCAGGTCCCGCTGCTATCCGTCCGACACCTTGGACGACGAATGGGCGCTCATCGAGGCCCTGCCGCCGCCCCCCGGCCGCCTGCGAGATGCCGACGGGGAGGACGTCCGGCGACGCACCCTCGGCGCCGCGAGATCGTCGACGCGATTCGCTACGTCGTCGATACCGGCTGCACGTGGAGGGCCCTGCCCAAGGACTTCCCGCCCTGGCGCGCGTGTTACGGCTTCATGGCCCGCTGGGCCGCCTTCGGGTGATCGGACAGATCCGCGACCAGCTGCGCAAACGCATCCGCCGCGAGATGGGCCGGGCCCCGGGAGCGGTCTCCACGGTGATCGACTCCCAGTCGGTCAGGGCCGCAGAGACCGTCGGACGGGACTCGCGCGGCTACGGCGGCGCGAAAAAGATCAACGGACGCAAGCGGCACCTGGTCGTCGGCGCCAAGGGCCTGCCGCTGTTCGTGATGGTCACCCCGGCCGACATGACCGACCGCGACGCCGCGAAGGAGGTCTTGTTCCGGCTGTGGCTGATGCGCCCCGAGATCACGATCGTCTGGGCCGACTCCGCCTACGCCGGACAGCTCGTGACCTCGTCGAAGTCCCTACTGGGCCTGACCTTGAAGACGGTCAGCCGCCCGAAGGACGCGAGCGGGTTCGTCGTCCTGCCCCGCCGCTGGGTCGCCGAACGCTCGCTCGCCCGGATCATGCACGCCCGCCGGCACGCACGCGACTACGAACGGCTCATCCAGCACTCGGAATCACTGATCACCTGGGCGGCGATCACCATCATGACCAGGCGCATCACCGTCGAAGCTCCCGCAGGAACGGACAGCCGGCACCCTGCGAAACGGTGCGGGACTGACCGGTTCCAAGGACAGCGTCCTCTCCTTGCTCCTGACCCGGGGAAGACCACTGTCCCACCACCGGCCATGCCCGGTCAGCCGGTCGGGGGTGCCCCCTCACCGAGGAAGGCCACGGTCAACCGTCCCTGGGCGTCCAACTGCGGTTGTCCGCCCAGCCGCACACTGGGTTCCCGGATTGAGCACTGCGACCTCGTCGCCATGCGGCCCCCGCCCCCATGACGACACCACGGTGCAGGCTGTCGACTAGAGGCTGGCGATGCTGTTCTGCACCGACTTACCCCAAGCCACACCTTCGGTATGGGTGTTGGCGAAGTCCGGATCCACGTAGATGTGGACCCTCTTGATGAGTTCACCCTCGAACTCGAACACATTGCAGAACAGCCCGAAGGAGGAAACACCGTCAGGGAAGTCCACGCCTGACGTCGTTGTTCCCCTTTCCACGCCCTCGACGATCACGTAGTTCCCGGACGACAACACGGTGAAGCCCTCGATCTCGTGCTTGAGCGACGCGATTCCCCGGCCGAGACCCTGAGCGAACGCTCCGATCTGCGCCTTCCCATATGCGATGCCGAACTTCGGGTAGAACATACGAGCATCGTCCGTGAAGACGTCGATAACCGCAGGGTTGCCGGCGTCCACCATGCGGAAGTAGTTGATAGCTATCTCTTCGCGACGCTTCTGAATATCGCTGGTGGCGTTCACTTTTCCTCCTGGTACGTGGTGTGTTGTGGCGCGCTCTCGCGCTGGTTGAAGGGCGCGGTCAGACCTGCGCCAGGCCTCCGTCGACGAACCAGTCGGCGCCGTTGACGAAGCTGGAAGCGTCCGAGGCCAGGAACGTCGCCACGGCGGCGATTTCGTCCGGGTGGCCGATCCTGCCGAGTGGCACCTGCGCGGCGAGCTGGTGATCCGGGCCTACGACGCCGACCAGGCCCGGGGTCTCGGTCGGGCCCGGGGTCAGCACGTTCACCCGGAACTTCCGTTCCTGCGCGCTGAGCGCCCAGCTGCGCACCAGATTGCGCACTGCTGCCTTCGATGCGCCGTAAGTTGCCAGGCTGGTTCCCGGGGAGAGCGCGTTGGTCGACCCTGTCACTATGATCGATGCGCCGTCCGACAGCAGGGGCAGCGCCTTCTGCACGGTGAAGATCGTGCCCTTCACGTTCGTACCGAAGGTGGCGTCGATGGCTTCCTCTGTGATCTCACCGAGACGCTGAGGGACAGCACTGCCGGCGTTGGCGACGAGCACGTCGACGCGACCCGCCTCCTCGCGCACGACAGAGTAGAGCTCATCGAGGTCCGCCTGTACCGAAACATCGGTCCTCACACCGGTGGCCGCCGGCCCGATCTCAGCGACGGCCGCGTCGAGCGACTCCTGACGGCGACCGGCCAGGAACACCCGTGCCCTCTCCGCGGCGAACCGCCTGGCGATGGCCAGCCCAATGCCGCTGCCCGCTCCGGTGACCACCGCGACCTTCCCTGCGAGTACTTCGGTCATCACACGCCCACTCCTCAGTTCTTGACTCGTTCGTCCATAACGCTAGACGTTATGGACGAACGAGTCAAGAATCGGTAGGCTGTCCCCATGGCGCGCCCCAGGAAGTTCGACGAGCAGCAGGTACTGGACACTGCCCGGGAGCGGTTCTGGTCGGGTGGGTACGCCGCCACGCGCATGGAAGACATCGCCGAGGCAACAGGGCTCGGCAAAGGCAGCCTGTACGGTGCGTTCGGCGGAAAGCAGGAACTCTTCCACCGCGTGTTCGACGACTACTGCACCTCCGTCGTCGACGCTGCGCGCCGACAACTGCGCGGCAACGACGCGGACGCCTACGCGCGGCTGTCCGCCCACGTGTACGCGGTGGCGGCGGCGACTGCCGCAGACACCGCCCGCCGCGGATGTCTGTTGGCCAAGGGCGCCGCCGAGCTGGCCGAACACGACGAGACGGTGGCCAAGCGGGCGCGTGCGGCCATCGAGGCGCTCCAGGCGCTACTGGAGGGCGACATCGCAGCCTGCCAGCGCAACGGCGACATCGCCGCGGACGCGGATCCGGGAAAGCTGGCTGCGCTGGTGCTCGCCGTGCTGCGCGGCATCGAAGCGCTGGGCAAGGCCGGAGTGAGCGAGGACACGCTGACCGATATCGCCCGGACAGCCCTTGCTGTACTGCCCCGCACCGCCCACTGAGTTTCAGGGGCCTGCGCTTGACGTCCGTGGTCAGCCAGGGAGCGCCGCCCTGGTAGGCGAGATCGGCCAGGATGGGGGCGCTCTGGCCCTCGCAGATCCGGATGATTCGGTGGGCTCGGGCGGCGGTCAGGTCGTGGGTGCGGCCCGGCAGTGCAGGTGAGAGCCGGACAGTTCCAGCCCCCTTGCCCACGCCCGATACGGCGGGCCACCCCACCCCGCCAAGGTCGCCAACAGGCCTATGGCAAATGGGAGTTCAGAAACAGGTACCACCGCGGTGCCGTGTCCGGGGGCGGCATTCCGGGCGGCTTGCTGCCCATCGTGGTGGTCACGGTTTGCGATGGGGGCTCCACTCGTAAGCCCCTGGTGCCGTCTCGACGACTTCGCTGGGCCAGGTCAGTCGGACCTGTTCCAGGCGCCCGCGATGCTCGGCGATCCAGTCTTCCTCGGGTCGGGTTCCCAGGGCTGCCGTCAGGCGGTCCGGGTCGCTGACCTGGATCGACAGCCGGCCGTCGTCGTGCACGTGGATCTCGAGGCTGAGGCCGCGGTCTCCGCCGATGCTGACCGTCCGGCCTGGTCCCAGGTTGGACAGCTCCTGTTCCCAGGAGTCCAAATCACGCTGGAAGAGGTAAAGGTCGAGGCGGGCGTCGACGAAACTCGCGGACACAAGCACGTTCGCGTGCAGAATGTCGTGGCCGGTCAGCACGCCCGGCTGGGACCGTCCTGTGACGCGCACGACGCAGCGGTTCCCATCCGGATCGGCGAGGTGGATCAGATCCATCGGAGCGGGTTCCGTCATTGAGGTGCTCGCTTTCGTGCGCCGACGTGGGCTGCATCGTCTCCTGTCGCCGGACGAGCGACACAGTCGGGCCCAGGCCTGGAGAGTCAGGTGCCCAGGGGCCGAGCCGGCGCGGCAAGGTTGCCGATGTCGCGCTTGACCAGGGACACACGCCGTCGGTCGGGTTGAGGCCGGGCGCCTGACCACATAGCTGAACGACGGTGAGCCACTCGGCGTTGGCGTCGATGAACTCCCGCAGCGGCTTCGTCAGATGCAGTCGGACGTTGTCCCAAGTCAGCATGATCACCCAGCCGGATGCGGGCCCGGAGGATCAGATCACGGGAATCGAGCCAGCCCAAGCCCTTCGGCCGGCCCCTGCACCCGGTGTACTCCCGGACCGCATAGAACAGCTGGGACGGCTCACCAGGCTTGCAGTAGGTCATGCCCGCCATCGACCCTCGCCCGGAACCCGCGGCCGCGCACCCGCACCCGCACCACCGGCGTGTAGCCTCGGCGGCCCCCGGTTCCGGCACGCGGCGCAGCCTTTTATGCCTCGACTGACGCGGCTGATCTGGCAGCCTGCTCGATCCTCGCGCAGTAGGCGGCGCGGGCCTCCTCATCGATGTGCACCTCATGTTCGGGGCGCATCCCGGTTCGGCCGTCGACGCCTTCGCGCAGGATGTCGGCGTGCCCGGCGTGCCGGTTGGTCTCGCTGAGGACGTGGACCATGACGGCGAACAGGTTCGTGCGGGGATGCGGCTCCGGCCACCACGGCACGTGGCCGGGGGCGTCGAGGGGAAGCTCGTTGATCGTCACGTCCGAGTGTTGCCACGTGCGACGGTAGAACTCGATGATCTGATCGCGGGTCTCGTCCTCGGTCGCCCACAGATCGCTGCCTGCGTGGTCCTGCCACCGGGGTAACGGTTCGGGGGAGGGGCGGTCGAAGACCTCGCCGAAGTACCTGGCCTCGACGCCGGCCATGTGTTTGACCAGGCCGAGGAGGTTGGTCCCGGTCGCGGTCAAAGGTCGACGGGTGTCGTATTCGGACAGGCCCTCGAGTTTCCAGAGCAGTGCCTTGCGGTCCCGCCGCAGTCTCCCGTGCAGGTTGTCCTTCGCGAATTCATCGATCATGCGGCATCAGCCTGCCATGGGCTGGTCATGGTCTCAAGATCCCTTACATGGTCCGCAACGACTGGCAGAGCCGAGGGCGGGCCATGGTCACCGCACCCTGAGCGGCTACAAGAAGCTCGCGAAACCTGCCATGCGAGACAACCTGTCGGCCCATTGGATGGACAGGTTTGTCCATCGCGGTCGCAGCTTCGGCACCCCCTAGTTCTGGGGATTCACCCATCACCCACGTCCGGGCATGCTCCGAGGCGAACACACCGCAGCAGGACTGTTCGGGAGAGGGAGAGACGACGATGAGATTCGCCATATGGGGTCGTGGTGCCGTTGTGGCGGCATTGAGCGCTGGTGCTCTGGCGCTGGCGACGGGGAGCGCGTCTGCTGCAGCGGTGATTCCGGTCACCACGGGCTTCGGGCCGAGCGTCTACAAGACGGCTCATACGCGCGACGGCAAGGTGGGAGTTCCGGATCTTCGGGCCGGGGATTCCATCTTCGCGGACTGCTGGGATCGTGGCGACAATATAAACAACCGTGGAAACGTGTGGTACCACACGTTGTCCGAGCGTTACACCGCTACCACCGGGCAGGAGTTGTTCGTCGAAGGATGGACGTACGGTGCGTACGTAGACGGGAACGAAGCATTCCACGAGAGAAGCATTCCGGAGTGCTGACGGTGTGAGTCGATCTTTCTGGTGCCGAAAGGGCTCTCTCGGGCCGGCGGCTTGGCGGTGCTAAAGGGAACCAAGACCTCCGGTTCCGTTTTTTGGGGGGTCGAAAATTCGCCAAGAACGCTTCGATGTCGGTCAAAATTCCCACATGGCTGGATCGGCGCGATGCGCCGATCCACGCTGTCCCCGTGGAGTCTTCTCCGAGGTCTATGCCCCATACCCTTTCGGCGGCCACTGCAGAAACCGCCACCACTGCGGAGCTGGGGAGTGTTATCTCACAGTGGATCAAACGGTTTCTCCCGCACGACGGATACATGTTGAGAGGCATCGACCCGCTAACAGGAGCGGCATGTTTCCTGGCCAAGGAACATGGTTACGGAGCCGCTTTCTACCGCGCGCTGGAGACTGAGGAGATCCTGGGCCAGGAGCAGCACACGGTGACCAGCATGATGCGCAGTTCCCGCTCCGTTGCCGTCCTCGCGGCGCGAGACCTCCCGAGCTCGCGAAACCTCAGTCTCGAACACGAAAGGATAATGAAAGCCACTGAGGTCGGAAGTGAAATGCGGATCGCGCTCACTCTCGGAGGCAGGGCGTGGGGGGTCTTGGTCTTGCTGAGGGAAAGAGGCGGCAGACCTTTCACGATGGCCGAATCACTGCGTGCCACGCAGCTCTCCGGAACTCTGGCCGCGGCATTGAGGCAGCATGTCGCAAGCCGATTCTTGCGTCCCGTCCGCAATGCACCTGCGCCGGGTGTCGTGCTGATCGACAGGCATGACACCGTGAGCGCTGTGACCGGGACGGGGCGCGAGTGGGTGAGCCGGCTCGCACCGAAAAGCGCGACAGTAGACGACGAGGAGTTATTTGCGCACATCTGGAATATTGCGCTGGCTGCGCGCCATCCGGGGAGGCAGGCGCTGAGTCGCGTACCCGGTCCCGACGGTTGGATGGTCCTGCAGGCCCAACCGCTCGGTGAAACGCTTTCCGGCAGCATTGCAGTGACTATTCAACCCGCCTCCTCCGACGTGCCGTTGCCCGCGGCTGCCGTCCTGTATGGACTGACCGTCAGGGAGCAAGCGGTCATTGAATGTGCTCTCGATGGGGCGGCTGTCAAGCAGATCGCCCGTAGTTTGAATATCTCACTGCACACTGTGAATGATCACCTGAAGTCCGTGTACCGGAAAACTGGAGTCAACAGTCGCGAAGAGCTCATCGCAAGTCTCTCACTGTGACCGTCAGGAGCGACCGATTGACCCTTCACGTCTCTGGCATGGTGCAGGGCCTCGACCCTCCATATCTGCTTACGTCGCTGACGAGCCGGGAAGCGCCGTGTGTGCGGGAATGGATGTGGCCCTTCCCGGCCGCCGTCACATGATCGCCGCAAGGACGCCCCATCCCGATAGGGGCGAACGGCCCATGTTTCCGCTCGCAGTTGGGGCCGAACGGCCCCTCTCTGCGCCGCCGGAATGGCTTCGACGGGCGGCGACGCCCGGGTCGCGCGCTGCCGTCCACTGGCCAGGAACATCGACCACGAGGGGCCGGTGCCGTTGAGCTGAGCCCTCGAACGACACATGCCGCAACGGTGCGAGATCCGTTCATATTGCACACGCCGGCGTATTCACCCGCTCCGCGGCATCCTCCAAGCCGTCTGGTCGATTTTGCGAACCCATTGCGAATCCAAGAGATTCTGCCGGGGTCCGTATCCGTACTTCTGCGCGTGCGGGATCCGATCCGGATCAGGAGACACGGTGTTCGTTTCACGGAAAGTCGCGGGAACTTTCTTCCTCGGCGGTGGGATCGCCTTCACTCTCGGCTCGCTCCTCTACCCCTCCATGCTCGGAGTTCAGAAGGTCGGCAGCGCACCCGACCGGATCATCGCCCGCCCGGCGACCGGACCGTTGACGGAAGCCGACCGGGACTTCGTGGTCCAGGTGCGGGCGGCCGGACTGTGGGAGTACCCCGTCGGTCAGATGGCGGTACAGAAGGGCACGACCAAGGCGGTCAAGACCGCCGGGGAGCACCTGATCGCCGGGCACGGTTCGCTGGACGCCGTCTGCCGCGGCGTCGCCGGCGAGTTGGACATCACGCTGCCCAACCAGCCCTCGCCGCAACAACTGGGCTTCGTAGCCCAACTGAAGGGCGACACGGGCAAGCAGTTCGATGCCGACATGGCCACCATCCTGCGCGCGGCACAAGGGCAGATCCTCTCCACGATCGCGGGCGTCCGCACCACCACGAAGAACTCGCTGATCCGCGTCCTGGCGGACAAGACCAACGAGACCGTCATGGACCACATCACGATCGTGGAGAAGACCGGCCTCGTCGACTTCGACAAGGCTCTCTCCCCGTCGACCAACCCGCCCGGCATCCCCGCCCAGGACACCACCCCACCGCCCCCGGTAGTGGGCCAGTCCCAGATCGTCCTTCCCCTGCCGGCACACAGTGCGGCCTCGCCCGGGTCCGCCGGCGGGGAGTGAGGACGCCGGCCGAACCTGCCGCAGCGATCAGGCCGTCAGGTTCGGCCCCAGCCGCGTGCCGTGCTCCAACGGCGCGCGGCTGACCGGTGCCTCTCCGGGCGCCGCCACCGCCGTACCGGCGGTCCGCACATACGTGTCTGCCTGCCCGCTCAGCCTGTTCGGAGGGCGTGTGAAGGGGTCGGACCGCCGTTCACGTTCTGAAGGGTGTTGAACAGGCGTGGGTTTCCGCATGGGCTGAGCGGTCGTTGCGCTGCCCGGACCTGCTGGGCTCCCGGCGGAACGCGGCGTGACCTTGCCGCGCGAGCCCGTCTGCCGCACGGTGACGCAGCCGCTCGAGCGGATGAACACAGGCACCCTGGTCGCGCTGTGTGACGTCCTCGGGTGCGCGCCGAACGATCTCATCAAGCCGAAAATAGTGCATATACGGCTCAAGAAGACCGCGGATGGACAATCCGAGCCACTGCCGCTCAACTTGGGCGTGCCCAGGGGAGCGGTCGTGCAGCCTTGCTCCGTCCCGTGAGGTGGATCGCACCCCACCGGCTGACCCGGACCGCGCTGGTCCCGGACCTCCGTCATCGCCGTCAGAGAATTGGTCACGAGCGCAACCAATCCAAGTGGCCTGCGGGAACGGATTAAGCCCGGACATGTCCCGACGGTGGAGGCCCTCGGTGAAAGAAGCAGTGCATATCATCAGAAAACCCTCTGAGGGGCCTGACCTGCAGGAACTCGTGGGGCAGGTGGCTCTGGGGGACGAGGACGCGTTCGCCCACGTGTACGACATCGTGGCGGGCCCGGTGCTGGGCGTCGTGCGTGCCGTGCTGCGGGATCACGCGCAGTCGGAGGAGGTGGCCCAGGAGGTCCTGGTGGAGGTGTGGCGGACAGCTCCCCGCTACCGGCCCGATCGCGGGACCGCGGTCAACTGGATCCTCACGCTGGCGCACCGCCGGGCGGTGGACCGGGTGCGTTCGGTGGACGCCGCGATGGCCCGGGACCACAAGGCCGCACTGCTGGACAAGGTGCCGGAGTACGACGAGGTAGCCGAGCATGTCGAGGCACGGCTGGAGCGGGAGCAGGTGCGGCGCTGTCTGCGCACGTTGACCGAACTCCAGCGCCAGTCCGTCACTCTCGCCTACTACCGGGGCCTGACCTACCGCGAGGTCTCCGAGGCGCTGGGGCTCCCGCTGGGGACCGTGAAGACCCGACTGCGCGACGGACTGATCCGGCTGCGCGACTGCCTGGGGGTGACCGCGTGACGACCATCGACCTGCACCGGCTGACAGGCGCGTACGCCCTGCACGCCCTGTCCGACGAGGAGAACGCCTCGTTCGAACGGCACCTCGTGGGCTGCGAACCCTGCACGCAGGAAACGGCCGAGCTGAGCGCGACCGCGGCCCGGCTGGGACTGGCCGTCACCGCGCCCGCCTACCCGGCGCTGCGCGAGCAGGTGCTGCGCCGGATCACCACCGTCCGCCAGGACACGCCCGGCACGCCCCTCCGGGTCCTCCCGGAGCGTGCCGGGCTGAAGGCCCGGCTGCTGTCCCGATGGGCGCTCGCCGCCTTCCTCGCCGCGGCCGCGGCGCTCGGCGGGACGACCGTGTGGCAGCACCAGCAGGCTGCGGACGCCCGCGCCGAGGCACGCCAGGCGTCCCGGAGCGCCGACGAGATCGCCGCCGTACTCGCGGCGCCGGACGCCCGGACGCGGGCCACCGAGCTGGCCGGAGGCGCCACCGGTACGGTCGTCGTCTCCCACAGCCGGGACAGGGCCGTGTTCGTCGTCTCGGGAATGGCCCGTCCGCCCGGCGGCAAGGTCTACCAACTCTGGTTCGACGACGGGGGGACCATGCGGCCCGCCGGGCTGATGGATCCCGACCGCCGTGACCAGGCCGTCCTGATGCAAGGCGACGTCGACCGGGCGTCGGGCATGGGCGTCACCGTCGAACCCGGGGGCGGCTCGAAGCAGCCCACCACCACGCCGCTCGCCTTGATGGCCTTCCCCGGCTGAGTGCGGTCCGGTGGTGCGCTCGGTGCGCGGGCCCCCGGCCACTGGGCGTTTTCAGCGTTGCTTTTCCAGGGTGAGGACGGCTTTGGTGATGACGCTCATGCGGTCGGGGCTGATGCGGGATCTGCGGAAGAGCTGCCAGGACTTCAGCCGTGCCATGCCTCGTTCGACAGGTGCCCGGGCCGCGGACAGGGCCCGGTTCTCGGTCCGTTCGGTGAGGGTGAGTTCACCGCCTGGCGGGCGGCGCTTGGCGGTGGTGACACAGTCGCCCGCACCGATGTAGGCCACGTCGGCGAGGATCGGGACGCCCTGGCGCGCACAGATCCGGAGGATCTTGTGGGTGCGGGCGGCCGTCAGATCGTGGGTCCGGCCCGGCAGTGCCGGCGACAGCCACAGGATCTCACCGGCCGGGTCGGTAACGACCTGCACGCGTTCACCCCGTGCCGCTTGTGTTTCGAGGAGTAGTCGGCCCTGCCGTCGCCGACGCGGTCGCACTCGGCGAGCGTGCCGTCCAGGAGGACGAAGTCCGGGTCGTGCGCGCGCAGCGTCTTCAGCAGGCCGGGCGCCTGCTCGGCGAGCGGACCGGTGACCGCGGTGACACAGGCGTAGGCGGTGCCGACGGATGTCCCGAACGCTCTGGCGATACGGGCGAGGGTGTCATGGCGGCGCAGGTACACGAGTGCGCACGGCGGTGCGGCGGGAGTTTGCACCGCCGGCCACCCTCACGGGTGACGATGAGCATCGTGACCCACTCGACCAGGGCGTGGGGCAGGTCGAGTGCGGCAGGATACGGAACCGACAGGGCTCCTGAGCTGCTGAGTTGAGACGTCGAACACCTCGCTCAACGGCACGGGAGCCCTGTCCGTTGCGCACCCGACGTCACCCCGCCCCCGTCACCCGATCAGTGACCACACTGAAAACGCTCCCTGGGCGGCTCTTCTCGTCCCGTCTTACGAAGGTCGGTCTTCTCAAGCGTTGGACACCGTGGGGCGTTCGCCGTCACGCGGGACTTCGGGCCGCGAGGGCCCGACGGATGCCGGCGACCGCCGTCGCATTCGACGACCGGCCAAAAGAATAGAGATTCTATGGGTGATCCGTAGCCGAAGAGGGCGCGGATTGGTGGGAAAAGAAAATTCATCCGATCGTGGGTGCGACCAATCCGGCGGGGTTTCAGGACCGGATTCCCCACGTGACCGAGAACGAGAAGAATCCCCGCCGCCGACCCGGTCCGGTCCGGCTCCTGCTGGGCGCGCTCAGCGGTGCCCTGGCCGGGTGTGCAGCGCTCGCGGTCGCCGAGGCCGTGGCGGGTGCGGTCCGCCCGCAAGCCGGTCCGGTCGTCGCCGTCGGCGGCGCCGCGATCGATCGCACGCCCGCCGCGGTCAAGGACTGGGCGATCCGACATTTCGGCACGGACGACAAACTGTTCCTCCAGCTGGGAATTCTCGCCGTCCTTGCGCTTTTCGCGATGTCCCTGGGAATTGTCGGACTGTGGTTCCGCCGCACGGCGGCGGCCGGTGTGCTGCTGTTCGGGGCCGTGGGAGCGCTCGCGGCGACCGGAAGGCCCGACTCGACCGGGGTCACGGACGCGCTGCCCTCGGTGGCCGGGGCCGTCGCCGGAGCCGTACTCCTGTACGTGCTCACGGGCCGCCTCGAACGCCGTACGGAAATCGGCGCGCCCCCGACGGTCCCTTCCGTTGGGGACTGGGACCGCCGCGGCTTCGTGATCGCGGCGAGCACGGCGGCCATGGCCTCGGCGGGAGCCGGTCTGCTGAGCCGGTCCCTGTCCAGGGCCGGCGGCCGGGACGCGGTCGCCTCCCGGCGGAACGTGGTGCTGCCCGCGCCCGCATCCCCCGCCCCAGCCGTGCCGAAGGGCGCGGGACCGCGGATCCCCGGCCTCAGCCCGTTCGTCACGCCCAACGCGGACTTCTACCGCGTCGACACCGCCCTCGTGGTGCCCAAGGTGGACGCGACGACGTGGAAGCTGCGGATCCACGGCAAGGGCGTCACCCGTCCGGTCACGCTCTCGTACGACGATCTCCTGCGCAGCGACCTGGTCGAGCGCGCCATCACGTTGACCTGCGTCTCCAACGAGGTCGGCGGCCCCTACGTCGGAAACGCCCTCTGGATCGGCGTACGCCTGGCCGACCTGCTGGCCGAGTGCGGGGTGAAGCCCCCCTCGAAGGGCGGCCACGCCGACCAGTTGGTGGCCCGTTCCGTGGACGGCATGACGATCGGCAGCCCGGTCGAGGACGTGATGGACGGCCGTGACGCCCTCCTCGCCCTCGGCATGAACGGTGAACCCCTGCCCTTCGCGCACGGCTTCCCGGTCCGCATGGTGGTGCCCGGCCTGTACGGCTTCGTCTCCGCCTGTAAGTGGATCAAGGAAATCGAGCTCACTACGTTCGACTCCTACGACCCCTACTGGGTCAAGCGCGGCTGGGCCCGCAAGGCGCCCGTCAAGACGGAGTCGCGCATCGACACGCCCAAGCCGTTCGCACGGCCCGCGACGGGCACGGTGATGGTCGGCGGCGTCGCCTGGGCCCAGCACCGCGGCATCGAGAAGGTCGAGATCCGCGTCGACGACGGCCCCTGGCAGGAGGCCCGACTCGCCGCCGAGGTCACGGCCGACACCTGGCGCCAGTGGACTTTCCCCTGGCAGGCCACCAAGGGCGGCCACACCCTCACCGTGCGAGCCACCGACCGCACCGGCGCGGTGCAGACCGAGAAGCGCACCCGCACGATCCCCGACGGCGCCAGCGGATGGCACTCCGTGGTCGTGACCGTCGACTGACCTCCCAAGCCACTTTCCCCTTTCCCCATGTCGAGGCAGCTCAGGCTGCTCCAACCAACAGGAGAACCACCATGAACACCCGTATCCGCCGTACCGCCGTGACCTTGGCCGCCGCGGCCGTCCTGCCCCTTGCACTGAGCGCCTGCTCCGGCAGTGGCAGCGACTCCACGTCCTCCGACTCCTCCACCAAGGCGTCGGTCTCCGCCTCGGACGACGGCATGGCCGGCTCCGGCAGCACCGCCTCGGCGGACCAGCCCTTCGGCACGGCCTGTTCGGCGGTGCCGAAGACCGGTGCCGGCTCCTTCGACGGCATGGCCCAGGCCCCGGTCGCCACCGCCGCGTCCAACAACCCGGCCCTGTCCACACTGGTGGCCGCGGTGAAGAAGGCCGGACTGGTCGACACCCTCAACAACGCCCAGAACATCACCGTGTTCGCCCCGACCAACGACGCCTTCGCCAAGATCCCCAAGGCCACCTTGGACAAGGTCCTCAACGACAAGGTCCAGCTGACGAAGATCCTCACCTACCACGTCGTGGGCCAGAAGCTGACTCCGAAGGACTTGGAGAAGGGCTCCTTCGACACCCTGGAGAAGTCGAAGGTGACGACCTCCGGTTCCGGCGAGTCCTACACCGTCAACGACTCCGTCAAGGTGGTCTGCGGCAACGTCCAGACCGCCAACGCCACCGTCTACATCATCGACAGCGTCCTGATGCCCACCGGCTGACGCGGCGTCATCGGCGGGGKGCCACGCGTGTGGCGCCCCGCCGATCTGTTTCTGGCCACGCGTCACAGACACGCCCGGGCCGCTTCCAACGAGCCGGGAGCCCATCGAGGTCGAAGCCGAGAGGAACCCGCGATGACCGCGCGGACCGCACCCGACCCCGAGGACCTGTCCACCCCGCAGACCGGCAGGCCGCCCCACACCACGGCCGTGGACGGCGGCACGGCCGGGGCCGACCAGCCCGCGCCCGACCGGGGTCGGACGTCGATGCGCCCCTTCACGACGACGTCGTCGTGAAGGGGCGCATCGACGTGAAAGACACATGAGTCGAGCTCGAGGTTCAGGCCCTGCTCGGCCTCCCAGCGGCGCCCTGCCTCACCAGGCAAGCGGGCGCGCGAGACGAACGGCCTGTCGACCGGTAGCGTGGCTGAGCCCTTGTTCTCGGTGCGTCCGGGACGGGGGTGGTGGACATCGCGGCGGCCGACCACATGACCGCCCTTGCGACTCCGCCCCTGGCAGCCAGGTCCCCCGGATACCCGACGCGTTTCCGTCCCACGGGCGACCGCTGCCCGCTGCCCGCTGCCTTCGACGGATGTGCGTGCCGTACCGCCGTCCTCACCGCTACCGGCCGGCTAAAGGGGCGTCGTCTGCGAGGCCTGACCCCTCGCTCAGCCCGCAACGACGTTTGATCGCGGGCGGCCGGGCTATCCGTACGCATGGCCTGCGTCGCAGTGAAGGGTAGGCGTCGAGGGGACAGCGTAAGAGGTGAGGGGTTGGCCGGCGATGACCGTGGCGACGCAGCAGAGCGGTGGGGGCGGTTCCAGTGGCCTGTACGACGTCCTGGAACTGATTCTTGACCGCGGATTGGTCATCGACGCCTGCATTCGGGTCTCTCTCGTCGGCATCGAGCTACTCAAGATCGACATACGGATCGTGGTGGCCAGCGTCGACACCTACCTTCGCTTCGCCGAGGCTTGCAACCGCCTCGACCTGGAAGCCGGACCACGCAAGCCGGTCGGGCTGACGGAGCTCGCGGGACAGGCGACGCAGGCCGGCGCCGACGGCTAGAGCAGGGGAGCCCTGGCCGGTGCCGCGGAGACGATCTCCGACTCGTTCCAGCAGGAACATGGCGAGGGCCGAGCACGCCAGGTCGGCCCAGCCCGGGATGACGCCAGAGTCGTCCCGCGCGCGGGCCCCGGGCTGCTCGTGCACACACGCGTCCGGCTCTCTGGTGAGAACGGGGGATGCCCCGAATTGCTCGGTCCGGCGCAATGAGCCTCGGCTCGGTCGCTTCAACTGAGCTGGACCGGGCCCGTGTGCGTCCACCGCGCTCTCGCCGAGGTGGAGGCGGCCGCGGTCCTCGGCCGAGCGGATCTCACCGTCGCCGTCTCACCACAGTCGGGTGCCCGGTGCGCCCTTGAACGGCCCACGCACCTCTGCGGTGATCCAGCCGCCGTAAAAGTCCCCCTCCTGCGCCGTCACCTCCTCCCCGTCAACCGTGCAGCGGTCCACGCGGCTCGGGTAGAAGGCGAGGAAGCCGGCGAGGGGTGCGTAGCCGGGCTCGGGTCGGGGATAGCTCCACGCGGCGCGAGCACGTACGTCGTCTCCCCGGACGACGTCCCAGTACCGGGCCGACCCCTTCCATTCGCACCAGGTCCGGCCCGCGACCGCCGGGAACAGAAGCTCCGTACGGACGTCCCGCGGCGGGATATAGAACACGGGGGGATGGCTGGTCTCCAGTACCCGGATGGCCCTGCGGGTCTCGGCCACCACCTGTCCTGCGCACTCCACCCGCACCACACGGTCGTCCTCCCGCATGACGGGCGGCCTCGGGTAGTCCCAGACCGACTCGGGCGTCCGCGGGGCGGAACGCGGCACGGGTTCTTCCAGCCGGTCCAGATACACCTCGTCCTCGTAGCACCAGGCCCATTCCCGGTCACGTGCCAGGGTGCGTGCGACCGGGTGTGCGCTGGAGTCGAAGTGGCCCGTGGCGTGCGCGCCAGGAGAGCTGTCGCTGCAGCCCACGTGGCCGCACGTCAGGCACAGCAGCAGATCAGCCACAGCCGGTGCGCTTCCGCGCGCCGCGCAGGACGCGCACGTCTCACTCAGCGGGGGTGGGTCCGCCGTCCAGGTGTGGGAGCAAGGTTTACCCGCAGGCCGTCCGCCATCGGGCCGGGGCGCCCATCTCGTCATCGGTGATCACCAGCCTGTGCAATCGATACCACGCTTCTCGGCAGCGCTGCGCCCCCTGCCTACGCCCGTGTCGGTCACGCTCTCTCCTCTGTGGTTCTCGTCCTCCACACGGTTCGCCCCGACACCGCACAGGAGATGCAGGCCACCGGACAATTCGTCCACAGCGGTGACGTCCACGCCGGAAGCATGCGCCACCCGGAAGTGACCATGGCCGACATCGTCCGAGAGGCAACCGGCCTCGTCGGCCCGCGCGACCCGGACCTTGTCATCGTGCAGCTGACCGAGCTGACCGAGCTGACCGAGCTGACCGAGTTGACCGAGCTGACCAGGCCGCACTGACAGGGGACGCCTACGACGACGGCGTGGTCACCGGCATGAAACAGCAGCTCAAGGAGCGCAGCCCGGCCGGGGCGATCTTCCGGCGCTTCGGCCGTTCCCGCACCCGGACGCTTCTGGAGACGATCGGCGTCCCCCCCGGTCGGGAAGCCCACCACACCCCGTCGGCAGGCCGCGTACGCAGCCCGTGAACGGGAGGACAAGCAGCAGCCGCGCCGCGGCCGGCCGGTCCAACGCCGGCGGTCGTGAGATATGTCAGGGCGACTCATCAGTCGCACGGCAGACCGAGCAGGTCAGCTGCCGGGCCGGCAGGTCGGGGTGACTTCGCAGGGTCTCGTCGGCCCGCGCAGCACCTTCGTCTCCGGGCGTACGTGACCGGCAGACACGCCGGATCGGCGCACACAGCAGACGGCAACCACCGGCAGGATGCGGCCGGGGCTACCAGACCCTGTCCCCGTTCGGGCTGCACGCCCGCCCCGGATGTGGTGGGACGGGCACGGATGCCGTATTCGATGTGGGCGATGTGGGCGACTTAGAGGCTGATGTTGCGTCATGTGACGCTTTGACGGCTTAGCGTGGTCACGGAAGCGCGCCGGGCCCGGTCCGGTGTCCCCAACCCGGATTCGAGGTGTCGTCGCGTGCGCGGGTGCGGAAACCAGCGGGCTCCGGGCAGGAAGGCGCTCACCGCGCGGCAGCGGTGGCTGAGAGCCCTTGCTGTACTGCCGCTGCTGGCGTCCCCGCTCGCCGCGTGCGACGGCGGTGGGGGTTCCGGCCCGGTCACCATCAACTGGTACAACTTCCCCGACGACTCGGGCGCCCTGCAGAGTGCGGCCGACCGGTGCGGTAAGCAGTCCGGCGGACGCTACCGGATCGTCTACAACAAGCTTCCGCGTGCCGCCGACGGCCAGCGCCAGCAGCTCGTCCGTCGGCTTGCCGCCGAGGACGACTCGATGGACGTCCTGGGCCTCGACGTCACCTGGCCCGCCGAGTTCGCCGAGGCCCGCTGGATCCGCGAGTGGACGGGCCGGGCCAAGCAGCAGGCCACCGACGGCACCCTGCGCGTCCCCCTCCAGACGGCGACCTGGAAGGGCAAGCTCTACGCCGTTCCGTACAACACGAATACCCAGCTGCTGTGGTACCGGAAGGACCTGGTGCCCACACCGCCCAGGACATGGTCGGAGATGCTGGACACGGCGCGCCGTCTGGCCCGGCAGGGCAAGCCCCACTACGTGGAGATCCAGGGTGCCCAGTACGAAGGGCTCACCGTCTGGTTCAACACGATGGTCAGCAGCGCGGGCGGATCCATCCTCGATCCGAGTGCCAACGAAGCCTCCCTTGGCCCGCCCGCCGTACGGGCCGCCGGCGTCATGCGCGACATGGCGAACTCCCCGGCTGCCGACCCCTCCCTGTCTAATCAGATGGAGGATCAGAACCGGCTGGCCATGGAGTCGGGCGTGGCAGCATTCGAGCTCAACTATCCGTTCGTCTATCCGTCGATGAAGGCGAACAATCCTCAGCTGTTTAAGAATTTCGCCTGGGCCCCCTACCCCCGCGTCGACGCCGGCCGGCCGTCACGGCCCACCATCGGCGGCATCGACCTGGCGGTGAGCACCTACTCGCGCCACCCCGACCTGTCCTTCGAAGCGGCCTTGTGCCTGCGCGACCGGCAGAATCAGCTCACCGCGGCGCTGAAGGGCGGTCTGCCGCCGACCTTGCGGGCCCTGTACGACGATGCGACCTTCGTCGAGCAGTACCCCTTCGCCCAAGAGGTGCTCGACGCCCTGCAGTCGGCGAGTGTCCGCCCGATCACCCCGGCCTACCAGAACGTGTCGATCGTGATCTCCCACGCGCTCTCCCCACCCTCCGGGATCACACCGGAAAGCACGGTCGCCACCATCAGCAGCCAGATCGACGATGCCCTGCAATCCAAGGGTGTGATCCCGTGAACCGCAACCGCAACCGCAACCGCAACCGTCTCCGACCCACCACAGACCGGAACCCTCGTGCGCGATACCCGTACCGGGGGGGTCCGAGATGAGCGCGCAAGCACCGTCGGCCGCAGGCCCGCCGCCCGCCGAGCAGCAGCAGGCGCAGGACCGCAAGGCCCTCTCGGAGGGCGCCCGGCAGGAGCGGCGGCTCGGCTGGCTGCTCTGCGCCCCGGCCGTGATCGTCATGCTCGCGGTAACCGCCTACCCCGTCGGGTATGCCGTCTACCTCTCCCTTCAGCGCACCGACCTGCGCTTCCCGGGGCAGGCGAAATTCATCGGACTGAGCAACTACGGCGTCGTGCTGTCCTCCTCGTATTGGTGGGACGCCTTCTGGGTGACGGTGTTCATCACGGGGGTCTCGGTCACCATCGAGCTGGTCCTCGGTATGGGGCTCGCCTTGGTCATGCACCGGACGATCTTCTGGCGCGGCGCCGTCCGCACCTCGGTGCTCATCCCGTACGGAATCGTCACGGTGGTAGCCGCCTATTCCTGGCAGTACGCCTGGACCCCCCAACTCGGCTATCTCGCCGGGCTGCTGCCCAACGGCAGCGCCCCGCTGACCGAGCAGTGGCCCGCCCTGTGGCTGATTGTCCTCGCCGAGGTGTGGAAGACCACTCCGTTCATGGCGCTGCTGCTCCTCGCGGGTCTCGCCCTGGTGCCCGAGGAGACCCTGCGGGCGGCCATGGTGGACGGCGCCTCCCCCTGGCAGCGCTTCACCAAGGTGATGCTGCCCCTGATGAAACCGGCGATCCTGGTGGCACTGCTCTTCCGTACGCTCGATGCGTTCCGGATCTTCGACAACATCTACATCCTCACCTCGGGCGCGCACGGCACCGGGTCTGTGTCGATCCTCGGCTACGACAACCTGTTCACCGCCCTGAATCTGGGCATCGGATCGACGATCTCGGTGCTGATCTTCATCTGCGTCGCAATCATCGCGTTCGCGTTCGTCAGACTGTTCGGTGCGGCGGCACCCGGCGCGGAGGTGAAGCGCTGATGGCAGCCGCCGGAAGGTCGCACGCCGTCCGATGGGGCGTTCTGAACGTGGCGGTGGTGCTGTACGCCCTGTTCCCGGTGTGGTGGATCATCGCTCTGTCCTTCAAGAACCCCGGCACCCTCACCGACGGCGACTACATTCCCCGACAGTGGACCTGGGAGAACTACCGGGGCATCTTCCAGACCAGCGAGTTCACCCGCGCGCTGATCAACTCGATCGGCATTGCTTTGATCTCCACGACGATCGCCGTCGTGCTGGGCACCATGGCCGCCTATGCGGTAGCCAGGCTCAGGTTCCCCGGCAAGGGGCTCCTCATCGGCATGTCCCTGCTGATCGCGATGTTCCCGCCGATCTCCCTGGTCTCACCGCTGTTCAACATCGAGCGCATCCTGGGGATCTTTGACACCTGGATCGGCCTGATCATCCCGTACATGACCTTCTCGCTGCCGCTGGCCATCTACACCCTGTCGGCGTTCTTCAGGGAGATCCCCTGGGACCTGGAGAAGGCCGCCAAGGTCGACGGGGCGACCCCGGCGCAGGCGTTCCGCCTGGTCATCGCCCCGCTGGCGGCGCCGGGCGTGTTCACCACGGCCATCTTGGTATTCATCTTCTGCTGGAACGACTTCCTCTTCGCGATCTCGCTGACCTCCACCGATCGCGCGCGGACCGTGCCCGCCGCGATCGCGTTCTTCACCGGCAGTTCGCAGTTCGAGCAGCCCACGGGTTCGATCGCCGCCGCCGCCGTGGTGATCACCATCCCGATCATCATTTTCGTCCTGTTCTTCCAGCGGCGGATCGTCGCCGGACTGACCTCCGGGGCGGTCAAGGGGTGACCGACGCCCGGGCGGCGGGCCCGCCGTGGACCCGCCGCCCCGATGGCGCACCCCTGACCCGGAAGCTGTGAAGACAAGGAGGCACCACCTATGGCCGAGATCGTCCTCTCGGGCATCACCAAGCGTTTTCCCGACGGATCGCTCGCCGTGCAGGGCGTGGACCTCGACATCGCCGACGGCGAGTTCGTGATCCTGGTCGGTCCGTCCGGGTGCGGCAAGTCCACCACCCTGAACATGATCGCCGGCCTTGAGGACATCACCGAGGGCACCCTGAGCATCGGCGACCGGGTCGTGAACGATCTTCCGCCCAAGGACCGCGACGTCGCGATGGTGTTCCAGAGCTACGCCCTGTACCCGCACCTGAGCGTCCGCGAGAACATGGGCTTCCCGCTGCGCCTGGCCAAGGTGGACAAGGCGACCATCAACCAGAAGGTCGAGGAGGCGGCGCGGGTCTTGGACCTTGGCGAGTTCCTCGACCGCCGGCCGGCCGCCCTGTCCGGCGGCCAGCGGCAGCGCGTCGCCATGGGGCGGGCGATCGTCCGCGACCCGAAGGTGTTCCTGATGGACGAGCCGCTGTCCAACCTGGACGCCAAGCTCCGTGTCCAGATGCGCACCCAGATCGCCCGACTGCAAAGGCGCTTGGGCACCACCACCGTGTACGTCACCCACGACCAGACCGAGGCGATGACCCTCGGCGACCGCGTCGTCGTCATGAGGCTGGGAGTCGTCCAGCAGGTCGGAACGCCCGCAGAGCTCTACGACCTCCCGCGCAACATCTTCGTCGCCGGCTTCATCGGCTCCCCGGCGATGAACTTCCTCAACGCAACCGTCGAGGGGAGCATCCTGCACTCCGCCCTCGGGGACCTCCCTCTGGACGGCTCGACGAGGCAGGCACTGGAGCGGCAGAACGCGCCCCGCGAGGTCATCGTCGGCCTGCGACCAGAGGCCTTCGAGGATGCGGCCCTGGCGCATGACGCCCACGGCCCGGTCGTCACCGCCACCATCGACGTGCTGGAGTCCCTTGGCTCCGACGTATACGTCTACTTTGCCCAGGAGGGCGGCCCCGCGCAGAGCGCCGAACTGGAGGAGCTCGCGACCGACTCGGGCCTGCGGGACACCGGTGCCGTCCAGCAGATCGTCGCCCGCCTGGACGCCGCCACGCGGACCCGGGAGGGCCAACCGCTGGACATGCGGGTCGACATGAGCAAGGCTCACGTGTTCGACCCGAGGACCGGCACCAACCTCACCCACCCGGACAACACCGGTTGACGGACCGTTACCGGGGCGGGGCGTTCCCCGGCCGGTCCTGCTTCCTGGGTGGCAAGGGGCCTCGACGGGTCTGGTGCTGTTCTTCGCAAGACACGTCAATTGCCGTTGAGCGCACGCCGGTTACGCCCCGACTGGTGTGGTTACCGGCGTGCGGTGAACCGTGCGTGGGGCCGCTTGTGCGCGCAATCGCGATCGGCGAGCGTGGTCATCTTCGCCCGCAGCGGTTCCAGCCTCCCGCGTACCGCCGCCTCAAGTCCCAGCTTCGTGCCCACCGTCCTGACCTGACGCGGCCACTTGAAGAAGATCGGTTCGCGGTGGCGGGCCTGCCTGCGAGGTTCGGCGCCGTCGGCGCCGTCCTCTCCAACGAGCTCACCACCGAAGGCGGTTGGCGGCGCCGGGCCGCCGCGGATCGAGTGATGCGGCAGGAGTGGTCACGGCTCATCACCGCGGGTGACTCCCACCGGCATCACCACAAGAATCCGTCAGCACCTGACGGATCCTCATGAACGATCGGGGCTGGCGCGGCTGTTGGGCGATAATGGAAAGTGCCATCAAAAGAGGGACTTGGTTGATGCAAGCGAGTGAGCCTTGGAAATCAACGATTGGTTAACCCCCCATGGATGGTACCTCCTTTGCGGCATTAGGGTTCGCGACTTACGCTTGCTTTTGCAGTACAGGTCAGGGCAAAGCGGCCTCGCTTGCAACCCTCGAAGCGTGCATAATCAGTCAATTTTGATTACCCGACCACACGGGGCGAGTCTTGAATAAGTATTCTCTCATAGAGGGGTCGAATTTGCCAAAATATCGCTCGAAAGGGAGAGTCTGTGTTCGGGGTAGGATCTAAAGATATCATTCCTGCTGTGGTGCCCGTCGTGCTCGCGTCGTCCCTTGGCTTGGCTAGTCTATGGCTCCAGGAATGGCGATCTCGAAGGAATGCGGAAGCGCGACGTCGGCACGCGCTCGACGAAGCGCGAGCCTATCTTGGGTTTCTCGGCGAATGGGATTCCGCCCCTCAAGCGATCACGGCGAACCCTAGCGTGAAACTCACGAACGTCAGAGCAGCGGAGATCCTTGAAGACCTACTTGACGAGATTGACAAATCTTTTGGCGACCCCTCGCCGTCGGGAAATATCGCCATCTGGGTCCCGCTCAGGAGATTTCTATGGCTCTATCCGGTGCGGTCCATTATGGGATCAATGGCGCGACTGCTTTATTATACTGTTTTCATCTGGGCTCTCGTGTTCGTAATCTATGGCCTATCCTCTCAGGGGAGTTTGGGTGAAAGGATTGGTGTCTCCGCAGTTTTTTGGCTCATTGCGTTGGTGTTCCTAGTGCCTTTGTGGTGGCTGATTTATCTACTGTCGCCGAACTCTGAGCTGGCAGAGAGGAGAGGCCAACGCAGAGCGCCTAGGAAAAAAGCTGGCAGCAGGCAACCGCAGACGGCTCATTGGTCCTCACGCAACAGAGATCGTTAACCTCGAGTAGCACCAGGTCGACCTCTCGGCAGAAGAACTGACGCCCGAACAGCGCGAGGGCCGCCGGTCATAATGCGCTGTGTGGGCCTCGCGCCCATATGATCCGCCACTCGTTCGCCCTGCGCTGGTACCTGGTGCTGTCCATGGTGTGGCAGCTGCATCTGGACGGATACGCCGACCAGCAGCTGGCCGAGCAGGTCTCGGTCGACCAGGTGGACGCCGAGCCTCCGGGCCGGACGAAGGAGTCACTGGTGCTCGACAGCGTTGCCCAGCCACCGGTAAGGCCGGAGCCATACAGCGCGTCGGCGCGCGCGGCGGGCACTGCTCCTTCCTCCGCTGGTATGTCGGGCAAATCGCGGGCATGATTGACGGCCGCCGTCCGCGACGCCTGGGTCGCAGACCATCAGATGCTCGCCGGTACCCACGTCTACCTGATGGCACTGCTCGACGAGGGCGAGCAGACGGCAGCTGTCGGCGGCGCGCGGGAGGGTGCCGGTCGCCGGTGGCCGTATCAAGAAGCCCGAGGAGGTAAGCCCCGGTGCCTAGGAGGACGAGGACTGGCAGGCGATCATGACGGTGGGGCGCAGCGACGTCCGCCTGGTTCGGGGGCCGCAGTTCGCATCGCCGCAGATCGCCGCGCTCATCCGCCATCCCGATCGGGCGCCTCGCTGCGGAGCTGACCGGTGCCGCGACACTGTCCGCCTCAGCGCGGGTCTGTGGGCCAGGAGGCACTGCTTCGGGCGGCGTGCGCGGTCAAGTGCGCGTTTCTGCGCAGCGATCGCCCGGTAGACGTCCCGTCCGCCGTTGTTGCTGACTTCACGGCTGATCGTCGACACCGCACGCCCCAGGAGGCCGGCGATGGTCCGGTAGGACTCACCGGCACAAAGCCCGCGCGAGATCTCCTCCCGCTCGCCCATGGTCAAGCTTCCGGCGCGCGCCTTGCGGGGGTCCGGGAGCGATCCCTCCGTGATGCTTGACGACAGTGAACACCGAGCTGGGAGGCTTGCCGATCTGCCTCGAGATGAAGCTGATCGACTCCCCGGCCCTCCACCGTCGCCACAAGTCGGCCTTCATCTCGTCCGACATCCCCGGCCGACCCAGTCTCGCCACGTATACCGTCCTCAACCAGGACTGTTGCTCTGACCGGTGAAGAAGACCCGGTGACGGTGCACCCGTTCATCGAGGCGGAGAAGCGTGCAGGTCACAGCGTCAAACGGGCGTGTGAGCTGCTGAAGGTCTCCAGGACCGCCTTCTATGCCCGCCGCGCTGCCAGGCCCGGCTCCCGCGCGGTCCGTGACGCCGGGCTGGCGGAACAGATCGCCGCCCACTTGCGCGGGCATCTCTACGGCCGCGATCGCAGCACGATGGGGAGTACACAAAAACAAACATCTCGGCAAGACTGAAACGCGAGTTCGGCGAAACCGTGAGCGACCTACGTGGCGGGTGAGTCGGTCGATCAGGCGTCTGACGATGGTCGCTGACGGGTCATTCTTGCATCGGGCGGAAATGCAAGTGCCATGAGCCAGCGCTTCTCGATCGGGTGGTAGTGCCGCTGTTGGGAGCGGCACGCGTACTTAGGATGATCAGGCCCCTCGGCCGGCACCGCGGAGTTTTCCCAGCTCAGCAGAGCACGTCGACCGAGGTGACCAGATTGCCGCTGTCCAGCGGCCGCCCGGTCCACGGCCCGACATAGTCCCACTTGCCGTTGGCGTAGTTGACGTAGAAGGCGTTGCCCTGGGCGAGCGCACTCTTGTAGTAGTCATGAATCGGGTGGTGCTTACAACCATCGATGTTCCAGTACGCTCCCCCCGGGCCTGCTCCGTGCGCGAGGACGATGCAAGCCCTCCCGTCCTGGCATGCGTTGGCCCAGAAGCCGGCGGCGGAGGCTGGGCCGCCGGCAAGGGCGACGGTGGCTCCAGCTGCGGCAGCCAGGGTTACGGCCCGGGCGGTGAATCGACTGATCGACTGCATGACAGATCCTTTACCTAGAGGTCGAGCGCAGGCCCGTTCGAATCAGGGGATCGAGCCGACGGGTCTTGGTCGCTGCGGTTCTTCGGACGGATGCGCTGCGTGTGCGTCCGGGCTGTGTTTCGTTCCTTGAAGACCGTAGGCGTGACCTGTGACCCAAGAGCACCAGTGAGCGCGCCGGCAGTCCCCGATTCGTGCACAGCGGGTCCGATAGGTCTGGCGGCAGCTGTACCGCGAAGGCGTACCGGTGGCCGGGTGCACCGTCTCCCGGTTGATGCGTGATCTCGGCTTGGAGGGCGTCCGACGTGGGAAGAAGATCCGCACCACCGTCTGACGATCATGAACATGCTGGGCCGTCGACAGGAGTAGGCACACTACTCGGTGGTCACGTACGGCCCCGTGGAAGCAAATCCAGGCATGAGGCATGCTGTCCACGCCACGGGGCCCAGCTGATAGGGCTGGCCCCCGTGGCGGTTCAGCTGTCAGTTTCGCGAGTCCCAGCCAACGTCGGGGGTGTTATCGAAGGTCCACCCACAGCGCCGAGGCGACCGCGCAAAGGTCGCCCCCCGCCGTGGCCAGGGCAACACCCACCCGGTGCTTCCGCCCTTCCTCCGAGAGGACCCAGGCATAAGACACCAGCCGTGAGGAAACCGGCACCGGCCGGAGCAACCGCGCCGTGAGTGAGGCCGTCACCGCCCCCTCCCGTAACCTCCCCCGCAGCCGACCCGCCGCGTTCCCGGGGCAGTCGAGCGCCCCCCACACCAGCTCCGGCCGCAGCTTCCCCTCCGTGTCGGCGAGCGCGGGCCCGGCCGTCCATGCCGCGGCCACCAGATCCCGTCCCGGTACGACTCCGCAGTGCTGGCGCAGCCCGGTGTCGGGCGTGCGGTCGAGTCCGCACCCGAAGCAGTCCGCAGCCCCCTCCGGCGGAGCCGCGCGGTACGTCTCGGCCGCGGCCGAGGCCGCCTCCCAGGAGGGCGGTTCGGGGACTTCGAGGTCCAGCTCGTCGGGCGTGGCCACCGCGAGCACCCCGTCGGCGCCGGTCAGCACGGCCCCGCCGCCGGCGGTCTCTGTGAGACCCACCGGTACCTCAACCGGGGTCGGCCGTCGGAAGTCCACCCGGACGGTCTTGGCCGCCGCCCGCCCGGCGAGCACCCCCGCTATATACCCGCCGAATGCCACCCCGGGATACCCCCGCAGATGACGGGGCACCGTGATCGTCTCAATGTCGGTCATGGCGCCCACTCCACCACACACCTTGTTCCCGGCGGCGGCGAAGGGGCGGGCAGGTTCGACGCGCTGGGGGAGGGGGCTACTCCCCACCTCACAGGTGCCGTCTTCTTGCGATGCAACGAACGCCCGTCGCTCCCCACGACCTGCCGCACGAACCAAATCCGGCCCACACAGACTCAGGGGATGAGAGCGAGTTGGCGCGATTGGGCGACGAGGACGCCTCGCGAGTCCCAGATATCGCAATCCTCTTCATGAAAGCCGCCGGCGACGTGGCGGGTGTTGATCTGGCAGGCCAGCCAGCCGGGGGCGGGCCGATCTCGCAGGTGGATGGTCAGTTCGAGAGTGGCCGAGGGCATCTCCCCCAGCTCCATGATCGCCGGATATGCCGCGTCGGCCAGGAACGGCAGACTCACAAGGTCGGGTTCGCGGCCGTCGGCGAATCGCATCCAGAACGTCATGCTGGGGTCACCGCTGGGCTGTCCATGCAGCCAACCGGGTGGTTGAGCAGTCCGGTATTCGACCCGGTCTGCGACGGTGATGCCGGGCAGTTCGATCCCGGCCAGCGGATCGGAGAGGTCATCCGGCGAGGGCAGGTCTGGCGTCTCCGTCAGCGACAGATTGCGACCGTCCGCCTGGTCGAAGTCGGTGAACGTCGCCACGATCCGCAGGATCTCCTGGCCGCCCTGGCGCATCTGTGCCTCGCGAGTGGAAGTTCGGCGTCCTTCCCTGGCCGACTCCACCTGGATTTCGGCCGGCCCCGGTGATCCCGGCCGGAGGAAGAACGCCGAGGCCACCAGCGGATCTGGATGGGCAGAGCGCTCCTGGAGGGCACGAACCCCAACGGCCATGAGATAGCCACCGTTGGGGTTGCCGCTGGTGGTGTTCCAGCGATCGGTGAGGTGAGCCGTACAGCTCGCCTCAGAGGCCCAGTTGAGCCGGGTGTCCTGGTCGAAATCGTGCCCGATGGTCTTCCGCATGGGACAGAAGCTACTCAACAAGCGAGACCGCCCACCAGGCAGTCCATTCGTCGCTTCACTCACATCTGCCTTTGCATAACTGATGCCGCGCCCGTCAGCGTGTGATCCACTGACCTCTGGACCTGCGCAACGGCAAAGCCGAAGTCGAGGTGGTCGGCGACGCTCAACGCGGCGTAGGTCGGGTTGTCCTGAGCGACGAAGCCGATCTTGGCCAGCGGTTCCACACCCGAAGCGGGACGGCCGCCGCACACCTCGATGGTGAACCGGCCGTCGGGGTCAGCATGCGGGAGGCCAGGTTCAATAAGGTCGACTTGCCGGCGCCGTTGGGGCCGACCACCCGTCCGGCGGGGACATCCGGGTCGCAGTTCTGCAGCGTCCAGCGCTGTTTGTCCCTTTGTCCAGGCCCTGGGCATGCAAGACAGCGCTCGCGCTACGTCCTCTCCGGCGGCGTTACGAAATGCGTTCACAGCGCCTCGATGCTCTCGTCGTCGCGCCCTGCCAGGCGGGCTGGTCAGCCAGCGCTGCAGGTCTTTGCGGAGCGGTCCGTGCGCGGCGAGCGTGTCGCCGGCCAGCGTCCGGGCGGGTCACCAACGTCCCGACGCCGGGACGGGCGGTCCCCAGGTCGTGGCACTCCAGCGCCAGGTACGCCTTGAGAAAGGGCACTGCGGCGCCGGCCGCCCGGCACCACGCGGACCGCCAGCCCTGAGTCCGCGCAGATGGATTGCCGATAGACGCTGTCTACGAATATCTGGTAGACACTGTCTATGGATGTTGAAGGGTCTCTGCGGGAACGACTGGTCGATGCCGGCGTAGAGCTGGTGCTGTCTGAGGGCACCGCTTCGGTTGGTCTTCGGGAGATCGCCCGCCGGGCAGGTGTCTCGCACGGTGCGCCGCGGCGCTACTTTCCGACACACCGGGCGCTGCTGTCGGCCATCGCGCACAGAGGCTTCGAGGAGCTGGGCGCGCGGTTCGCCGCAGCCACGGCCGGGACTGCCGTGCCGCATGTTGAGTTGGCGGTGCTGGCGCGGGTGTACGTCACCTACGCACTGGAACGGCGCGGCATGTTCGAGCTGATGTTCCGTCACGACCTGCTCGACAGCAGCGAGCAGAGTGGAACCCCGGACGGACCTCGGCTGCGGGAGGCGACGCTTCCGATGTTCCAGCGTGTCACCGAGCTCGTCGTTCGGTGCCTGGCACAGGCGCTGGAGCCTGCGGCGGCCGTCACTGCGGCCGCCCTGTGGGCGAACCTGCACGGCATCGCTCAACTGCGGTCCTGGGGCAGCCTGCAACTCGCCCTCGGTGACGACGGTTTCAACAGTCACGAGGGGCTGATCGAAGCTGCACTGGACGCCCATCTGGGGCCCATGACCTGATGACCGGGCGGCTGCGACGCTCGGGTCCGCTTCTCGTCAGCGTGGCCGGGGCGGTGTCCGTCGCACTGGACGGCACCGTTCTACTCGTGGCGCAGCCCAGCCTGCAGCGTTGGCTCTCTGCGAGCCCGGCACAGATCCAGTGGCCCAGTACCGGGTATCTAGTCGCGGCGGCTGCCCTTCTCGCCGTCGCGGTACGGCTGGGCGACCGAGAGCCGTCAGCGACCTGAACCAGACCGCGATGCCATCGGCACGACTCTCGGCGTCGCCATCGCGACGAGCGCAGGCGCTGGCGCTCCGTGCGAACCACTTTGCTGCTGATGGCCGCGGCCGCGACCCTCGGCCCCCTGCCCTCAGCACTTTTTCCCAGAGCTCGTAAGGATGACGCAACTTGAATGGACACCAGGACATGGACGGATTCATGGTCCCCATCGATGACCGGTACTTCGAGGACTACACAGCGGGTGCGACGTACGAGTACGGCAGCGTTGCGGTCACGGAGGAGGAGATCATCGCCTTCGCCTCGCAGTACGACCCTCAGTCCTTCCACATCGATCCCATCGCCGCGCGGCAGGGCCCCTTCGGCGGGCTGGTCGCCAGCGGCTGGCACACGGTCACACTGATGATGCAACTGTTCGCCAGGCACTATCTGTCGAAGGTCGCGAGTCTGGGCAGCCCCGGGGTGGACGAACTGCGCTGGCTCAAGCCCGTCCACCCCGGCGACCGGCTCCGCCTGCACCTCCGCACCATCGACACCCGGCGATCGAGCTCCGATCCGCGACGCGGCATCGTGCGCACGCTCGCCGAGCTCATCGATCAGGGCGGCGAGCCGGTGCTGCGGGTGACGGTCGTGAACCTGCTGAGCACCCGGGACGGCGCATGACGGGTGGCACTCCGTCAAGGCGCGGCCAGTTGGGCGCTCGGTAACGCGTACGTCCGGTACGCGCTGGAATGCCGTGGCATGTTCGAGCTTGCCGCCGCGGGCGAGGGTCGCGCCAACGCGCGATGCGCACGAGTCATAGAGGAACGAATTGATGTATGAGCATTTGAAGTGGCTGACCGGGCCGGTGCTGCGTACTGCGGCGCGGCTCGAAGCCGTGGGCCTGGAGAATGTGCCGCAGTCGAACGGCGTCATACTCGCGTCCAACCACCTGTCCATCGTGGACTCCACCTTCCTGCCGCTGGTGCTGGATCGGCAGGTGACCTTCATGGCGAAAGCGGAGTACTTTGAGGGAGGTCCCTGGCCGATGCGGATCGTCTCGTCCTTCATGCGGGGCAGTGGGCAGGTTCCGGTCGACCGCGAGAACCAACGGGCGGCGGTGGCCTCGCTTGACGCGTGTCTTCGGGTGGTGAAGGACGGCGGTGTCTTCTGTATCTACCCCGAGGGCACACGCTCCCCGGACGGCCGGCTCTACCGGGCCAAGACGGGCGTGGCATGGCTGGCTCTCAAGTCCGGCGCGCCCGTGGTGCCGGTGGCCATGAGCGGCACCGACTGCGTCCTGCCCCCCGGGCGCATGCTTCCGCGTCCGGCCAAGGTCAAGGTCACCTTCGGCAAGCCCGTCGACCTCACCCTGTACGAGGGCTCCGCCGCTGACGCCGGTGCCCGAAGGGCTGTCTCTGACTTGATCATGCAGGCCCTGGCAGAGGTCTCCGGCCAGGAGTACGTGCCCCTCTACGCTGCGAGGGTGAAGGAGCAGGGCTGACCCGGCCCTCTTCTCCCGAAGCTACGACGAAGTGACGAGTAGCCCTCCGTAATCAGCGTGACGCGTGGTCAGGGACAGTGGGGCGGTTCCAGGGACCTCACCGGTCTGGAGGACGGTATCGGGCAGCGAGCTGCGACGTTCGCCGGGGAAGCGTTCAAACAGCAGGGAGTGCGACAGCGGATTCGTCGTGGCCACCCACAGGGAGTGGTTGACCATGGATCCGGCCGCCCGACCCGCGGGCGGCCCGTCCAGGTCGTCCGCCAGATGCGGCAGAACTTCCTCGGCATGCCCCGCATCCGCCAGCCGCTGCCCGACTTCCGACCGGAACGACCCGCATGACCGCACCCGACCCCACCGTCCAGGCCATGATCGAGGGACGCCGGGCCGACACTGGCAGACGCCGCCAACGCGTGCTCGCTTCCCTGGCCGAGGCCGCGAAGGACGGCTCCGAGGTCAGCGTCGCGGCCATCGCCCGCCGCGTGGGCGTCGACCGCATCTTTCTCTACCGTCACCGCGATCTGCTCGGCCAGGTTCACGCCCAGGCCCGCCGAGCCGCCCATGATCCCCGGCGGCCGGGGCCCGGCCGTGAGCCGGGCTTCCCTCCAAGCCGACCTGCCGCCGCCGACGCCCGCACCGCCCGCCTCACCGCCCAGATCCGCCGCCTCGAAACCCGCCTCAGCGAGGCCTTGGGCGAACAGGTCTGGCGGGAGTCCGGCATCGGCGGCCCCGAAGACACCGAACAGCTCCAGGCCCGGATCACTACCCTCGAACGGCAGGTCGTCGACCTGGAACTCAAGCTCCAGGACCGCGACGACGACCTCGCCGCCGCGCGCGCCGCTAACCGGGAGCTGATGCCCCAGCTCATCCGCGAACCAGCCCGCCGAGACCAATGACGTGCGGGTCAGCCCGGACCGGACACTCCCGGTCCGGGCTGACCCGCGACCCGGATACGCGTCGAAGGGGCCATGAGTTGATCGTGAAGCTCAGAAGGACCGGCCGGTCACCCGTTCCGCTGGGCCGGATCCTCCTCGGCGTGGATCCCATGCCGGTGCGCGTACACAATGGCCTGCGGGCGGTCGCGGCTGCCGGTCTTGGCGAAGATCTGATGGATATGGGTCTTCACCGTGGAGCGGCTCAGGTACAGCTTGGCGGCGATCTCAGCGTTGGACAGGCCCTGCGCGATCAGGCCGAGCACCTGGGCCTCGCGTTCGGTGAGGCCGTCGGGGAGAGCGGCGTTCTTCACGGTGTGGCCCGGGTCGTTGCGGCGGCTCGCGTGGATCAGGCGGGCGGCGGCGAGCGGGTCGAGCATGGCGTGGCCGCAGGCGGCGGCCTCGATGGCGCGGTGGATGTCCGCGGCGGAGGCGTTCTTGGTCAGGTAGCCGGTGGCTCCGGCCTCGAGTGCGGCGAGGATGGAGTCGTCGTCGGTATAGGTGGTGAGTACCACGACGGCCGTGGCCGGACGCTCGGCCCTGAGCCGGCGCGTGGCCTCGACGCCGTCGACGCCGGGCATGTGAAGGTCCATCAAGACCACGTCGGCCTCGTGCCGGGCGGCGAGATCGACGGCTTGAGCGCCGTCCGCGGCCAGCCCGGCGATGTGCACCCCGTCGACGGCGCCGAGGATGGTGGCCAGGCCCTCGCGCACGACCCGATGGTCGTCGGCGATGATCACGGAGATCGGCGTGGGGCTCATCGGTCATTCCCGTCGCTGCGGTTGCCCAGGTTGCCCCGTCGGTAGGGGATGCGTGCGGCGACCAGCCATCCGCCGTCGGGCGTGTGACCCGCCTGGAGATCGCCACCCGCCTGCTTGACGCGTTCCCTCATACCCTGGAGGCCGAACCCGCTGCCGCTCGCGTGCAGCGCCGCGGGCGTGTCCGGGCCCGGGGCAGGTCTCGTATTGCCGACCTGTACGGTCACGTCCCGCGGACCGAAGCCGACCCGCACACTCCGGCGCGTGTCAGGGGCGTGTTTGGCGGCGTTGGTCAGTGCTTCCTGGGCGAGCCGGTAGAGCGCGAGCGTGATGTCGGCATTGAGCTCCTGCTGGCTACCGTCCAGTTCGAGCTCTGCCTGATGGAGTTCGCAGAGCCGTTCGAGCTGCCGGGCCAGCGGCGTGGGCTCGCCCCGCAGCGCGCGGACGGCATGGCGTGCCTCGTCCAGGCCCGTGCTGACCAGCTCGTGGCCGAGCTCGATCTGTGTGATGAGCTTCTCGCGCGATACGTCGGTGCGGGCGAGGGTGTCGATAGCGGTGAGCTGGATCGACAGGGCGCCGAGGGTGTGGGCGAGCACGTCGTGCAGCTCGCGGCCGAGAGGGTTGCGCTCACCGGCGAGTTCCGCCTCGGCCCGTGCGAGCTCGGTACGCCGGCGTTCCGTGGCGACCAGCGTGCTTTGCCGAGCACGCCGGTCGATCTCGCGTCGCCTGGCACCAGCCACCAGCCCGGCGAGGACCACCGCGGCGGTGCCCAACAGGCGCCCCGGAAACGGCCCGTGAGGGATCGCCGCGAGGCAGTAGGCGACAGGACCGGCGGCAGACAGCACGAGGGCGGCGACCGGATCGAACGCGACGGCGGCCACGCTCGCCGCGACGCCGGTGAAGATCAACCCATTGGCATCAGTGACCGCGAGCACCGCCCCGGCTGCGCACATCACCGCGGCGACCGCGACCACGTGCGTACCTCGGGTGCGGGCGATCAGGACGAGCCAAGCCAGCGCGGCGACGGCCAGAGCGACAGGCGCCACGATCCCGGGGGCAGCGGGAAGTGTGACGATGTTGATCCAGATCGACACCCCCAGCCCCACCAGCATGGCCGCGGCACGCGCCCGTGGGTCGGGGATCATGCCGCTCAGCCCGATCCCGGGAGGGTCCACGGCCGGGCTTAACCTTCTAACAATACTCTCGGTCCGCATTATCCCAGGATGGCGTGCCTGCAGAGCGCGCCCCCAGCGCGCGGACAGCACGGACGATCAGGCCGAGCAGCGGTATGAGAATCACCGTGCACCGCCCGTCACATGCGCGGCGCCCACGACCGGACCGGCCTGGGCCAGGCGCGCGCGGCCTCGCACGTACAGCCCCAGGCTGCGGAACAGGCTCATGCTCACCGACAGGAAGATGAAGCCGTTCGTCAGACCGGTGGCGTTCAGGTGGTGGGTGGTCAGGAACACGCCGACCCCCACCGGAAAGATGTGCTGGGCGCCGTAGGCGAAGCCGAGCCGGGCAGCCGTCACGGCGATCCAGACCGCCGCGTAACCGGCCCCCGAGCGGCTGACCGCGGCGGGGCTGCCTGGGGTGGGCGAGGTGCGCGGCCAACGGCGTCGCCAATCCGGTTGGTAGTCGACGGACACCAGCAGCGGGCAGACCGAGAACAGCCCGAGTGCCGCCCCCGCCAGCGCGCCGGCGCCCTGCAGCAGCAGATCGTTCCCGCCGGTGGGCAACGAGGTGAAGAAGAACGGCACGATAACGGCGACGCCGACGACCGGCCGTCCCACCCGGAACCAGCTGATCTTGCGGCGGCCGAGATCGGACTCCAGCACCACGGCCAGGATCGCCAGCTGCATGATCACGATCTTCGCTGTCATGCGCCCACCCTCGCCGCGACGCCCGGCCCTGCCATCGGCCTCCGGGCTGGTCACCGGATGGAGATGCAAGGGTGGAGGGTGGAGACCGCGGTCCCCCCCACCGCCGACGGCCGCTCCTGGCCTCGATCACCTGCCGGTCATGTCAGCAGGCCCTCACCGGGAGGCTGCTTCTGGCCGAGTCAAGGATTACTCACGCGTGCTCGTCGTCGGTGAAGGCGGTGCCGGCCAGTGGGCCGCGCCGCAACAGCGACCAATCGCCCTCCACGGGTATCGATCCCGACTCGATACCCGTGGAGGCCGGATGCCGTCTCGGGTGACGACACCAGGGCGCGGCCGAAACGTGCAGAGAAGGGCAGGGCGAGCCACGGCAGGCACGGCCTGGACTCTGGCATCAGCGTGAGCCGCTTCGCCGCAAGACCTGGTCGACGCCGACTGCGACGACGACGAGGGTCCCGGTCGCGACATCTTGGTAGAGACTGTCGATGCCCGCCTGAGTGAGACCGGAGCGGAGCACGTTGACGATGAGGGCCCCGATGAGCGTGCCGATGATGCTGCCCCGGCCGCCGAACAAGCTGGTGCCGCCGAGCACGACGGCTGTGATGCTTTCCAGGTTGGCTGTCTGGTAGGCGTTCGGGTCGGCGTTGGCGATTCGGCCGAGGGCCTGCCAGGCGGCGATGCCGTAAAGGAACCCGGCGGTGACGTAGACCGAGAGGACTGTGCTCCACACCTTGATGCCGATCAGGCGCGCGGACTCGGGTGCGTCGCCGACGGCGTAGACGTGTCGGCCCCAGGCGGTGTTGGCAAGTACGTACCAAAACAACCCGTAGAGGCCCACGAGCAGGAATGTCCCCCAGGTGAGGCGCATCGCTCCGAGCTGGATGCCGTGCCCCCAAAACAGGAGCAGATCGGAGGTCACCTGATAGCTACGCGAATCGGAGTAGAGGCTGCTCACCGCGAAAACGACGGTCAGGGTTCCCAGGGTCACGATGAAGGGGGGCAAGCCCAGCCGGGCGACGAGCAGGCCGTTCACCAGTCCCAGGAACGTCGCCACGGCCAAGCCGATAAGCAGGGCCACCCCGGGGCTGCCGCCTTCGAAGGCAAGTTTGGCCATGACGATCGTGCCGAGGACCGCGATGGCGCCGTTCGAGAGGTCGATGCCGGCGGTGAGGATGATCAGGGACTGGCCCAGTGCCAGAGTGGCGATCACGATGGACTGCTGGAGCACCAGCGAAAGGTTCTGCGCCGTCAGGAACGTATCCGTGATGATCCAGAAGACCACCACGGCAATGAGCAGAGCAGTGAGAGGGCCGATGGCCGGCGTGCGCAGGGCGTACCGGAGTCCCTCCCGGAGCCGGGCGTGCCGTTCAGCGTCGACGGCGTGGTCGGTGACAGATGTTCTCATCGGTCAGCCTGATCCTCTTCGACCGCTCGACGTCGGTACGTCATCCCCAGCAATGCTTCAGTCCCCAGTCCGTATCCTGAGACGCCAATCCGTTCACCGGTTTGTCGGTGATGAGTACGGTGCCCGTGTCCGAGAGTCCGTGCGGCTTCTTCCCGTTCTTGGCGTACTCGACGACCGAGTCGACGCCTCGCGTGGCCATCCTGACGGGGAACTGCATGACCGTGGCCGCGTACTTGCCGGACCGCACGTCGCGGACGCCGGTGCACCCACCGTCGATGGAGCCGATGGTCACCTTGCCGGTGAGGCCGCGAGCCGCCATGGCCGCGGAGGCACCGCTCGCCACCGGCTCGTTGATCGTGTAGACCGTGTTGATGTCGCTCGTGCGCTCCAGGAGGTTCTCCGTCGCAGCCTGTGCCGGATTGCGTTCTCCATTGGTGTTCGCCTGTCCGCGAATCGCCGGGGAGTCGTTCGTGATGCCGAAGCCTTTGAGGAACCCCTCGTGACGCTGCTTGCTGACGGTGGAGTCGTCCGTGCCGTCGAGCATGATCACCTTGGGCGGTCGGCCGGCGAGAGCAGCCCTGAGGTAGGAACCCTGGAGGCGTCCCGCCTTGACGTTGTCCGTCGCGTAGGTGGCATCGGTCGCGCTCGGCGGCTCGGTGGTGGAGTCCAGCGCGATCACCGCAATGCCCTGTCGGCGGGCCTCCGCGATGGTGCTCAGGAGCCCCGTGCCGTTCGACGGCGTGATGAGGATGCCCTTCACACCGCTGGAGATGAGACTCTCCATCGCGGCGACCTGGCCCTCGTTGTCCCCGTCGAACCGGCCGGCCAGGGCGATGAGCTTGGCGTCGTTCTTCGCCGCCGCCGCCACGGCGGCCTCGCGCAGAGTCACGAAGTACGGGTTGGTCTCGGTCTTGGTCACGAGGCCGATCTTGACCTTCCCCGACCCCGTGCCACCGCTGTCGCTCTGCCCCTCGCCGCATCCGGCGGCCCCGAGCAGAAGGCCACCCGCCATGAGGAGCGCCGCTCCCCGTCGGCGACGCCACTGACATGCGCGCTCGCGCCTCGAAGGGCGGTGTGTCGTGGTCTGCCCTCCCTGGGCTGGCCCAACGCCCCACGATCCCCGCTTCTGCCTCATATGTCGAGACTATGTCGAAAGGTAATGTAAGCGAGCTTTGACCTACCGTTACCACGGGGCGGATTTCCGCCGACCTTGCACGCACCGAGGAGGCGAGGTACGCGTGACCGGTTCGCCGCTGCTCGCACTGCGTGGCATCTCCAAGCGATTCGGTGCCGTGCAGGCCCTGAAGGACGTCGAGCTGGAAGTCCACCCGGGCGAAGTCGTCGCCCTCCTGGGGGACAACGGCGCTGGCAAGTCCACCCTCGTGAGGGTCATCGCGGGCGTCGCACCGGCCGACACCGGCGTCATCGAGTGGGAGGGCCGGCCGGTGCAGATCAGGACCCCTCAGGCCGCCCAACACCTCGGTATCGCGACCGTGTATCAGAACCTGGCGCTGTGCGACGGCCTTGATGTGGCCGAGAACCTTTTTCTCGGCCGGGAGCGCAGAAGTCCCGGTGCCCTGGGCCGCCTCTTCCGGCACATGGACAAGAACGGCATGCGCGCAGAGGCACGCCGGCAGCTGGACGCACTGGGCATTCGCGTCCCCGACATGCGCACCCCCGTCGCCACGCTGTCGGCGGGCCAGCGGCAGACGGTCGCGATCTCTCGCGCACTCCTGGGTAAACCGAAGGCCGTCCTACTCGACGAGCCCACCGCGGCACTCGGCACACAGCAGGCAGACCATGTCCTCGACCTGGTCGACAAGCTCCGCGAACAGGGGATCGGGGTGATCCTCATCAGTCACAACCTGGGAGACGTCAAGGCCGTCGCGGACCGGGCCGCGGTGCTGCGGCTCGGCTACAACAACGGTTTCTTCGATGTACCGACCACATCTCAGGACCGGATCATCTCCTCCATCACAGGGATCTCGAGCAGCCCTTGACTCGCGCAGGATCCCCAACCCCACGCGGGACCGGAAATTGCCAGCGGTGCGTGCGGTGGTCCGCCCAGGCCGTCCGAGACGTCCGTACCGACCCGCCTTCGCCGTCGGCGGATCCCGCGCTCGCGGCGCTGCGCGGCGTCGTGGACGATCTCGCCGCCTGCGCGCACGGGATCGGCGCGTTGATGCTCGAAGTCGCGCCGGCCTACCTCTGCGACACCGAGGCCGGTTTTCTCGAGCCTGCGACCCGTGCACTCGTATAGAAGCGCACCGTGTGCTCCGCATCCACATCGGTGCCTGTCTCCGACTCACGGCGGCCACACATCTACTGCCCGGACGGCGAGGCCCTCCGCCCGCTGGCGCAGGAAGGGCAGGGATGAGCCCGAAGACCCCCAGACACCGGCGCTGCAGCCGCGGGTGCCGAACGGACACAGCTACTGCTGGGACCGAGCACTCCAGCGGGGCCCACTGCTGCCAGCCCACGGGGCGCCCGCCTGGCTGCGGAGACGGGGGACACGCCGACCCCTGTGCCACCCCGCGCACGACCTGGTGAGACTCAGCGACGGTGGGCAGTCGGAGGTGTCCGCCTGCTCCATCACCGTGGTGCGGCCATCCCCGCGCGCGGGAATGCCCCGCGCCCGCGGGGTGGCTTCGCGGGACCACCGAGCCCCGTGCCGCCGAGCGGGTCGTCCCTGTGCCCCGCGGGGGTAGCTCTTCGGCGTCCCCCAGGCCGTCTTCGCTGCGTACGACGGCGTGATGGAGACGATCGGCTGTGGAGTCAACTCCTCTACCAGGCACTGTTTCTCGGATCATGTTTTGAGCCAGATGACGAGGGTTGCGAGCGTGACGGTGCCGAGGTAGATGTACGCGCGTTTCTCGTAGCGGGTAGCGACGGCCCGGAAGCCCTTGAGGCGGTTGATGGTGCGTTCGACGGTGTTGCGTTTCTTGCAGCGCTCGCTGTCGAAGCCGGTGGGTCGACCCCCTTCTGGAGCCTCGGTTCTTGCGGTGTCTTTGCTGGTCGAGGCGTTCGGGGATCGTGTGCGGGATGCCGCGTCGTCCCGAGGCCGGCGGACGCCGGCCTCGGCACTCGCGGTGGTCGCACGGTGTCGATCACACGCGAGGCCGGTTCAACAGCCGCGAGAGCACGATGGCGCTCTCGGTCCGTTCCACAGGAGAGGTGGCCCGCACGCGTTGGATGGCCTGTTCCAGGTGGGCGATGTCTCTGGCGAGCATGTGGACGACAGCGTCGGCGGCGCCCGAGACGGTACAGGCTTCGACGACCTCGGGGATGGCCTCCAGGGCTTGGCGCAGTTCGGCGGGGGTGGGATTGCCGGTGCAGTAGACCTCGACGAAAGCCTCGGTATGCCAGGCCAACGCCTGAGGATCGACGAGAGCGGTGAAACCGCGGATCGCTCCGGTAGCCACGAGGCGGTCGAGACGCCGCTTGGCGGCGGGCGCGGACAGCCCGGACGCCTTGCCGATCTGGGCGTATGTGGCCCGAGCGTCGTGCAGCACGTACCGGATGATCGCTTGATCGATGGCGTCCATGACCTCACTCCAGACGTCAGAACCTGCGGCCAGCGCAAGAAATAGCCATGGGTCCGCTGACATTGCAAGAAAGCGACAGTAGGAAGCAGCAAATGGCGATTGCTTGCATTGTCCGTCGAACATAGTCTCCGGATTGTCCTGATGTCACGTGGTGGGAGCAGCGTTGAGATGACAGCAAGCCTGAGCGATGTGGAAGCCTCGGCCCTGGCCGCGGTGGATGAGGCGGCCATCGCCCGGTTTCTGCTGGAACTCCTCGCGGTTCCGAGCGTGACGGGGAGCGCCGCGGAGTCCGAGGTTCAGCACGTCCTGGCCCGGCATCTGAAGCGGATGCACCTCGATGTCGACCTGTGGTCCATGAACCTGCCCGAGCTACGTGACCATCCCCGTTTTCCCGGCAGCGAGGCCCCGCGCACCGAGGCGTGGGGCCTGGTGGGCGGCACGGTGCCCCAGGGCGACGGGCCGACGCTGATCCTCCAGGGGCACGTCGACGTCGTCCCTTCCGGAGACTTGGCGCGCTGGGAGGGTGACCCCTTCCGCCCTCGGGTTACCGGGGACGTGGTGCACGCACGAGGAGCGTGCGACATGAAGGCGGGGGTGATGGCGATACTCGCCACCCTGGCCGCGATACGGGAGGCGGGCGCAAGGCTGCGCGGTCAGGTGTCCGCGCATTTCGTAGTCAGTGAAGAGGACGGGGGACTCGGGGCGTTCGGCACCCTCCGACGCGGCCACACCGGCGACGCCTGCATCATCACCGAACCGACCAGCGGCGCGGTCATGACTGCGAACGCCGGCGCCCTGACCTTCCGCATCCAAGTACCCGGCCGGGCCACCCACGGCAGCACCAGATACGTGGGGGTGAGCGCGATCGACGCGTACTTGCCCATCCACCGTGCGCTCGCCCAGCTGGAAGGCCGCCGCAACGTCGGGGCTGACCCGCTCATGTCCGAATACCCCATCCCCTACCCGCTGTCCGTCGGTACCGTTCATTCCGGTGACTGGGCCAGCAGCGTGCCCGACCTGCTGGTGGCCGAGGGAAGACTGGGCGTCCGGCTGGGCGAGGATCCGGCCCAGGCACGCACCGAACTGGAGGCGTGCGTGGCCGAAGCCTGCGCGGCCGACCCCTGGCTGCGCTCTCACCCCGCCACGGTGACGTGGCCGGGCGGGCAGTTCGCCAGCGGACGGCTGCCGGCCGGGCATCCGCTAGCGGCCCAGGTCGCCGACGCGCACGCCGACGTCACCGGCGGCCCGCGGCCTTCTGAGCGAGGCGCCCCCTATGGCAGCGACCTGCGACTGTATTCCGGGGCGGGCATCCCCACGCTGCAGTACGGCCCCGGCGACGTACGCCTCGCGCACGGTCCACAGGAACAGGTCCGCGTGAGCGACATCGTCACCGTCACCCGGGCACTGGTGCTCGCCACACTGCGCATGGTCGGCACCAAGTAGCAGACCCCTAACGGCTTTTGTGACCCGGTGGAAGTGACTCTTGCGGCCAGCGGGAGGCGGTCGCAGGGGTGGCCAGCGGCGGTTCCGACAGTACGGCAGTTCTCGGCCATCGGCTCGAGAGCGATCACCGCAGTCCTCTCACCACGGCCGAACCGCGCACCTGCCCCGTACCGGATCCGCTCACGAGGCCGTCGCCTCTCGATGGTCAGCCCGGCACCCTGCGCGTACCGCATACCACCGGCCGACAGGGATCACCACCCGTCATCAGCCGTCACCACCCCCGACAACACCCTGAAGAAGTCAGTAGGTGATCAGGTCGACGTGGAGGTGCAGATGACGCAGGGCTCACCCATGTCTGGTCCTTCCTCTCAGTGGTTGCCGGACGGCTACGGAAGCCGACCGGCAACCACCGCTGATGTCGATGCAGTTCACCAACTGGTCACCGCTTGCGAGTACGAGCTCCGTGGTCGTGCTGCGACCGGCGCCGACGTCATCGCCGCTGGCCTCAACACGCCTGGCCTGGAAGTGAAGTCCGACGCGGTGCTCGTTCACCATTCCGGAAGTGAGCTGGCTGGCTGGGGCTGGGTTAAGGGCCGGCGCGCCACGGTCCACGTGCATCCCGGTCACACGAGGCGGGGTCTTGGCAGTGCGCTGCTTGCCTGGACGGAGGCGCGGGCTCGGCGGCTGGGAAGCGATCGGCTTGCCCACACGGTCCCTGACAGCTGGCCAGGTCGCTGAGATCGATCCCGGTGGCCTTGGCGTACTGCTTGGACCAGTCGGCGACAGCCTCCCGGAAGCGGTAGTCGGGCCGGTGGGCTACCGCTTCCTCGCCCCTGTCCCGCAGCTAGACGACAGCCGCCCGCTCAAGATCCTGATCCCCGGACCGGCGGGCCAACAGGATGGCCTTCGCAAGCCGTGCCGGTTCGTTGTTAGTTGGCGCGAAGGACCAACCCTGCCCCGGTGGACGTGGGCATCCGCCAGTAGCAGCAGGCCCCGGTCGTGGGGGTCACGGACGAAGTGCAGGGAGGGCAGTCCGTACTGAGTGACACCGAAAGTGGCCTCTGGGGCAAGTGGAGTGCCGCCCGCCGGCCAGAGATAGCAGGCGCCCTGGGGAATATTGGCTGGACTCGCGTCGCCGGATGGCGCGGGGTGGTCGATCCGGATGCTGACTCCGCCGAAGCTTTCCATTCGGTCACGGAGGTCGGTGTAGTCCGAGTGGACCGTCCAGCCAAAGGTCGACCAGTCGTAGCGGTCCTTCCAGATCGAGAGTGTTGCGTGCAGGTCTCTCCGGACGAACGTCAGGTTGCCGCCGTCGATGCTGGCGGGATCCATTCCGAGCAGCTCGGCAAACTCATCCGCCATCCTGCGCATCGTCCAGGGCTGCGTCATGAAGGCATGCTAAGCGGTGGCCAGCAGCGTGCTGACCGTGAGCATCAGATCAACCGGGCGCCTGCAGGACCGCCATCCGAAGATCGATTACGGGATAGCGCCTCGAGGTTGGAAAAGGCTCAAGGTGTTCCGTAGATCCCGGTTATAGCAGCGCCTGGCTACGAATTTTATTCTTGTCCGTGGACCGGGCCGAGTGTGACATGGGCACCGGCTTGCTCGCACTGTCCACTTTTCACCTCATCGGCTAGTTTTCGAATCAGGCTGTTCTGGCATTTCTGCACCGCTGCCACAACCAGTGCGTAAAGAAGAGCCCACAGGAGGCCAGAGGAAACGGAGCACAGAAAAAGCCAAGAGGAGGCTGAAATGTCTGCATTCGAAGAGACTGCAGACGAAGAGTATGCAACCGCGCTCGCAACCTGGGCCACCGGTAGCATGAACAACGCAGGGAAAGCAACGACAGCAAGGATTTTGCTGCGGCGACTGCTATCCAGTGTGGCAAATCGCCAGAGCTGGTGAGAGACGATGACCGGCGTGGCGACAACTGAGATGAAGGCCAGAGTCGCCACTGCGCAGTGGCCGCGGTGTCCGAGCAAACGATTCCCGGTCAGCATAATACGATGGAAGTGAATGGCGCCAATTACTGGATAAAAGAGCCATGGAAGATAGAGCAATCCCGAAGCCATCGGCCACGCGGCAGCCTCAATCACGGGACGCGCCTCCACATACAAGCCGTTGTGGCGCATCTTGCCGACGAAGGGGGCTTTTCGGTTCTCCCCATCTCTACGACCTTCGAACGCTGAAAGCAGCCACATCATTCGAAGCGCACCCAGAGCTCCCAGCCATGCAACGTAAAGATAAGCCGCCAATAGGTTTGGCAGCCATTCCTGCCACGACTGCTGCCACTCGGTGGCAGTTTGAAGGGTGTCTTTTGTCACCCACCAAGCGAGCAGAATCGCCAGCGCGAGCAGAAATGCAGGCGGAAAGGCGAGAATTACTAGGTCGACAGGCTTTTCCGGTACCGGCTTTCTTTTAAGTGCCCCAAAGGCTTTTCTTTCCTGCTTATAAGCGCCGACCGATTTGTTTACGTACCAACTGCTTGCGGTGTCGTTAAGGCCAAGTCCGTCCTGATCGGCGAGACCGAGGATTTGCCTCTTGAGCCGGAAGGAAGATACCAATGGTCGAGTGGCCACGTAGCCGGTGACGAAGGCGATGAAGACCAGTACCAGCAGACCTGCGCTACCAATATGGATTGCGTGGTCGACTGCCGTCGGCAGATCTCCTCCTCCACCACCGGTCATCAAGTTGACCAGGTCTTTGCTGATCTCGCCGAAGGTCGTCTCAAGGCGGTTATCTTGTAGGCTTCTTAGCAGCTTATCTAGGGATTGTTTGTCATTATTTTTTGTTTCCCCGTGTGCGATGCCTGCGAGAATAGATCTCGCGGCGCGTCCAGCGAGCTGGATGATAACCGACGCAACGATCACAGCAGACACCGCAAAGCCGATGAGGGCGAACGTGTAACGGCTTGGTGGGAGGGCTCTACGGTACGCCGCGCAAGCGGAGCGATCTCGATCATCGTGATCGGGTGTCAGCTCGCCCAGAGCTTCTCGAACATGATAATTTCGTTCAAGTGTCAGGAGTGACCGCTCTACGTGCCGGATTAGGAACATTCGCGTACCAAAGGCCATACGGGGAAACCGGGCCAATGGCTTGATAAATCGCCACCGCGAGGGCCGAGAGTGCACCAACACAAACGGTGACAAAGACGCCGCATCCTCTAGCGCTCGGTCATACATCTTGAGAAGTTGGGGCACGCCGGTGCCGGAAACTGTAACCGTAGAATCTGGTTCGGGTGTCAACTCCCGACCTCCTCGTCGCGGACATCTGCTCCGGGCTGGCCATCAGATAGCGAATTCTCCTAGGGGCGTCGCGACAATTCCGAACGACACGCCGGGATATTGTGAGCCTTTTCCAACCTTCAGTGCGGGCTGGGGAGTTGGCCTAACAGACGGATGAAGCTCCTGGTAGATGGGTTTTCGACCAAGGGAACCGTCTCCACCAGAGGCTTCGCATGCTTGTCTACCCGTCCGGCGTCGACGAGTCCAGTTCTGCCTTCCGCTTCCTCTCAACCCGCCTGAGAACAAACCGTCACGCTCTCGGCACCCAATGGCGGCGCCTGAGCGCGGGCCCACAGGCACTGCTCACCCTCACCCACCTGCGCAAGGGCCAGCCCTACGCCCAGCTCGCGTCCGGTTTCGGGATCGGCACCACCACCGTCTACCGGTACATCACCGAGGCCGTCGAATTTTGGCCGCCCTCGCCCCCACGCTCGCCGAAGCAGTACGGGCCGCGTCGATGAAGGCGTAACTGATCCTGGACGGGACCCTTCCGCCGATCGACAGGATCGCCGCCGACCGGCTCTTCTACGCGGGAAAACACAAGACGCACGGAATGAACGTGCAGGTCATGACCGACCCGAAGGGCCGTCTCCTGTGGGCTTCACCAGCTCTCCCCGGTGCCGTCCACGACGTTCGGGCCGCACGAGCGCACGGCATCATCGACGCTCTCGCCCAAGCCGGCATCAACTGCTGGGCGGACAAGGGGTACCAGGGCGCGGGCGGCACGGTCCGCCTTGCAGACACGGCCGGCTTGCGGCGGCGCTACACGGGGAGCGCCGGGTGCGCGGCAAGTGCGCCGTCCTGCTTGGCCAGCCACTTGGCGCGGATTTGACCGTGCAAGACCTCTTGAGGGGAGGTCCGCCCCAGCGGATGCCTTTCTCGCTGCGGATGCGGGCGCGTTCCTTGCGTTCGGCGGCCAGGACATCACGGTGGTGGGCGTTGGCGTTCCGCCAACGCAGGTAGGCATGCAGGGCACGTGTCTGGATGGTGGGGTTGGGGTGGTGGGAGTTGGCGATGGTGAACTGCCGCAGCAGTCCGAAGTGGGCTCCGGTCGGGTTCGCCCAGGATGCATAGGTCGGGGTGAAGCGCAGCTCGACCTTGTTCTTCCCCGCCCAGCGACGGATGTCGGCGCCTTTGTGGGCGGACAGGTTGTCCAGGATCACGTAGATCGGGGCGCCGCAGGGCCGGGCGGCACGGATCGACTTCAGCGCGGCCAGCGTGTTGGCGACACCTCTTCTACGACGGTTGACGACCCACAGGGTGTCGTCACCGACCGAGTAGCAGCCGTGGAAGCACCGCACGCCGTGAGTGCGGTGGTAGGAGGCGGGCAGCCGGTCGGGACGATTCTGCTCGGTCCAGCCCGACGGCCTCCCGCCCACTGAGCGTCCAGACAGGCCAGGCCGATCTCGCCGTCGCCGCAATCCCAGCCGTTCTCAGCCCTGCCGGTCGTCCTCCTCCGGCGGATTCTCCCAGGACGGGTCCACGGCGATGTTCCAGCCCCGCAGCATGGCCAGGGTCGCCGCCCGGGTCTTCGGCCAGGCGAACCGGAAGGCGCGGTCGAGCACTTCACCGCTTTCCAGGAAAGGTTCCACAAAAGTGAAGTAGGCCGTGTCCACGAGCCAACCCGTGGGGTCTTCGTGGAGTCCCTCTATGAACTCGAAGCAACGCTCCAGGACGCCTTTCTGCTTCGCGTCGATTTCCGGTGATTCCATCAAGGGCTGGAACAGCGGGTGCGCAAGCACTTCCGACAGGAGCGTCCCGGGATGGGTGCTCACCTGCTCCCAATGGGTCACCTGCGACGCACGCAGGTCGTGCCGGTCGGCCGCCTTTTCGAAGTAGGGCTCGACCTCCGGCAGCAGCCGCCTCAGCTGCGCGACCAGATCACCGGACGAGATTCCTTGCATGTCCATACCTCTTCATAGGGCGCTTGATAATACCGCGCCGCCGGCCGGGAATGCCTCCCGGCCGGCGGCGTCTCTGATGGGCGGTCCGACGGTCAGGCCATCGGGCTCACCACATAGCAGTCATTGAAGAACAGGCATCCCGCCCCCTGGCCCTCGGGAACCACGCCCAGCGGGTCCGTCAGGGACTCCGTGAGCTGTTTCGTGGCTTCCTCGAACCCGTAGTTGTAGGCGTCCACCGGGAACTGCGCGACGCTGACGGCACCGCCCACCACCCCGAACGCCTTGGCGAAACCTCGGCCCTTGATCTTCTCACCCGAGGGCACGGCCCGTTGGGCCGCCTTCGGGTGGAGGTTCTCGGGGACGGCGAACTTCTGCCCTGTGACCTCGCTCATGGATTCCGCCGAGATGACGGTCTTGATGAGATTGGACACCGTCTTCGCGAACTCGGGTTTCGCGTTCACCCTCTTCGTCACCTCTCCGGCCACGTCATCCGCGTTGAGGGCCGTCCAGAGTTCCTTCGATTCGTTGATCGCGACCTTGCGGTCGGAGTCGGAGAGGATTCCCTTTCCGGTGTCCACCTTGGCCTTGCGGTCGTCCTCCAACAGGTCCCGCAGACCGCCCAGTTTCGCGACGGCCTTCTCGATGTGCCAACTCGTTCCCTTACCCCCGAAGGCCTTGCCCTCGTTCATCTCCTCGATCAGGGCCGTGCCCGTCTTGCCGTCGCCCTTCACGTCCGAGTCCGCGACCTGGGGCCTGATGTAGAGCTCCTTGATGATCTTTTCCAGGCGCTCGTTCTGCACCGCCGGCATATGGGCGCGCTTCTTGTCCATCCCGGGGTTGGGGTTCTTCTTGTGCTTCGAGGGCTTGCTGGGGATGATCCTTCCGCCCTGGCACCTGCCGGGGTTGTCCTGGCACCACGCCATCATGTCCGGGTCGTAGTTGCCCGTCGGGTCGCTGCGCCGCAGCGGGTTGTTGTGCGCGTAGGCGTAGCCGTTCAGCTGCTGCGGGTCCGTCGGGTCCACCACCGCGTCGGCGCTGAGGAAGCGCCCCGTCTTCGGGTCGTACTCCCGGGCCCCGAGATGGGTGAGGCCGGTCGGATCCTGCGTACCGCCGACGAAGCCCTTGGTCCCCGGCCAGCTTCCGGCCGGCGGCAGAGTGCCGCGTGCCTCGCCGAACGGCATGGTGCGGCGTTGCACCATGGTCTGCGTCGTGGCGTCGACGGCGAGTTCACCGGTGCCGTGGTGGTCGGCGACGACGAAGGAGAGCTTGCCGTCGTCCTGACGCACGGCGCTCGCCCCGCCGAGGTCGTAGTACCGCCGCGCGGTCGTCTTCCCGGTGGCCTTCGTCCAGGTGATCTCCGAGGCTCCCAGGTACAGCGTCGAGACTCCGCCGGGACCGCGGCTGATCAGGCGCTTGCCGTCGGCGTCGTACAGGTACTGGGTGGTCGCGGAGCCATCGGTGACGGAGGCGAGGTTGCCCTCGGAGTCCCAGGTGAAGCTCTGCTTGGCTCCGCCGGCCGGTGTGCGGGACTCGGCGCCGCCGCCGGGTTCGTAGGTGTAGGTGTCCTTGCCGGTGACGGCGCCCGCCGAGGAGACCGACGTCAGGGTGTTGGGCTGGCCCTTGCCGTTCTCGTCGTAACGGTAGGTGCGGGTGATGTCTCCCGCGGCCTTCCCGCTGGGGTCGTGCGTCGTGTCGGTGTCGCGGTTCCCGGCCGCGGTGTAGGTGTACGACTGCCAGTACGGCGCAGGTCCGCCGAGAGCGGCGGCGGCAGGGGCCGACGCGCAGTCGCCGGCCGGGGTCCACGCCTCGGTGAGCCGCTGGAGGTAGTCGTAGCGGAAGCACTGCCGGTCCGTGCCCTGGCGGGAGGCGTCGGTGACCGAGTCGACGTTGCCCGCGTCGTCGTAGTCGTAGGTGACCGCGCGGTCGACCCCGGCGATTCCCTCGCGTTCGGTGCGGCTGGTGGACAGCAGCTGGGTGCCCGGCTCGTACGTGTTGTTGATCCAGACGCGCTTGCCGGCGTCGCCCAGTTCCAGTTCCTCCAGCTTCCCGGTGAGGCTGTAGCGCGCGTTGCCGACATAGGTGCCGAGGCCCTCGGCCTTCACCACGCGCTGGAGGCCGTCGTAGGTCGGTGCGACCACCTCGGCGGGCAGGTTCCCGGCCGCCGGATAGCTGGCGGACTTGACGGTCCCGTCGAGGTTGTAGGTGGTGTTGGTCTGGTAGCTGACTCCCGCGGCGCCGCCCAGTCCGGGCTCGGTGGACGGGATCGACACGGTCGTGCGCAGGGGCCGGTACAGGTTGTCGTAGGCGTTGATCGTCTGCGTGTACTGGGCTCCGCCCGCGCCCCCGACATAGCGGGTGGAGCTGCCCAGGTAGCCCTTGCGTACGGTGTCGAAGGTCCAGGAGGCCAGCAGCGGGCCGGTGGTGGAGTTCTCCCGGGTCTCGGTGTGCCGCCCGAGCCGGTCGTAGACGAAGGCGAGCGTCTTCTGACGGCCGACGTCGGTCGCGGTGGTGACCCGGTCCGCGTCGTCGTAGGTCGTCCTGGTGGTGCCCGAATCGGGATCGGTGGAGGTGAGCTGGCGTCCGAGCAGGTCGTAGGTGTAGGAGCGGACCGTCTTGTCGGGGCCGGTGACCTTCGTCAGGTGTCCGTCGGCGTCGTGCTCGTACCACGTGCTGTCGTAGGCGCCGGTCGGCGCCCCGCCGTGGAACTCACGCAGTTCGGTGGTCCGGCCCGCCGCGTCGAGCACCGTCGCGGTCGGCGTGGCGCCGTCCGGCGGGTCGACGGTGACCAGGTCGGCGCTGTGGGTGGTCGTGGTGCGGGACAGCTCCACGCCGACGCCGTTGCCGCGGAGCGTCCTGGTGACGGTCTGGCGGCCCAGTCCGTCGTACTCGTTGACGGTCTGGGTCTCCACCGAGCCCTGCTCGGTCACGCCGAAGAGCTTGGCCTCGGGCGCCTTGGCCGCGTAGTACGGCGCGTACTTGCGCACGACCAGACCGCGTCCGTCGTAGAACGTGTCGTCGATCAGCCGGCCGCCGTCGGAGCCGACGGACTGCGACTGCCGTGGTCGCAGCCAGCCGTCGTACAGGATGTAGGACGCTTGCTGACTGCCGTCGTTCATCAGCTTCTTGGCGACGACCGCGGCGATGTCGCCCTCCGCGATGCGGTAGCCGTACTCCAGGCTGGGCGTCGGGCTGGAGCTCTTGGGCCGGTTGGCGAGCCAGGCCTTGGTGAGCCGGCCCAGCGCGTCGAACTCCGCGTCGGCGCGCTTGCCGTTGGTGTCGATCGTTGCGGTGGGCAGCGAGCGGACGCCGTCGAACTCCGTGACGACGGACTGCGCGCTGGACGGGGTGCCGGCGACCAGTTCGGTGCCCGTCACCGTGAGGGTGCCCGGCTTGGTGGCGGTCGCCGCGGCGAAGACGGTCGTACTACTGGCCCCCGACGAGTCGGAGGTGGACTTGGGCCGCCCATAGCTGTCGTACCCGGTGCTCTTCCACCGGTAGTTCGGGGTGGCGCCGGTGTAACCGACGAGCTCCTCCTGCTTGGTGAGCAGGCCGCGGGTCGGGGCGGCGCCGAAGGCGAGGGAGTCGTAGGTGTTGCGCTTACGGGAGAGCAGGTGCGCGGGATAGGTGACGGCGGTGCCGCATGCCACGTCGAGGACCTCGACCTGCTTGGGCAGGGCGCGCAGCCAGGTGGTGGCGTTGTCGGCGTACTCGGTGGTGGTGCACTGCTCGTCGCCGGGCGCGGCCTCACCGAGGTCGCTGTCCTCGGTGACCCGCCCCAGGTCGTCGTACGTCGTCGCGGTGGACGTCTGCTGCCAGCCGCCGTCGTGCTTGCGGTCCCAGGTGCGGGTCGCGGCCGTGCCGGTCAGGTTCGCGGTGACCGTGCCCCAGTCCCGCACCCGCTTGGCGGTCTCCTTGCGCCAGGGCGTGCTCACGGTCTTGCTCTCCACCGTGCCGCCCGGCCCGGTGTAGTCGATGGTCTTGAACTCGACTCCCTGGAAGGCCTCGTGGTCGGTGAGGCTGCCGCCTTCCCCGTCGGAGACGGTCACCGCCTTGACGCCGCCTCCGGCGTTCTTGCGGTCGCCGTCCATGCCCCGCAGGAACCAGTGCTCGTTCAGCGAGCGCATGCCGTCCCAGCCGCCGGACTGGACCTGGACCCGGCCGTAGCCGTTCCACTGCGACCAGGTCTTGTACTTCTCCTTGGTCAGGCCGTCGTCGTCGGCGTAGTGCCAGGCGGCTCCGTCCAGGTAGGCGTACTTGGTGACCATGTCGTCGGAGCCGCCGGTGCGGTCGGTCGCGGTGACCTGGGTGACGACGTACTTGTTGAACCACTCCTGGACGGGATCGGGCGCGCCGGCGGGCTGCCAGTACTGCGGGAAGCAGCGGGTGGTGTTCGACTCCGGCGTGGGCAGTGCGGCGAAGTCGCACTCGGGCTCCGAGTAGGCGACGTCGATCGAGCCGCCCGACTCGTCGGAGACGTTGGAGAGCCGGTACTTGATGAAGGGCGCGATGCCGTCACCGAGCCGGTCGAGCCGGTTGGGCCCCTGCTTGTAGCCGAAGGTCACCTTCGGCAGCGTGATCGACGGGGCGGCGGACAGGCCGGTGTGCTGGATCGACTCCAGGAGCAGGGAACGGTCGATGTCCGCGTCGCCCCACCTCTGGACGAACGCCCAGGCATCGGCGTCCGCGTATCCGCCCGAGGGCTGCAGGATCTGCGTGGTGACCTTGGAAAGCCGCTTGCGGGACCAGAAGGACGGGGCGAACCGGCCCTTGTCGCAGTCGCCGCCCGCCTTGCAGTTCAGGTAGTACGGCGTGTCCTCCCACCGGGTGGGGTTCTTCTCGATCTCCGTGACGGCGCACGCGGCGGCCGTGGCCTCGATGCACCGCTCGGTATTGGTGAAGACGACCTTGCCGACGGGCTTGGCGGTGTAAAGCGTGTCGCTGCGCTGGCCGTACTCGATGCGGTCGATGACACCGCCGCGCTCGTAGGGGGTGTCGTCGGCGGCCACGCGGTTGCGGCCGTACGAGTTGGTCTCCGGGTCGTACCAGTACGACATGGCGTTGCCCTGGAGGTCGACCACGTAGTCGAGGTTCCAGCGCCAGGCCTGCTGGCACCAGGACGCGGCGAAGGTGGCCTGGTGGCAGGGCTCGTCGGTGTTGTTGCCGAAGACGGGCACGGTCCAGGTGGACTTCGTCTCGGGCTTGCCCGTGCTCCAGCCCGGGAGGCGGTTGTAACCGAAGAAGTACTGGAGGCCGTCGGTGGTCGTCACCTTCCAGTACTCGCCGTCGTTGTCGCCGTTCGCCCGCCCGGTGGCGTCGCTGAGCTTCTCGACCCGGGTTCCGTCGTCGTTGCGGATGCGCCAGACGTTCTTGCCCGCCGGGATCAGTTCGCCTGCGCGGCCGTTGAAGCTGATGGTGGCGTTGTCGTAGCCCCAGCACTGGTCGCCGGGGGCGTCGTCCTTGCTCCAGTCGCCGTCCTCGCCGCACGGCTTGTAGCGCCGCTCGATGAAGCCGGTGTTCATGTCGAAGCCCGAACCGACCCAGGAGGACTGGTTGTTGCTGGTGGTGGTCTGACCGTCGACGGCGCCCGAGGAGTAGCCGATGGACAGCTTGGGCAGCAGTCCGCCGGGCACGGTGGGCGCGGTCAGCGGGTAGGACCAGGAGAAGTCGCCCGTCTGGAGACTGGTCTGCCATGCGGCCGACGACGACAGCGGGGTCGCCGAGTAGTCGCCGGCGCCCGCGGAACCGCCGTCGGGGTCGGCCACCGCGGCGAGGAGCACGGCGGAGGCGGCGGGACGCAGCGCCACGGAGGCGGCGGAGACCGTGTGCTTCTCACTGTCGTTACGGCCCGCCACCGGCGTCGTCGTACGGCAGCGGGGCAGCTTCGGCGTGGTCAGCGCGCAGGACGGCAGGGTGACCAGCCGCAGCCTCGCACCGTAGTCACCGCCGTAGGCCTCGCCGAACGCGGAGTAGTCGATGCTGACGCCGATGCTGCGGGAGCCGGTGGACGTGCTTGCGGGGCCGGCGGCGGCGACGGAGAGCAGGACTCCGTCGAGGCCGAGACCGCGGGCGGTCTCCTTGGGCAGCAGCCGCACCTGGGCCTTGGCGGAGCCGGTCGCCGCCGGGTCGGCCAGCAGCTTGACGGGCAGGCCGGGTACGGGCAGCTGAGCGACGGCGGGACGTGCGCCCCTCTTGCCCGCCGCCTTGCCACCGGCGCTCAGGCCTTGAGCAGCTGAGGCCGCCGGGGTGGTCGTGGGCAGCTGGACCTGCGCGGAGCCGGCCTTCGGCCAGGCGGCGTGGGGCGCGCGGCGCAGGCCCGACGGCAGACCGTCCGCCTTGCGCGGCTTGGTCCTGAGCGATACGCCGGGGACAGGGTGGTCGGCCTCGACGGGTGAGGTGTGCCGGACACCGCCCGATGTCGCGGCGGCCAGCGCGGGCTCGGCCTGGAACAGCGAGCCGATCATGAGCGCGGTCACCGTCAGGGTGGTGTACCGGTGGAAGCGGCCCGCGCGAGGCGGCCGTATGGGTCTGGACAACCCGAATGGTCCTTACGTTTGTCGGGTGGGGGTCGGGTCCGGTCGCTTGCGGACCCGTGGGCCCGCTGTATGCGGGCCCACGGGTCGGAGAAAGCGCGTCGTCACGACGCCCGGGGATGCGGACTACGGGTCACGGGCTACGGGTCACGGACTACGGGCCTGGAACCGTGTCCAGGGACTCCCCGTTCCCGAGCTTGGCGATCTGGGCTTCACTCGCCACGCCGGAGAAGATCCACACGTCGTCGATCACGCCCGGCCAGTACTCGCCGAGGGTCCCGTTCTCCTTGTTGCGTCCGAACTGCAGCTGCTTGGTCGCCTGGAAGGGCTGGACGTTGGACCGCCACGACATGGCGTCCTCGACCTGCTCCAGATGACCGTTGACGTACAGCCGTGCCTCGTCGGCGAACGCGTCGTACACGACGGCCAGGTGGTCCCACTCGAACTCCGACTGGAAGCTCGAATGCCGTACCGCGGGCCGGGGCGCGCCGGCCGTGTCCGCCCCGGGCAGTTCCAGTTCGTAACCGCCCTGGTTCTCCGGGTCCGTGGGATCCGGCGCATAGCGCACGGTGAAGGCGCTGTTGACGGCTCCTTCCGCCGACAGGACCGTGACCTTCTTCTGGGGGCGTGCCGCGGTGGTCACCCAAGCGGTGGCGGTGAAGCTCTCCTTGGTGTTGACCGGGACCGTCGCGGCGGCGGCGTAGTCGTCCACCCCGTCCAGGACCAGACCGCCCGCGCCGACCCATCCGGCGGCGGGCTTCACGGACGCCTGGCCGGACAGGACCGCCGGCCGCTTGCCGACGCTGTCGTCCGGGCTGGAGGCCGGCGTGCCCGCCGTCGTGGCGTCGAACTTCCAGCGGCCCTTCACCTGTGGGTGCTGCTTGAACAGGTCACCGGCCTCGTCCTTGGAGACCACCCGGTCGTACAGGCGCACGTCGTCGATCTGCCCCTTGAAGAACGAGTCGGGCCGACCGCCGTACGATCCCGCACCGACCTGTACCGGACCAGCGGCGTCCCAGGGGGCGGGCGTGAACGGGACAGCGGAGACGAGTCCGCCGTCCACGAAGAGCCGCAGTTCCTTCAGCGTGCCGTCGTAGACCCCGAGGAGATGGTGCCAGCTGTCGCCGGGGTACACCTGGTCTGCGGCGGGCTTGCCGAGGTTGGCCATCGCCCGTGTGGGCTGGACGCCCGCGGTGTCGGAGTTGTACCGGTTGAAGACCCACCGGCGGTAGGAGCCCGAGTAGTAGAGCTCGAAGCCGCTCTGCTGGGCGCCCGCCTGGGTCGCGATGATCTGCGCCGCGTCCGACTCCGTCCGGGGGAGCTTCGCCCAGGCGGCCACCGAGAAGCTGCGCAGGGTGTTGAGTTGCGGTCCGGCGGTGCTCGCGTAGCCGTTCGCAGCGGAACCGAGGTCCAGGGCGCCGGCCACGTTCCCCGGGACGCCGAACGTGGCGCCGTCGCCCTTGAGGACGAGCGGGTTCACCTGGCTCTCGCCCTTCGCCACCTGGGAGGTCGCCGCGTCGTCGAAGCTCCAGGCCGCCTTGGCCGGACGGCCCGTGGTCACCGGCTCCTGCCGGGCCAGCCGGCCGACGTCCTCCGCGCCCAGCGGACGGTCGTAGACGGCGGTCTCGTCGATCGCGCCCTTCCACGGGTCCACGTAGGCGCCGTTGTACTTGGCCCGCCCGAACTGGAGGTTGGCGGCCGCGTGCCAGGGGGTGGTGACGGCGGCGGCGCCGGCCGCGACACCGTCCACGTACAGGGTGTACTTGCCGGCCGTCGCGTCACGGACGGCCGCGAGATGGGTCCACTTGCCGACCTGCGGCGGGGCCGGTGACAGCACTTGCTGGGCGGCGAAGCCGGCGCCGGCGGCGTCCTTCGTGGGCACGCGCAGCGCCCAGCGCTTGCTCCCTCCCTCGTACCCGAGGTAGAGGCCCGCGTGGTAGGTGCCGTCGACGCTGACGGCGGTGGCGGTGGCGGCGTCCGAGTCGAGGCGCACCCAGGTGGAGACGGTGTAGTCGCCATCGGTGTCGAGCAGATGGGGGCCGGCGGCCGCGTAGCCGTCCGTGGCGTCCGCGCCGTTCAGGGCGAGGGCCGTGCCGCGCACGCCCGGTTCGCCGAGGGCCGCGGTTCCGTCGAGCAGGGCGGGCCGGACGCCGCCGTCGCCCGGGTCCTGGGTCGAGCCGGCCGGGGCGTCGAGGGTCCAGGCGGCGCGTTCGGGCTGGCCGGTGGCCACCCGGAACTGGTACGAGCCGATCGTGCTGTCGTTGTTGTTGGCGTCCCAGGCCTGCACGTAGAGGGTGTTGAGCCCCGGCCTGGTCGGCATCACGTCGATCGAGACGGGCGCTCCGGGCGTCGCGGGCTTGCGCTCATTGGCCGCGGTGGGGTCCGCGTTCAGGCCGAACCAGTACTTGGCCACGTCCGCCGCGGTCGAGTCGATGGTGAAGCGGCCGTAGCGTCCGACGCCGTCCAGCCAGGGGTCGAGCGGGTCGTCGGTGTGCGAGGCGGGGTACTGCCCGGAGGTAACGGTCGGTGCGGCCGGATGCTTGGAGTCGTAGACCAGGTAGCAGCCGGTCTGGGTGTCGCCCGCGTAGCTCCAGGGCCCCCACAGTTTGCCGTCCGACGCCCGCACGCTCCACGCGGCCTTGACGTTCTGCGGGATGCTGGACGGGAGCGTGATCGTGTACGGCTGCCCGGAGGCCTTGGGGCCGATGCGGCCGGAGTCCCAGTGCTGTTTCCAGCCGTCGCCCGCGTCCCACTCGACCTTGAACTCCGCGTACACCTGGTCCTTGTCGGGGTCCGACAGGACGGCCGTCGCCTTGGGAAGGACGTTGACGGCCTTGGGCGACAGCGTGCAGCTGCCCCCGGGGGCCATGGTCAGCTGGGACTGCTTGGGCTGGCTCGGCGGGTTGTTGTACTCGACGCGCAGGAAGCCGTTGCCCGCGAAGCGCTTCCACTGGTTCTCGGCGCTCTCGTCCGGGGCCTTGAGCCCGAAGGTGAGCGACGTCTGCTTATTGGCGGCGGCCCAGACGACGGCGTCCTTGGCGTTGAACTCCAGGTCGCCGTCCGGGCAGGAGGCGGTCGCGCCCTTGGCCGCCGTCACTGTCGGCATCTGGTCGATCCAGTAGCCCGCGGCCTTCTGGTCGTTCCAGGACGTCGTCGAGGTGAGCGTCTTGGTACGCCAGAACTCCACCGGCTGCTTGGTGCAGTTGTAGGCGAACGTCTCCCGCACGACGAACTCGGCGCTGGTGATGCTCTTGCCGGCGAAACTGGTCACAGGCAGCTTGTAGAAGAGCCGCTTGGCGTCGTTGGGCGCGCACTTGAGACCGGTGAAGTTCGGCGGGCAGAAGCCCAGGCCGGAGTCGTCCGCGCCGTCGAACTTGTAGAAGTCGGAGTCGGGGTAGGCGCGGGAGACCATCGCGTACGAGGACGCACGCGGTGAGGACCAGGCGGGGTCGATGAAGACCGGGTAGCGGGTGTCCTCACCGGAGAGCAGCTTCGGGTCGGGGGTGAGGAGGAGGGAGTTCCCCGTCACCGAGGCGCCCACGTCGGCCCGTGCCGAAGTGTCCCCAGGGCCGTCGTACAGACCGGCGGCGGGAGCGGCGGGCGAAGTGGGCCGCCCGGCCGCGGACTTGGCGGGCGCTTCGGACGCTGCGGACTTGGCGGACGGCGCGCTGTTCTTGGCGCCCGCGCCCGTGTCCGGCACCATGTCGGCGGCTTGGCGGGAGTCCCACATCACCGGCTGCGCCGCTTCGAAGGCCACGCCTCCCGCTTGTGCGTCGACCGCCTCAAGTCCCCCGGTGGCGGTGGGACGGACGGTGAGCCCCTTGCCGGCCATGGGCAGCTTCAGTGCGGCGAGCCCGGGGTTGGCCGCGGCCCCGGCGCTCTTGACGACCAGCACCTGGGAGAAGCCGTCGGGCTCCGCGGTCATCCGCAGATCCACCCCCGGCAGGACCTCCGGATAGGTCACGGACGATCCGGAGAGCACCGGGGCGGGCAGGGTGCCGGGCCACGACAGTGACAGCTCCCGGCCCGCCTTGACCATCTTGACCAGCGGGTCACGGCTGCCGCCCGCCGAGAACACCACGTCGGAGGCGGCGGCGACGGGCGCGATGCCCACGCCGTCCAGCCGTCGCAGGCCGGTGTCGATGTCGACCCATCGGCCCGCCCGACGGGTGCGCACCGGTTTCAGGTGGGTGATCTCGGTGAGGGTGCCGCTCGGGTTGGCGAACAGCTCGCGGCTCGCTCCGCGTTCGCTGACGACCTCGACCTGCTTGCCGGCTCGCCGGGCCTGGTCCCGTGCCCGGTCGACGGCGGGGGAAAGGGTGTCCGGTGTGGGTGCGTCGGCGGTCTGGGACCGCGTCCCCGCCGTGTCCGAGGTCTGCGCGACCGCGGCGGGCAGGGACGATCCTGGTATCTGGCCCGTGAGCAGTGCTCCGACCAGTAGGGAGATCGCGCCGACGGCAGCTCTCCCCCGAGTTCTTTCAGCCACGCCAGCCCTCTCATGCAATCTTCATAATGTGAAGATGACTATCCGGGTGGCCGGTTCTCGTTGTCAATCAAGTTCGACGGCAGTCAACTCCCGTGTCCCCGCCGGGAATCCGCGAGGAACAGAAGCACAAACCGGACACGTCCCCCGAAGCCCCGAGGCGGAATGAGCGGACCCAGTCGGCTGGAATGACGGGAGTGGGCGGGAGGCTGCCCGGGGCGGCGGTTTCGGCGTCCAGGTCCAGTGCGATCCGGGTTCCGGCGTCCGGTGCGGTCCCGGGTGCGCTGCGGAGCAGGCCGTACCCGGAACGTCGGTCAGGAGCCCCTGGGCCGCGCGTCATCGGAAGGGATCGCGTTACAGGTCAGGCGACGTGCCGGACAGCCACGGACGAGCGCATACCGTGCCGGATCGAGCAGCAATCGAGACCAGAACTGAGACTGACCCCAGCCGGACAGCAACCCCTCGGCCAGGATTGCAGAAGCAGGGGAGTCTGTCGGTGAGCACCGCTACCATCCGGAATGCCTCACGGGACGACGAGCGGAGTCAGGGAATGGGCGACGTGCACGAATCGGCAGTCAAGCGGAAGTTGGGTATCCCGAGCTGGCGGAACCTGTCCAAGGACAAGGTGCTCAGGTTCGCGGCAGCGATGCCCGAGATGGCCACCGAGGTGCGGCTCAAGCTCATCGAGCAGTTCCCCTCCTTCAAGGACCTGGGCAAAGCCAACATCGATGCGGTCACAGAGGCCCACAAGACCACTCTTGCAGCCAACGAGAACAGCCAGAACCACTTCTACAAGGCTGCGCAGGACCAGCGGGACGCCCTGCGGGCCGACCTCGGTCGGGACGACCTCAGCGAGGCACAGCGGGAGTCCCTGCACGACCGCTTCGAACGAAACGTGGGGCGGGTATCCGAGAAGGACAGCGAGAGCAAACAGTTCTTGATGGCGGGGATGAGGGTGGCGACAGTCGCCGGTGCAGCCGTCGTCGGGCTGGGCGTGGTATTCGTCGGCGGCAGGATTGCTGGAGCGAGCGAGGACGGTTCCGAGGAATCCCAGTAGGACTGTTGTCGATCAGACTGGCTGCCAGGTGAACGGAACGGCTCCCAAGGCGCCCTCGACAGTGCGCTGCACCTCACTGAAACTGATGTCCATGGGGGACAGCGCGATGTGGGGTCGCTGCTTTCACCGGCGGTACGGCCGTCTTACAGGTCATCTCGGCGGAGCCATCGCTCGCACCCAGATCCCGCGGGTAGCGGTGGCCATGCTGACAGCAGCCGGACGGCTCGTCGCCGATCAGGGCTCCGCCCGCTGAACTGGGACCGCTGTTCGCATCTGTCGTGCCGGCACAGGCCCCCGACGGCGGGGCGGATACCGCTTCACAGCCCGCCGAGGAGTCACATGCCCACCCCTGATGCAACGGCTCCCACGGGCCTCAGGGAGGCCCCACCGCGCCTACCTGGACGTCATGATCGAAGGGGACACCACGACTCTCGAAGGCTTGCTCGCGGAGGACTTCACCCTCAGCTACGTGGCCGTACACGTGCAGCCAAAGGGGGAGTGGCTGGCGCAGATGCGTCAGGGGCGGTTCGTCTACCACTCCATCGATGGCTGATCGGCCAGTTCGCCTGCCACCACCTCGACGCCATCGGGCAGCGAGCGCCGGGCGCGGTCGGGGTCGCGGCTGAGCACGCGTGGCAGGCTGCCCAGTTCGAGCAGGCGGGCGGCGACGAGGCGTCCGATGCTGCCTGTCCCGCCGGTGATCAGAACGCGGGTGATGCTCGGGCGGGTTGGCTGCGTCATGTCGTCGGCTCCTTGAAGGTCGAGCCGTCGATCAAGAACCTTCGCCGCCCTTGTCGACCCAGCCTTTGACGGCAGCATCATCGAAGCGTTCACCACTCCCATGGCCTTGCCATCAGATGGGCCCGCACCGAACAGAAGGCGATGGCCCAGGCCGCGGACTGTCAGATGTGGGCCCGGACCTGCTTTACCTTGATCGGCGGACAGTTCCCAGTCGAGGATGCCCAGGGCGGTCCGGGCGGCAGCGAACGTATGCCGGGACCTGCTGACTCAGCGCCTCGATGGTCTGCTGCCGGGACGCCCGGCGGCGCCGGCCACCCCTGGCCCCTCACGCGCCACGGACGATCATTGCGGTCATGCAGCGCCATACGCCCAAGCAGGGCGATGAGCGCCACCTTGACCCGGCCCGACCGTTCCCCGCTTCCCATTTGCAGCCGTCGCACGTCCCGTTCGACCTCCGCTCCTCCCGGTCGTGGGACCCGCACGGCTGTCCGCGTCCCGAGCCCGTCCCAGCACCGGTCCGTCCGCGCAGGTCACAGCCGTGCCGGCGTCCCGGCGTCCCGATCTCCGCCGGACGCGACCACCACGGGACGTCCGCTGCCAGCATCACTCGGGCCGGGAGGGCTCCCGGCCACTCACCAGCAAGAGGGGGAACACCAGATGGAAAAGAGGACGCTCCTGCGGGGTCTGATCCTCGCCGTGGCAGCGGTCCTGCCCCTGTACGGGCAAACGGCCACGCAGGCGGCACAGGCCGCGGCCAACGCGGTCGCGGTCTGCGGGCACACGAGCGCACAGCCCACGCTGCAGCAGGGGTCGACGGGGGACGCGACGGTCGAGGCGCAGTGCGAGCTCGACCTCGCCACGAAGCCGAGCCGGTACACGCCGATCGCGGCCGACGGCACCTTCGGTGCGGCGACGGAGACACGCGTCAGGGAGTTCCAGCGGTGCGCCGGACTGAGTGCGGACGGCGTGCTCGGCCCGAACACGTGGGCCGCGCTCAACACCTGGGCCGCCCAGCCGCACACCTGCGCGACCCAGGGCACGGCGGGGACGGCTCAGGCGACCGTGTGCGGCCACACCGACTCGCGCCCGACCCTGAAGAAGGGGGCGAAGAGCGACGAGGTCAAGGAGGTGCAGTGCCGGCTGAACCTCGCCATGGAGCCGTACCACTATCCGCCCCTGACGATCGATGGCGACTTCGGCGGCGGCACCGAGGAACGGGTCATCGAGCTCCAGCACTGCGCCAACCTCAGCGCCGACGGCACGGTGGGCCCGAACACGTGGGCGAAGCTGGTCGACTGGTCCAGCCGTAACACGTACTGCACCCCGCCCCGCCCGGCCGGGTATCCGATCGACGGGCTGGACACGGCCAAGTACCAGCACCCGGGCGGTGCGCCGATCGACTGGAAGGCCGTCCGTGCCTCCGGCGTCGAGTTCGCGACGGTCAAGGCCACCCGGGGCATGAACGTCACCGACGAGTACCTCGCCACTGACCTGGAGGCGGCCCGGGCGGCGGGGCTGGCCGTCGCGCCGTACCACTTCTACACGGGCTCGGCCGCCGACACGGGTGCCGCGCAGGCCGACCGGTTCATAGCCGCCGTGCGGGCGACCGGCTATACCGGCAAGCGCGCGGGCGACCTGCCTCCCATCTTCGACCTGGAGCGCATGGACGACGGCAGCGGACGCTGTCCCACCTACGGCACGGTGGCCGACGCCAAGGCCTGGCTGGACCGGGTCGAGAACGCCTTCGGCCGCGTCCCGATGATCTACACCCAGAAGTCCTTCCTGGACGACTGCATGGGGTCGACCACCGCCTTCGCCCGGTATCCGCTTCAGCTCGCGGACTACCGCCAGTCGATCACCCAGCCTCCGCTGCCGAACGGCTCGACGACCTGGGCGATGTGGCAGTACACGGACGCCGCGCTCTTCCCCGGCCTGCGGGCGCCGGCGACCGGGGACGTGTTCAACGGCACCCAGGCCGACCTCGACCGCCTGGCCAACCGGTGATTCCGGCCGTGGCCACCACCGTACCGATGAGGAACACCATGACCGACCGCCTCTCCCGCGCGGCCCTCGTCGCCCTGCTCGCCGTCCTGGGCTTCACCGTCCCGGCGCCCGCCTCGGCAGCCACCGCCGCCACGAGCTGCTACGGCGGAGCGGTCACGGTCCACTACGGGGAGGTCCGTGACTTCGGCCCGTACGTGACCACGAGCCGCTGCACGGACATCAACATGCGGATGACCGGCGGCGACGCCGACTTCGGCTGGGCCTGCGTGCAGTTCGCCCGGGCAAGCGGCTGCAACTACTGGACCAAGATCGGCCGGAGCTGGACGACCATCGCCACCGACGTCCTGAACGGAACGAAGTTCACCGTGCCCAACGGCGTGGACCTGGAGGGCAGTTCCGCCACCTTCCAGATCGCCTTCTGACGACTCACCCACATCACCGAACGGAGACCACCATGATCAAGACCCGGGCGCTCGCCTCGGCTCTCGTCACCGTGGCCGCACTGCTGGCAGCGGGTGCCGCGCCCGCCGCCGCACAGTCCTCGGCCGCGGCGACCAGCTGCTACGGCGGTGCGAAGAACCTCAACTACCGCTACCAGGTGGGACCCAAGGATTACGGGCCGTTCACCACGTCCTCGCGGTGCGGTGACATCAACATGCGGCTCACCACGGACGACGGCGGATTCCTCTACGCCTGTGTGGTGTTCGTCGAACACACCGACAAGTGCAACCACGACAACACGTACTCCCTGCACGGCACCCCGTGGGCGACGGTCGCCACCGACGTCAAAGACGGCACCCGTTTCGTCCTGCGCGTCGGCCCCTACGACACCGACGCGCAGAACGTGAACTTCCAGCTCGCCTACTGATCTCCTTCCGCACTTCTCGCACCACCGTTCCGACTGTTCCGACCGTCCCGAAAGGACGACGATGACCTTCCTCTTCCGTTCCGCCGACGCACGCTCCGCCGCAGGCCGCCCGCTCGACCGCCGCAGCATGCTGCGCGGGACGCTGGCCGTCGGCGCCGGCCTGGCGATCGGCCCCCTGTTGCTCTCCGGTACCGCGCAGGCCTATTCGTGGTCGCGCACCATGAAGCAGGGCGACAGCGGCGCCGACGTGCTCGAGCTGCAGATCCGTGTCTCCGGGTGGGCGGCCGACAGCGCGAGCCACACCCGGGTCGGCCTCGACGGCGACTTCGGCCCCGGCACGCTCGCGGCCGTCAAGCGGTTCCAGGCCGCGTACGGCCTGGACGACGACGGGGTCGCCGGCCCCAACACCCAGGCGAAGCTCAACGCACTCGAGCAGTCGGACGGCTCCACGGCCCACTTCAACTGGAGCGAGTTCGTGGACCAGTCGAGCGGCACCTTCAACGGCGGCAAACTGAGCGCGGCGCAGACCAAGGAGAACGCCCGCCGCTGCATGTACAAGCTGGAGGCGTTGCGCAAGAAGCTCGGGGACAAGCCGATCACGGTCAACTCGGGCTTCCGCAGCATCGCACACAACGCCGACATCGGCGGGGCCAGCGACAGCATGCACCTGTACGGCACGGCCGCCGACCTCGACGTGCCCGGCGTCGCCACCAAGACCGTCTACCAGAAGGCGGAGACCTGCGGGTTCTCCGGCCTGGAGCGGTACACCGTCGACCACCAGCACGTCGACAGCCGGGCCGACCTGGGCCGCGACTGGTGGTGGGAGAGCGGCACGATCTGACGCGGTCGCGGCCCGGCCGCGACCGTATACCCCGGGTACCGCGGCGGCGGTACCCGGGGCTTCGCGCCTCAGGCCTTCGGCGTGTCCTTCAGCGCCGCCTCGCAGGAGGGCCAGTCGTGGAAGTCGTGCTGCGCACTCCACAGGCGGTGGGCTGCCTTGATGTTCCACTCCGGGTCGAACGCCCGCAGCGGGGTGCCGCCGAGCTCGCGCAGGCGGCCGTCGGAGATCTGGAAGACGCCCCAGTTGCGGCTGCCGTTGGTGTTGGGCAGGACCCACAACGGGTCCAGGAAGGACGCGCAGCGGGCGACGGCCACCGCAGACGCGGGATCCTCGGTGAACACCTGACGGATCCGCTCCGCCACCCTGGCCGGCGACCAGGTCGACATGCTCACCCTCCGGGCGTAGAGCGCCTTCTTGGTGTCCTCGTCGACCACGTTGCTGGCCGGCAGGCGCGCCAGCACCTGGAAGGCGGTCAGCCTGCGCAGGGTCTCCGGCCCGAAGTCCCCATCGACGGCGAGCCGACCCTTCGCCGCCACCAGCAGGGTCTGGACCTCGCGCACGCACTCGTCGTGTTGGCCCATGCTCACCGACTTGCACGCGGGGGAGTACAGCAGCCCGTCGTCCGCCGCCGGTGACCCGTCGGCGGAACGACTGCCGGGAAGCCACACGAAACCGGCCACCAGCAGCACCGCGACCATGGCCGCCAGTACCGCGAAGCGGGGGGAGAGCTTCTCGGGCATCCGGGACCGCCCGGGCCGCCCCGTCGTACCGAGCTCTACCTCCAGCGGGACGACGTCGTCCGCCCCCGTGTCCGGCGCCACGGGCGGTGCGCCGTGCCTGGACCCGGGCTCCGCACCTTCGGCCGCAGCCGTGGTTGCCGCCGGCCCGGCCTCCCGCCTCGCGTCGGCCTCCCATCGCGCCACCGTCTCCGCTCCGGCCTCGCGATCTGCCGCGAGGCTCTCCTTGGCGGTCCCGGTGGGTGCGTCCCTGTCGGTGTCCGCCAGTGCCCAGAGCCGGTGGAGTTCGCGGAGCTCCTCCGCACTGGCACCGCACACCTTGGCGAAGGAGTGCACGACCCGGTAGTCCGTCGGAACACCGAGCCCCGAGCAGTACCGATGCAGACTGGAACCACTGACGCCCGCCTCCTTGCCGAGGCGGTCGTACCCCCGGCCGCTGCGCTCCTTCAGCATGCGAAGACAGGCGGCGAACTTATCGGTATGCGGAGAGGCAACCACACTTCCACCCTTGCTCAAGCCCCTACTGACGGGTAGAAGCTACACCGCCGGTCCGGGCGCGTGCGCCCTTTCGCCCACGCAATACGATCGCCAATGGCCCTTCTCTCGACGCAGTTTGAAACAATGTCAAACATTCCCTTAGTCCGAGGGTCTCCTTGGGGTCTTCGGGGTGATGTGACCCCTGGCTCCCGCCGTCTCGACCGGCTTTCCCGGTCCGTGCGATGCTCGCGCGCACGCGCTCATCCGGCCGGGCGGCCGACGCCCCGGGCCGGGCATGCTGGAGGGCGCCTTCACCGTTTCCGGACCCTCTGATCGAATGGGTACTCTATTTGCGCCGTATCGCGGGTCAGGTCGCGTGCAAGGCGATGACCACAGCGCTGCCTGAACCCCGGGGGTGAGCCATGCTCTCAGCCGAGTCGATCAACTGGCTGATCAAATAGGAGGCTCTTCAGTGGCCCGGTCAACTCCGCCGCGACGGACTGCTGTTGACGCTCGGCTCGCCGCTGCAGCCGCTGACCTCCCGCACGGCGAGAAGCAGAGAAGTCTGCGACCGGCTTCATCCGTTCCGAGGAACTCAAGAACGACCGCGCACGCATCCGCGGACGACTCACTGCACTCGTCGGCTGACCGCTACGGTGGTCGAGACGCTGCGGGCCGTGGGCTCTCAGAAGTGAGGCCAGGCGACCTGGGGCGCTACCGGGAGCCTGGTCTCGCGCTCTGTTCGTCAACCTCTGCCGTCATAGCGGGGCCCCAGAGAGACAGAGAGCAACACGCGCAGACCGGCTAGAGAACGCTGCCGGTGGCCATGTACAGGACGGCGGTGCGCTTCAGGTCGGTGCCGTGTGCGTCGGGGTCTGTGAGCATCCGGGCGAGGTAGGCGGTCGAGTCGGCGCCCAGCCCCCAGTTGTTGACGGTGTCCAGGTCGTCGGTGGTGCTCAGGCCGGGCAGTGACGGCGTGTACGCGGTGTGGGGCATGGCCTTCGTCACTCATTCGGGCACGGAAGGACGGTTGGCTGGTCAGTGCAGTTCGGCGACCGCGTGCGCGGGGTCGGGGACCAGGACGGCGCGCTGCTCGGCGAGCAGGCGGGCGCGGCCGGCCTCGCCCTGGAGGACCTCGTCGGGCTGGACCCGGGCGAGAACCTGGGCACTCGGTTATGGGGTCGAGTAGGGGTCTTGGCTGATCAGGTGGGCCTTCAGACCCTCTCCGACGCCGGGTTCCGGGGTGCCCGCCCAGTCCTTGATGAGCACGCCACCATTACTGCAGCCCCAGGGGTTCCAGGTCCACGCGAGATAACTCATGTTGTGCGCGTCGGCCCAGTCCACCAACTGGTGCATGTAGTCGAAGCCGCAGTTGTCCTGGCCGAACTCACCGATGACGACCGGCACGTGCTGGGCGAGCGGCGCGACTTGGCTGTCCCAGCAGGACACTGTCGCACAGGCGTTGAAGCTGTACGAATGCCATGACGCGGCGATGTTGTTCAGCGGGTCGTTCGGCATGTGCGTCAGCCACTCGCGCATGTCGTTGGCCCACTCAAGGCCACCCAGCATGAGGACGTTGGTCGCGCCGGTGGCCCGGACCGCGTCGACCAGGTCCTGCATGCCGGCCGTCTCGTACGGGAAGCCCGTGCAGGTGCCGCCGTCGCGCCAGCACTGCCAGCCGACCGTCTTGTCCCAGTCGGCGGCGATCTCCGGGTACGGCTCGTTGAACAGATCGAGGACGACGGCGTCATTGCCCTTGAAGGCGTTGGCGACACCGGTCCAGAACTGGGGGGCGTACTGCGCGTCCGGCATGGGTTTCTGGCAGGTCGCGGTGGCGTCCTTGCAGTGCCAGTCCGGCCCGTTGGTATAGGCGCCCCGCGTCCAGTGCAGGTCGAGGATCGGGGTGATGCCATTGGCGACCAGCAGGTTGACGTAATCTTTGACGCCCTGCTGGTAAGCGGTCCCCTGGGGCGAGCCGTTGAGGCCGAGCCAGCATTCCTCGTTCAACGGCACCCGTACCGCGTGGATGCTCCAGGTCTTCATCGCGTCGACGGAAGCCTGGTCGACCGGGCCGCCGTCCCACAGTCCTTTGCCCTGAACACAAGCGTATTCACCGCTGGAGCGGTCCACACCCAGCAGCCGGTACGGCTTGCCGCTCGCGGTGACGATCTTGTTGCCGGAAACCTTCAGCTCCGGGGCCGGACCGCTGGGGCCGCCGGTCGGAGTGGTGGTGGGGCTGGGGGTCGGGGATGTCACCGAGCCGCTACAGGTCACGCCGTTGAGCGCAACCGATGCGGGTTGCGGATTGGCGCCCTTCCACGCACCGTTGAACCCGATGGACGCCGACCCGCCCGTGTCCAGCGTCCCGTTCCAGTCGAGGTTGGTGGCGGACACGTGGGTTCCGGACTGTGCCCAGGTGGCACTCCAGCCGTTGGTGACCTTCTGGTCGGAGTCCGGGAAGTCGAACGTCGCGGTCCACCCTCGCACGGGTGAGCCGAGATTTTTGATGGCCAGATCCGCGGTGAACCCTCCCGGCCATTCGCTCTGCACCTTGTACACGACCGAGCAGCCGGTGGCGGATGCCGATGCGGGCAGGGCGGCGATGGCAAGGCCACCCAGGATCAGTGCACCGGCGGCGCCGGCGGCTATTAAGGTGTGACGACGTTTCACCTGATCTCCTTGTTACGTGAGGGATCGATGAGCCTCGATACTCATCTGATCGACGGACGGGTGAGCCAGGGCCCAGGCCGAGGGCCTGCAGCTGACCGGTCCACCAGGCGGGTGCTGCGCGCCGCACGGATCAAGGAATCGACAACTGTCGCGCGTTCAGATCCTGTCGTCCCGGCACATTCCATGCGGGCGTCAGCAGCCGATCGGTGAGGAGCCAAGGGCCACGTCGTCGAACCAGAGAGTGTCGTCCCCGGTGCCGTAGCTCTCCCAGCCCAGGCGCAGGCCGGTGGGGCGGGGAGGGGTCCTGCGGGCGAGCCACTGCCCGTCGACGTTCTGGGTCGGCACCCCATCCACGCGCAGTCCGGCGATCTCCTGGTCGTCGACCCAGGTGCGCATGGACTGGGCGGTGGTGTCGATCTCGTACCTTAAGCACAGCCACCGGCCCGTAGCCAGCGGGGTGCTGAGCGCGACACCCGCCGGGCTCTGTTCCGGCAGCGTCGCGTCGTCGCTCTCGCGGTTCCACTGCAGCGCGCCGTTCTGCCCGCCGACGCGCAGCGCCTTGCTGCCCTGTGAGGCGTCCGGCATGGACACGAAGGTGACGTGGTTGATGGGCAGGGCGGTGGTGTGCCGGACCCGCATCCGCACGTACACCACGGGCCCGACGGAGGACAGATCGCGAGTGGAGGCTGCGAAGACGTGGTTGCAGTAGCCGGCGCCGCCGTCGACGCGCAGCGACCTGGTGCCGCTGTAGGCGACGGACGTGTCGACGCTGACCTTCCCCGTTCCCTGGCAGTCGGGTGCCGTGGTCTGCCAGGCGCCCGAGGGCACGGTGCCGGCTTGGTCCTCGAAGTCGGAGCAGATCGTCGCCCCGGCCCCAGCGCATTCGGTCGGCGCGGTGGATGTCGCCGTCGGCGTCGGCGTGGGAGTCGCGGTTCCGCCGCACGGAGCACCGTTGAGGGCAAAGGCGGTGGGGGCGGGGTCGGTGGTGCGCCAGGTGCCCTGGAGGCCGAAGTCCACGGACCCGCCGGCGGCGAGCACGGCATTGTGCGCGGCGTTCACGGCGGTCACCGCGCTGCCCGACTGGGTGACCTGCGCGTTCCACGCGGACGTGACCTGCTGGTCGCCAGCGTAGGCCCACTCCAGCCGCCAGCCGTTCAGGGCGGCGCCGAGATTCGTGACGCGGATCTGGGCGGTGAAGCCGCCGGACCACTCGTTGGTGGTGTACGTGACCGTGCAGCCCGTGGCCGCGCCCTGTGCGCGTGACGTCGCGATGGCGGGAAGGGCAACCGCCACCACGGTCAGAACCAATGCCCACAGAGGCAGCCGGTGGCGGCGCACGCGTAATGTCATGGGCATGATCACTCTCTCGGCACAGCTGTCCGCGACGAGCATGGTCGGGGCGGCCAGCAACACAGCAACGCGCTTTCGGGCGGGCGAGCGGTGGATCGGAAGAAGCTGCATGGGGGGATCCGCCTTCTTCGTGACGGGGCGCCGTGACGTTCGTATGGGACTCTTCTCGGAGTGAGCGCTGGAGCATCGCAACTGTGGGAGCGCTCCCACGTATCCGGGACTGTAGAAGAGGGCCATGACCCTGACAAGGGGTTGCGTTCCCGTCGGAGTTTTCGCCGTGTCCGGGCTGGGGCGTGTGCCCGGCCCGGACAGGGGGTGGAATCAGTTGGGGTTTGGCCTCACAAGGACGTGCACGTCGCCGCAGTCCTTGACCACCTTGGCAGGCTGCTGAACAGCGGGGACGGCGATCCGGGTGCGGCGCTCCAGACGGGAGACGGTTGCGGGCGAGCAGCCGATGCGGTCAGCGAGCACGGCCAGCGTCCAGCCGTGGTGCTGGCGCCCCGTTCGGATGAGCGCGCCGGGGCCGCTGCGCGGCTAGCTGAAGTGCTGTCGTGCTGTTCCAGACCGGGCGTGACGAGGACGTACGCCACGGGTGCCGTGGTGTGGCCTGACCTGGGCGGGGGCGGGTTCTTGCAGATGGGCGAGGTGGCAGGTGCGGCCGACCTTCAGCAGGACGGTGGTTCTGTCGGCTGCGGCGGGTCCAGTGACGATGAGGGAGGGCCGTGCGGTGGTCTGCTGGTGGCGGCCGAGGATCATCAGGGTGCGGATCTGGATGGCGAGTTGGCTGATGGCGAGGGTGCGGATGGTGACGACAACGATCGGGCGGTCAGGAGAGTTCGTGCCGAGTGCCGTTCGCGACGGCGTGGAGCTTGTCGGGGTTGGCCACGTTGTGGATGGTCGAGATGCGGCCTTCCGGGTCGAAATCGAAGGTCAGCGTGGCGATCACGCGGTCCGGCCCGCGGAAGACCATGCCCGGGCCGCCGTTGATCGAGGTGAGCTCTGCCCGCATCTGCCCGGGCTCGATGCCCTGGTAGGTCACGGTGCCGAGCGCGGCGAACCAACGCGCCACGGTCTCCAGGCCGACGACCGGCTTGAGGGCCTGGCGGACCTTGCCGCCGCCATCGGTCCACAGCGTGACGTCCGGGGAGAGCAGTTCCATGAGGGTGTTGATGTCGCCGCCCGCCGTCGCCGCGAAGAAACGCTCGGTGACGTCGCGTTGGCGGGCGCGGTCCGCGGTGAAACGGGGCCGGCGGGCCTGGACGTGCTTGCGGGCGCGGTGCGCGCCCTGCCGGACCGCCGTCTCCGAGCGTTCCACCGCCTGCGCGATCTCCGCGTAGCTGAAGGCGAAGACCTCCTTCAACACGAAGATCGCGCGCTCCAGAGGGCTCAGCGTCTCCAGGACGACCAGCAGGGCCATGGAGACCGAGTCCGCCGTGGCGACGCCGTCGGCGGTGTCCGGGCCGGTGAGGATCGGCTCGGGGAGCCATGGCCCGATGTAGGTCTCGCGCTGGTGGCGGGTCGAACGAAGTCGCTCCATCGCCAGGTTGGAGACGATCCGGGCCAGGTAGGCCTTGGGGTCGGCGACCTGGGAACGGTCGGCCGACGACCACTTGAGCCAGGCGTCCTGGACCGCGTCCTCGGCGTCGGTGGCGGTGCCGAGGATGCGGTAGGCGACGGAGAAGAGCAGGGGGCGGAACTGCTGGAAGGCGAGCTGGTCGGGGCCGACCTGTTGCGGCTGGGTCACTTGGCGCTCCTGATCCGGGTGTAGCTGCCGCCGCGCGGCCAGAACCCGCCCGAGGCGGGCATCTTCTTCATGCGGGCGAAGGTCGGCCACGGTGCGGCGGTGACCGTCTCCTTGTACTTCGCGGCCCGCTTGCCGGTCAGCACAATCCGGCGCGGGCTGTCGTCGGGGCGGGTGAACTGCACGACGGCGTCGTTCCGGCCCAGGCTGACGGGCGTGTGGTAATAGCCGAAGCGGAAGGGCTTGGGCTCCTTACCGGCCAGCACCCGCAGGATCGAGAGGGCCGCGTGCACGCCGGTGGGCATGCCGCCCTGGCAGGTCCCGTGCATCACGCCGAAGCCCTGGCGGATCGCCGCCGCGTCGCCCACGGCGTAGACACCCGGGTGGGAGACCGAGCGCAGCGCGCTGTCGGTGACCACCCGGCCGCGATCGTCGACGGTCAGGCCGGCGGCGTCGGCCAGCGGCGAGACACGGGTGCCGCTGGTCCACAGCACCGCGGCCGCCGGGACGCTGGAGCCGTCCGCGAGCTCGACGCTGTCCGGCAGCACCTTGACCACCTCGACGCGGCTGCGCACCTGCACGCCGAGCCGGGCGAGCGCCGAATCCAGGTAGGCCTTGGCCTTCGGGTGCATGCTCGCGCCCGGCTCCCGCCGGCCCAGCAGCACCACCTGGAGCTCTGGATGCCGCTCGGCGATCTCCGCGGCGGCCTCGACACCGGTGAGGCCGCTGCCGCCGACCACGACGGTCCCGCCGTCGAGCCGGGTCAGCCGGTCGGCGAGGAGGGCGGCGTCCTCCGGGCTGTTCAGGGTGTAGGCGTGGTCGTCCACGCCGGGGACGGCAACGGTGTCCGCGATGCTGCCCAGGCCGTAGACCAGGGTGTCGTAGTGCAGGACCCGGTCGTCGTCGATCCGGACGGTCTTCGCCTCGGCGTCCACGGCGGTGACCCAGCCGCGGACGAAGCCGGCCCCGGTGCCGTCCAGCAGCTCCGGGATGTTCATCTCGGCCGTCTCTTGGCCGGTGGCGGTCATGTGGAGTCGGAGCCGCTCGGTGAAGGTGTCGTAGGGGTTGGCCAGCGTCACTCGCAGGTTCCCACGCTTCCTGGTGCGAGCCGCGAGCTGGATCGCGGCCGAGAGCCCGGCGTAGCCGGCGCCCAGGACCAGGACCTCGTGCTGCTGTGCTGCTGTCGCGTTCATCTCTCTGCTGCCTCTCATGTCGGTCGTTCCCGCCGTTCGGACGACCACGAGACGCAAGCTGCCTTTCCGTTCGTGACATGGGGTCGATGTGGCGCGCGTCACATCACGAAGAGAGAGGGCGGGCGATGGCGGCATCAGCCCCCACCCCGAGCGCCGCGGCGCGCAGCATTCAACCATGATCAAACTGGCTCCGCACGGGAACTGACGGAACAACAGGAGCAGCAGGGCAGCGGCAGGGCCTGGTGCTTCCACACCACCCGCGAGCACGACCGCCTCTACATCACCCCGACCAGCGGAACTGCGCCTAGCATGTTCCACGCGCGCAGCTGCGGGTCGCCCGATTCGGCGGCGGCCCGGACGGCGGTGGCGAACCAGGCGCGTGACTCCCGGCGGCTGCCCAGGTCGTGCGGGACGGTCGCGGTCATCCCGGCCATCCGCCTGGCCGTCCGGCACAACCTGGCCCTCACCGGTGCGGGCTGCGGGACCGTGAGGAGCGGGCGCAGGGTCGTGAAGTCGGTGACCAGGTCGGCCAGGACGCGGGTGGGTTCCCGACCGTGGTAGCCGTACCCGTAGCTCTCGGCAGCGGCCTCGAGGTCGGCCAAATCCTAGGGAACGTCGGGGGAGAGGGTCTGGTCGAGGTCGGTCCGGGCGGCGGTGAGCGCGGCGATCGCTGGTGCGGTGAGGCCGGCGGCCAGCGCGCCGGCGGCCACTGGAGGACCGGGTGTTGCTAGTGGCGACGTACTGGCGCACGAACCTCACGTTGCGGCAGGTGGCGCCTTTGTTCGGGTCTCGAAGTCGGCGGCCGACCGCATCCTGGACCACCTGGCGCCCTTGCTGGCCATCTCGCCAGCGCGTCGGCCGCGCAAGGACACCGTCTACATCGTCGACGGCACCCTGGTGCCCACCCGCGACCGCAGCATCGCCGCCTCGAGCAAGAACTATCGGTACTCGACCAACCTGCAGGTCGTCGTCGACGCCAGCAACCGCCTGGTGGTGACGATCGGCCTGCCATTGCCCGGCAGCCGCAACGATTGCCGGGCGTTTACGGAGTCCGGCGTCGACCGGGCCTGCCGCGGTGCACCGACCATCGCCGACGGAGGCTACCAAGGCACCGGCCTGCTCATCCCGCACCGCAAACGACGAGGCCAGACGCACCTCAGCCCGCAGCAGGAAGGGGAAAACGCCGTCCACCGCCGGGCGCGAGCGCGCGTGGAACACGCCCTGTCACGGTTGAAGAACTGGAGGATCCTGCGGGACTGCCGGCTCAAGGGCAACGGCGTGCACCAAGCCATGCTCGGCATCGCCAGGCTCCACAACCTGGCCCTCACCGGATAACTCACACCCCATACAGGACAACCTCTAGCCCGTGCGCGCGCCGACAGATCCGGCGACCCCTTCGCGTCGGAGCACTTGGGCCACTTTCGCCGAGAGACTGGCCGCATGGATCCTCTCCACGCTGCGAGGGGGTTGACAGTTCCACAGCCGCAACCTCGCGTGGGGAACCGGCGGTAAGGAGGAGCGCTTCCGCCACCCCTACCGCGACGATTGACTCGCCGAGTGGCTGCCGCGCGACTCCGCGCCGCTGGCGAGAAGGTGTGGCAGGTGCACGTCCTGGTCGACAACTGCTGCGGAGACTCCGCCGTACGGGCAGCGGAGAGCCTGAACCGGCTGCTCGGCCACCGGCAATCACCGAAGCCGTGGGCCCTCCTCCCGAGCCTGTCCGGACTTGTACGGCTGGCCGGGAACCCCTATGAGAGGCGGTCCCGGAAAGTAGAATCCCGCCCATGCCTGACCACGCCGGCGCCCGCGATGACAAGCACGGAGAAGCGATGGAAGAGGGAATCGTCGGAGACGCGCTCGCGGCAGGGCTCGATGCGTCGGCCGTCGAAGCGCTCACCGAGATGGCGGCGCTGCACAAGCGGGACTACGAGCTCGACCGGTGGCTGGTGAACGGCCGGAGCCGGGCCCCCGTGGCGATCGTCCTCGAGACGGACCATCGGACCCTGAGCACGCGACGTCTGTTGCTCAAGGTCCCCATCACCGACGACACGACGACCCGGCTCACAGCGACGGAGTACGCCCGGCATCGCGACGCCTACGCCGAGGCGCCGGACTTCGCCAAAGAGCACCTGACCAAGCTCGAAGGGGACCCGATTCGGCTGGGCAAGGGCCGCTTCATGACCCTCCAGGAGATCGCGGGCGACGACATCGAGAGCGTCGAAGTGCTGACGGTGCTGCTGAACTCGATGCTCGGGATACCGGCCGGGGACACCACCGAGATCCCCTGTACATCAACGGACTTCGCAGAGATCTGCGGCGCGGTCGTCAGCGGGGTGCTCCAACCGTGGAACGGTCGTCCTCGCAAGGCGCGACAGGCGTTCACGGTGGCGGAATTCCTGGGCCTGCACATTCAGGACCAGTTGGAACCCGGCGGCCGGTTGCACGCCTTGTCCATGGAGCACCGCACGGACCGTATCGAGATCGCTGGCGAGCGGCGCCCACTGGTCAACCCCTTCGCGCTGGCCAGAGGCGCGCTCTTCGGCGATCGGCGGATCGTGCGCGGTCTGGTCGGACGCACGCACGGCGATCTGCACACCGACAACGTCCTCGTTCGCGTCGATCCGGCCATCGACGCCGAGAAGTTCCACCTCATCGACCTCGCGCTCTACGAGCCCGACGGCCCCGTGACCCGCGATCCGGCGCACCTGCTGCTCTACGTCCTCGCCCGTCGCATGGACACGCTGTCCGCCCCGCAGCGGGAGGCCTTACTGGACTATGTGATCGCACCGGACGAGGCGCACGCCGGACGGCTCCCGGGCTGGCTGGTCGAGGTGATCACCAGTATGGACCGTGCGTTCCTCGGCTGGTTGGAGGGCTCCGGCCTCCAACCGGAATGGCGGCGGGAACGGCTGCTGTCCCTGGCCGGGTGCGCGATGCTGTTTCTCGGGCGCAAATCCACCGACAGGGCGGATCACCCCTGGTTCCTCCGGCTCGCCGCCCGGGCGGCCGACCGGTTCGTCGGTATGCCGGGCCTTCCCGCCCCCGATCCGGAATCGGCCCCGCCGGTCGCCGTGACTCCGCCCGCCTGGCGCACGCTGCCCGAACCCCTCCCGGTGGCCTGGATCCCCGATCTCGTGCGGCCACGCACGGCCGCGCGCACGGCCGTCGAACTGCACCTGATCCCCCACCCGCCCGTCGAGCGGCTGGCCGTGACCCGTTGGGAAGCGTTGAAGGAGGGTCTCGTGGCGGCGGGCCGCGAGGCCCGGTTGTTCACGGAGGACGAGGAGGTCCGGCAGGAGGGTCCGGCCGCAGCCGTCGGATCCTCGGGCGCGGGGCTGGCCGTGACCCGCAGCGGGCAGCGTTCGGCCTGGACCGCGCTGCCACACGACGATTCGGGCGCGATCCTCGATCGGGCCGACCTGGCGATACGGCTGCGCAGACTGCTGGACGCCCTGCTGCGCGTACCGGCACCCGCACCCGAAGGATTCGGGATCGCCCTGGGCGTCGAGACCGGGGGTCTCGTCGTCTCCGAGGGCCCGGCGCATGCCGTGCCGCACGAGACGGTCAGATCCCGCAGCTCGGCCGGTCCGCTGAGGCTGCCCGCCGACGGTGTCCTGGCCCGGCACGAACTGGTGCGTCGGGGGAGCGCGGTGGCCGACGAACTGGTCGAGAGGCTTCTCTTCACCTTCAGGCAGGGGAGGGTCGAGCGGTGAACGCCGGCTACGAGAGCGACATCGCCGACCATCCCGCTTCCCGAGTCCTGTACACCGCCTGGGTCGCCGAGGACAGGAGCGAGCGGACAGCCCTTGTCGAGGGGCTCGAACCCCCCGGAGCGGTGGCGCTCCGCAGCCGATACCGGCATCTACGGGACCCCGAAGCGTCTCCCGGACCCTGCGATCGCGGACTGTCGTTCGCCGACTGGAAGGCGAGCGTCTCCCTGGACGACCAGGGGGACATGGCCGTGCGAGCCAACGACTCCGTTGCGGCCACCAGGATCTTCACCGAGCTGCTCGGTCACGAGACCTCGGCGTCGCTGCGGGTCGTCACGGTGAACGCCCGAGTGGGGCTGGGCGACGTCGCGTTCGCCGTGGGCGACATCGAGAGTGCGGCACGCGAGTACGAGGCGGCCTTGGAGATCGCGAACACCGACGGCTACCGGTTCGGTCGGCTCCGCGCCCTGGTCCATCTCGGGCACGTCACGCTGATGGCACACTCCGCCGGGACCGCCCGCACCAGGTTCGAGGAGGCGTCGGAGCTGGCGAACGCCCTGGGCGATCCGCTCTACGCGGCGAACTGCGCACTCGGGATCTCCGAATGCGCCGAGCGCCTCGACAACCTCGAAGCATCGGTCGCGCACGCCCTGCGCGCATATGCGATGTTCACGGAGGTTCGTTCCCCGATCGGCGAGGGCAACGCGGCCCTGCGCGCCGCGGTCGTCCTGCACCGCCTGAAACGCCGCCCGGAGGCCGGGACATGGTACAAGCGGGCACACGAGGCCTACACGGCCGCGGGCAATCCGATGGGACTCACCAATGCGTTGAGCGGTCTCGGCGACGTGCACCTGGACGCCTACGAGATCGACGACGCCGAGCGCCGCTATCAGGAGAGCCTGAACGCCGCCGAATCGGCCGGCCTGCGACTGAGCCGGGCGCACGCGCTCCAGGATCTCGCCCGGGTCTCCAGGGCACGCGCCGACTGGAAGGACGCGGTCGTCCGCTTCCGGACCGCCCTCGCGGCCTACCGCGATCTCGACGACATCCTGGGAGTGAGCAAGGCCTACCACCGTCTCGCCGAGGCCTATGAGGAACTGGGCAGGGGCGATGACGTGCTGAGCGCGTGCATGGATGCGCTCGTAGCCGTCGAGGAGTACCGGGCGACGCACAGCGACGACCGCTCCCAGCGCGAGTACCGCGACAGGTTCCGAGGCGTCTACGCCGGGGCGCTCGACGCCGCCACCCGGCACGGCTCGCCGGCCGCTTTCGCGGTCGCGGCCGACTGCCTCGCGGGGCGGAGGCTCGCGGGGCTCTTCGAGGAGGCGGCCCGGGCGACGACGGCCTCCGCCGAGCTGAACCTGCTCCAGGAGCTGCTCGTCCGTGCCGATCAGAGACTCATCGGGCATCGGCGCGGCGCCGCCGGCCGGACATCGGACGGTGAGGCGCCGTCGGCGCGCAGGGAGCGGATCGTCAGGCTGCTGGGTGCCGTCGGGGTCAGGCACGGGCTGGTTCCCCAGGCGGAGGCATCGCTCGAGGACCTGCTGGCCACGGTCTACCTTCCGCCGCGGGACGAGGGAGACGCCCTGCTCGACGCGCTCCCGCGCGGCTGCCACACGGTGCAGACGCTCCTGGACCCGAGGGATCGTCGTCTTCTCCGCTGGCTCTGGCGCGAGCCGGACGGCACCTGCCACCTCGGCGTCACGGAACTGGCCGACAGCACCGTCGAGATGCTGGAGCTCCTGGGCGGTGACGGCGACGAGCGGGCCGACCTCAGGCTCGATGACCTCGCCTCTCTGCGCGACATGATCCCCGCACCGGTGGACGAGATGCTGACCGGGCAATCAGGTGCCCGGCTGGTCCTCATCCCGGTGGGGGAACTGTGGCTCGTGCCCTGGGGCGCTGTTCCCCTGTCGGACGGCCGGGTCCTCGGCGAAGGCGCGGCCTATGTGCTCTGCCCCTCTCTGACAGTGCAGAGGCAACTCGCGGCACGGGGAAAGCCGTCCACCCCGGCCGGAGCCCGTCAGGTGGACCTGTGGCGCAGCCCGTTCGTCCGTCACCACCGGCTCTCGGCCTTCCAGAACGATTCCCACTGGGACGTGACGGTGCTGAGCACCCCGGCGCAGGCCAAGCAACGACTGAGGTCGGGCGGACAGGCCATGGTGGTGGCCGGCCATGGACGCCCGACACCGGGCCTCGGGCACTATCTGGAACTCGACCAGGACGAGTGGCTGCTGCCGGTCGACCTGGTGGGCGCACGCTCCCCCGATCTGCTCGTGTTCATCGCCTGCTGGGCCGGTGCCATACCGGGGCACGGCCCGACGGACCCGCTCAGCCTCGCCACACTGGCACTCGCCGCGGGTTCGTCCGAGATCATGGCGACGGTCGGTGAGCTGGCCGACTCGGTCCCCGCCTCGCTCTACGTGGAGCGCGTGCTGGACACGACGACCGGGGCGGCGCTGCCGGACGCCCTTCTGGCGGCCACCCGTTGGATGCTCTCTCAGGAGGGCGCCCGATCGGAGCGGGTCCACCACTGGGCGCCGGTGGTACCGCTCGGCACCTTCTATCCGGCCCCGTCGATGGCGTAGGAACCGGTGGCCAGGTCCAGGCTGAACCGCAGGGGCCGCTCGGGTTCGGCCTGTCTGCGGGTGCTGACACCGAACTGCCGATGCGTGAAGGTGACCGAGGCGTCGATCGTCCCCGTGACCAGGGTGGGACGAAGCGGCGCCTCCAGTACGGCGGCGGCGAGCTGAGCGGACGGCGCGAAGCCCGCTCCGTCCTGCCGCCCGGAGAGTACACAACTCAGCTGATTGCGGCCCACACCGAAGGTACGGACCTCGACGGTTTCGTCGGAGGAGGTGCAGGAGACCGTCACGGCCCGCACATCACAGTCGAAGCTCAGCCGCACCATGGCCTTGACGTATCGCTGCCCGCTCTTGAGCTCTTCGAGGTCGAACGGCAGATGAAGGGCGGTGAAGCGACGCTTCCGCAGATCGGGACGGCGGGTGACCGGCTCGGGCAGCTCGTCGTCGCCGATCGGCCCGACGGTCGGGTGACCGAAGGCGACCCCCGCTTCCCTGAAGAAGCGGCTGTCGCTGCCCAGGACGGGCTCTTCCACGAACAGGTCGAGTACGGCCGCCGCCGCTGTGCCGGGCAATGAGGCTTCTCCTCTTTCCTGCCGAGGATCCCCGCCAGGGGCTGAGGGCCCCATTATGTCGGTCACTCGACCGGGGAGCGGCCGATCGTCAACTCCGCCGCCAGAAGTCGCTGGTGTTCCGTCCGGGGCGGAACCCGCAACCCTCGGCCAGCGCGCCCATCCGGGCGAAGTCGCGGGCGACCTGGCCGGGTTCATGGGCGTCACTCCCGAAACTGATCCACTTGCCGCCGCACTCACGCCACCAGCGAACGATCAGGGCGTCCAGCGGAACAGCGGTGTTGATCTCGAGGACCCGGCCCGCCACGGCGAGCGCCCGCAGGACACCGCGGAACTCCTCCTCGAAACTGCCCGGATCGAAGGGACCCGCCTCCGCCGGCCAGGCGCGGACAGGGTAGTCCAGGTGGCCGAGCACCTCGAAGGCGTCCGACCCCTCCACCATCGCCAGCGCCTCGGCCAGGTAGTCGCGCAGGAGTTCGTCGGGCTGGCGGAGCCCGTGGAGCCGTTCGACGACCAGAGCATGCGGCCCTTCCCTCAGTGAGTGCACCGATCCCAGAACACGATCGAAGGTGCCGCTCCGGAGGATGTTCTTCACCTCCGTCGAATGCCAGTGAGGCTCTCCGAGTTCGAGTCCGGAAAGGATGCGCAGTCCGGGAAATCGAGTTCGGCATTCCTCGATGCAGGAGAGATATCCCATGACGTCGAGGGGAGGCGGAAGAAGCGTACCGTCGGCGCGTACCATTTCCTGGTACTTCTCGGGCATGGTCGCGATCGCCTCGGGCGGGATCAGCCAGGCGGTGAAGTCGGTGTGTTCGGTGAAGGCGATCGACCGGAGCCCGAGGTCCACGGCCTTTCGGCAGGACGCCGTCATCGACCCGGCGAGGCAGTCCCAGGACCATTCCGTATGGACATGACTGTCGGTGGGGAGCATGTGCCTATGCTGGCAACGGAGTTCGGATCGAGCAAGGATTCGCCCTCGTGCGGCCTTGTACGGCCTTGTCCGGACCTCACGGAAGGGAAAGCCGGAAGTGCGCGCTCGGGCAGACTGGGAGGCGCGGAGAATCAGTGAACAGGCCGGGAAAGGCATCGACATGCAAAGGGATGAGGAGATCTCCTGTCTCCTGTTGGAAAGCGCGCGTCGCCATGGGCTCGTCCTGCGGGAGGAGACCGCCGTGCCGGACGACACCGGATGGGATTTCCACGTCGTCCGCGTCCTCGGGCGGGATGGGACGGCGTGGATCCTCCGGCGGGCGCGCCGGGCGGATCTCGCGGCGGCGATCGAGGCGGAGTCACGGGTGCTCCGTCTCGTCGGACCGTGCCTTCCGGTGGCGGTGCCGCAGTGGGCCGTGGCAGGCCCGGACCTGATCGCCTACCCGATGCTGCCCGGTGAACCCGCGGCCTCGGAGGACGTCCGCACCCACGAGCTGCACTGGAGGATCGACCGTACCGACCCGCCGGAGCGTTATGTCGACGCACTCGCCCGGCTGATGGCGGTGCTGCACGGGACGGACCTGCGAGAACTCAGGGACACCGGCATCCCCGTACGTGGCCCGGACGCGGTCCGGGAAGTCTTCCGAACGCGCCTGGAGATCGGCCGCACGGAACTGGGCATGCACAAGAGCTGGTGGGACAGGGGCCTTCGCTGGCTGGCGGAGGACCGACTGTGGTCGCCCCAGGCCGTGTTGATCCATGGCGACCTGCACCCCGGGCACACGCTCGTCGACTCCGACGGTGATCTGACCGGTGTGCTGGACTGGACGGACGCGGAGATCGGCGATCCGGGACAGGAATTCGTCGAGGCCGCCCGCAAGTTCGATCCCCCCACCTGGGACCGCCTGATGGAGGGGTATCGGCGCCATGGCGGCCCTGCCTGGCCCGGACTGCGAGAGCATGTGCTCAACGCGATCGCCTTCGCCCCGCTGGCACTCGGCGTCCTCGGGCTGACGAGCAGCCAACCGCGCTACGTCGAGATGGCCAGGCAGCGCATGGGCACGGCGGAGGCCTGAACCGTGTCATCACGCCGCGGGAACCCCAAGACGGACCGTACGTCTCGGGGGCCTAGGCACGATGCCGGCGTACCGCGGCGAGGGTTTCCTGCGTCATGACGGTGGTGGGATGACGGAGTCCGTAGGCGCGTTGCCGATCCACCAGTACGTCGGTCAGGGCCTCCTCCGCCTTGTCCAGTTCACCGAGATCGAACAGGATCAGCCCGAGCCGGTAGCGGCTTGCCAGGGTCGCCCGGTGAGCGTTGCCCAGGATCCTGCGGCGCCGCTCGACGAGGGACGTCGCCAGTTCCTTCGCCTCCTCGATCCGCCCGGAGTCGTGCAGCAGATCGGCCAACGTCCCGAGAACGGACAGGGTTCTGGGGTGGTCCGGGCCGCGAAGCCCGCTGTTGGTGTCGGCCAGTGCCCGCAGCTCCTCCACCACCCCGGTGTGCTCGCCCAGGCGGTAGCGCGTCTGTGCCAGGTAGTGGCGGGTCACCAGCGTCGCCGGATGTTCCGGGCCCAGGTGCTCGGTCCTGAGCGCGAGGACGCGCTCGTACACCTGTCGTGCGGCGGAGTGGTTCCCCATGGCGCTCAGATGATCGGCGATGCTGTTGTGGCTGGTCAGTGTGTCGGGATGGGTCACGCCGAGGATCCTGGACCGTACGCGGAACGTACTCTCGAAGATAACCCCGGCCTCGTCCAGCATGCCCCGTCCGAGCAGGGTCCGGGCGAGGTGGTGCCGCGAGGTCAGCGTGTCGGGGTGATCACGGCCGAGACGTCGCTCCCGAAGTTCCACCACCTCGCGGAACTCCTTCTCCGCCTCACGGAGCCTGCCCTGGTCGTAGTGGAGCCGGGCGGTGTCGTGCGTGACCGCCAGCAGACGCGGGTCGTCCGGGGACAGGATGCGGGCCGCGGTGGCCCTGACCCGGACGTAGGCGGCCTCGGAGCGTCCGAGATGACCGACGGCGCGCAGATATCCCGCCGCTCGGTTCGCGAGGTCCACGGCCGAGGGTGGGGCCGCCGGAGGTTCCAGACCATGGTCGTCGATCAGGTCGAGCGGTGCGGCACAGTGGTCGGTGAGCAGGCTCCAGCGCGCCCAGTCCTGCGGGAGTTTGGGATCGCTGTGTTCCAGCGCCGAGCTGAGCAGGGCGACGGTCAGGGCGACGAAGTCACCGCTCAGGGCGCGGACGTCGACGTGCCACCGGGAGACGTCCCGGACCACGGGGTGCAGCACGAGCAGCCGAGTCGTCCCGCCTCCGCTCGGCTCCCCGGCCGACGACGTGGTGAAGTCGAGCAACCCGAGTGCTTCGAGCCCACGCAGCGTCTCCCAGGTCAGCCTGGGGGACAGCGGGCCGAACAGCGACGAGGCCGAGATGGTCTCCGCGCTCAGGACGAGTTCGTAGGGAACGGGCGCGGAGCCGAGGCAGGCAAGAAGGTGTAGCACTCTGCGGGCCTCGGTCAGGCCGCGCTCGGCGAGCAGGTCCAGTGACAGCTCCCAGGTCCGGCCGACCGTCACGTGCTCCGGCCTGGTCGGAGGGGTTCCCGCCTTCGCCGCCAGGAGTGCCGCGGGTTCTCCTCCCCGGTCCAGGACCTCCAGGTAGCTTCCGAACCCCAGGGGAAGGTCGGGTGTGATCCAGCTCCGCGGCATCTCGGCGATCTCGGCCAGGTAGCGGCCGGCGAGGACCAGGGCCAGAGGGAGCCCGCCGAGCCGCTCGGCGAGCGCGGCGGCCTCAGCCTCGGCCTCGGGATCGCCCCCTCGGCCCGCGAGCTCGATGAGCACGTCCGCACCGAGGGCCGGCGGCAGGCATTCGACCTCGTGCAGCGCGAGCCACGACGGGGGAGGGGCACCCCAGCTCGACTCGCTTCTGTCGCAGCTCGTGACGACGATGGTGCCGAGACTGTGCGCCGCGTCCCGCAGCCACCCGGTGCCGTCGGTCACCGGACGTCCGTTGAGGGAGAGCGCGCCCGGCGGGTCGTCGGCGTTGTCCAGGACCAGGAGCCACGGTTCCTCCAGTCCTTCGAGCAGCCGCCACACGATGTCCTGAAGGCTGCCCAGACGTAACTCGTCCGGGTCGGCGCTCAGTTCCATGGCGATCGACAGCATCCCTGCCGTGAGCACCGCGACGTCGTCCGCGACCAGCCACCAGATGCGAACACCTGCGGCGAGGGCGGCTCGCGCCGCAGCCAGAGCCACAGTGCTCTTGCCGCAGCCCCCGAGCCCGTGCAGGACGTGGACGCTCGGTTCGTCGCGCAGCAGCGAAGAACTCTCCATCGCGGTGACGAGCACGCCCACCAGGGCTTCGCGGCCCCGGATCTCCGGGTCCCCGCCCAGCCGTCCCACCGGAGGACGGGTGGAGACCGAGACGAGCCGGGAGCCGTCGGCGATCAGTGGTGACGTCGAGGGCTCGGGATACCCGGCCTGGTCGGTCTCCGGCTCGCGGGTCTCCTGGCCGGCGCGATCGTCGGTCGCTCGCTTGACCCGCCAGTAGGCCCGGTGCCATTCCTTCAGCTCCCCGGGATCGGCGACCCCGCAGATGCGGAGCAAGCGCAGCAGCAGGCCCGGCGGTTGAAGGCTGGGGAGGTGCGTGCCCGCGAAGTAACCGCCGAGTGTGCTGGCCGGAATACCGAGCTCGCCGGCGAGGCGCCGGATGGTGTGACCGGAGGCGTCCTTGACGAGGGTCAGTTCACGACCGAAGTCCTTGCGGGTCGCGATGCGCCGGGGATCGGGAAGGTCGTCAGGCAAGGTCAACCGCCAGGGCAGATGCGTAGGGCTCCCCGGGCAGCATAGCGAAGGCCGGACAACGGAGTTGTCCGAACCTGTCTGGACCTGCGACATCGCCCTTGAGCCCACGCGACGCCCGGCGGTCCCCTGGAAGCGTCGGCAACGAGCGGAGGGCGGAAGCGACATGACAGGTGACCGAACGACGATCCGAACCGTGGACGGCCTCGTGGCCGCCGGCCTCGCCTCGGACGAGGCGGCCCTGGAGGAGGTGGCCCGGCGGTACGCGATCGCGATCAGCCCTGCGGTCAGGAGCCGCCTGGGGCACGGCCCGGGCGACCCGGTCGCCGCACAGTTCGTGCCCACGGCGAGCGAACTGATCGAGTCCGCCGAGGAGTTCAGCGATCCAATCGGCGACGACCGGTTCAGCCCGGTGACCGGCGTGACCCACCGTTACCGGGACCGCGTCCTCCTCAAGCCCCTGGGGATGTGTCCCGTCTACTGCCGCTTCTGCTTCCGGAGGGAGGCCGTGGGCCCGGAGCACGGCGTCCTGCCGGAGGGCGATCTCGCGGCAGCCCTCGACTACGTCCGCGACCACGAGGAGATCTGGGAGGTCATCCTCACCGGCGGCGATCCGTTAATGCTCCCGCCCGCCCGCCTGGACCGGATCCTGGACGGGCTCGACGCCATCGCCCATGTGCGGGTCGTCCGGATCCACACCCGGGTTCCGGTCGTCGCTCCGGAGCGGATCCGGCCCAGGCTGCTGTCCGTCCTCAGACGCCGTACACCGGTCTGGATCGTCCTGCACTGCAACCATCGCCAGGAGATCGGTGACGAGGCGTCGGCGGCGCTGGGGGCACTGGCCGACCACGGTATCCCGCTGCTGAGCCAGACCGTGCTGCTCCGAGGCGTCAACGACAGCGCGAGTGTGCTGGAGGAGCTCTTCCGGAAACTGGTCGAGCACCGGGTCAAGCCCTACTACCTGCACCACGCGGATCTCGCCCGCGGGACGGGGCACTTTCGCACCGGCATCGAAGAGGGCAGGGACCTCGTGCATCAGCTGCGCGGCGACGTCTCGGGACTCTGCCAGCCGACCTACGTCCTGGACATACCGGGTGGCCATGGAAAGGTACCGATCGCCGGCACCTCCCTCGAACGCTCGGCGGACGGCTCGTATCTGGTGACGGACCGCGGGGGAGCCCGTCACCGCTACCCGCCGGTGCCGAAGGAGTCGGAGCGGTGAGGCCCGCAGCAGTGCGGCTCGCCATCGCCGCCCACCCGGCGGATGCTTCCGTCTCCCGCGTGCTCTGGCACCTTCCCGAGGTGAGTGCCGGACGCGTGCGCCGGACACTGGACCGGGCCTTCGCCACGGACGCGCAGACCCCGACCGCGCGCCGCACGAAGCTGTTCGTACGCGGTGCACTCGCCGGACCGGCGGCGTGGTCGGACGGGCGGACGGCGGCCGGAGCGGCGGACGACCTGTTCGCCTGGGCCAGCGCCGCTCAGACCTGTGACCGGACGCTGTTCCGCGCCCTGGTCGGCGGGCTGGAACCCTGGTTCGCGACCCGGGGGCTGCCGCAGGGACGGGTCGAGGCGGAAATCTTCTACGGCCGGTATCGGCAGACGCCGGGGGGCATCCACCGGGAGGCCTGCTCCAACCTCCACCTCGTCGTCGAGGGCGAGAAGGCCATGGACTTCTGGACCGAGGACGCCTGGCCGCCGAAGGGAACGGTCGTCAGGGAGGACAGGGATCCCGGGAGCGGAGCTCAGGAACAGTACCTGCCCGGCCTGGATCCGCGAGACCACCGCGACCGGGCCGAGAGCCTCACGGCGGCGCGGGAGCAGGGCTTCGCCTGGCAGGCGGGGACCTGGCACGTCGGCCGCTCGGCAAACGGCCCCTCCCTCGCCTTGAACGTGGCCGCCTACGGGCGGGGGCCGGCGCGTCGGGGACCGGTGCTGCGCTCCTGGGCGGAGCGCTTCGCGGGCGAGGTTCCGGGTGACTGGCTGGAGGAGTACCGCAGTCATCTGGCCTCGGACGGCAGCGCCGGAGACCTGCTGGCCACGCTCTCCGGACTCGGCATGAGGCCGCCGGCGCAGACATTCGCCGGGGGGCCGCCCGTGCGCACCGCCCGGGTGCGCGGCCCGGCACGACTGGAATCGCCGGTGCTCTGGTACGGCGATGGCCGGGGCCTGTGGGTCGCCGCGCTCGGAGCTTCGGTCCGGGTGCCCGATCGCGCGGACATCCGCGACTGGCTGACCGAAGGGGTGCTGTGTCCGGACGGGGGCCCGGACGTTCCGGCGGGCTGTCGCACGGTCGCCGGGTGGCTCGCGGAGCAGGGGGCGTTGACCGTGAGGAGCGGAACATGAGTACCGGTTGGGAGGACGACGACACCGCCCTGTTCGTGCGGTACGGGGACGCCTTCGTGCCCCGCAGGAAGGAGCAGTTCGACGTGGTCTGCGACCTGCTCGCCGAAATGCCGCGGCCGGACGTCCTGGAGCTGGGCTGCGGCGACGGCAGGCTGACAGAACACATCCTGGGCCGGCTGTCCGAGGTGCGCGTGACCGCGGTCGACGCCTCGGCGGGCATGCTCCGTCTCGCCCGGGACCGGCTCGCGGTCTTCCCGGGACGCGTCACCCTGCGCCATGCCGGTATGGAGGACCGCGGCGCCATGGCCGACGGCCCTTACGGAGCGGTCGTCACCTCGCTGGCGGTCCATCATCTCGATGACCGCGCCAAACAGGCTCTCTACCGGCTGGTGCGCGCTTCGCTGGCACCGGGCGGGTCCTTCGTGATGGCCGATCTGGTGTTGCCGGTGGGCCGGGGCCCGCTGGCCGTCGCCGCCGACCGCTGGGACGCCGAGGTCCGTGCCACGGAGCCCGAGGCGACCGCTCCCTTCGAGGCGGCCCGATGGAACACCTTCAGGTTCCCCGATCCCGTCGATCGCCCTTCCCGGGTCGGCGACCACCTCGACTGGCTGGCCGGGGCCGGCTTTTCCGACGTCGATGTCTGCTGGGTGTACGCCGGGCACGCCGTGCTCCACGCCCGCCGCTCTGAACCCTCCGAGGAGACCACATGAAGGAGGCCGTGGTGAGCAGCCGGACCGTGCTGGGGAATCTGGTCAACGATGTCATGATCGAGAACGCGCCGCCGTCCTACGCGCGGACCATGGCATCGGTGACACCGAGGAAACTGTGGCTCGCACGTCCGGACGACTGCCTGGTCGTGCTGGCACCCTGCAGCCGGTCGTTCCGCGACTACGTGGAACGGACTCTCGGCATCGACCTCGGGCGGATCGACCTGGTGCAGCCCGAGGAGATCTTCACCGGCCACGCCCTCGACCTGGTGGAGCACAAAGGCGCGGTGGAGAAGGTGGTGTCACGGTCGCAGCTCCTGCCCTTCGTCCTCGACCGCAGGACCGTCGACTTCGCCGCCCGGACCGGAACCCCGGTCGCCGGCTACCGAGGGATCCCCACGGAGAGGACGGTGCGCGCCGTCCGCGAGATCAACACCAAGCGGGGGTTCCGCTCGATCGCCCGGGCCCTCGGGCTGCCGGTCGCGGCCGGCGGTCACGCCGCGACCCTGCCGGAACTGTGCGCGCGAGTGGAGGACTTCCTGAAGAAACGTCCAGCGGCCATCGTCAAGATCGACCGCTCGTCCAACGGGTACGGGACCGTGGTCGTGCGGGCCGACCATCCGAGGTCCCCGACCGATCAGATCACCGGAGTCGTGGAAGCGGACGAGCGCGGATGCGGGTGGGTCTACGAGGAGTTCCTGGACTTCGTCTCGGTGCCCAGCGTCGAGATGATCGTCGAGGAGCACGGGCCCGTGCCCTTCTCCAGTTGCGATCAGAGGACCGTGAACAACGCCTGGACCGGGATGACGGCGCCCGCCGATCCGCGGGGCGCCGCGGTCGCGCACGAGGCGGCGCTCGCCATCGGCTCGTGGCTGCACGGTGAGGGCTTCCGTGGCGTTTTCGACGTGGACTGCTGTCTCCTCGCGGACAGTCATGTCGTGACGGAGGCCAACGTCCGTCGTACCGGCGGGACATATCTGGAGGAACTCGCGCGCCGTCTCACCGGCGAGGCGTCGCCGTCCTGGCTCGCCGACGTCCGCCAGGGGCGTCGCGGCCCCGACTTCGACACCGCCGTCGGCGCCATCGAAGCCGCCGGTCTCGCGAACGGGACCACCAGGGTGGTCCTCACCGCCGACACCACCGAGATCGACGGCAGATGGCGCTACCTCGTCGTCGGCGGGAACAGGGCCGACGTCCTCGACGCGGAACGGCTGCTCACCTCGATCCTGGGGCTGACATGACACTCCACTCGTCGCTCCACCCCGGTATCAGCAGGATCCATGGTTCCGGGATCATCGCCCTGGCCGACATCCCTTTGGGCACCGCCCTGTGGGCACCCTGCCCGCGCTGCCGTGTCATGGACACCGGCAGCCAGCGCACCGCGCCGCCCGCGGTGATCGACTGGCTCCACGAATACGGCTACCGGCGTGCCGACGCCGGTCTGCTCACCCCCTGCCACGGTGCCCACCTCTTCAACCACTCATGCCGGCCGGCGGTGCTGGACCTCGGCCTCTCCGTGGGGATCGCCGTCGCCGACATCCGCCGAGGCGAGGAGGCCTGCTGTGACTACCGGACCTTCCGCTTCGACGAGCCGTGGGCCTTCGCGTGTTCGTGCGGAACACCGGCCTGCGAGGGGGTCGTCGAGTCCAGCCGACGGCGCATTCCCGACCGGCTCACGCACGAGTGGCGGACCAGGATCGGGGCGGCGCTCGAGGCCGCCGGCCGGGTGCCTCAGGAAATCATGATCAGGGCGGGCGACATCAACGGTCGCCAAGGACGGGAGAGCGCTTGATGGGCGGCGCCAAGCAGGGGAAAGCCCGGTTCCGCGCGGACGACCTGTTCCAGGAACTGCGCCGCGAGGCAGGGCAGGACCGGCCCGCCTACACGACACTCATCCGGCTCCTCACCGTGGGCGGCCGACTGCCCTACGCGGACGCGTCGGCGGGTCTGACCGAGCGCGAACGGCACCTGCTCCACGAAATCATGGGGGACGAACGGCTACGGCTGTCCGTTCCGTCCGCCGAGGACGGCGATCTCTTCGTCGCCTACTCACGGCAGGGCAAGCTGTCCCTTCTCCTGCGCGACGAACTCGACGGGACGCCGGAGGCCGACCTTCTCGCGACGCTGCGCCTGGATGAGGCGGCGAGGGAACGGGCGGAGGAACGCCACACCGCCTGGCGGCAGGAAGAACTCATCGAACAGCGGGAACTGGACCGGATACTCCACGCATGGGAGAAGGAGGGCACGCTCACCGAGCGCCTCGGACAGGTCGTCGACTGGATCGACCGGGTCGAGACGGTTCTCGTCTATGTCGGCAGGCGGATCTACTCCAGGTCCGACGCGGCCAGCAACACCCTGCTGCGTGACAGGGTCCTCGCGGGACTTGCCGACGTACCCGTCGCCGACTGGCCGCGGGCCGACCGGCTCTTCGTGGCCGCGGCCCACTTGCTGTTCACCGCCGGAGGGCCGATCTGCTTCGAGGAGTTCAACGGGCGGCAGCTGAGCGCCCTTGGCCTGAGGACATGGCTGGTATCCCGTCTGCGCCGCTACGCGGCGTCGCTGGGCGTTCCGGTCCAGTCCGACACGGCGGGACGCCCGTTTCAGGAGCTCGCGATGGAGACGGCCTCGCTCAGGACCGCGGTGAACGCCTCCGCAACGGTGTGCTTCCGCCGGATCTCCGCGCCGGCCTTCGGGAAACGGGAGGTCCTCGCGAAGGTCCCCGCCACGGAGCGGGCCCACGCCCTCCTTCCTCCGACCCTCGGCGACCTGGCGCGCGGGATTCCCGCCATGCGGAACCCCGCAGGACTGCCCGCCGAAGCGGTGGTCTCGCGAGCCGTCGTGGAGCTGGCGGCGGAGGGAGGAGACGTGGAAGAGCTGCTGGCGTCGATCGTCATGGCGGCCGTACGGGATCTGCGGGCCGACTACGGAATGACCAGCGCCGTCCGTGATCTGACGCGGCTGCGGGCCGTGGCCCCCGACCGGACGTCCGGAGTGCTCGCTCTGCGCAAGCCCGACTTCTTCTGCTGCGTGCTCCCGCATCCCGACTTCGCCGGGCGGCGGCCGGAGCACGAGCTGGTCACCTTGCTGTGGTCGGTCAGTCAGCGCATGCAGTACAACCGGTGGCACTTCGTCCCGGGCAACTTCACTCGCGCGGAGGTGCCTGTCGACCGGCACTACTTCTTTCCCCCGACCATGCCCGACCTCGCCGAACACGCCCACCTCTGGCACGGCGGACATGTCGCCGCCGGTGTCCGCCATTCGATCAGGGCGCCGGGCGCACAGCTGTGGCGCGAGCCGCTCGCGGTGGGAGGCAACCACTACCGCGGTGGGTACGACATCCGTGTGGTCAGGACCGACGGGCCGCCCTTCACACGGGCTGATCTCTGGTCCGCCGTCCGCTACAGCGGCCTGGTCGACGCGTTCTGGCGTGCGGTCGCCGGCCTGGACCGTCCGCCGGTGATCTTCGGGTTCGACAAGGGATGGTACTGGTCCGGGGAGTGGAGGCGTCACCTCGGACCGGGCGCGGCCGACCGGCTGCCGGCACGGGAGTCGTCGAGATGACGCGCGATGAGCTCGGTGCATACATCGGCGCACTCCAGAGGGAGCAGATGTCCGGCGCCGGGCACGACCGTCAGAGCGGCCTCGGGGATACGGTCGGCCAGAAGCCTGGCGATGACATGGAAGTCGGGCAGATCGTGCTCGCCCACGACGACCGAGGTCCGTGCCGTGATCCGGTGCAGCCGGCCGACGGCGTCGAGATCGGCCTCCCGGGGGTCGTCCGCACGCCAGTGGAAGCCGGTGTAGTCGGCGACCATCGCCTCGACTTGTCGGAACAGGGCGGGCGAGGACCGGATCCCGCCGAAGACGTCGTGCGCGAGCCATGCGGCGCGCATCGCCTCGAGGGTGTCACCCACGGGGTCCCAGTCGAAGGAGAACCGGTGACCCCCGACGTCGCTGCCCAGCAGACAGAGAGACTCCACCCGCTCCGGATGGGCCGTCGCGAAGTTGACCGCGATCCTGCCTCCCATCGACAGCCCGACCAGATGGGTCCTGGCGATCCCCAGATGGTCGAGCACACTCCGCAGATCGTCGGCGGGGCAGTAGAAGCCGGTGGGGACCGATGACCGTCCGAATCCCCGGCAGTCGTAGGCGACCACCTGGAAGCGGCTTCGCAAGCGCTCGATCTGCGGGTACCAGAGACGGTGGTCGAGGGTGAACCCATGGAGGAGGACCAGAGCCTCACCCGTGCCTGCCGTCCTGAAGAAGAGGTGGCCTCCGTTGTGCTCCACACGGCCCGTGCCTCTCGCGGGCCTCATGCCTGCGGCCCGGGTGCGTGGGACTCACGGAGCTCCGGGGCGACGGCCCGGAAACGCGAGAGTGAGGAGGGAGCTGTGGTGCAGTCGGCAGCAGGAGCGTCGTACCGGGAGAGGGCGGCGCGGATACTGAGAGCCGTTCCACCGATCTCGGAGCCGGCCATCGGCCCGGCGGAACTGGCGCGGCGTGCGGGGCTGGACGAGCGGGACGCTCCCCGAGCCGAGGCCGCGATGGCCGTGCTCGGGGTCCTCGGTGTGCTCGAGCTCCGGACGAGCGGGCAAGGGGAACCGCTGTTCAGGGCCGCGACCCCGATCGCGCACGGTTGCATTCGAAGTCTCGCGGAGCACCTCGACCAGGGGATGGCGGTCTTCCTCAACTGGGGGAGGGCCGAAGCCGGCGCCGATTCATCGGCCGACGGTTCGGCGGTCCTGTCGGGCCCCCGGTTCCTGTTCGCCATGGAGAGCCGCCGCTTCGCGGAGACGGGGACCTCCGCCTCGCCGCTGGCCGCTGCCGAGATCGCCCAGGTCGTCATCAAGGAAGGAGCGGCACCCGGAGGGGAGAGCCGGTATCTGGTGCAGTACGACGCACGGTCGCGCCAGTACCAGCTGATCGGCGGCCATCGCCGCCCGGACGACGGGACGATCGAGCACACCGTCATCAGGGAACTGGAGGAGGAACTCACCGACTTCTCCTTCCATCAGGACAGCGACACGGTCACCGTTCTCCGGCGGTTCGAACGGCTGGCGGTCTCCCGTACCTCGGGGATTCTCACCCGCTACCGCATCGTGCTCTTCCATCTGCGGACCCGCCGCGAACGGATCGTGCTGGGGCCCGCCGACCGTTGGGTCAGCGAACGTGAACTGAACAGCGGGAGGGCCGACGACGGCAGGCGCATCCTGTTCTCGGCGCTCACCGACCTCGCCGGCGGTCTGGCGGGGCTCGAGCCGGCCGTCCCGGCCGTCCTGGCCGCCCCGGCCGGCGCGGGGCCGCCCCGCTGGGGTCTCGTCCGGCGGCATCCCTGGGAGGCGATGGGACTGGTCCTCGGGCTGCTCGGACTTGCCGTGTCGATCCTCCAGTTGCTGTGACCCGCCGCCGTGAGACCGGCCGGGGCGGTTCACGGACCGGCCGCCAGGGCGCGGATGTCCTCGTCGACAGGGAGCCCGTGCTCCCGCGCCAGTTCCGCCGCGAACACGGCGGCGGCGCGGGCGGCCTGGGTGTCGCCCAGGCCGGTATGACAGCGGGCCATCTCCGCGTGCACCTGCATACCGGTCCGGCGATGGCCACTGGCCGACAGCCTTTCCCAGGCGCGTACGAGAAGATCCAGGGCCTCCGTGAAGTTCCCGCAGTCGCGTTCCAGGATGGCCAGATTGGCGATCCCCAACGCCTTCCCGTGCTCGTCCCCCAGTTCCTCCGCCGAGGCGATCCGACGATGCAGAAGCTCCCTGGCCTCTTCCAGCCGACCGAGCCTGCGCAGCAGCGACGCCTTGTTGGCCATGAGGCGTCCGGAGCCCAACGCGTCACCCACTTGCTCGAAAGCGGACTGCGCCGACTCGTATTCGGCCAAGGCCTCGTCCAGGCGACCCAGACTCTTCAGGGCGAGACCCGCGTTCATGCGGGAGTTCCCGATGCCCCGGAAATCTCCTGCCAGGCGGGCCAGTTCACGTTGGCGTGCATACAGGCCCAGCGCGTCCTCGTACCGGCCGGTCTCGAGTGCGATGTTCCCCATGTTCCCGACACACTGCGCCTGCCCCATGACGAAGCCGGTGCGCTCGTTGAGAGACATCGCGCGCAGTTGTAGGCGCAGCGCCTCGTCGTAGTCTCCCAACGACTTGTGCGCCAGCGCCAGATTGCCGAGATGGGCCGCCAGGGCGCGCTCGTCCGCGATCAGCTCGGCCGCGGACGACGCCTCGCCGAGGAGTTCCCTTTCCTCGCTCGGCGTCATCCTCAGCGTGATGAAGAAGGTGCCCACGTCGACGATCCGGCTCAGCAGCTCCGCGTACTGCTGGTCCGACCGGCTCAGCCGGATCATCGAGCGAATCGCCTGGGCCACGTTCTGCCAGTCGTCCTCGACACTGAGCGCGGCGCGGCGCATGTCGCCCAGGTCGGAGATCCTCCTCGTCCGCTCCAGGAGCCCGAGGAAATGCCTGGCGTGCCGGATCTCGGCCTGTCGCAGCAGGGTCACGGCGCGGACTCCAGGAGGTCGCGGGCGTGGGCCGCGAGCAGGCTGTGCAGCCAGTACCGGTTTATTGAACTCGTGGGCTCCAGCAGACCCCGGTCCAGCAGCCTGCGCAGCGGCCGCCAGATCTGTTCGGACTCCCAGATCGCGGCGATCGCAGCGGTGTCGAAGGTCGCCGGCTTCGCCGCCATGACCCCGAGCATCGCGAACCGGTCCCGGTCGGCCGGGTCCAGGAGCGAGGTGCTCTGTCGGAGCAGCGCCTCCACCGTGGGCAGTACGCCCTCCTGGGCGTCGAACCGGTCCGTGGGTGCACGCGAGGCGAGCACCGATCGCAGGGAGAGCACGTCGGCGACGATCGACGACAGGTCGAACCCCCGTCTCAGCTCGGTCTCCAGGAGGCGGCCGGCCACCCGGATCGCCAGCGGTGAACCTTCCAGCTCACCGAGGATGCAGGCCGCCGTTTCCGGGTGCTCCCGCGTCATCCGCGGCGCTGTCCTGCGCAGCAGATCCCCGGCGGACTGTTCGTCGAGCGGCCCGACCACCACGATCTCCGACTCGTCGTGGGCGAGGAGTTCCGCCACGGAGGTGAGTCTCGTGCCGAACACCACGGTCGACCGCGGACCACCCACGTCGAAGCACAGGGCGTGCTCGACGTCCCAGACATCGTCCACGATCAGCAGCGCGGTTCGGTCCCGCAGCAGCCAGCGCACCTCCTCGGCCAGGTTCTGCCGGCTCGCCGGGGTACCGCGTTCACCCACCAGCCCGTCCCGCCAGGACTGCAGACAGTCAGCGAGGGACGGTGCCGGTCCCAGCGCTGTCCACAGCACGTGATCGAACGAGTTCCGCACGGTGGGGTCGTTGGCCAGGGCCGCCAGCAGCGTCGTCTTCCCGATACCGGGCAGACCGCGGATCACCTGGCGGACCGGCCGTGCCACGGTGAGCGAGGCCAGCAGTTCGCCGACGAGTCCGGACCTGCCGATCATGGACCATGGTCGGGTGGGAAGGACATGCCGCTCGGACGTTCCCCCCGGGCAGACGGGCGGTGCGGTGACCGGGGTGGCACGGTGGTCGACGACCGGGACCAGGTCCATGAAGCGGCCGACGGCGCTGGCCGCCAGCCGCAGGAACCAGTCCCGTTCCTTCGGCCGGTCCGAGGTCGCGCCGGTGAACCGCAGCGCGGTGCCGACCAGCGACAGCAGCCATTGTCGGCGCCATTCCGGCTGGAGACCGGATCCCTTGAGCCACCGGGCGCAAGCGTCCGACACCTCCGTGAGAACCGCGGCCAGCCAGCCGGGCAGCATCGCCAGCCGGCCCTGCTCGGGCTGGACCAGCGCATCGATCAGGGCCGACCGTTCCAAGTCGCCGAGCACTTCCAGGGCCTGCTCGGTGATGTGCAGGACGAGTCCGACCGGATCGCGCGTCAGCGCTCCGTCCGGCTCGTACCGGGCCAGATCGAGCAGGTGGAAGAGCGTTCCGCAGAGGCTGGGCCGCACCCGTACCAACACGTTCTCGGGACGCAGGTTGCCGTGCGCCTTTCCGGCGAGCACCCGTACGGTGACCTCGTCACCGTAGAAGGCACCCTCCAGGAGGGCGAACGGATTGGGTGCGCGGCCGCCGTCGCCGTCCAGGGTGATCCAGTCGCCGGTGTGCGTCGCGGACAACTGGTGCAGCACGGTCCCGGACTCGATCCGCTCCGGCAGGTGCCGCCGGACGAAGTCGGCGACGCTCAGCGGCCGAGCGGCGGTTCGGGGACGTTCGACCCATTCATCGAGAATCCCGCCGACCAGCTGACCGCACGCCCGCGCGAACTCCCGGGGATCACACGGGGTCCGGCCGCCGGGGGAGGCCGGTCCGCCCAGCATGGTGCGCAGCAGAACCCCGAGCGCCTCGACGTCCTCGGAGTCGTCGCCGGCGATCGTCTCGAAGACGATCCACGAGCCGTCGTCGACCCGGATCGGTTCGTTCACCAGCGCGGACAGATGATCGGCTGCGAAGGCGACCGGCGCCTCGTCGTAGGCACGGCGATGCCTGGCGAAAGCGGCTTCGCCAAGGGGCCCTTCCCCCTTCGGAACCACCTTCAGGACGAGGCGGGTGGTCCGCTGGTCATCGGTCTCGAAGACGATCGCCGACCGTACCCGGTCGCCGCCGCCCGACAGCCAACGGTCCAGCTCGTAGTGGCGCCTCAGAAGGGTCGCCGACTCGTGGAGAGCTTGTGCCGGCAGCGGCCCGAGGCCCGCAGCAAGATCAGGACCAACGTGCGGACCCCGCATCGCACCTCCCAGCGCCTGCCGTGCAAGCTTACCGTGCGGCCTCTGGGGGTAGGGGAGTTGAGCGGCTGAGAGTGACGCGGGTCAGCGATGTCCGGCCGTCGCCAGTGGTGACCCCACCCGGTGAGCCGTGCCGTCGGCATCGACGTAGGAGCTGTGGCGCCTGGACCGGCAGGAACGCTGCGGATTCCGCATCTGCGAGAAACCCGACAGCAAACCGCTGCTGCCCCAGGGCACCACGGCGTACAAGAAGCACCCGTACCACGGCGACCGCTACGAACTCCTCGACCGCGACCAGCGCAACCTGTCCTTCGCCAAACCTCGCAGCAACAACGCCTCGAGGAGACGGCCGGTCACCAGGGTTGCCGTCATCTTCGACGGCCGCTCGAAGTCACCGATCCCGACCTGCTGCGCCGCACCCTCGTCCAAGGCCTGCGCAAGGCCATGGCTTCGGCTGCGGCCTGATGACCCCGCATCCCCACCCCTGACACCGTCGGACGAAACCGGTGACGACCGTCGGCTGGGTGCCGAGCCCACGGCTTGCGGCGATAGCGTCGGCCAGGCGCTGCATCGCAGGGAGCGGCGCCTCCTCCCGCTGCACCATGTGGTAGAGGCCGCCGTACTTCCGGCAGAGGCGGCGCAACAGGAAGCTCTTGCCAGTACGTCGTCGGCCGTAGAAGCCCGACGGCGGCAGCACGCGTTTCACTGCTCGTCTCGACGCGCTCCCGGGCAGGGTCGTCGTGGATGGTGTCGGGGGGTGCCCGTATGGGTTTCGTCAACCTGTGGGGGCGGGTTGGGGTTCGTAGAAGGTGCCGTCGCGGAGCATCGCGAAGAGCACGTCGGTTCGTCGTCTCGCGAGGCAGAGGAGGGCTTGGGTGTGGTGCTTGCCCTGAGCGATTTTCTTGTCGTAGTAGGCCCGCGTGACCGGGTCGGCCAGGGCCGCGAACATGGACAGGAAGAAGGCCCGCCTGAACTGCTTGTTTCCACGCCGGAAGGGTTGTTCGCCGCGGATCGACGAGCCCGAGCTGCGGGTCGCTGGAGCGAGTCCGGCGTAAGCGGCGAGGTGGGCGGGTCGAGGATGGCTGGTCGTATAGGACGATGGTGGTCACCTCGCCGCCTCGGGAGCCCGCGTGGTGGCGGTGACGGCCTGGTGGGTGCGGGTGAGGTGGCGTGGACGAGGGCCCAGGCGGCCAGGTCGTCGTCGGCGGGCTGGTCGAGGATGTGCTTCTGGGCCGCCCCTCGCCAGTCAATCGGCGGCGTGCTGCGGCATGCCGACGCTCCGATGGTCCTCGATCGCCTTCAGCTGTCCGGCGTCGACGTGCTCGCGCAGGCACTGCGATAACTTCGGAAAGCGGCCGGTCCGGTCCGCGGCAGGCGGCGTCCGGCGGACGTCGGCGTGCTCCAGGAGTCCTGACATGCGCTGCCCAACGCCCGCAAGTCATGAGCCGTCACCCAGAACGTGGGTGACGATCGCTCGGGCCGCCCCCGAGGACAGGCCGCTGATTGCTGCGGCGGCTCCCTTCTTCACAAACTCCGCTCGGCTGGGCGGTGTCGCCTGCTGCTGCGTCGCCGGGACCTGCTGCTGGTCGCGCTGCTCGTTGCTCACTGATCCTCCAAAGGCTGGTTGGGGGGCGGGAAAAAGTGCCCTCCCCGGACAGGGACAGAGCGGGGTGGGGCCGACAGTGACGGGCGAGTGGGTTAGCGGCGCAAGGCACCAACGAGGCCGTCAGTAAGCGGGTCTGTAGGGAGCGCTGACCTGCGCATGAAGAAGCCCCCACCGAGGCGGCGAGGGCTAAAAGAGCACGTCAGGGGCTTGCGTTCGGTAACCCGTTTCTGCCCGCCAATGAAGAAGCCGCCACAGAGGCGGCAAGGGCTAAAGGAGCACGTCAGGGGCTTGCTTCGGTGACGCGTTTGTCCTGGCGGGGCGTCGGCCGGCCTCGCAGCCGACCCTTTCCGGATGCTCCGTCAGGCATGGTGCTCAGTTCGCCAACTCGACCGCTCACTCGCCAAGTGAAGCGCTCAGTCACAGCAGGCCCGGTGCACCCGGCCGGGTCTGCCGTCTGATGGAGGTTCAGTAGTCGAGGTCGAGGTAGTCGATGTCGTTGAGGGTGACGTCGGTGAGTCCTTGGGCGCGGTTTCCGCCGTCTTGGAAGTACACGTCTTTGAAGCCCTCGGCGATGATGCCGCGCATCTGCTGGTCGCCGGCTCCGGTGTTGCGGGCGTCGAAGAGGCGTTGTGCGTACGCCGGGGGGAGGTGGACGGTGAGGCGCCTAAAGCGTCCGTCGTCGGTG
>NZ_MJAJ01000015.1 GCF_001746365.1 Streptomyces sp. LUP30
CGGCGCCGGGTCACCCGCGGCCGGCCTCGCGGCCGCCGCCGCGCCCGCCCCCAGCAGCGCCCGGCCGTGCGCCGACAACGCGCCCCGGCCGGTCACGCCCAGCAGTTCGGCCTCGGTCAACGTCCAGCGGGCGAGCCGGGACCGCAGATCGTCGTCCCCCCGGGAGCCATGAGCGCCGTGAGCGCCGTGGGGACTCTGCGAGTTGTAGGGGCCGTGAGCACCCTGGGCGGCCGGGGCGGTCGGGGAGCTCTGCGGACCGTGCGCGGTCGCGGCGCCCTGCGGTTGCGGTCCGCGCAACGGGCGCTCCCAGCGCAACCGCGCCAGCACCGCCTCCGCGTCCGGCACGGCCCCCTCCGGCAACCCCGCCAGCAGCGTCAGCACCCGGCGCCGCACCTCCGGCGCGGCCGACCGGTCCAGGCCGGGACCCAGTGCCGACAGCGCCCGCTCCTTGAGATCCCGGCCGCCGACCACCCCCGACGTCCGGGTCGCCGACAGCCAGGCCTCCGCCAGCTGCGCCCACCGCTCGGCCGGCGGCCGCTCCAGCCAGTCGTCGTACTCCGGGGTCGCCGCGTACCGCTCGTCCGCCTCACCGTCGGAGGCGAGCAGGCCCGCCGCGTACGCCAGCTCCACCCAGAACGCGGCCACCGGCTCGGACACGTCCAGCGCGACGGCCGTCCGCTTGAGGTCGCGCACGCTCAGCCCACCGGCCCGCAGCACCGCCGGACCGCCCTCGTCCCACTCCTTCAGCAGCTCCTCGACCGTCGTCAGCGCGGTGTACGCCTGCCCGGCCGCCGTCGCGTCCACCACCTGGGGACGATGCGTCACCAGCGGCTGAACGGCGGGCGGCGTCGGCTCGGGCGACCGGTGGGCACGGCCCGCCCGCAGATGCAGGGCCACCTCGCGCGGCAGGACGACCGTCCCGGGCGCGGTCGGCAGCAGCAGCCCGCGATCGAGCAGCCACCGCAGATGAGCCGCCGGTTCGGCCGTGACCTGACCGTAGGGCGGCCCCCACACCAGCCGCTCCAGCACATCGAGGGAACCGGCCGGCGCCTTGGCGAGCAACGCGGCCATCTTCCGGCGACGCGAGAACAGCGAGGAGAGCGCGGAGACGGCGGACACCGAGTCGTGCGTGGACGGCAGTCCGGCGTTCGCCACGAACTCCTGGATCCGGCCCGGCGACATCCCCGCCGTCGCCTCCCGCACGCTCGGCCCGAGCCCCGTCGGCGACGGGTGCTGCGGGGACGGCGCGAGCAGCTCCCGGGCGGTCCGCACGAGTCGCAGCCGGTCGTCCGCGCCCCACACCAGAGCCTGTTCGCGCAGGGCCGTCAACGCACCGGGAAGCGCGGCCGCGACCGCCGGGTCGCGCGCGTCGCCCGCCATCAGAGCGAGCAGCTCGTCCCACGTCGCCGGATCGCCGGCCACGGCCAGCGCCTCCGCGGTCTGCAGCGCGAACGCGTCGAGCCGTTCCAGCGCACGCACCACGGAGGCACGGGTGCCGGCCCGGGTGGCGAGCTGGGTGAGGTCCGTGGGGACCGGCGTGATGAGGTCGGGGCGGGCGCGCAGCAGCGCGGCCAGGGAAGCGTCGTCCCGGGCGCGGAGCGCTTCCGCGAGGGACCGGGGGGCCTGTTGGTCCGCGGTGCTCATCTTGCCCACGGTAGCGGTAGACGCCCCCGGTGGCCGCGCCCCCGGCCCCGCCGCCGAGCTTCGAAGCTCCCGCGCGCCCGCGCCGGTCCCCGGCGGGCCGCACGTCGCGGCCCGCGTCGGCGACGAGTACCCGGCGGGCGCGGGCGGAAGCGGTAGCTTCTTCCCGTGGGGATCGAGAGCGACCAAGTCGTCTACGAGTATCTGAGCCGCGTCGGCGACGTCGCGCAGCAGCGGCAGTTGTCGTCGGCCACCCGGATGCGGCTCGTCTCCGAGCTGCGCGACGAGATCGACCGGCGCCGGGCCAAGGCCGCCGTCGACTCTCCCGCCGCCGTCCGCCGCATCATCGACCGGCTCGGCAGTCCCGACGACATCGTCGCCGCCGCCGCCGGGACCGGCGCCGGCGCGCCGCAGCCGCCGGCCCCCGCCGTGCCCGTGCAGCGCGACCGCGAGGAGACGGCGCGGCCGCCGAAGGGGATCCGGCGCGTCGTGCCCCGGCCCCGGACCGGCGCACCGCCCGCCGCCCCCTCCGACGCGCCGTCACCGCCGCACCGCGCCCCCGCGCACGAGCTGGGCGACAGCCGGGAGACACCCGACTGGTGGCTGCACGAGCCGACCCCGTTCGGCCCCGGCGAGGACGTGCACGGCTTCGTCGGCGGTGTGGAGATCCCTGACCTGCTCAAGCCCCCGCCCCGCCGGGACCCCGAGAAGGAGGCCGCCGAGCGGAAGGCCGCCGAGGAGCAGGCCGCCCGGAAGGCCGCCGACGGCGACGAGACGATCGACGACGAGGGCGCCGCCCGCCCGCGCCGTCGGCTCCCCTTCGTCAGGGCGTCCGGCGCGCAGGCCCGGCGCTGGAGCAACCCCCTCCTGCTGATCGCCGCCTGCTGCCTGGTCGTCGGCGCGGTGCTCGGGAACTGGTACGGGCTGCTCCTGGGCTGGCTGATCGCCTACGCCTCGCGGCGGCTGACCGACCGTGAGACGAAGCTCGCGGTCGTGTGGCTGCCGGGGCTCGCGCTCACGGCCGGGCTCGTCTGGCTGTGGGGGCGTTCCGAGGGGCGCTGGGGCGAGCCCATCGCCGAGGGACACATGAACGAAGCGGTCGCCGGGACCTGGCCGTGGGTGATCCGGGGCGCGGCCGTGACGTCGGCCCTGTTCCTGGTCTGGCGCTCACAGCGGCAGAGGTGACGGCGCCCGCGGCGCCGCGGGTGACGGCGGCGCCGGCCGGCGCGCGCTCCCGACCGGCGACAATGGCGCCATGACCGTCACTCCCGCCCGCACCGTCGGCTTCGACCTCGACATGACCCTCATCGACTCCCGCCCCGGCATCCGTGCCTGCTGGCAGGAGCTGTCGGCGCGGACCGGGAGGTACGTCGACGCCGATCTGGTGGTGACCCGGCTGGGGCCGCCGCTGGCGCAGGAGATGGCGCACTGGTTCCCGGCGAGCGAGATACCGGCGATGGCCGATCTCTACCGCGAGATCTACCCGGAGTTCGCCGTCGCGGGCACGCTCGCGATGCCCGGCGCCCACGAGGCCGTCGACGCGGTCCGGACGGCCGGCGGACGGGCGATCGTCGTCACCGCGAAGTGGGAGCCGAACGCCAGGCTCCACATGGAACACCTGGGCATGCGGCCCGACGCGGTGATCGGCGACCTGTGGGCGGCGCAGAAGGCGCAGGCCCTGCGCGAGCACGGCGCGTCCGTCTACGTCGGCGATCACGTGGGGGACGTGCGCGGCGCCCGTGCCGCCGGGGCGTTCTCGGTCGGGGTGGCCACCGGACCGTGCAGCGCGGCGGAGCTGACCGAGGCCGGCGCGGACGTCGTCCTCGACGATCTGACGCGGTTCGCGCAGTGGTTCGCGGCCTACGAGGGCTGACCCCCGCCCCGAGCCTGACGGCGTCCCGCGGCGGCGGACCGCAGGACGCCCGCGGCGGCGACCAGGAAGCCGACGCCCATCAGCATGCACAGTCCGAACATGTACGTCGGAAAAGGCGTCGTGCCGAGCAGCAGCGGGGCCACCGTGACGAGTGTGGCCACGGCGCCGACGAAGAACACGACGGCCCCGGCACGGATCAGTCGGTCACCGGCGGCGGCGGAATTCGTTTGGGTTTTGTCACGCACCCGACCAGGGTAGTTCCCAGCCCTGAGGAACAGCCGGGGGACGTCTTGTCACCGGCCCGAAGACCATTAGCCTTGGTACCGGCGGGTCGTGGACGACCCGCCCAAGTGCTATCAAGAGCCGTTCCGCAGCGGTTCAGAGCTCTTTCCGACGCAGTTTCCCGACGAGTACGAGGACGAGGACAGACGTGCCTACCGGCAAGGTCAAGTGGTTCAACAGTGAGAAGGGCTTCGGCTTTCTCTCCCGCGACGACGGCGGTGACGTCTTCGTGCATTCCTCGGTCCTCCCCGCCGGAGTCGAGGCACTGAAGCCGGGCCAGCGAGTGGAGTTCGGCGTCGTCGCCGGACAGCGCGGTGACCAGGCGCTCTCCGTCGTCATCCTCGACCCCACCCCGTCGGTCGCCGCCGCACAGCGCAGGAAGCCCGACGAACTGGCCTCCATCGTCCAGGACCTGACCACCCTCCTCGAGAACATCACCCCGATGCTGGAGAAGGGCCGTTACCCGGAGAAGACCTCCGGCAAGAAGATCGCCGGACTGCTGCGCGCGGTCGCCGACCAGCTGGACGTCTGAGGCGGGCGTCGGCGACCGGGCGGCGGCCGGTCACGGGAAGTCGAGCGCACCGGGGCCGAGGGGCGGCAGCAGTCCCTCGGCCGCGGCGCGGGTGAGCAGGCCGCGGACCGCCGCCCGGCCGTCCTCGCCCAGATCCGCCGTGAACTCGTTGACGTACAGGCCGATGTGCTGGTCGGCGACGGACGGGTCCATCTCCTGGGCGTGTTCCATCACGTACGGGCGGGAGACCTCGGGCTCGTCCCAGGCGGCCCGCACGGAGGCGCGGATCGAGTCGGCCAGCCGGGTCAGCGCGGCCGCCCCCAGCGAGCGCTTGGCGATGATCGCGCCGAGCGGGATCGGCAGGCCGGTCGTGGACTCCCAGTGCTCGCCCATGTCCGCGAGCTTGTGCAGTCCGTAGTTCCGGTAGGTGAAGCGCGCCTCGTGGATGACGAGCCCCGCGTCGACCTTGCCGTCCCGCACCGCCGGCATGATCTCGTGGAACGGCATGACGACGATCTCGCCGACGCCGCCGGGGACCGTGTCCGCGGCCCACAGGCGGAACAGCAGGTAGGCCGTGGAGCGCTCGCTCGGCACGGCGACCGTGCGCCCGGTGAGGTCGGCCCCCGGCTCACCGGTGAGGACCAGCGGCCCGCAGCCCCGGCCCAGCGCGCCCCCGCAGGGCAGCAGCGCGTACTCGTCGAGGACGTACGGCAGGACGGCGTACGACACCTTCAGCACGTCGAACTCGCCGCGTTCGGCCATGCCGTTGGTGAGGTCGATGTCCGCGAACGTCACGTCGAGCGCGGGCGCGCCCGGCACCCGGCCGTGCGCGAGGGCGTCGAAGACGAAGGTGTCGTTGGGGCAGGGGGAGTACGCGATCTGCAGCGCCGGCTCAGTCGTGGTCATGTGCCTTCCAACTCTCCAGGACGGGTGCGAGCTTCCCGAAGGCCACGGTGAGCGCGTCGAGCGCCTCGCCGATGCGCCAGGCGGCGCGGTCGCGCGGGCCGACGGGGTTGGAGACCGCGCGGATCTCCAGTACGGCCGTGCCGTGCGCGGCGGCCGCCTCGGCCACGCCGAAGCCCTCCATCGCCTCGGCCAGCGCCCTCGGGTGGCGGGCGCGCAGGGCGGCGGCCCGGGCGGCGGTGCCGGTGACCGTCGACACGGTCAGGACGACGCCGGAACGGGCGCCGGTGGCGGCCGCGGTCTCCCGTACGAGGGATTCGGGCGGACGGTGGGTGACGGCGCCGAAGCCCAGCTCGGTCACCGGCAGGAAGCCGTCGGCGGTCTCGGCGCCCAGGTCGGCCGCGGTGATCTCGTCGGCGACGACCAGCGAGCCGACGGGCGCGGCGGGCGCGAAACCGCCGGCGATGCCGGCCGAGACGACGAGGCCGTAGGGCTCGCCCCGCAGCGCGGCGGCGGTGAGGGCGGCGGAGACGCGGGCGGCGGCCAGGGCGGGGCCGACGCCCGCGGCGAGCAGGTCGCACGCCTCGCCGGCGCGGTGCAGCGTCGCATCGGGCAGCAGGGGCCGCGGCGCCGGCTGCCCGGGCCATGCCCGTGCCACCGCGTCCCGCTCGGCGGGGACGGCGGTGGCCACGAGGACGCGTGGGCGGGACGTGGTCAGTCGTCCTTCTTGAGCTTGAAGGACCACAGGCCGGTCGCCGCCTGGCTCTTCTTCTTGCCGTCGCCCGCCTTGATGGTGACGAGCGTGGAGTTGCCCTGGGCGCCGTACTGCGCGTTGAAGAACACGCTGCCCGGGATCGTCCGGTAGGTCTTGTCGCTGTCCTCGGTGAGCGGCTGACCGTTCATCAGGATGGTCCAGCGCTTGTCGGCCACGTCGGGGTCGACGCCGATGCGGACGGTCTCGTCCGGGTCGACGCTGATGGACTTGATGTCCTTGTCTCCGAGGCACTGGGTCAGGGCCGCGGCCTGCAGGGCCTTCCCCTCGCCACCGCAGGTGGCCTCGGAGCTGACCGAGTCGCGGCCGACGGTGATCGTGGACAGGGGGGTCGGCTTGTCGCAGGCCGACAGGACGAGCAGTCCGGCACAAACGGCGCCGGCGGCGGCGACGGCACGGCGGCGTCGCACCACGCCGAGGACATCAGCGGCTCCGCCGCGGGGCATCGTGGTCATGGCGGAAGGCTATCGGGCACGTCGGGTGGTCTCTTTACGCGGGGGGCGGCGCGGCTGTGTGTTACGCCACGCGGGCCTTCGCACCGCTCCCGTGCCGCACCGAGGAGAGCAGCCCGCGGACGGTGGCCAGCCAGCCCAGCGCGACCACGGCGGCGGCCACCGACAGGCCCAGCGAGCCGTTGAGCGGCATGACGATGCCGACCGCGCCGCCGAACACCCAGCACACCTGGAGCAGCGTCTCGGAGCGGGCGAACGCCGAGGTGCGCACGAGTTCCGGCACGTCCCGCTGGATCAGCGCGTCCAGGGACAGCTTGGCGAGGGCCTGCGAGAACCCGGCGACGGCCGCCAGACAGGCCACCAGGAACGCGCCGAAGAACACGGCGGCCACGAGCACCGCCCCCAGCACGACGGCGACGACCGCGACGATGATCAGCTCGGGGGCCTTGGAGCGCAGCCATGCCCCGACCGCCGTCCCGAGCGCGTTGCCGACGCCCGCCGAGACGGCGACCATGCCCAGCGACACGGCCGCGCTCTGCCCGGTGAGCGGGTGCTCGCGCAGCAGGAACGCGAGGAAGAAGGTCAGGAACCCGGACAGCCAGCGCAGCGCCGCGTTGGCGCCCAGGGCGTGGGTGACGGCGATGCCGACCGTGCGCAGGCCGGGGCGTTTGACGGGATGGCGGTGGGGGCCGTGCAGGTGCTGTTCGTCGGCGGCGAGGAGGGCGACGTCCTCGCCCTTGGCGGAGTCGACCTTGCGGGGCAGGGAGAAGGACAGGAAGGTCCCGGCCACGAAGATCAGGAAGGCGCCGTAGAGCGGGTAGCGCGGGCCGAGGGCCTGCAGCCCGGCGCCGACGGGCGCGGCGACGCCGGTGGCGAGCAGGCCGCCGAGGGTGACCCGCGAGTTGGCCTTGACCAGGGAGAACCCCGGGGGCAGCAGTCGGGGCACGACGGCGCTTCTGACGACTCCGTAGGCCTTGGAGGAGACCAGTACGCCCAGCGCGGCCGGATACAGCTCGATGCTGCCGGTGGCGACGGCCCCGGACAGCACCAGCGCGAGCAGGGCGCGGGCGAGCATCGCTCCCGCCATGGCCGCGCGACGGCCGTGCGGGAGCCGGTCGAGCAGGGGGCCGATCACGGGGGCGAGGACGGTGAAGGGGGCCATGGTGATGGCGAGGTAGAGCGCGACGCGGCCGCGGGCCTCGTCGGTGGGCACGGAGAAGAAGACCGTGGAGGCGAGCGCGACGGTGATCATGACGTCGCCGGCCCCGTTCACGGCGTGCAGCTCGATCAGCTTGCCGAGGCCGGACTCGCCGGCTCCGTGCGCGTGCGTGACCTTTCTGATGCCGCGGGCGGCGCCGGTGAACGGCAGGTTCAGGGCGCGGCCGACCGCGCGGACGGACCCGCTCATCCGGCCCGAACCGCTCACCTGGCTCCTCCCCTTGTTCCCCTTCGTCGCACCGGTCCCGGTGGCGCCCTGGGGTGTCCTTGCGGCTGCCACCCCGTCATAGTGCCCCGGAAACGCCGTGCATAGTGCGGTTACCGCGCGTATGGCCGTGTGATCGTCGGCGCGTGGGACCGTTCCGGCAACGGTTGCGATGCGATTGTGCCGCGACCCGGAGACGGCGGTGCGGCCGGGGGGCGCGGGAGCGGCGCGGGGAGGGAGGGCGGCCGGGGGTGGTCGGAAATGCGGTGGGGACGGTGGCGGAAGGGCGTGGAGAGGCTGTGGGGAGGCCGCGAGAAGGGCGTGTGAAGGGCGTGGGAGGGCTGTGGGAAGGCGGTGGCGCCGCGGTAGTAAGGCGGTGGCAGGGCGGCGGGGAGGCCGCTCCGGGACGGCCGGAAGAGGGGGCCGGGAGGGGTCCGGGAGGGGTCCGGGGCTTTTCGAAGGGTGGGAAACGTCCCGTCGGTGTAGGCCGAGCGTCCGGGAGCAGGTAGCGTGCGTAGCGCGCCGTGGCGATCGTTCTCGGCCGCGCGCCTCCCGGACATCCCGCAGAATGGATGACAGCAGGTGCGCCCGAGCGCGATCGGGCGCGGACGTCGACGCGGTCCAGTGGTCCGCTCCGTCCGCACCCGCCGCCTTCAGGCAGGCGCACCGAGAGACGGCGTAGGAGAGAAGCGATACCTGTGAGCGCAGCGACCACGCGAAGCCGCACCCCCGACCGCCTGTGCGCCGAGGCCGTCGACCTCGCCCGCGCCGCAGCCGAGGAGGCGGCCGCCCCCGGCGTGGTAGGCGAGCACGCGGGCGTCGTCTCCGAGGGCGACCGTGTGGTCACCCACTACTTCGAGTGCAAGGAACCGGGCTACCGGGGCTGGCGCTGGGCGGCGACGGTGGCGCGGGCCTCGCGCGCCAAGATCGTCACCCTGGACGAGGTGGTGCTGCTGCCGGGCCCGGACGCGGTGCTGGCCCCGGAGTGGGTCCCGTGGAGCGAGCGGCTGCGCCCCGGGGACATGGGCCCGGGCGACCTGCTGCCCACGGACGCGGAGGATCTGCGCCTGGAGCCGGGCTACACCGGCGAGGACGACCCGCGCCTGCAGCCGGGGTACTTCGACGCGGACGAGCCGACACCGAACTCGCCCCTCTCCGAGGAGATGGCCGAGCTGGTGGAGGCCGAGGACGCGGAGGTGACGGCGGTCCCGCCGGTGGCCCTCCCCGCGGCCCCGCGCCGCGGCACGATCGCGGCCGTCGCGGAGGAACTGGGCCTGCGCCGGGCCCGGGTCCTGTCCCGCTACGGCCTGCACACCGCCGCCGACCGCTGGGAAGAGGGCTTCGGCGCCAAGACGCCCATGGCGCAGGCGGCCCCCGCCTCCTGTGTGAGCTGTGGTTTCCTCACTCCCATCGGGGGCTCGCTGGGCCAGGCCTTCGGTGTCTGCGCCAACGAGTTCTCCCCGGCCGACGGCCGGGTGGTCTCCCTGGCCTACGGCTGCGGCGGCCACTCGGAGGCGGCCGTGATGCCCACACCGCCGCGGCCCGCCCCGCCGGTGATCGACGAGACCCGGGTCGACCCGTTCCCGCTGCGTCCGGCAGCGGACTCGGGCTCGGTGCCGGTCGTCTCCGACGAGGACGCGGCGGAACTCGGACACTCCTGACTCCCGTGACTCCCGGCCCCTCCGAGGCGCACGTCGACGAGGGGTGGAACGACCCCCTCCGGGGGGTTCGGGGAGGGCAGGGGCGGCGGGGGCGAAGAACATCTCGCGGTACCGTCGACTCCCGTCGACGAGGAGAGCCAACGTGAGCAAGTTCGTGCGGCCGGCGCCCGAGGGCGCGGATCCCTTCGGCACGGCGCGCCTGCGCCGCGGGGTCCTGGACGCCTGGGCCACCAGCCCGGCCCGTTTCCGGGAGGACGCCAACGCCGAGGAGGACCTCGTCCTCGGCGGCTACCGGGACCGGCTCGTCGTCGAGCTCGCGCAGAACGCCGCCGACGCGGCCGCCAGGGGCGGAGTGCCGGGACGGCTGCGGCTCACCCTCCGGGACGGCGTCCTGGTCGCGGCGAACACCGGCGCACCGCTGGACGCGGCCGGCGTGGAGTCCCTGGCGACGCTCCGTGCCTCCGCCAAGCGTGAGGCACGGCAGTCGGGCGTCGCCGTCGGCCGGTTCGGCGTCGGGTTCGCCGCCGTGCTCGCCGTCACCGACGAACCGGCCGTCGTCGGCCGCCACGGCGGTGTCCGCTGGGACCTGGCCGAGGCGCGCGCGCTCGCCTCCGAGACCGCCCGGCACAGCCCCGGCCTCGGGGACGAGGTCCGGCGGCGCGACGGCCATGTGCCCCTGCTGCGGCTCCCGTTCGCCGCCCAGGGCACCGCTCCCGACCCCTACGACACCGCCGTCATCCTCCCGCTGCGCGACACCGCCGCCGCCGACCTCGCCGAACGCCTCCTCGCCGCGGTCGACGACGCCCTCCTCCTCGCCCTGCCGGGACTGGAGGAGGTCGTGATCGAGATCGGCGACGGCGCCGCCCGCACCCTGCGGCGCTCCGTCGACGGCGTCCACACCGTCGTCTCGGACACCGAGCAGGGCACGACCCGCTGGCGGACCGCCTCCGCCCACGGCGACCTCGCCCCGGAACTGCTCGCCGACCGCCCCGTCGAGGAGCGGCTGCGACCCCACTGGTCGGTCACCTGGGCCGTGCCCGTCGACGAGGACGGCGCTCCCGTCCGGCCGCGCACCACGCCCGTCGTCCACGCACCCACCCCCAGCGACGAGCCGCTCGGCGTCCCCGCCCTGCTCATCGCCTCCTTCCCGCTCGACACCACCCGCCGCCACGCGGCCCCCGGCCCGCTGACCGACCACCTGGTGCGCCGCGCCGCGGACGTGTACGCCGAACTCCTCGCCGCCTGGCGGCCGGTGGGCGCCGGGATCATCGACCTGGTGCCCGGACCGCTGGGCAAGGGGGAGCTGGACGGGGCGCTGCGCCGGGCCGTCCTGGAGCTGCTGCCGCGCACCGCCTTCCTGCCGCCCGCCGTCCCGCCCGTGCCGGAGGAGGAGGCCGAGGGCGGGGGCGAGGGTGAGGACGCGGTCGCGGTCGGGCTCCCCGAAGCGCTCCGCCCGCGTGACGCCGAGGTCGTCGAGGGCGCCGGCGCGGACACGGTGCGGGTGCTGGCGGAGGTGCTGCCCACGCTGCTGCCCGCCGGACTGGAGCGGCGCGTCGAGCTGCGCACGCTGGGCGTGACCCGGATCCCGCTCGCGGACGTCGTCGACCGGCTGGCCGGTCTGGAGAAGGACCCGCAGTGGTGGTACCGGCTCTACGACAGCCTGGCCGGAGTCGACCCGGACCGGCTGACCGGGCTGCCGGTGCCCCTGGCCGGAGGCGCCTCGCAGGGGTTCGGCGCCGGGGGTCGCCGGACCGCCGTCGGCCCGCGTCAGGTGCTGCTGCCCACCCCGGACGCGGCCGTCCTCGACCCGGACGTCCTCGCCCGGCTCGGTCTCAAGGTCGTCCACCCGGACGCCGCGCACCCCCTGCTGGAGAAGCTCGGGGCCCTGCCCGCCACCCCGCGCGCGATCCTGACCACCCCGCAGGTGCGGGCCGCCGTCGCGGCCTCCCTGGACGACGACGGCGGCGCCTGGGACGACCAGGGTGCGCTGGACGCCGAGGAGCTCGCCGACACCGTGCTCGCGCTGGTCCGCGACGCGGGTCTGGAGCCCGGCGACGAGCCCTGGCTGGGCGCCCTCGCCCTGCCGGACGAGGACGGCGAACTCGTCCCCGCCGGTGAACTGGTCCTGCCGGGCAGCCCTTTCGCCTCCGTCATCCGCGAGAACGAACTCGCCTCCGTCGACGTCGAGTTCGCGCAGAAGTGGGGCGAACAGCCGCTCGCCGCCTGCGGAGTGCTCGCCGACTTCGCGCTGGTGCGGGCCACGGACGTCGTCCTCGATCCGGACGAACTGGAGCCGCGCGAGGGCGACTTCGCCGAGCCGGACGACGCGGGACTGCTGGACGCCGTGGACGTGTGGTGCGAGGACGTCCTCGACCGCTTCCCCGACAGCCCCGTGCCTCCGGTCGCCACCGAGCTGGTCGCCGTCCGCGACCTCGACCTCGTGGACGAGGACCGCTGGCCGCAGGCCCTCGCGATGCTCGCCCGGCCCCCGCTGCGCGACGCCCTCACCCAGCCCGTCCGCGTCCTCCTGCCCGACGGCACCCACGAGGTCGTACGGCCCTACACCGCCTGGTGGCTGCGCGGGAACCCGGTCCTCGACGGCCGCCGGCCGGCCGGCCTCCTCGCGGCCGGCGGCGACCCGCTGCTGCACGGCCTGTACGACGAGGCCGACGCCACCGGCTTCGACGACGAGCAGGTGCTGCGCGCCCTCGGCGTGCGGACCTCGGTGGCGGCCCTGCTCGACGAGCCCGGCGGCGCGGCGGAACTGCTGGACCGCCTCGCCGACCCGGAGCGTTCCGTCGGCCCCGCTCAGCTGCACGGCCTGTACGGGGCATTGGCCGAACTGGACCCCGAGCAGGTGACCCTGCCGGACGAACTGCGGGCCGTCGTCGACGGACACGTCGAGGTCGTGGACGCCGCAGACGCGGTGGTCGTCGACTCTCCCGACCTGCTCCCCTTCACCCAGGGCGTCCCGCTGCTCCCGGTACGCCCCTCCCGGGCGGCCGAACTCGCCGAGCTGTTCCAGGTGCGGCGGCTGAGCGAGTCCGTGACCGGCGGGGTGGACTCCGAGGGCGCCGAACACGACGTCCCGGAGTCGGTGCGCACGCTGCTCGGCCCGCGCACGCCCGCCACCTACGTCGAACACGAGGAACTCGTCGTCGACGGCGTGGAGATCGACTGGCGTCTGACCGCCGACGGCGTCCTGCACGCGGCCACCCTGGAGGGCGTCGCGGCCGGCCTCGCCTGGGCGGCCCGCCAGTGGCCCCGCCGCTTCGAGGTCGCCGCCCTCCTGGAGGACCCGTCCCGCACGGCGGAACTGGCCCGGGACCGCTGGTTCGACTGAGACGGACGGAGCCGACGGACCCGAAAGGGCCGTCCCACCGGCGAATACCGGTGCGACGGCCCTTTCCCCTACGTCACGGTGTCTTCGCTACTCCAGGATGTGCGCGAACGTCTCCTGGAACCCGAAGTCGATGATGTTGTGCCTGGTCCATTCGGCCTTGTACTCGGCGATGGTGTCACCGCCCCGCCCGGTGCAGGCGTCGTGGATCCGCCGACGGACGCTCCGTCAGGAAACCTCGTCGCCTCGCACAACCGTTCCTCCTCGTCGGCCCTCTGAGTAAGCGAGTCAAAAGACTCCCACGATCACTTGGGCCCCGGATGTGGTGCGGGCCGTGCGAGCGGCGACCGACCGGGCCCCTTTCCTCAGGGGGAATGCATGCGCACACGCGCCACCGTGGTCGCCGTCAGCGGTGCCATGGCTCTGTCCGCCCTCGCCGTGCCGGCCGCGCAGGCGGCGGGAAGCCGCTCGCACCACCCCGTCGACACCCTGAAGGCCCTGCACGCGGCCGCCTCGGGCAGGAGCGCCCTCAGCGGTGCGGGTTCCGCCGCCGGCGCCCCGTACCGGCTGGACGCCAGGTTCGGCAGCGTCAGAATCAACAAGGGCCGGGCGATCGTGGCCGGCACCGGTGCCAAGGTCACCGTCCCGGTCACCTTCAAGGTCACGCACGGTGCGGGCGTCGACCTCACCGCGGAGGACGTCGAGCTGGACCTGGTCCTCTACCGCGGTGCGTCGTTCGCCCACCCGGACCACGTCCTGATCGGCGATTTCCGGCCGACCTGCAGCACCGCCTCCGCCACGGTCGCCTCCTGCACGGGCACCGTCGACATCTCCCCGTCCGGCGAGCTGGACAACGTCGACGCCACGGTCTGGAAGGCGGCCGGCTACGTCATCGACTGGAACGACGTCGACCCGAGGTCCGACGACGTCGACTGGACCAAGGTCGGATACGCCGAGGGCGACGCCCTGGCCACCGTCAAGCTCCAGCGCTCCGCGCGGCTGACGGCCAACGCCGCCCCCGAGCCGGTGAAGAAGGGCAGGACCCTCACCGTCACGGGTGCGCTGACCCGCGCCAACTGGGACACCGACAAGTACGCCGGTTACTCGGCCCAGTCGGTGAAGCTGCAGTTCCGCAAGAAGGGCAGCAGCGTCTACAGCACCGTCAAGACCGTCAAGACCGGCACCACCGGCGGTCTGAAGACCACCGTGACGGCTTCGGTGGACGGTTACTACCGCTTCGTCTTCGCGGGCACCTCCACCACCCCGGCGGTCAGTGCCGTGGGAGACTTCGTCGACGTCAAGTAGCCCGCGTCACCGGATGCGGTGGGCTGCCCAGAAGGGGCCGAGGTCGACGTCCGTCATGGACTGGGCGGCTCGTACGAAGTCCTCGGTGGTGGAGACGCCGTACCAGTGGTCGCGGGCGTACTCCTTGAGCAGACGGGCCATCGCGTCGGCGCCGAGGGTGCGTTCCAGGTCCGCGAGGGCGCAGGGTCCGGCCGTGTAGACGAGGTGGTACTGACCGCGCTGCTGCGACCAGTAGGCCATCGAGGCGGTCAGCGCGGCGCTGTCGTCGGGCCAGTAGACGTCCGACCAGCAGTCACGCGTGTCCCAGCCCTGGAAACGGAAGTTGGCGTACTGGGCGAAGCTCTCGTCCAGCCACGGTGAGGAGTACTCGTCGTTGCCGACGATCCCGTACCACCACTGGTGCGCCACCTCGTGGACGACGGCGCCGCCTTCCTCGGTGGTGCCGATGAGGACGAGGCCGGGGTATTCCATGCCGCCGCCGAACTCCGGGGTCATCACTACGTCGAGCTCGCCGTACGGATAGCGGCCGAACTCCCGGCCGAACCGGTCGATCGCGGCGACGGCGTCCGTGCGGGTCAGCCGCACGCCCGCGGCGGGGGTGTCGGGCGCCCAGTACGAACGGACGAGCACGCCCCCGGGCGTGGTCCGTGTTGCCGAGCGGAACGGGCCCGCGGCCCACGCGAAGTCCCGCACCCGGTCGGCGACGCTGAGCGTGACGGTGCGGCCGGCGTCGCCGGGCAGGGTCCGGGTGCGGCCGGTCGCGGGCACCTTCAGGGCCGACGGGTGGTCCAGGCGGACCCGGAAGTCGCTCGCCAGGGCGTAGAAGCTCTCACCGAGCGCCACGTAGGGGTCGAGGTGCCACCCCTTCGCGTCGTGCACGGCGAGGACCGGCAGCGCGTTGCCGAGGAACCGGGACGCACCCTCACGGCCGAAGCGGGCGTTGCGGTCGGGCACGGTGAGGGAGACGTCGAAGGCGACGGACGTCCGCTCGCCGCGCGCGAGCGGCTCGGGCAGCACGATGCGCAGGGCCGTGCAGTCCACGGTCAGGGGCCCCGGTGTGCCGCCGACGACGTGCGACACGGCGACGGGGGAGGGCGGCCCACCGGGCGTGCCGCACGCGTCCTCGCCGTTGCCCCAGAGCCGCAGGTACACCTCACGCAGAGGTTCGGCGGAGGCGTTGCGGAACGACACCCGCTGCCGTCCGGCCCAGTGCCCGCCGTCGGCGTCCGAGCGCAGAGTCACGTCGTAGCGGGCGCGATCGGGCGTCGCCGCGGCCCTGGACCCCGCCGCGACGGAGGTCGCCGGCCGGGATGCCGCGTCGGCGTCACCCACCCCGGCGCAGAGCGCAGCCAGCACCACGAGCAGCACGACGGACAGGCGACGGCGACGAGGCACGGGCGGCCACACGGCTGACGGCGACATGCCAGCCGATGCTGCCACAAGTCCCCGAAAAAACAACCGACTTGGCCGGCACTCGGGTCGAGGCCGGAACCGCCGAGGGAAAGGATCTTTCTTTACCTTCTCCCGTACAACTCACCGGATCCGCCGTCGATCTCACCCCATGAGTCAACAGACTCCGAGATCACTCCTCTCCATCTGGGGAACGCACATGCGCATACGCGCTCTCGTCGTCGCCGCCACCGGCGCCGTCGCTCTCTCCGCCCTCGCCGTTCCGGCCGCACAGGCCGCTCCGGCCGCGGCGCCCGCCGTGACCTTCTCCCAAGTGAAGATCAACACGGGCAAGCCGGTCGTGGTCGGCCCCACGGCCAAGGTCACCGTCAACGCGACCTACACCGTGACCAAGCCCGCCGGCCTCAACGCGGCCTCCATCGACACCGGTCCGCTTCTCTACCGCGGCAGCAAGCTCAGTGCGCAGGCCGACATCATCGGCGGCGACGACCCGGGCGTGTGCTCCGCCGTCTCCACGACGGTCCTGCACTGCACCGCCAAGCTCCAGTTCCGGCCCATCGGCTCCGACGAGTACGAAGGCCTCGCCAACAGCCAGGCAGGCGCCTGGAAGGTCGGCGCCCTCGCCGTCCCGAGGAACGCCACCGGCCTCGGCGACTTCATGTGGCAGAGCGACCTGGGCGCGATCAGCGTGCAGCGCCAGGCGAAGCTGACGGCCAACGCCGCCCCCGAGCCGGTGAAGAAGGGCAGGACGCTCACCGTCACGGGTGCGCTGACCCGCGCCAACTGGGACACCGACAAGTACGCCGGTTACTCGGCCCAGTCGGTGAAGCTGCAGTTCCGCAAGAAGGGCAGCAGCGTCTACAGCACCGTCAAGACCGTCAAGACCAGCACCACCGGCGGTCTGAAGACCACCGTGACGGCTTCGGTGGACGGTTACTACCGCTTCGTCTTCGCGGGCACCTCCACCACCCCGGCGGTCAGTGCCGTGGGAGACTTCGTCGACGTCAAGTAGCCTGCGTCCGCGGCCGGTTCGACCGGCCGCGTCAGTCCGGGAAGCGGCGGTCGACCCAGCGCCAGGAGAACTCCAGGGCGATCGCCGCCACTGCCGCCACGCCCACCGCGATCCACGGCATCGTCAATCCGACCAGCTTCAGCGCGAAGAAGTGCTGCAGTGACGGGACCGCCAGCACCAGCAGGAACGCCACGCCCATCGAGGCCACCAGCAGCACCCGCCACCAGGTGTAGGGGCGGGCGATGATCGCCAGTACCCACATCGACGCCAGGAACAGCGTGAGCGTGGCCGCGCTCGTCTCGGCCTCCAGCGAGCCGTCGCCGGTGTAGTGGTGGCGGGCGAGCAGATAGGTCACGAAGGTCGCGACGCCCGCGATCACCCCGCCGGGGACCGAGTACCGCATCACCCGTCGCACGAAGTGCGGGCGGGCCCGCTCGGTGTTGGGGGCGAGGGCGAGGAAGAAGGCCGGAATGCCGATCGTGAGCGTGGACAGCATCGTCAGATGCCTCGGCAGGAACGGGTACTCGACCTGCCAGCACACCACCAGCAGGGCCAGCAGCACCGAGTAGACCGTCTTCACCAGGAAGAGGGTCGCCACCCGGGTGATGTTGCCGATGACCCGCCGGCCCTCCGCGACCACCGACGGCAGGGTCGCGAAGCTGTTGTCCAGCAGTACGATCTGCGCGACCGCCCGGGTGGCCTCGGAGCCCGACCCCATCGCGACCCCGATGTCCGCGTCCTTCAGCGCGAGGACGTCGTTGACGCCGTCCCCGGTCATCGCGACGGTGCGCCCGCGGGACTGCAGCGCCCCCACCATGTCCCGCTTCTGCTGCGGGGTGACCCGGCCGAACACCGTGCCCTCGTCCAGCGCCCGCCCCATGCCGTCCTGGTCCGCGGGCAGTCCGCGGGCGTCCACGGCGGCGCCCTCCAGCCCGAGCTTGGCCGCCACCGCCCCCACCGACACCGCGTTGTCGCCGGAGACGACCTTGGCCTGCACGTTCTGCTCGGCGAAGTAGCGCAGTGTGTCGCCCGCGTCGGGCCGCAGCCGCTGTTCGAGCACCACCAGGGCGACGGGGCGGGCTCCGCGCGCGGGCTCCGGATCGCCCAGGTCGCGTGCGGCGCGGGCCAGCAGCAGCACACGCAGCCCCTGCTCGTTGAGCCGCTCGGTCTCGCCGAGGGCGGGATCGTCGTCGTCCAGGAGCACGTCGGGCGCCCCGAGCAGCCAGGTGCTGCTCCCGCCGTCGCTTTCGCCGTCGCTCTCGTTGAAGGCGGCGCCGCTGTACTTGCGGGCCGAGGAGAACGGCAGGGACTCGGTGCAGCGCCAGCCGTCGGCGTGCGGAAAGGCGTCGATGACGGCCTGGAGGGAGGCGTTCGGCCGCGGGTCGGACTCCCCGAGCGCCCCGAGCACCTGCCGTACGTAGCCCTCGTCGGCGCCGTCGAGGGCGTGCAGCCCGGTGACGTCCATGCCGCCCTCGGTGAGGGTGCCGGTCTTGTCCAGACAGACGGTGTCGACGCGGGCGAGACCCTCGATGGCCGGGAGTTCCTGCACCAGGCACTGCTTGCGGCCGAGCCGGACGACGCCGATCGCGAAGGCGACGGAGGTGAGCAGGACGAGCCCCTCGGGCACCATCGGGACGATGCCGCCGATCGTGCGCGCGATCGAGTCCCGGAAGCCGTTGTTCTTCACGAACAGCTGCGTGACGACGAGGCCGATCGCCGCCGGGACCATCATCCACGTGACGTACTTGAGGATCGTCGAGATGCCGGAGCGCAGCTCGGAGTGGACGAGCGTGAAGCGGGAGGCCTCCTCGGCGAGCTGGGCGGCGTAGGCCTCACGGCCGACCTTGGTCGCCCGGAAGGCGCCTCCGCCCGCCACGACGAAGCTGCCCGACATGACCCGGTCGCCCGCCCGTTTGACGACGGGGTCCGCCTCGCCGGTCAGCAGCGACTCGTCGATCTCCAGCCCGTCGGCCTCGACGCACGTCCCGTCCACGGCGATCTTGTCGCCGGGCCCGATCACGATGAGGTCGTCCAGGACGAGCTCGGACGTGGAGACCTGGACCGCGGTGCCGTCGCGCCGGACGGTGGGGCGGGCCTCGCCGACGACCGCGAGGGAGTCCAGGGTCTGTTTGGCCCGCCACTCCTGGACGATGCCGATACCGGTGTTGGCGAGGATCACGAAGCCGAACAGACTGTCCTGGATGGGGGCGACGGCGAGCATGACCAGCCACAGGACGCCGATGATCGCGTTGAACCGGGTGAAGACGTTCGCCCGGACGATCTCGCCCACGGAACGGCTGCTGCGCGCGGGGACGTCGTTGACCTGGCCGCGCGCGACGCGGTCCGCGACCTCGGCGGCGGTCAGACCGCTCGCCGTCGGTGCGAGGGCGGGGACGTCGGTGTGGGGCATGGAATCGACGGTACGTGCGGTTTTGGGGCTTCACCCCCTGAAGCCCCCGAAGATCCGACCTGGGGAGGACGAGCAGGGGAGGGGGATGCTACGACGGTCGTACGGCTGCCCCGCCGGCCGGCGGGGCGCTCACTCCGCGGCCGCCGTCGCCCCGGGCGCCGCCGCCCGCTTGATCGCCGCGTCGCGCCTGCGGACGTACCAGATGCCGATCAGGCCGAGGCCGGCGCCCGCGAGGCAGGTCCACACCCACCAGGCCCGGCCGCGGTCGTCGAACCAGCCGTAGAAGGGGAGCTGGACGAGGAAGAGGACGAACCAGAGGATCGTGCCGCCGATGATGGTGGCGACGACGGGACCCTCCAAGGGCTCCGGCGCCTCGTGCTGGGGTGTCCACTTCGCCATGGGGACAGCTTACGAGGTGGTCACGTCTACGCGCGGAGATGGCCGATCCTCGCGTTATATGTTCATACTGAAACGGTTTGATGTTGACCACTTCTCTTCGTAGGAACCGCCAAAACATGCCCACCTCGGCCCCCGCCAAGACCCCCGCCCCTGACGAGCCGGGAGCCAGGTCCGCCCACGGCGCCCTCGATCGTTACTTCAAGATCTCCGAGCGGGGCAGCACTCTGTCCAGGGAGATCCGCGGCGGCTTCGCCACCTTCTTCGCGATGGCGTACATCATCGTGCTGAACCCGATCATCCTCGGCAGCGCGAAGGACATGTACGGGCATCAGCTGGACAACGGGCAGCTGGTCACCGCTACCTGCGTGACGGCGGCCTTCACCACGCTCCTCATGGGCGTGATCGGCAACGTGCCCATCGCGCTGGCCGCCGGCCTCGGCGTGAACTCCGTGGTCGCGCTCCAGCTCGCGCCCCGGATGTCCTGGCCGGACGCCATGGGCATGGTGGTGCTCGCGGGTCTCGTGGTCATGCTCCTGGTCGCCACCGGTCTGCGTGAGCGCGTGATGAACGCGGTCCCCTTCGGCCTGCGCAAGGCGATCAGCATCGGCATCGGCCTGTTCATCATGCTGATCGGGCTCGTCGACTCCGGCTTCGTCAGCCGCATCCCGGACGCCGCCCACACCACCGTCCCGCTCCAGCTCGGCGCCGACGGTCACCTGAACGGCTGGCCGGTCCTCGTCTTCATCCTGGGCGCGCTGCTCACGCTGGCGCTGATCACCCGCAAGGTGCCCGGCGCGATCCTGATCTCGATCGTCGCGATGACCGCCCTGGCGCTGATCATCAATGCCGTCGCCACCGTTCCCTCCTGGGGCCTGACCACCCCCGAGTGGCCCGGCAACCCCGTCGCCTCCCCCGACTTCGGTCTCATCGGCCAGGTCAGCCTGTTCGGCGGCTTCGGCAAGGTCGGCGTGCTGACCGGCGTCCTGTTCGTCTTCACGGTGCTGCTGTCGTGCTTCTTCGACGCGATGGGCACGATCATGGGCGTCAGCGACGAGGCCAAGCTGACCAACGCCAAGGGTGAGATGCCCGGCATCAACAAGGTCCTCTTCGTCGACGGCCTCGCGGTCGCCGCGGGCGGCGCCAGCTCCTCCTCCGCCACCACCGCGTTCGTGGAGTCCACGGCCGGCGTCGGCGAGGGCGCCCGCACCGGCTTCGCGAACCTCGTCACCGGCGGATTGTTCGCCGTGGCGCTGTTCCTGACCCCCGTGGCCACGATGGTCCCGTCCCAGGCCGCCACCCCGGCGCTGCTCGCGGTGGGCTTCCTGATCCTCTCCGGCTCGGTCCGGGAGATCGACTGGGCCGACCCCACCATCGCCATCCCGGCCTTCATCACCATGGTGATGATGCCGTTCACCTACTCGATCACCAACGGCATCGGGATGGGCTTCATCGCCTTCGTCCTGCTGCGCCTCGCGGCCGGCCGCGGCCGGGAGGTCCCGGCGCCGATGTACGTGGTCTCCGCCGTGTTCGTCTTCTACTACCTGATGCCGGCCCTCGGCCTCACCTGAGCCCGGGCTTTCACCCGAGCCGGATCCCGGGAGCGGCGGACGGGCTCAGGTGAGCCCGTAGAACTTCCCGGTCTCGTCGACCGCGGTCTTGAACCGTTCGTCGAAGTCATCGCGGATGAGCGTCTGGACGACATAGTCCTGGACGCTCATCCCCCTTTTGGCGGCATGCTGCCGGAGCCGTTCGAGCAGCTCCCCGTCTATCCGCAGGCTGAGCACACTGGTCCCCATGAGACGAGGGTCGCGGGCGTGTAGCGCAGTCCGGCCGCTTTCCGCTGCCGACTCACCCGTTCGAGTGATGGCCGGGTTTCGTGGCCAGAGTCACGGGAATCCCGGCGCGTCCCAGCTTGTTTAGCCAGAGTAATGAGTTACCCTAAAGAGATGTCTGACCTCACCCATGGCGACGACGCTGCCGCCGTGAACTCCCTTCGCTCAGCCGTGATGCGGCTGTCCCGCCGGCTCAAGCACCAGCGGGTCGACGAGTCGCTGAGCCCGACCGAGATGTCGGTGCTCGGCACCCTCTCCCTCTGCGGCAGCGCCACACCCGGCGAGCTCGCCCGCAAGGAGCACGTGCAGCCCCCCTCGATGACACGCATCGTCGCGCTGCTGGAGGCCAAGGGTCTGGTCCGGCTGGAGCCGCACCACGAGGACCGCCGCCAGAAGGTCGTCACCAAGACCGAGCAGGCCGAGGCCATGCTCGCGGAGAGCCGCGCCAAGCGGAACGCCTTCCTGGCCGCCCTGGTCGACGGCCTCGACGAGGACGAGTGGGCGAAACTGCGCGCCGCCGCCCCCGTGCTGGAGAAGCTCGCACACCTGTAGACCGTCCCCGAGGAGGCGAACCTGTTGAGTACGGGACCCGGAGCAGACTCCGCACCCGCACCGGCCATCCACGACACCCCGCCCGCTCCCCCACCCGCCCGCAGGTCCTCGATGTTCGCCTCCCTGCGGGTCAGGAACTACCGCCTCTTCTTCATGGGCCAGGTCGTCTCGAACATCGGCACCTGGATGCAGCGCATCGCGCAGGACTGGCTCGTGCTCAGCCTCACCGGCTCCGCCACCGCCGTCGGCGTCACGACGGCGCTGCAGTTCCTGCCGATGCTCCTCTTCGGCCTCTACGGCGGCGTCCTCGTCGACCGTCTCCCCAAGCGCCGTACGCTGCTGTTCACCCAGTCGGCGATGGCCCTCACCGGCATCGCGCTCGCCGTCCTCAGCCTCTCCGGCCAGGTCCAGGTCTGGCACGTCTACGTCGCCGCCTTCGCCGTGGGCCTCGCGACCGTCCTGGACAACCCGGCGCGGCAGACGTTCGTCTCCGAGATGGTCGGCCCCGACCAGCTCCAGAACGCGGTCAGCCTCAACTCGGCGAACTTCCAGTCGGCCCGGCTGATCGGCCCCGCCGTGGCCGGCGTGATGATCACCGGCGTCGGGACCGGCTGGGCGTTCCTCTTCAACGGCCTGTCCTTCGTCGCCCCCCTCGCCGGTCTGCTGCTGATGCGCTCGCGCGAGCTGCACGTCGTCGAGCGCGCCCCGCGCGGCAGGGGGCAGCTGCGGGAGGGCCTCCAGTACGTCGCCGGCCGTCCCGACCTGATCTGGACGATCGTGCTGGTCGGGTTCGTCAGCACCTTCGGGTTCAACTTCCCCGTCTACCTCTCGGCCTTCGCCGACGACGTGTTCCACGCGGGCGCCGGCTCCTACAGCCTCTTCAACACGCTGATGGCGGTGGGCTCCCTGGCGGGCGCCCTGCTCGCGGCCCGGCGCGGCACGGCCCGGATGCGGGTGCTGGTCGCGGGGGCGGTGGCCTTCGGCGCGATGGAGATCGTGGCCTCCACCGCCCCCTCCCTGTGGCTGTTCGCCCTGCTCATGGCCCCGATCGGCATGTTCGGCATGACGGTCAACGTCACCGCCAACAGCAGCGTCCAGCTGAGCACCGACCCCGCCATGCGGGGCCGGGTGATGGCCCTCTACATGATGGTGTTCATGGGCGGCGCCCCGATCGGCGCGCCGATCGCCGGCTGGGTCACCGACGCGTACGGCGTCCGGGCCGGACTGGCGTCGGGCGGTGCGATCTCGGCCGCCGCGGCCGTCACCGTCGGCCTGGTCCTGGCCCGCATGGGCAACCTGCGTCTGTCGGTCGGCTGGCACCACGGCCACCCGCGCGTGCGGTTCGTCCCGCGCGAGGACCGGGAGCTCGCCCCCGTCGCCTGACCCTGCGGGACGTCACCCTGCGGGACGTCGACCTGCGGAGGGTGCGGGGAGCCGCACCCTCCGGGCCAGCACCTGGCCGGGCCACGCGTGCTCCCCGACGGTGTACGTCTGCGTCGGGGTGAAGCCGTTGGCCTCGTAGTAGGCGACGAGTCTGCGGTCGTCGCCGGCGTAGCAGTCCACGCGGAGCAGATCGACGCCCGCCTGCCGGGTCGCCTCGGCCGCGTGGGCCAGCAGGGCGCTGCCGAGACCGTGGCCCTTGAAACGGCGGTCGGAGGCGAGCCAGTGGATGTACCGTTCGGGCTCGCCGGGCGGTGGGAGGTGGGCCAGATAGGCGCCGGGGGAGTCGGTGAGGGTGAGAGCGGCGGCCGGCACGCCGTCGGCCTCGGCGAGGAACACGTCGCCCTCGGTCATGTACCGGGTGACCGATTCCACCGTCCTGGTCTGCTTGGACAGGGGGGCCGTGCCCCACTGCCGGGTGCGCCCCTGTGAGACCAGCCACTCGACGCTGCTGTCGAGCATGCCGAGCATCACGGGAATGTCCGCCGGTCCGCCATCTCTGATCGTGATCCGCATGACGTCCATCATGGCGCGCGTGCGCCCGCTCCGGCCGGGAAAATCGGCGCCATGAGACTCTTCGCCGCCGTGCTCCCCCCGGACGACATCGCCGACGAACTCGCCGCCCGGACAGCCGTGTTGCGCGCACTGCCGGGCGCGGACGCGCTGCGCTGGACGGCCCGGTCCGGCTGGCACTTCACCCTCGCCTTCTACGGCGAGGTCGACGACGTCCTCCTCCCGGAGCTGTCGGCGCGGCTGGAGCGGGCCGCGCACCGGGGTGCGCCCTTCCCGCTGGCGGTGCGCGGCGGCGGACAGTTCGGGCACGGCCGGGCGCTGTGGGCCGGGGCCGCCGGAGACGTCCCGGCGCTGCGGCTGCTGGCCGACCGGGCGGAGGCGGCGGGCCGGAAGGCGGGCGTGGAGATGGGCGAGCACCGCCGCTACAAGGCGCACCTGACACTGGCCCGCAGCCGCGACGCCGTGGAGGTGCGGCCGTACCTCGAGGCGCTGGAGGCCTTCGAGGGCCGTGCCTGGACGGTGGGGGAGCTGGTGCTGGTGCGCAGCCGTCTCCCGGCCTCGGGGGCGCCGGGCGAGCAGCCCCGTTACGAGCCGGTCGGGCGCTGGGCGCTCGGCGGGGCCGGTTAGTCTCGACGCGTGGACCCGAAGACCCGGAACCGGATCATGGCCGTTGCCCTTGTGCTGATGTTCGTGGTGGTGGCGGTGGCGGCGGCGGTCGGCAGATAGCGCAAGCCGTCGCACCGACCGCCGCCGCGCCCTGCCCGCATGGGCGGACGGCCCCCGTCTCATGGGCTCGGCGCTGCCGGGCGAAGGCGTCTCCTGGGCTCGCCGCTACCAGGCGAAGGCCTCCGGGGACGGTCCCGGGCCGGGGAAGACCTCTTCCAGGCCGGCCAGCAGCTCCTCGCTCGGCTCCATCTCGACCGCGCGCAGCGCCGAGTCGAGCTGCCCGGCCGTGCGCGGGCCGACGATGGGGCCGGTCACGCCGGGCCGGGTGAGCAGCCAGGCCAGAGCCGCCTCGCCGGGCTCGACCCCGTGCTTTTCGAGGAGGTCCTCGTAGGCCTGGATCCGGGCGCGTGTCTTGGGGTCGGCGAGGGCGTCGGCGGCCCGTCCGGAGGCGCGGCGGCCGCCCTCGGCCTGCTTCTTGATCACCCCGCCGAGCAGCCCGCCGTGCAGCGGTGACCAGGGGATGACCCCGAGGCCGTAGTCCTGCGCGGCCGGGATGACCTCCATCTCGGCGCGGCGCTCGGCGAGGTTGTAGAGACACTGCTCGCTGACCAGGCCCATGCGGCCGTGCCGGGCGGCGGTCTCGTTGGCCTGGGCGATCTTGTAGCCGGGGAAGTTGGACGACCCGGCATAGAGGATCTTGCCCTGCTGGACCAGCACCTCGACGGCCTGCCAGAGCTCCTCGAAGGGAGTGCCACGGTCGATGTGGTGGAACTGGTAGAGGTCGATGTGGTCGGTGCCGAGCCGCTGCAGGCTCGCGTCGACGGCCCGCCGGATGTTCACCGCGGAGAGCTTGTCGTGGTTGGGCCAGGCGTCGCCGTCGGCGGACATGTTGCCGTAGACCTTGGTGGCGAGGACCACCTTGTCGCGCCGTCCGCCGCCCTTCGCGAACCAGCTGCCGATGATCTCCTCGGTACGGCCCTTGTTCTCGCCCCAGCCGTACACATTCGCGGTGTCGAAGAAGTTGATGCCCGCACCGAGCGCCGCGTCCATGATGGCGTGGCTGTCGGTCTCGTCGGTCTGCGGGCCGAAGTTCATGGTGCCGAGGACGAGGCGGCTGACCTTGAGTCCGGTACGTCCGAGCTGCGTGTACTTCATGGAGCACAAGCCAACGACCTGGAGTGCGCTCGATGCAAGGGGGGCGGGCCGAGCCGGAAGGGGACGGGGCGGAGTCGGGGGCGGCCGGGAGGACGGGCGGCCGGGCCGACGGTCGGGGTCGCGGGGGAACTCGCCGTTCCTGGGCCGGGCGCTCCTCGCCGGCCGCACCCGCTCGAGTGCCGCCGCACGGTACGACGGCACGGACGGCGACGGGGACGGGGCGCCGTCTCAGCCCGCGTACTCCCCGCCCAGTTCCCACCCCTGGTACATCGCCTCCGCGAAGGCCGAGGCCAGCTGGTGTTCGCCGGCGGCGTTGGGGTGGGTGCCGTCGTAGGTGTCCGTGTCGATGTCCCAGGTCGGCGGGACCGAGGCCAGCAGGATCGGGGAGGCCGGTTCGTCCAGGTCGGCGGCGGTCTTCGCCAGGAGCTCGTTGAAGCGGGCGACCTCGGCGGCAAAGGGCTCGTCGTTCGCGGCCCGGACGTTGTGGATGACCGGCAGCCACACCATGGCGATCCGGGGGTTCGCCGCGCGGGCCTCGGCGACGAAGGCGCGCGCGTTCTCCGCCGTCTGCTCGGCGTTCGTGTAGAAGCCCAGGTCGATCAGGCCGAGCGAGACCAGCAGGACGTCCGCCCGCGACCTGCGGACCGCCTCGCCGATCAGCGGGGTCATGTGGGCCCAGCCCTCGCCCCAGCCGGCCAGATGCCCGCGCGGGAAGTCGGGTTCGGCGTAGGCGTACGACGAGGGGCTCTCCGTCGCCTTGTCGTAGAGCGTCTCGCGGGGGCCGACCAGCGTGAAGGGGCCGCCGTACTCAGCGCACAGGTGCTGCCACAGGCGGTAGCGCCAGGTGTGCTCGCCCGTGCTGCCGATCGTCATCGAGTCGCCTACGGGCATGAACCTGAGCATCCGCTCATGATGAGGGATCCGGCGTGGATCACCGCGGGCGGGGGCGTGTGAGACCGGCCACGAACCGGTGAACCGCCGGGCGGGATGGCAGGCTTGGGGGCATGCGCCGACCTTTCGCCGTCCGAGCCGGAGCCCTGGTGACCGGAGCCCTGCTGCCCGGGGTCCTCCTCTCGGGAGCCCTCGCCGTGCTCGCGGGACCCGCCGCGTCCCCCGCGTCCGCGGCCGACGGCGACAAGGGATTCACCATCGAGGACCCGCGCATCACCGAGTCCAGCGGCCTCGCCGCCTCCCGGCAGCACCCGGGCGTCTACTGGACCCACAACGACAGCGACGACGGCCCCTACCTCTACGCCGTCGACAGCGCGACGGGCAGGACCGTCGCCCGGGTCACCCTCACCGGGATCGGCACGCCTCGTGACGTCGAGGCGATCTCCATCGGTCCGGACAACCAGATCTGGGTCGGCGACATCGGCGACAACCTCGGCGGCACCTGGAAGTACGTGTGGGTCTACCGGCTGCCCGAGCCGAAGAAGCTCGTCGACCAGACCGTCAGGGCCACGCAGTACGTCGTGAAGTACTCCGACGGCCCCCGCGACGCCGAGTCGCTCCTGGTGCATCCCAAGACCGGGCGCGTCTACATCATCGACAAGAAGGAGGACGGCGGGCACCTCTACGAGGGCCCGGCCACGCTCTCCGCCTCCGGGGCGAACGTCTTCCGGCCGATCGCCCCCGTCGACCTGTGGGCCACCGACGCCGCCTTCTCCCCGGACGGCTCACAGCTCGCTGTGCGCGGCTACTTCGGCGGCATCTCCTACGCCTGGAACGGCGGGAAGATCGAACGCGAGGGGCGGCTCGACGTGCCGCTGCAACGGCAGGGCGAGTCGGTCAGCTACTCCGCCGACGGCGACAAGCTCCTGTACGGCAGTGAGGGCTCCCACAGTCCCGTGGTGGCCGAGGACGCGCCCAAGAGTGCCTCGTCCGGCTCCAAGTCCGCTTCCGGGGGCGGGAGTTCCAGCGCCTCCGGCAAGGATGGCGGGTCCTCCGCGACGGGCGGCGTCAAGGTCGGCGCGCTGGCCGTGGTCGCGGTGTGCGCGGTCTTCTTCGGCCTCCGTCGGTTCCGGCGGCGCGGCTGAGCTCCACCGTCCGCGGGCGGCGCCGTTCCGGAGCCACCGCTGCCGTAGTCCTTGACGTGGTCATGGTGTGTCAGTTACCTGGGTGGTGCGCGGTGTATGGGAGCGCTCCCATATGTTCCGGGGCCGCGCCTCCCGAGAGGAAGCAGCGAGATGTTCCGCAGCTTGCGAAGAGTGCTGTGCGCTGTCGCCGCCGCGCTCCTGATACCCCTGGGCGCCGGCGCGCAGGCGGCCCATGCGGCCGATGCCGTCGTGGCCGACGCCGGCGCCGGTTACTGGCACACCAGCGGCCGGCAGATCCTCGACGCCGCCGGGCAGCCGGTCCGGGTCGCCGGGATCAACTGGTTCGGCTTCGAGACCGGCAACCACGTCGTGCACGGCCTCTGGTCGCGCGACTACAAGAGCATGATCGACCAGATGAAGTCGCTGGGTTACAACACGCTCCGCATCCCGTACAGCGACGACGTCTTCAAGTCCGGGACCGTCCCCAACAGCATCGACTTCTCCAGCGGCAAGAACGCCGACCTCCAGGGCCTCAACTCCCTGCAGGTGCTGGACAAGCTGGTCGCGTACGCAGGCCAGGACGGCCTGAAGGTCATCCTCGACCGGCACCGCCCGGACTCGGGCGGACAGTCGGCACTCTGGTACACGGCCGCCGTCCCCGAGTCGACCTGGATCGCCAACCTCAAGGCCATCGCCTCCCGTTACCTGGGGAAGGACACCGTCGTCGGCATCGATCTCCACAACGAGCCGCACGACCCGGCCTGTTGGGGCTGCGGGGACATGGCGACGGACTGGCGGCTCGCCGCGCAGCGCGCCGGCAACGCGGTCCTGTCCGTCAACCCGAGCCTGCTGATCTTCGTCGAGGGCGTGCAGACCTTCAACGGCGTCTCCGGCTGGTGGGGCGGCAACCTGATGGGCGTCGGCCAGTACCCGGTGCAGCTGAACGTGGCCGACCGGGTGGTCTACTCGGCCCACGACTACGCGACCAGCGTCGCCCAGCAGAGCTGGTTCAGCGACCCGGCGTTCCCCGCCAACATGCCGGGGATCTGGGACAAGTACTGGGGTTACATCTTCAAGCAGAACATCGCCCCCGTGTGGGTGGGCGAGTTCGGCACGACCCTGCAGTCCACGGTGGACCAGAAGTGGCTGGCGGCCCTGGTGACCTACCTGCGGCCGACGTCGACGTACGGCGCGGACTCCTTCCACTGGACCTTCTGGTCCTGGAACCCCAACTCCGGTGACACCGGCGGGATCCTGAAGGACGACTGGCAGAGCGTCGACACCGTGAAGGACGGCTACCTGGCGAGCGTCAAGGCCCCGGGCTTCCCGAGCAGCGGCGGCGGCGGCGGAGGGGGCGGCGGAGGGGGCGGTGGCGGTGGCGCGGCCGCCTGCGCCGCCTCGTTCACCGTCAGCAGCGACTGGGGCGGCGGCTTCAACGCCGAGGTGAAGGTGACCAACACCGGGACGGCCGCGCTCGGTTCGTGGAAGGTGAGCTGGACCTGGAGCGGCTCGCAGCAGATCACGAACATGTGGAACGCCTCGTACACCCAGAGCGGGGCCACCGTGACCGCGGTGAACGCCGCGCACAACGGCGCGGTTCCGGCCGGCGGCTCGACGAGCTTCGGCTTCGGGGGCGCGCCGGGCGGCGGGGCGGCGCCCAGTGTGAGCTGCTCGGCGGCGTGAGGGCGGGGTGCCCGGTGAACCGCTTGCCGGGCACCCGGCCGGAAGCGGCCGTGACGCAAATGAGTTCCCAATTTTCGGTCGAACAGGTCCTCGAGGCCGCACTTCTCCGGAAGGATCCCGCCAGGATCGCAAACCTTGCGGTCAGGCCGAACCACCCATGGTGTGAAGGAACTTCATGAGAAGAAGCACAGCCGTGCTGTGCGGCGCGACCGTCGTACTGGCCGGAACGCTCACGGCCGTTCCGGCCGAGGCCACCACCTCCCGGTCCGCACCGGCCGCCCAGGCGTCGAAGGTCACCTGGAAGAAGTGCGCCACGGAGGACTCCCCGACCCTGCAGTGCGCAACGGTCAAGGTGCCGCTCGACTACGCCAGGCCGCAGGGGCGGAAGATAACCCTCGCCCTGTCGCGTGTCCCGCACACCGCGCGGAAGTACCAGGGCCCGCTGCTGGTCAACCCCGGCGGCCCCGGCGGCAGCGGTCTGTCCCTCGCCGGGTTCGTCGCGTCCTCGCTCCCCAAGGCGGTCGCGTCCCAGTACGACGTCATCGGCTTCGACCCGCGAGGCGTGGGCGAGAGCAAGCCCGCCCTGGACTGCAAGCCGGGCTACTTCAACCCGGTCCGCCCGGACTCCGTGCCCCGCACCGCCGCGATCGAGAAGGCCAACCTCGCGCGCGCCAAGTCCTTCGCCAAGGCCTGCGGCACGAAGTACACGGACCTCCTGCCGTACATCAACACGGTCAGCGCCGTGAAGGACATGGACGCGATCCGCGCGGCGCTCGGCGCCCAGAAGATCAACTACTTCGGCTACTCGTACGGCACCTACCTGGGCCAGGTCTACGCCAAGCTCTTCCCGAGCCGGGTGCGCCGCCTGGTGCTGGACTCGATCGTCGACCCCGGCGGGGTCTGGTACGACGCCAACATCACGCAGGACTACGCCTTCGACGCCCGTCAGAAGGCGCTGATGGCGTGGATCGCCAAGTACGACGCCACGTACAAGCTCGGCACGGACCCGGCCAGGATCGAGGCCAAGTGGTACGCGATGCGGGCCGAACTCGCCAAGAAGCCGGCCGGCGGCAAGGTGGGCGCCTCCGAGCTCGAGGACACCTTCATCCCCGGCGGCTACTACAACGGCTACTGGCCCTCCCTCGCGGAGGCGTTCGCCGCCTACGTGAACGACAAGAACGCCACCCCGCTCGTCAAGGCGTACGAGGGCATGGCGGCCATCGACGCCTCCGGCGACAACGGCTACAGCGTCTACACCGCCGTGCAGTGCCGTGACGTGTCCTGGCCGCGCGACTGGAACCAGTGGCGCAAGGACAACTGGGCCGTGTACAAGAAGGCCCCCCTCATGGCCTGGAACAACGCCTGGTACAACGCGCCCTGTGCGTTCTGGCCCACCAGGACGATGAAGCCGGTGAACGTCGCCAACAGCAAGCTCCCGCCGGTGCTGCTGTTCCAGGCGACGAAGGACGCGGCCACCCCCTACCAGGGCGGCGTCGCCGTCCACCGCCTCCTCAAGCACTCCAGCCTGGTGGTCGAGAACGGCGGCGGCAACCACGGCATCACGCTGAGCGGCAACGCCTGTCTGGACGCGTACCTGGCGAAGTACCTGACCGACGGCACCGTGCCGCGCGGCAGCGGCGTGGCCGACGCGGTCTGCCAGAAGACCGCCGACCCGAAGCCGGCGGCCGCGACGCCGTCCGCCCTGGCCGCCGGTCGGCCGGCCGCCGCGGCCCCCGGCGACGCCCTGCACCGCCTGCTCGGCTCCCGCGGCTGACGGCCCGCCGCTGAACCGAGACGCGAAGGGGGCCCGGTGTTCACCGGGCCCCCTTCGTCGTCGTACCGAAGACGATTACAGGTTCTCGATCACGTAGTCGACGCACTTCGTGAGCGCCTCGACGTCCGCCGGGTCGATCGCCGGGAACATCGCGACGCGCAGCTGGTTGCGGCCGAGCTTGCGGTAGGGCTCGGTGTCGACGATGCCGTTGGCGCGCAGCACCTTGGCGACGGCGGCCGCGTCCACGTCGTCGCTGAAGTCGATCGTGCCGATGACCTGGGAGCGCTTGGCCGGGTCGGCGACGAACGGGTTCGCGTACTTGACGTCCTCGGCCCAGCCGTAGAGCGTGCGCGCGGAGGTGGCGGTGCGGCGCACCGACCAGTCCAGGCCGCCCTGGCCGTTGATCCACTCCAGCTGCTGGTTCAGCAGGAAGAGGGTGGCGAGGGCCGGGGTGTTGTACGTCTGGTTCTTGCGGGAGTTGTCGATCGCCGTCGGCAGGCTGAAGAACTCCGGCACGTGCCGGCCGGACGCGTGGATCCGCTCGGCGCGCTCGATCGCGGCCGGGGAGAACACGCCGATCCACAGGCCGCCGTCGGAGGCGAAGGACTTCTGCGGGGCGAAGTAGTAGACGTCCGTCTCGGCGATGTCGACCGGGAGGCCGCCGGCGCCGGACGTCGCGTCGACCAGGACGAGTGCGCCCTCGTCGGCGCCCTGGACCCGCTTGAGCGGGGCGGCGACGCCGGTGGAGGTCTCGTTGTGGGTGAACGCGTACACGTCCACGCCCGCCTCGGCCGCCGGCTCGGGGTGCGTGCCGGGGTCGGAGGAGATCACGGTGGGCTCGGCCAGCCAGGGGGCGAGCTTGGCGGCCTTGGCGAACTTGGAGCTGAACTCGCCGAACGTGAGGTGCTGCGACTTGTTCTCGATGAGGCCGTGGGTCGCGACGTCCCAGAACGCGGTGGAGCCGCCGTTGCCGAGGACGACCTCGTAGCCCTCGGGGAGGGAGAACAGCTCGGAGACGCCCTCGCGCACCTTGCCGACCAGGTTCTTCACCGGGGCCTGGCGGTGGGAGGTGCCGAGCAGGGACGTGCCGGTGGCGGCCAGGGCGTCCAGCGCCTCCACCCGCACCTTGGAGGGGCCCGCGCCGAATCGACCGTCGGCGGGCTTGATGTCAGCAGGAATCCGGATCTCAGCCACGGAAGCGAGGTTAGCCGGTGGGGGAAACCTGGGTGAAACCTCGTCCGTCGGGTGAGACGGGTTCGTGTCGCCCTCCGGGGGCGGATCCCGACGGGCTGTGGGCGCGCACGCATGCTGGTTTGCTGAACTCATGACGGATCTCGAGGCCGCTCTGCGCAGGGTCGTCCGGGGCGAGGTCGCGTTCGACGCGACCTCCCGCGCGCTCACCACCATGGACGCGTCCAACTACCGCCGGGTCCCGCTCGGGGTCGTCGCGCCCCGGGACGAGGACGACGTGGCGGCCGTGCTGGAGGTGTGCCGGGAGCGCGGGACGCCGGTCGTCGCGCGGGGCGGCGGGACGTCGGTCGCGGGACAGGCCACGGGGACCGGCGTGGTGCTGGACTTCACCCGGCACATGAACCGGCTGGTCTCGCTCGACCCCGAAGCGCGGACCGCGGTCGTGCAGCCGGGGCTGGTGCTCGACCGGCTCCAGGAGGCGGCTGCCCCGTACGGGCTGCGCTTCGGACCCGACCCGTCCACCCACAGCCGGTGCACGCTCGGCGGGATGATCGGCAACAACTCCTGCGGTTCCCACTCGGTGGCCTGGGGCACCACGGCGGACAGCGTGCGCGAGCTGCGGGTGGTCACCGCGCGTGGACGGCGGCTGCGGCCCGGGCGGGGGTGGGCGGGGGCGCCGGACGGCCTGCGCGCCCTGGTGGACGGGGACCTCGCCCTGCTGCGGACCGGCTTTCCCGAACTGCCCCGCCGTATCTCGGGGTACGCGCTGGACGCGCTGCTGCCGGAGAACGGCGCGGACGTCGCCCGCTCCTTCTGCGGGAGCGAAGGGACCCTGGGAGTGCTGACGGAGGCCGTCGTACGGCTCGTCGAGGCGCCCCGCGCGCGGGCGCTCGCGGTGCTCGGCTACGCGGACGAGGGCGCCGCCGCCGACGCGGCGGCCGGGCTGCTGCCGCTCGGGCCGCTCACCGTGGAGGGGATGGCCGCCGACCTGGTGCCGCCGGGGACGAGCGGGCTGCCGCGCGGCGGGGCCTGGCTGTTCGTCGAGGCGGGCGGCGCGTCGCGGGACGAGGCACACGCGCGTGCGCGGACGATCGTGCGCGCGGCGGACGTCGTGGACGCCCGGGTGGTGACGGACCCGGCGGGGCAGCGGGAGCTGTGGCGGATCCGGGAGGACGCGAGCGGCACGGCGACCCGGATCCCCGGGGACCCCTCCCGGCACCCCGGGGCCGGGGGAGCCGCCGAGGCCTGGCCGGGCTGGGAGGACTGCGCGGTGCCGCCGGCCCGGCTGGGCGCGTATCTGCGCGACTTCCGGGGGCTGCTCGCGGAACACGGCCTGCGGGGCGCCCCCTACGGGCACTTCGGGGACGGCTGCATCCACGTCCGCATCGACTTCGATCTGCTGACGCCGGCCGGCATCGGCCGTTTCCGCCGGTTCTCGCAGGAGGTGGCCGAGCTGGTCGTGGCGCACGGCGGCTCGCTCTCCGGCGAACACGGCGACGGACAGGCCAGGGCCGAGCTGCTGCCGCGGATGTACGGACCGGAGCTGGTCGCGCTGTTCGAGCGGGTGAAGGACGCCTGGGACCCGGACGGCGTGCTCAACCCGGGGATGCTGGTGCGGCCCGCGCCCCTCGACTCGAATCTGCGCTTCTCGGTCCTCCCGCGCGAGCCGGTGGACGTGGCCTTCGGGTACCCGTCCGACGGCGGTGACTTCTCGGCGGCAGTGCGGCGGTGCGTGGGAGTCGCCAAATGCCGTACGGCGACGGCGCCCGGGGCGGGGGTGATGTGCCCGTCGTTCCGGGTCACGGGCCGGGAGGAGCACTCCACGCGCGGGCGGGCCCGGCTGCTGCACGAGATGCTGGCCGGCGAGCTGGTGACCGACGGCTGGCGCTCCACGGAGGTCCGCGACGCGCTCGACCTGTGCCTGTCCTGCAAGGGCTGCCGCTCCGACTGCCCGGTCGAGGTCGACATGGCCACCTACAAGGCGGAGTTCCTGTACCACCACTACCGGGGCCGCCGCCGTCCCGCCGCGCACTACAGCATGGGCCGGCTGCCGGTGTGGCTGCGCTGGGTCAGCCGGTTGCGGGCGGCCGCCCTCGTCAACGCGCTCGCCTCGGTCGGCCCGCTGGCGGGCCTTGCCAAGCGGCTCGGCGGCATCGCGGCGGAACGGGACGTCCCGCGACTGGCACGGCGGACGTTCACCGGCTGGTGGCGCGCCCGGAACGCTGCCGTCCGGCCCGCTTCCGGGGCCGCCGGGGAGCCCGCTTCCGACGCCGCGTCGGGGGCCGCGCAGGGCGGCGGGCCGGTGGTGCTGTGGCCCGACACCTTCACCGAGCACCTCTCGCCGTCCGTGGGCCGGGCGGCCGTCCGGGTGCTGGAGGCGGCGGGACTGCGGGTGACGCTGCCGCCGACCTTGCGGATGCGGGGCAGGCCGGTGGGCGACGGCCGGTCGCGGAGCGCGTTCACGCTGCTCACGGCCCGCCGGGGCCGGGTCTGCTGCGGGCTGACGTACGTCTCCACCGGCCAGCTCGACCTCGCGCGCGGGGTGCTGCGCCGCACGCTCGACCTGATGGAGCCGGTGCTGGAGACGGCCGCCCCGGTCGTCGTCCTGGAGCCCAGCTGCGCGGCGGCCCTGCGCACCGATCTGCCGGAGCTGCTGCACGACGACCCGCGCGCGGCCCGGCTCGCCGCCCGCGTCCTCACCTTCGCCGAGGTCCTGGAGCGGCACGCCCCGGGCTGGATCCCGCCCCGGCTGGACCGTCCGGCGGTCGGGCAGACCCACTGCCACCAGCACGCGGTTCTGGGCGACGCGGCCGAGCGGCGGCTGCGCGAGGCGGCCGGGCTCACCGGTGAACTGAGCGGCGGGTGCTGCGGCCTGGCCGGTGACTTCGGTTTCGGGAGAGGCCGCTTCCAGGTGTCGGCGGCCTGCGCGCAGGAGCAGCTGCTGCCGGCCGTGCGGGACGCCCCGGAAGGGGCGGTGGTCCTGGCGGACGGGTACTCCTGCCGGACCCAGCTGGAACAGCTGGCGGGAGTGCGGGGGAACCACCTCGCGGAGGTGCTGGCAGCGGGACTGGCAGCGGGACCGGAGGACGCGGACGGGTCGACGCGCGCGTAGCAGTGGGCGGAACGACCGGCCGTCGCCCGGCGGCGCGGGTCTGCGGGGGGAGGCGGCGTCTCGCAGCCTGAGACGGTGGCCCAGACAGTGGCAAAATCAGTTCACACACCTGACGTAGTCCACTACCGTGGACTCTGCAGTACATCGTGCTGAACGAACCGAGTCGACCACCTGGACCGCCCGTGACCACCCCCGACGCAGCAGCGACCGCCGCCCCCGTCATCCCACCGCAGATCCGGTCCGACGCGGGAGCGGGCGGCCCCGGCCGCAGCGGCCGGTTCGGCTCCCTCGGTCCGGTCGGGCTGGTGCTCGCCGGAGGGGTCTCGGTGCAGTTCGGCGGCGCGCTGGCGGTGACGCTGATGCCGAGGGCGGGCGCCCTGGGCGTCGTCGCGCTGCGGCTGCTGGTGGCCGCGGTCGTGCTCCTGGTCGTCTGCCGGCCGCGCCTGCGCGGCCACTCCCGCGCCGACTGGGGCACGGTCGTCGCCTTCGGCGTCGCCATGTCCGCGATGAACGGCCTGTTCTATCAGGCGCTCGACCGCATCCCGCTGGGCGTGGCGGTCACGCTGGAGGTGCTCGGCCCCCTCGCCCTGTCGGTCGTCGCCTCGCGGCGCGCGCTGAACCTGGTCTGGGCCGCACTGGCGCTGGCGGGCGTCTTCCTCCTCAGCGGCGCGGGCAGTGGCGGTGGCCTGGGCGCCCTGGATCCGGTGGGCGTCGCGTTCGCGCTGGGCGCCGGCGTGATGTGGGCCGCGTACATCGTGTTCAGCGCCCGCACCGGCCGCCGGTTCCCGCAGGCGGACGGGCTGGCCCTGGCGATGGCGGTCGGCGCGTTGCTCTTCCTGCCCCTGGGGCTCGCGGAGTCGGGCGTCAAGCTGGCCGACCCCGTGACGCTCGGTCTGGGGGCGGGGGTGGCCGTGCTCTCCTCGGTCCTGCCCTACACCCTGGAGCTCCTCGCCCTTCGCCGCCTGCCGGCCTCCACCTTCGCGGTGATGATGAGCCTGGAGCCGGCCCTCGCCGCCACGGCCGGCTTCCTCGTCCTCGACCAGGCCCTGAGCACCGTCCAGGCCGCCGCGATCGCCTTGGTCGTCGCGGCGAGCATGGGCGCCGTCCGCACCCAGACCGCCCGCCCCAAAACGGCAACACCGGAGGCGTGACGGGGCCGCGGCCTGCGGCCTGCGGCTTGCGGCTTGCGGGCTGCGGCCTGCGGCTCGCGGCCTGCGGCCTCGCGGCGCCCCCGCCCCGCGTTCCCGCCCGTTCCCGGTGCATGAATTCATGCAAGCGTGCTTGATTGTTTCTCTGTCCGCTGCCATGCTCCACCTCATGGCCGACCCGACCCCCGTGCTCGACGACCTCCGTGCCGAAAGCGACGAACTCGACCGGCTGGTAGCCGAGTTGGGGCCGGAGCAATGGCGGCTTCCCACCCCCGCCCCCGGCTGGACCGTCGCCCACCAGATCGCGCACCTCGCCTGGACCGACCACTCCTCCGCGCTGGCCGTGACCGACCAGGACGCCTTCGCCCGCGAGGTCGAGAAGGCGCTGGCCGCGCCCGGGGACTTCGTCGACAACGGCGCCGAGGAGGGCGCGGCGAAGCCGCCCGCACAGCTGCTCGCCGACTGGCGGGCCGGACGCAGGGCCCTGGACGAGGCCCTGCGGGCGGCTCCGGCGGGAGCGCGTTTCCCTTGGTACGGGCCGCCCATGGCCGCCGCCTCGATGGCCACCGCACGGCTCATGGAGACCTGGGCGCACGGCCTGGACGTGGCGGACGCGCTGGGCGCGGTCCCCGTGCCCACCGACCGGCTCCGGCACATCGTCCGCCTCGGCGTGCGCACCCGCGACTTCGCCTTCGGGGTGCACGGGCTGCCCACGCCGTTCGAGGAGTTCCGCGTCGAACTGCGCGCTCCCTCGGGCGAGACGTGGACCTTCGGCCCCGAGGACGCCACGGACCGCGTCACCGGCCCCGCCCTCGACTTCTGCCTGCTGGTCACCCAGCGCGCCCACCGCGCCGACCTCGCCCTGCGGGCAGAGGGTCCCGACGCCGACCGCTGGCTGGACGTCGCCCAGGCCTTCGCCGGTCCGCCCGGCGAAGGCCGCCCGCCGAAGGGCCCGGAAGCGCGCGCGGACGCGAAGGGGCCGACGGGGGCGGGGTCGTGAGCGTGCTGCGCGTCGGCAACGCCTCGGGCTTCTACGGCGACCGCTTCGACGCCCTGCGCGAGATGCTCACCGGCGGCGAGCTCGACGTCCTCACCGGCGACTACCTCGCCGAGCTGACCATGCTCATCCTCGGGCGCGACCGGATGAAGGACCCCGCCGCCGGGTACGCCCGCACCTTCCTGCGCCAGCTGGAGGAGTCCCTCGGCCTCGCCCACGAGCGGGGCGTGCGGATCGTCACCAACGCGGGCGGTCTCAATCCGGCCGGACTCGCCGACGCCGTGCGGCAGTTGGCGGACCGGCTCGGCATCCCCGTACGCGTCGCGCACGTCGAGGGCGACGACCTCGGCCCCCGGTACCCCGGCAGTCTCACCGCCCACGCCTACCTCGGCGGGTTCGGCATCGCCGCGTGTCTGCGCGAGGGCGCGGACGTCGTCGTCACCGGGCGGGTCACCGACGCGGCCCTCGTGACCGGTCCGGCCGTCGCCCGCTTCGGCTGGGAGGCGACGCAGTACGACCGGCTCGCGGGCGCCGTCGTCGCCGGACACGTCCTGGAGTGCGGGGCGCAGGCCACCGGCGGCAACTACGCCTTCTTCACCGAAGGCGGGGCCCGGCGCGGTGGCGGCCACGGGGGCGGCCGCGACCTGCGGCGGCCCGGCTTCCCGCTCGCCGAGATCCACGACGACGGCAGCTGCGTCATCACCAAGCACCCCGGCACGGGCGGCTTCGTCGACGTCGGCACGGTGACCGCGCAGCTCCTGTACGAGACCGCCGGCGCCCGGTACGCCGGGCCCGACGTCACCGCCCGCCTGGACACCGTGCGTCTCGCCCAGGACGGCCCCGACCGGGTGCGGATCCAGGGTGTGCGCGGCGAGGCCCCGCCGCCGACCCTCAAGGTCGGCCGCACCCGCCTCGGCGGCTTCCGCAACGAAGTGGTCTTCGTGCTCACCGGTCTCGACATCGAGGCCAAGGCCGACCTCGTGCGGGAGCAGATGGCGGACGCCCTCGCCGAGTCCCGCCCCGCCGAGGTCCGTTGGGAGCTGTCCCGCACCGACCGGCCGGACGCCGACACCGAGGAGACGGCGAGCGCGCTGCTGCGGCTGGTCGTCCGCGACCCGGAACAGGCCGCCGTGGGACGGGCGTTGAGCGGGGCGGCGATCGAACTGGCCCTCGCCGGCTATCCCGGCTTCCATGTGCTCGCCCCGCCCGGGAAGGGCTCCCCTTATGGGGTGTTCGAGGCCGCGTACGTCCCGCAGGAGGACGTCGAGCATGTCGCCGTCCTCCACGACGGCCGGCGCGTCCCGGTCCCGCCGCCCGCCGCCGCGCGCGTCCTCGAACCGGCGGCGGAGCCGGACCTGCCCGAGCCGCCGCCCCCGGGGCCCGTGCGGCGCGCGCCCCTCGGGCTCGTCGCCGGAGCCCGCAGCGGCGACAAGGGCTCCGACGCCAACGTAGGGGTGTGGGCCCGCACCGACGCGGCCTGGCGCTGGCTCGCCCACGAGCTGACCGTCGAACGATTCCGGCAGCTCCTCCCGGAGACCCGGACCCTGACCGTCACCCGGCACGCCCTGCCCCGGCTGCGCGCCCTGAACTTCGTCGTCGAGGGCCTCCTCGGCGACGGCGTCGCCGCCCAGCACCGCTTCGACCCGCAGGCCAAGGCGCTCGGCGAATGGCTGCGCTCCCGCTGCCTGGACATCCCGGAGGCCCTGCTTTGACGGTCATCACGTCCGCCCTGGACATCCACGGCCCCGACTACCGTGCCCACCGCGAGGCCATGCTCGCCAAGCTGGCCGACCTCGACGCCGAGCACGCGAAGGCGCTCGCGGGAGGCGGGGAGAAGTACGTCGCCCGGCACCGCGCCCGCGGCAAGCTCCTCGCCCGTGAGCGCGTCGAGCTGCTCCTCGACCCCGACACGCCGTTCCTGGAACTCTCGCCGCTGGCCGCCTGGGGCAGCGCCTCCCCCGAGTACGCGGTCGGCGCGTCCCTCGTCACCGGCATCGGCGTCGTCGAGGGCGTCGAGTGCCTGATCACCGCGAACGACCCCACCGTGCGGGGCGGCGCCAGCAACCCGTGGTCGCTGAAGAAGGCCCTGCGGGCCAACGACATCGCCCTGGCCAACCGGCTGCCCTGCATCAGCCTGGTGGAGTCCGGCGGGGCCGACCTGCCCTCGCAGAAGGAGATCTTCATCCCGGGCGGCGCCGTCTTCCGCGACCTGACCCGGCTCTCCGCCGCGGGCGTCCCGACCGTCGCCGTGGTCTTCGGCAACTCGACCGCGGGAGGGGCGTACGTCCCCGGCATGTCCGACCACGTGATCATGGTCAAGGAGCGGGCGAAGGTGTTCCTGGGCGGGCCGCCGCTGGTGAAGATGGCCACCGGCGAGGAGAGCGACGACGAGTCGCTGGGCGGCGCGGAGATGCACGCGCGCGTGTCGGGTCTCGCCGACCACTTCGCCGTCGACGAACACGACGCCCTGCGCCAGGCGCGGCGCGTGGTGGCCCGCCTCAACCACCGCAAGGCCTACCGGGATCCCGGCCCGGCCCTCCCTCCGAAGTATGACGAGGAGGAGCTCCTGGGCATCGTCCCCGGAGACCTGCGCACCCCCTTCGACCCGCGCGAGGTGATCGCCCGGATCGTCGACGGCTCCGACTTCGACGAGTTCAAGCCCCTGTACGGCACGAGCCTCGTCACCGGCTGGGCCGCCCTGCACGGCTATCCGGTCGGGATCCTGGCCAACGCCCAGGGCGTGCTCTTCAGCCAGGAGTCCCAGAAGGCCGCGCAGTTCATCCAGCTCGCCAACCAGCGCGACATCCCGCTGCTCTTCCTGCACAACACCACCGGCTACATGGTCGGCAAGGAGTACGAGCAGGGCGGCATCATCAAGCACGGCGCGATGATGATCAACGCGGTGTCCAACTCGAGGGTCCCGCACCTGTCCGTGCTCATGGGCGCGTCGTACGGCGCCGGCCACTACGGCATGTGCGGGCGCGCCTACGACCCCCGGTTCCTCTTCGCCTGGCCGAGCGCCAAGTCGGCCGTGATGGGCCCGCAGCAGCTCGCCGGGGTCCTGTCCATCGTCGCCCGGCAGTCGGCCACCGCGAAGGGCCTGCCCTACGACGAGGAGGCCGACGCCGCCCTGCGCGCCATGGTGGAGCAGCAGATCGAGTCCGAGTCGCTGCCGATGTTCCTCTCGGGCCGGCTCTACGACGACGGCGTCATCGACCCGCGCGACACCCGCACCGTGCTCGGCCTGTGCCTGTCGGCCGTCCACACGGCTCCGTACGAGGGCGCCCGCGGCGGCTTCGGCGTCTTCCGGATGTGAGGCTCATGATTACTTCCGTTCTGGTGGCCAACCGCGGCGAGATCGCCTGCCGGGTCTTCCGGACCTGTCGCGAGGCGGGCATCCGCACCGTCGCCGTGCACTCGGACGCCGACGCAGGCGCCCTCCACACGCGGGTGGCCGACACGGCCGTGCGGCTGCCCGGCGCCACGCCCGCGGACACCTATCTGCGCGCCGACCTCGTGGTGAAGGCCGCCGTCGCGGCGGGCGCGGACGCCGTGCACCCCGGCTACGGCTTCCTCTCCGAGAACGCCGGCTTCGCGCGGGCCGTCCTGGACGCGGGCCTGGTCTGGATCGGGCCGCCGCCCGAGGCCATCGAGGCGATGGCCTCCAAGACCCGCGCCAAGCGGCTCATGGGCCTCGCGCCCCTGCCCCCGGACGAGGTGACGCAGGCCGACCTGCCGGTGCTGGTGAAGGCGGCCGCGGGCGGCGGAGGACGCGGGATGCGCGTCGTGCGCCGACCGGAGGAGCTGCGGGCCGCGCTGGAGGGCGCGCGCGCCGAGGCCGCGAGCGCCTTCGGCGACGGCGAGGTGTTCGTCGAGCCGTACGTCGAGAACGGCCGCCACGTCGAGGTGCAGATCCTCGCCGACACGCACGGCACCGTCTGGGCGCTGGGCACCCGCGACTGCTCGTTGCAGCGACGCCACCAGAAGGTCGTCGAGGAGGCGCCCGCGCCCGGACTGCCCGACGAGGTGGCCGACCGGCTGCGCACGCTGGCCGTGCGCGCCGCGCGCGCCGTGGACTACGTGGGCGCGGGCACCGTCGAGTTCCTCGTCGCCGACGGCCGGGCGCACTTCCTGGAGATGAACACCCGCCTCCAGGTCGAACACCCCGTCACCGAGGCGGTCTTCGGCCTCGACCTGGTGGCCGAACAGCTGCGGATCGCGGAGGGCGCGGCCCTGCCCGCCGAACCGCCGCCCGCGCGCGGGCACGCGATCGAGGCCCGCCTGTACGCCGAGGATCCCGCGGCCGACTGGACCCCGCAGACCGGAGTCCTGCACCGCCTGGCCGTCCCGGACGGCGTCCGCCTGGACACCGGCTACGCCGACGGCGACGAGATCGGCGTCCACTACGACCCGATGCTCGCCAAGGCGATCGCCCACGCCCCCACGCGCGCGGAGGCGATCCGCCGGCTGGCGGGTGCGCTGGAACGGGCGGCGGTCCACGGCCCGGTCACCAACCGCGACCTCCTCGTGCGCTCCCTGCGCCACGAGGAGTTCGCCTCGGCCCGCATGGACACCGGTTTCTACGAGCGTCACCTCGCCGAACTGACCGAGGCCGCCCCCGACCCGTACGCCCCGCTCGCGGCGGCCCTCGCCGAAGCGGCGGACACGGCCTCGCGCCGGGGCGTCGGCGGCTGGCGCAACCTGCCGTCCCAGCCGCAGACGAAGCGGTACGCGGTCGCGGGCGAGGAGTGCGAGGTCCGCTACCGCCACACCCGCACCGGCCTCACGGCCGAGGGCGTCCAGGTGGTGTCGGCCGCCGCCGACCTGGTCGTCCTGGAGATCGACGGCGTACGGCGCCGCTTCGACGTCGCCCGCTACGGCGACCGCGTCCACGTCAACGCCGACGCCCTGACCGCCCTGCCCCGTTTCCCCGACCCGCAGGCCCGGCACGCGCCGGGCTCCCTGCTGGCCCCGATGCCGGGCACGGTCGTCAGGCTCGCGGACGGACTCGTCACCGGATCGGGCGTCCGGGCGGGTGAACCGCTCCTCTGGCTCGAAGCGATGAAGATGCAACACGTCATCGCGGCTCCGGCGCAGGGCACGGTGACGGCGTTGCACGTGACCCGAGGGCAGCAAGTGGAGGTCGGCACGCTCCTGGCAGTGGTGGAGAGCGGCTGACGACGAAGGGGCGCGGGGCCGCATCGGCATGCGGCCGCGCCGCGTGAGCGGGACCAGCCACGACGAGCCGGCAGACGAAGGAGTCACCGTGACCACCCACATCGAGTCCGACGAGCACAAGGCGCTGCGAGCGGCGGTGTCGGCCTTCGCGAGGAGCCGCGCCCACGACGGCGACCACAGCGCCCTGTGGCAGGAGGCCGCCAAGCTCGGCTACATCGGCGTCAACCTGCCGCAGGAGTACGGCGGCGGAGGCGGCGGCATCGCCGAACTCTCGCTGATACTCGAAGAGTTGGGGGCCGCCGGGAACCCGCTTCTGATGATGATCGTCTCCCCGGCGATCTGCGGCACGGTCATCGCCCGCTTCGGCACGGACGCCCAGAAGCGGGAGTGGCTGCCCGCGCTGGCCGACGGCAGCCGCCTCATGGCGTTCGGCATCACCGAGCCCGACGCCGGCTCCAACAGCCACCGCATCACCACCACCGCCCGCCGTGACGGCGCGAGCGGCGACTGGCTGCTGACCGGCCGCAAGGTCTTCGTCTCCGGCGTCGACATCGCCGACGCCACCCTGATCGTCGGCCGCACGGAGGACGCCCGCACCGGTCGCCTCAAGCCCTGCCTGTTCATCGTCCCGCGCGACGCCCCCGGCTTCACCCGCCGCGCCATCGACATGGAACTCGACAGCGTGGAAAGGCAGTTCGAGCTGGCCCTGGACGACGTCCGGCTCCCCGCCGAAGCACTCGTCGGCGACGAGGACGCGGGTCTGCTGCAGCTGTTCGCCGGCCTCAACCCGGAGCGCGTCATGACGGCCGCCTTCGCGATCGGCATGGGCCGGCACGCCCTCGCGCGAGCCGTCGCGTACGCGCGTGAACGCACCGTCTGGAACGCCCCGATCGGCGCCCACCAGGCCATCGCCCATCCCCTCGCAGAGGCACACATCCAACTCGAGCTGGCCCGGCTGATGATGCAGAAGGCTGCCCACCTGTACGACGCGGGGGACGACGCCGGCGCGGGCGAGGCGGCCAACATGGCCAAGTACGCGGCGGGAGAGGCCTGTGTGAAGGCGGTCGACCAGGCGGTGCACACCCTCGGCGGCAACGGCCTCACGCGCGAGTTCGGGCTCGCCCGGCTGATAACGGCCTCCCGCGTGGCTCGCATCGCCCCGGTGAGCCGGGAGATGATTCTCAACTACGTCTCCCACCAGACCCTGGGCCTGCCCAAGTCGTACTAGGCCGCACATCCCCGTGCCAGGAGGAACCGTGTTCCGCAGCCCGTACGCAGACGTCCCGCCCGTCGACCTGCCCATCCACGACGCCGTGCTGGGCCGCGCAGCGGAGTTCGGCGAGCTCCCCGCGCTCGTCGACGGCACGGACGGCACCGCCCTCACCTACGACCAGGTGGACCGCTTCCACCGCAGGGTCGCCGCCGCGCTCGCCGAGGCGGGCGTCCGCAAGGGCGACGTGCTGGCCCTGCACAGCCCCAACACCGTCGCCTTCCCCGTCGCCTTCTACGGGGCCACGCGCGCGGGCGCCACCGTCACCACCGTGCACCCGCTCGCCACCGCCGAGGAGTTCGCCAAGCAGCTCGGCGACAGCGCCGCCCGCTGGATCGTCACCGTCTCCCCGCTGCTGGACACCGCCCGCCGCGCCGCCGAACTCGCCGGTGGCGTCCAGGAGATCCTCGTCTGCGACACCGCGCCCGGACACCGCTCGCTGATCGACATGCTCGCCTCCGACGCCCCCGAGCCCCAGGTGGACATCGACCCGGCACAGGACGTGGCGGTCCTGCCCTACTCCTCCGGCACCACCGGCGTTCCCAAGGGCGTCATGCTCACCCACCGCCAGATCGCCACCAACCTCGACCAGCTGCGGCCGGCGATCTCCGCCGGCCCCGGCGACCGCATCCTGGCCGTGCTGCCCTTCTTCCACATCTACGGCCTGACCGCCCTGATGAACGCGCCGCTGCGACAGGGCGCCACCGTCGTCGTACTGCCCCGCTTCGACCTGGAGACGTTCCTCGCGGCCGTCCAGAACCATCGCATCACCGCTCTGTACGTGGCCCCGCCGATCGTCCTCGCCCTCGCCAAGCACCCGTCCGTCGCCCGGTACGACCTGTCGTCCCTGCGGTACGTCGTCAGCGCGGCCGCACCGCTGGACGCCGGCCTCGCCGAGGCCTGCGCGAAGCGCCTCGGCCTGCCGCCCGTCGGCCAGGCCTACGGCATGACGGAACTGTCCCCGGGCACCCACGTCGTCCCGCTGGACGCCATGCGCGACGCCCCCGCCGGGACCGTCGGCAGACTCATCGCCGGCACCGAGATGCGGATCGTCGCCCTCGACGACCCCGACCGTGACCTCGACGTCGGCGAGGCGGGCGAGATCCTGATCCGCGGCCCCCAGGTCATGAAGGGCTATCTCGGCCGCCCCGAGGCCACCGCCGACATGATCGACGCCGACGGCTGGCTGCACACCGGCGACGTCGGACGCGTCGACGCCGACGGCTGGCTGTTCGTCGTCGACCGCGTCAAGGAGCTCATCAAGTACAAGGGCTTCCAGGTCGCCCCGGCCGAACTGGAGGCGTTGCTCCTCACCCACCCCGGCATAGCGGACGCCGCCGTCGTCGGCGTCTACAACGGCGACGGCAACGAGGTCCCCCACGCCTACGTCGTCCGCCAGCCCACCGCACCCGGCCTGTCCGAAGGAGAGGTCGCCATGTTCGTCGCCGAACGCGTCGCCCCCTACAAGCGCGTCCGCGAGGTCTCCTTCGTCGACGCGGTGCCGCGCGCCGCGTCCGGCAAGATCCTGCGCCGCCTGCTGCGGGAGCGCCCGTGACACCGGCGGAGACCTCCTCGGTCGGACAGTCCCGCGAGCGGGGCGTCCACACCCTCAGCCTCGACTCGCCCGCCACCCGCAACGCCCTGTCCTCGGCGCTGGTCGGGCGGCTCGCCGCATCGCTCGCCGACTGCGCCGAGGACGCCGACGTGCGCGCCGTCGTCCTCACCCACACCGGCGGCGTCTTCTGCGCGGGCGCCGACCTGCGCGACCCGCCCGACCCCGAGGCGTTCGTGGCGCTGCTGCGCCGGATCGTGGAGCTGCCCAAGCCGGTCGTCGCCCGCGTCGCCGGCCATGTCCGCGCAGGCGGCCTGGGACTGCTGGCCGCCTGCGATGTCACGGCCGCCGCCACCGGGTCGACCTTCGCCTTCACCGAGGTGCGCATCGGGGTGGCGCCGGCCGTGATCTCGCTGCCGCTGCTCCCGCGCACCGACCCGCGCGCCCTCGGCCGTTACTACCTCACCGGCGAGCGCTTCGACGCCGCGGAAGCCGCCCGCGTCGGCCTGCTCACCGACCACGGCGACGACGTCGACGCCGTCCTCGCCCCCGTCCTGGACGGTCTGCGCAGATCCGCCCCCCAGGGGCTGGCGGAGACGAAACGGCTGCTCACGGCTAGGGTGCTGGAGACATTCGACCGGGACGCCGCCGACCTCACCGCGCTCTCGGCCCGGCTGTTCTCCACCCCGCAGGCCCGCGAGGGGATGACGGCCTTCCTCGAACGACGGGATCCCGCATGGGTGCTGTGAGCGCAGTCGACCGCGACCGCCTCCCCAAGCAGGACCGCAGCCGGGCCACCCGGCAGCGGCTCCTGGAAGCCGCCGTGGCCGCCCTCGCCGAACACGGCTGGGCGGGCTCCACCGTCTCCGTCGTCGCCGAACGCGCCGGCGTCTCCCGCGGCGCCGCCCAGCACCACTTCCCCACCCGCGAGGACCTGTTCACCGCGGCCGTCGAATACGTCGCCGAGGAACGCTCCCGCGCGCTGCGCGCCCTGTTCCCCCAGGGTGCGGCGGGCGGCGCGGCGGGGGACCGGACCGCCGTCGTCGCCGCCCTCGTGGACCTGTACACCGGGCCCCTGTTCCGCGCCGCCCTGCATCTGTGGGTCGCCGCGTCCAACGAGGAGCAGCTGCGCCCCCGGGTGACGGAGCTGGAAGCCCGCGTCGGCCGCGAGACCCACCGGATCGCCGTGGAGCTGCTGGGCGCCGACGAGTCCGTGCCCGGCGTCCGCGAGAGCGTCCAGGGCCTGCTCGACATGGCCCGCGGCCTCGGCCTCGCCAACCTCCTCACCGACGACGGAGCCCGCCGGGAACGCGTGGTGGCGCAGTGGGCCGGCCTCCTGGACGAGAAGCTGCGCTGAGGGCGTCTTCGTGTCGTGGCGTCGTGGCGTCGGCACGTCGTCGAGCCGGTCACCGGGCCCCGCCGCTCGGGCGGCCGGACGCTCAGGGGCTGAGCCGCTCCACCCGCCAGCTCCCGTCCGGCTGCGCCACGTACCGCAGCCGGTCGTGCAGCCGGTTCAGACGGCCCTGCCAGAACTCCACCGACTCGGGCGCCACCCGGAAACCGCCCCAGTGCGGCGGCACGGGCACCTGCTCGCCCTCGGGATAGCGGGCCGCCAGCTCGGCGTACGAGGCGTCGAGGTCGGCCCGCGTGGCGATCACCGAGGACTGGGCGCTGGCCCACGCGCCGAGCTGCGAGCCGTGCGGCCGGGTGCGGAAGTAGGCGGCCGTCTCGTCGCGTCCGGTGCGCCGGGCCACGCCCCGCACGATGACCTGCCGGGCCATCGGATGCCACGGGAAGAGCAACGAGACGTACGGGTTCTCGGCGAGGTCGCGGGCCTTGCGGGAGTCGTAGTTGGTGTAGAAGACGAACCCCTGCTCGTCGAAGTGCTTCAGCAGCACCGTGCGCGAGCTGGGCCGGCCCTCGGCGTCCGCGGTGGCGACGACCATGGCGTTCGGCTCGAAGAGATGGGCCTCGACGGCCGCGTCCTTGAACCAGCGGGCGAACTGCTCCACGGGCGTGGCGGCCAGACCGGCCTCGGAGAGCCCCTCGGCCCGGTACTGCTTGCGCATGGCGGCGGGGTCGGGGAAGGACCCGGGGGAGACGGCGTCTGCGTCGGTCACCCGGCCATCTTGCCGCATGCCCCACCCACGCGGATCACCCGTCGGCGGCAACCCATCGGGTGGCACTGAGTGCCGCAACCACTCCCCAAAGGTGGCACTCGGGGATATGGTGCAGATGCCGTCCCCGTCGGGTGACCGCCCGCCCCACGGGGCATCAGTGGGATGACCGCCCAGGACCGCGAGTCCTTCCGAGGACCGCGGAACCAGGGGCGCCGCCCGTCCCGCACCCGCTGTCGCCCGCACGTCCCGTCGTACACATCACGAGGAGCCGCCCGATGTCCGACTTCGTACCCGGACTCGAAGGAGTCGTCGCGTTCGAGACGGAGATCGCCGAACCCGACAAGGAGGGCGGCGCCCTGCGGTACCGGGGCGTCGACATCGAGGACCTGGTCGGCCACGTGTCCTTCGGCAACGTCTGGGGCCTGCTCGTCGACGGCGCCTTCAACCCCGGCCTGCCGCCCGCCGAGCCGTTCCCGATCCCCGTCCACTCCGGCGACATCCGCGTCGACGTCCAGTCCGCGCTCGCCATGCTCGCGCCCGTCTGGGGCCTCAAACCCCTCCTCGACATCGATGCCGAGCAGGCCCGCGCGGACCTCGCCCGCGCCGCCGTCATGGCCCTCTCCTACGTGGCCCAGTCCGCGCGCGGGCAGGGCACCCCGATGGTCCCCCAGCGGGAGATCGACAAGGCCACCTCCGTCGTCGAACGGTTCATGATCCGCTGGCGCGGCGAGCCCGACCCCAAGCACGTGAAGGCGGTCGACGCCTACTGGACGTCCGCGGCCGAACACGGCATGAACGCCTCCACGTTCACCGCCCGGGTCATCGCCTCCACCGGCGCCGACGTCGCCGCCGCCCTCTCCGGCGCCGTGGGCGCCATGTCGGGCCCCCTGCACGGCGGCGCCCCGTCCCGGGTCCTCGGCATGATCGAGGAGATCGAGCGCACCGGCGACGCGGACGCCTACGTCAGGCAGGCCCTCGACAAGGGCGAGCGCCTCATGGGCTTCGGCCACCGCGTGTACCGCGCCGAAGACCCCCGCGCGCGCGTGCTGCGCCGCACCGCCCGCGAACTGGGCGCGCCCCGCTTCGAGGTGGCCGAGGCCCTGGAGAAGGCGGCCCTCGCCGAGCTCCACGCCCGCCGCCCGGACCGCGTCCTGGCGACGAACGTCGAGTTCTGGGCGGCCATCGTGCTGGACTTCGCCGAGGTGCCCGCCCACATGTTCACCTCGATGTTCACCTGCGCCCGAACGGCCGGCTGGTCGGCGCACATCCTGGAGCAGAAGCGCACCGGCCGCCTGGTCCGCCCGTCGGCCCGCTACACCGGCCCCGGCTCCCGCGACCCGCGCGACATCGAGGGCTACGACGACATCGCCGACTGAACCGGACCGGCCGTCACGCGGGGCTGAGCAGCCCCGCGTGATGCCGCTCGGCCACCGGCGGATGGGCGCGCAGCTTGCCCTTCAGCTCGTTGAAGCCGTACTCGGCGAACAGCGGGTTGGCCGGATCGTCGGTCACACCGGGCGCGGCCGAGGCGTAGGGGAACGGCAACGGCTCCACGCGCGCGTCCAGGCGGGGGTTGTAGAAGAACGGCACCGAGAACCGCTCCACGGCGCTCGGCGGTGACACCACCCGGTGGTTGGTGGCGACCAGGTACCCGGCGGTCGCGACCTCCAGCAGCTCGCCGAGGTTGACCACGAACGCGCCCGGCAGCGGCGGGACGTCGTGGAACGCGCCGTCCTCCCGCTGCACCTGGAGGCCGCCCACCTCGTCCTGGAGCAGCAGCGTCAGGAACCCGTAGTCCTTGTGTGCCCCGACCCCCTGCCCGGCGCCGTCCCCGGCGCTGCCCGGATACCGCACGAGCTTCAGGTGCGGATGCGCCCGGTCGCCGAACACCGGGTCGTAGAAGCCGGCCGGCGCGCCGATCGCGGCGAGCAGTTCGTGCAGCAGTTTCTCGGCGACGGCGCTCAGCCGCTCGATCCAGGCGAGCGCGGCCGTGCGCAGCTCGGGCAGCCCGGCGGGCCACTGGTTGGGTCCCTGGAGCCACCAGTAGGCGGGCTCGTCCGGTCCGGGCCTCCGCGCGGGCCGCTCGGCCCCTATGTCCAGCTGGTCGCGCCAGTCCTGCCGGCCGCCGGTGCGCTCGTCGCCGGTCCGCGTGTACCCGCGGAAGTGGGGCGAGTTCACGTTGTCGAGGGCGAGCCGCCGGTCCTCGGGCAGCGCGAAGAAGGCGCGCATGGCGGACAGCAGCGCTTCCGTCTCACGCTCGCCGACCCCGTGCCCGACCAGCTGGAAGAACCCCACGTCATGGGCGGCGCTGTGCAGCTGGGCGTGGAGCAGCGCCCGTGCCTGGGGGCCGCGGTCGGCGGCGGAGAGATCGATGATCGGCAACTGCCGGTAGGACGGGTTCGTCGCGAGGGCTGTCACGTTCGTCATGGTGCGTCCGTGGGTGTACGGGGGCCCGCGGCCGGCGTCGGGTGGGACGGCGCACGGGTGCCAGGTGGGCGGAGGGAGGAAGAGCGCGTGAACGCGGGCGGCGTGAACCGCGAGGGGCCGGAGGCTCAGACGGAGCGTCGACAGCCCATGCTCGTGACGCGGACGTAGTCCACGTGGCGGCGTCGAACGAGCGAAAGCATGCGCCCAGAGTACTGCCTGACGAAAGATCCGTACGTGGCGCGGGTCACGCGCCGCAGAACCTGCGGGCGCGCAGTGCCGCAGAAGCCGAATTCGCCGCGGCCGGGGGCGCCGGAGAACGCAGACGACCCGCGAGTCTGGTCCTCGCTCAGGAGGGCCGGCCGGACTTACCGGCGACTCGCGGGTCGGGTGACTGCTGGGTATGGGCCGGCTGCACGTGTCTCACGTACTGGTCCGGCACCGCACAGAGTGTGGTGGCGAGCCGCTAGCCCGCAGCCACCTCACGAGTCCGGGAATCACACATCTACCGGATCACCTCCTTTCGCGTGTACTGGAACCCTAAGAAGTGTTCCCTCGCCAATCAACTGTTTTTCCGACATGGCTGCCGCGAGGGCCCGGTCGCGGACGACGCGGGCTGTTGACGTCCTCGCGGCGACGCGGTTCGCTGGTGGTGTGAATGATCTTCGTCTGCGTACGGAGGCAGTGGCCGACGAGGCCGCGCTGGAACGGTGGCGGTACGTCCACAACATGATCGTGCCGCCGGCCGCGATGTCCCTCGACGAGGTACGCGAACGGGCAGGGCGCTTCCGGCTGCGGAACGCCTACGTCGGTGACGTCCTGGTCGGCTGCTCGACCGTACGGCCGCCCGACGGCGAGCGGGCCGTGGCGACCGTCATCGCGCGCGTACTGCCCGAGTACAGGGGTAGAGGCTACGGAGCCGCCCTGTACGACGACGGTCTCGCCCACGCGCGCGGCCTCGGCGCCCGGGTGGTCGAGACCTGCGTGCTCGCCGTCAACGAGGACGGTCTGCGGTTCGCGCAGGCGCGCGGTTTCGTCGAGGTCGAGCGATACGTGCTGGACGACGGGACGGCGGAATGGGTCGACCTGCGGCTCCTGTCCCGCCAAGGCTGAGGTGCGGTACAACGATTCCTCTGCAATCTTGCGGGAACCTATGTGGGCTGCGTCACGTTCGAGTTGAATGAGGGCAAGTGAGCGAACCTGCAGGGGGTCCAGGTGAGTGCTTCCCGGCGTAGTGGGACCACCGACGAACTCGGGCCGGACGAGCCCGAGCGGCCCGGGCGGGGCGACGACGGCCCGGAGCCCCCGGACGGCGCGCAGCCCGGCGTCGGCCCGGACGGCGCCGACCTGCTCGCCGCACTGCTCGACGGCATGGACGCGGCGCTGTGCGCCTTCGACGGCGACGGCGTCGTCACCCACTGGAACCGCGAGGCCGAGCGCATCCTGGGCTGGAGCGCCGAGGAGGCCGTCGGCCGCCAGGGCTTCGCCGGCTGGGCCGTGCGCGAGGCCGACGCGGAGGACATCGAGGGGCGGCTGATGGCCGCCATGCACGCCTCCGGCCGCCAGGTGCACGAGTTCGCGCTGCTGACCAAGGACGGCGGCCGGGTGCTCGTGCGCACCCAGTCGGCCGCCGTGCCGGGCCCGGACGGCAAGCCCGCAGGGCTGTACTGCGCCTTCAGCGAGGTGCACGCCCAGATCGACCTGGAGCGTTCCATCGCGCTCAGCGAGGCCCTCTTCGACGACGCTTCCTGGGGAGTCGTCCTGGTCGACGCCGATCTGCGCCCCGCCGTCGTCAACGCGCACGCCGCCCGCGCGCTGGGCACCGGCCGCACGGCCGTGCTGGGCCGCCCGCTGGGCGAGCTGCTCACCCGGGGCGCGGAGGAGCTGGAGAACGCGCTGACGCACGTCCTCGCCGAGGGCGCCCCGCCGGCCCCGGCCGAGCTGTGGGTGGGGGTGCGCACCCCGGACGGCGAGAAGCGGCGCTGCTGGCGCAGCGGCTTTCTGCGGCTGGCCTCGCCGCTCGCGGAGGAGCCGGTGCCGCTGGGGGTCGGCTGGATCTTCCAGGACGTCACGGAGGCCAAACAGGGCGAGCAGGAGGCCTCGGTGCTGCGGTTCCGGGCCAACCAGCTGCACCGGGCGGTCCGGGCGGCCGCCGAGTGCGAGGACCCCGCCGAGGCGGCCACGGTCCATCTCGACTTCGCCCTCGCCGGTTTCGCCGACCACGCCCTGGTGGACCGGGTGATGGGCGACGCGGAGGGGGCGGGGCCGCTGCGGCTGATGCGGGTCGCGTCCACCCCCTCGGGCGGGCCCGGCCCGAGCACGCTCACCGGACACGCGGGCCTGCCGGTGCGCTATGCCGAGGGGCATCCGGCGCTGCAGTGCGTCGCGCGCGCCGGTTCGGTGCGGGCGGGCTCCGGCTCGGTGCCGGCCGACGAGGCGCGGGAATGGGCGCGGGCACGGCAGTGGCCCGACGACACGGTGCACGCGCTGTGCGCGGTGCTGCGCAGCCGCGGTCGCACCCTGGGCGTGGTGACGTTTCTGCGCGGCGGCGGCCGTACCGCCTTCGATCGCTCCGACGCGAACTACGCCGAGGACGTCGCCGTACGCATCGCCTCGGCGCTGGACCTGGCGGACCTGGCGGACCTGACGGCGAGGGCGGGCGGCCGCGGCGACGGCTGACCCGCCCGCCCGGACGCCCGCGTGCGGGGGCCGCTCAGTGCCGGTAGAAGATGCGGTCCCGGTACTCCTCCATGATCCGGCCGTTCCAGTCGTGGCCGCCGTCGACGTTGCCCGAGCGCAGCAGCGGGGGCTCGATGCCTCGCTCGGCGAGGGCGCCGGCCGCGGTGGCCATGACGGCCTGCAGGAGGGCCGAGGTCACGACGGTGGAGGCGGGGGCGAAGGGCGCGGGGACGGTGTCGAGGGTGAGCTCGGCGTCGCCGACGGCGATCTTCGAGTCGAGGACGACGTCGCAGTGGTCCTTCAGGAAGGTCCCGGTGACGTGGCGGGACGTGGTCTGCGTCGCGTACGCCACCGAGGTCACGCCGATGACCTTCACGCCCAGGGCGCGGGCGTTGAGGGCCATCTCCACGGGCAGGGCGTTGCGGCCGGAGAGCGACACGACGACGAGGGCGTCGCCCGCGCGCACGGGCGAGGTGTCGAGCACGGCGCCCGCCAGGCCGTCGACACGCTCCAGGGCGGAGCCGAGAGTGGCGGGGACGACGTCCACGCCGACGACGCCGGGCACGGCGAGCAGGTTCATCAGGGCGAGGCCGCCCGCCCGGTAGACGACGTCCTGGGCGGCGAGCGAGGAGTGCCCGGCGCCGAAGGCGAAGAGGCGGCCGCCGGCGGCGACGGTGTCGGCGAGGAGCGTGCCGGCGGCGTCGACGGCCTCGGCCTCCTCGTCGCGGACCCGTTGCAGCAGGGCGACGGCGGCGTCGAAGAACTGGGCGGCGAGCTTGCGGTCGCTCATCCGAGGGGCCCCTTTGCCGTGTCGGTGGAGGTGTCGGTGTCCGTGTCGCGGATCACCGTGCGGTCTGGACCAGTGCGCTGTCAATATGGCCGGCACCGGTGGGACGGCACGGGCGCGTGATGCTCCGGGCGCGGCCGCCGGCGCCCGGACGCGACCTCCCCGTTCGGGCGGCGAGGCACGCTTGTCAGTGGTATCCGGCAGAATTGGGTGCAGGGCCAGCGCACGCGCCGTAGAGCGGTCGAGCTTTTCGGCAGAGCTAATCGAGGGGCACGAATGTCCGGACTGATCGACACCACGGAGATGTATCTCCGCACCATCCTCGAGCTGGAGGAGGAAGGTGTGGTCCCCATGCGTGCCCGGATCGCCGAGCGGCTCGACCAGAGCGGCCCGACGGTCAGCCAGACGGTGGCGCGCATGGAGCGCGACGGACTGGTCGCGGTGGCCAGCGACCGCCACCTGGAGCTCACCGACGAGGGCCGTCGGCTGGCCACGCGCGTGATGCGCAAGCACCGTCTCGCCGAGTGTCTGCTCGTCGACGTGATCGGCCTGGAGTGGGAGCAGGTCCACGCGGAGGCGTGCCGCTGGGAGCACGTGATGAGCGAGGCCGTGGAGCGGCGGGTGCTGGAGCTGCTGCGGCACCCGACCGAGTCGCCGTACGGCAACCCCATCCCGGGCCTGGAGGAGCTGGGCGAGAAGGACGGCGCGGACCCGTTCCTGGACGAGGGCATGGTCTCGCTGGCCGATCTCGACCCGGGCCTGGAGGGCAAGACGGTCGTCGTGCGCCGGATCGGCGAGCCGATCCAGACGGACGCGCAGCTGATGTACACGCTGCGTCGCGCGGGAGTGCAGCCGGGCTCGGTCGTGAGCGTGACGGAGTCGCCGGGCGGTGTGCTGGTGGGCAGCGGCGGCGAGGCCGCGGAGCTGGAGTCGGACGTCGCGTCGCACGTGTTCGTCGCGAAGAAGTAGCGCCCGTCCGCCGCCCGTCGCCTGGCGTCCGCCGGCGTCGTCACGCTGAGTGTTGTTCAACTCCTGGTGCTGGCGGGGAAGTTGTGGCGCTTCGTCGATCTCGTCGAATCGGAGATTCCCTGCGTCGAATCGCAGCGCGCCGACGCTTGTCGTGCCAGGCTGTCGCGTGAGGCATATGACCTGAGGGGGCGGGGATGGTGTGCCGCGGAGCAAGGGAGGGCCCCGACGCCGTGCGGCGCCGGGGCCTGTCCTCCCCTGTGTCGACCCGGAGCCCCGAGCTCTCAGGGTCGTTCCCCTCGGACCGTTTTCCCCGAGCGGTCCGCCTCCCGCTGAAGATCTCCCCTCGGCGGAGGGGATCATTCCTTGAGAGTGGTCACTCGAACGAGGGGTGTTGTGCGCGGAGAGTGCAATTCTCGAAAGAGCATTCGATAGCCTGCAGGTGATCGAAGGCGGTACGGAGCATCGGCAGCGCAGCGGTACGACGGCTAGGGGGGTGCCAGGACCTATGGCGCGACGCATCGACGTGACCGGGGCGGGCGGCGTACGTCTGGCGGCCTGGGAGTTCGGGGACCCGCCCAAGGGGATCCCGGCGCAGTCCTCCGGCGGGCGGCAGCGGCCGGCGGAGCCCGAGCGGACCTCCGGGGTCCTGTTACTGCACGGCCTGATGGGCCGTGCCTCGCACTGGGCGTCCACCGCCCGCTGGCTCTCCGAGCGGCACCGGGCGGTCGCCCTCGACCAGCGCGGCCACGGGCAGAGCGAGAAGCCGCCGCAGGCCGCGTTCACCCGCGAGGCCTACGTCGAGGACGCGGAGGCCGCCCTCGAACAGCTCGGGCTCGCCCCGGCCGTCCTCATCGGGCACGCCATGGGCGCGCTCACCGCGTGGCAGCTCGCCGCGAAACGCCCCGACCTGGTGCGCGGTCTGGTCGTCTGCGACATGCGGGCCTCGGCGCTCGGAGCGGCCTCGCAACGCGAGTGGGCCGACTGGTTCACGTCCTGGCCGCTGCCCTTCGCCACCCTCGCCGACGTCCGCAAGTGGTTCGGCGAGGACGACCCCTGGGTGGAGCGGCCGAACCCCTCCCGGGGCGAGTTCTACGCCGAGGCGATGCACGAGTCGCCGGACGGCTGGCGTCCCGTCTTCGAGCCCGAGCAGATGCTCAAGTCCCGTGAGACCTGGGTCTACGACGCGCACTGGGAGGAACTCGCCCAGGTCCGGTGCCCGGCCCTGGTGGTGCGCGGCCTGGACGGCGAACTGGGCCGGGCCGAGGCCCAGGAGATGGTGCGCGTCCTGCCGCGCGGCGAGTACGCCGAGGTCGCCGACGCCGGGCACCTCGTCCACTACGACCAGCCGGAGGGCTGGCGTACGGCGATCGAGGCCTTCCTGGACACCGTGCTCAGCCCCGACGCCCCCTGAGCCCGAGCGGAGCGGCCTTCGGGACCGTCAGCCCTTGCTCACGGCCGCCAGGATCTCCGGCAGCCGCGCCGCCGTGCGCGGCGCGGCCAGCCGCAGCCCCAGCAGCGTGACGCCCGCGCCGTACAGCGAGCCCCCCGGCAGCAGCAGCCATGTCCACGCGTCCCCGTCCTCGCTGACGTTGAGCCAGATCGTCACCGCGATGACGGGCGCGCACAGCAGCGCCGCCGAGACCATTCCGCCGAAGACCGCGATCCAGGCGAGCCCGGCCTGCCCCGGGGCGACGTTCTTGTAGCCCTCCTGCGGGATCGAGTAGGGAAAGCGCGCCGAGGTCCACGCCCCGGTCGCGAGCATCGCGCCGAGCAGCGCGAGGGACAGTCCCAGCACCTCGGGCAGCTTCGCCCAGTCGCCGAGCATCGCGGTCGTCAGCACGGTCACCGAGGTCGCGTACGGCAAGGTGATCAGCAGCAGGGCCAACGCCCGGGCGCGCAGCTCCTCGTACGCGTCCCGCGTCGACGAGATGGTCATGGCGACCATCCAGAACGCGGAGGTGTCCTGCCCGAACTGGTTGTACATCTGGATGCCGAGCATCCCGGCGGCGAAGCACGCGAAGTAGACCGAGCCGGTGCCCTGCAGCGCGTTGAACACGGGCACGATCAGGCCGATGGCCAGCGACGTCACCCAGGCCGCCTTGGTCTTCGGATCACGCCAGACATAGCGCAGGCTGCGTTCCATCACGGTGCCGGTGCGCCCGCCCGGCAGCAGCCGGGCCGGCCCCGCCCGGCCCCGCCGCTTCTGCGCGACCGGTTCGGCTGCCTGCAGGGTCGAGCCGTCGGGCGAGGTCATCAGCCGCGTCATGCTCCGCGCCCACGCCGTCACCAGCAGGGCCAGCGCCGCCGCGCTGACGGCGAGCTGCGCGGCCGCCACGCCGTAGTCGCCCTCGCTCACCGAGTCCACCGCGCCGACCGCCGACGCGGGCGGCAGCCACCGCAGCACGGCCGCCGTCGGATCGAGCTCCCCCAGACCGGACGTGCCGAGCCGCTGCACCCCGAAGTTGACGACCTGCACCCCGACCGCGATGACCAGTCCGCTCAGCACCGCCAGATCGCGCCCCTTGCGGCTGGTCAGCAGCCGGATGTTGGCGGTGGCCACGGCCCGCGCCAGCGCCACGCACACCAGCAGCGCGAGCGCCACGGCGAGCACGCCCACCGTCCACGCCGCCGCTCCGTGCGCCACCGACACCACCGATCCGGCCAGTATCAGCAGCGTGAGCGTCGGCCCGATGCCCACCAGCGAGGCCACCAGCAGCGCCCGCACCAGCGGCAGGGGGCGCAGCGGCAGCATCACCAGCCGGGTGGGGTCGAGCGTCTCGTCGCCGCTGGGGAAGAACAGCGGCATCACCGCCCACCCCACACCGAACACCGCGACCAGCAGCACCACCAGCGACACCGCGTGCGCGTGTCCCCGCAGGGCGATCAGTCCGAGCAGCAGCAGCGCGGCGAACAGCAGGGTGAGGACGGCGGAGGCGACGTACGCGGCCCGCCGGCCGCTCGACTGCCGCAGCCCGTTGCGCAGCAGTGACAGCTTCAGCCGGACGACGGTGGCGACGAGGCCGGGCGCGGAGGCGGTCGTGGCGGGGGCCGGCGTGCCGGCGCGGGTGCTCAACGGCCCGCTCCGCCCAGCCAGTCGAGGTCGGAGCCGGTGTCCCGGCCCTGCGCCCCGACGAGTTCGAGGAACGCCCGCTGCAACGAGGGCGCCGCCCCCCGCACCTCCTCCAGTGTGCCGTGCGCCCGGATGCGCCCGGCCGCCATCACCGCCACCCAGTCGCACAGCGACTCGACGAGCTCCATCACATGGGAGGAGAACACGACCGTCGCCCCGGACGCCGTGTACCGCTCCAGCACGCCCCGGATGATCTGCGCGGACACCGGGTCCACGCCCTCGAACGGCTCGTCGAGGAAGAGCACTTCCGGGTTGTGCAGGAGCGCCGCCGCGAGCCCGATCTTCTTGCGCATGCCGGTCGAGTAGTCGACGACGAGCTTGTGCTGGGCGCCGGCCAGGTCCAGGACGTCGAGCAGCTGTGTGGCGCGCTTGTCGACCTCGGCGCCGGGCAGCCCCCGCAACCGGCCGCTGTAGGCCAGCAGTTCACGCCCGGACAGTCGTTCGAACAGCCGCAGCCCCTCGGGGAGGACCCCGATCCGGGCCTTCACCTCGACGGGATCCCGCCACACGTCGTGCCCGACGACCTCGACGGACCCCTGATCGGGCCGCAGCAACCCGGTCACCATCGACAGGGTGGTGGTCTTCCCGGCTCCGTTCGGTCCGACCAGCCCGATGAACTTCCCCGAGGGCAGGTCGAGATCGATCCCGGCGACGGCGACCTGCTGACCGAACCGCTTCCAGAGGTTGCGCACGCGTACGGACGTCATGCACGAACCCTACGCATGCGGCTGAGGGCGCGCCCTACCGATCCCGCCCGCACGCGTAGGCGAGCGGCGAGATCAACTCCTCGGCGTCCGGCAGCCACCGGTTCGCGGCGGTCGGCCGGCAGGCCCACTGCACGGCCCCCCTGGACCCGAACCGGGTGGGCGGCGCGGCCACGTACGTGCCCTCGCCGAGCGTCACGAGATCGAGGGCGCCCAACGACCAGCCCAGTTTGCGCACCAGGTCCGGCAGCTTCGCCGACGCGCCCGGCAGCACGAAGAACTGCATGCGCCGGTCCGGCGTCAGGGTCACCGGTCCGAGCGTCAGTTCCATGCGCTCCATCCGGGCCAGGGCGAGAAACCCGGCCGTCTCCGGCACGGAGATCGCGTCGAACGTGCGCCCGGTCGGCAGCAGGATCGAGGCGGTCGGCTGCTTCTGCCACATCCGGCGTGCGACCGTCGCACTGCCGGTGGCCTGTGTCGCCCAGTCCGGGCGGGCGGGGTGCGCCCCAGGGGCGGCACACGCACCGTCGCCGCAGGAGCAGAGCTGCACCCCGTCGACGGCTTCCAGCCAGGTGCCGGGGAACACGTCCCAATGACGTTCCTCGGCGTAGCGAACAGCGGTCTCGAGCAGCGATTCCCCGCGCTGCTTCGGGATTTGAGTGGCTTCGGCGCCCGCGATGGTCTCTTCCACGATGAACACAACTCTAGCGGTCACCAGGGGTTACGCCCGCCCGAATGCGCGGGGGAGGAGCATCGATTCGGCGTCCGGGGCGCATGGGTGCATGGGCGGGGGCGCGCGGGAGGAACGGGCGCGGGAACGGGTAACCAGATAGCGGGGGTGACTTCCGCCGGTATCCCGGCATTCTCCGCATTGCCCGTCATTGCTCTTCATTGCCCGTCAATGCTCGGTATTACCCGGCAACCATCAGCAATCCTCACATGCCTCGCATTTTCGGTCGATCCGTGGGGCATTGATCTGCTCGGCCGGAACTTTTCGGTGGAAGACACGTCAACTCGGTGTGTGGGCGGGCACCCGCCGCCCCGGTCACCGCAGCCACAGGGGGTAGTGCCCATGGCCGCAAGGCCGCTAGTCGCGCGGCAGCCGAACGAACGGCTGCAGGCGCTCATCCAGGAGGCGGGGTGCTCGAACGCCGGGCTCGCCCGCCGCGTCAACATGTGCGGCGCCGAGCACGGTCTCGACCTGCGCTACGACAAGACGTCCGTGGCCCGTTGGCTGCGCGGACAGCAGCCGCGTGGACGCGCTCCGGCGATCATCGCGGAGGCGCTGGGCCGCAAGCTCGGCCGGACGGTCACCATCGACGAGATCGGCATGGCCAACGGCAAGAACCTCGCGTCGGGCGTGGGTCTGCAGTTCTCGCCGACGGTGCTGGGGGCCATCGAGCAGGTCTGCGAACTGTGGCGCAGCGACGTGGGCCGGCGCGACTTCCTGTCGGGCTCGTCCGTGGCCGCCTCGGCTCTGGTCGAGCCGAGCCGCGACTGGCTGATCTCCTCGCCCGACGCCCAGGTGGCGCGGTCTGCGGGCCCCCGGGTGGGCCCGTCCGACGTGGCGGCCGTCAAGGCGATGACGCAGGCGCTGGTCGACCTCGACCACCAGTACGGCAGCGGGCATGTGCGCCCGGTCGTCGTGCACTACCTCAACAGCGTCGTCTCGGGCCTGCTCGCCGGCTCCTACCGGGAGGCGGTGGGACGCGAACTCTTCGCGGCCGTCGCCCGCTTGACGGAGCTCGCCGGGTACATGGCCGTCGACACCGGTCAACCCGGCCTCGCCCAGCGCTACTACATCCAGGCGCTGCGGCTGGCCCAGGCGGCCGGCGACCGCGGGTACGGCGGCTACGTCCTCGCCGCCTCCATGAGCCACCTCGCCGCCCAGCTCGGCAACCCGCGCGAGATCGCCCAGTTGGCGCGGGCGGCGCAGGAGGGAGCGCGCGGGCGGGTGACCCCGCGCGCGGAGGCGATGTTCCTCGCGGCGGAGGCGCGCGGGCACGCCCTGCTGGGCGACGCCCGGGGCGCGCAGGCGGCTTCCGGGCGCGCGGTGTCGGCGCTGGAGGCGGCGGACCCGGCCGCCGGGGACGACCCGGCCTGGATCGCGCACTTCGACGAGGCCTACCTGGCCGACGAGTTGGCGCACTGCCACCGCGACCTGGGCCAGGCCGAGGCGGCCGCGCGCTGCGCCGAGCAGTCGCTGGCCGGACATCCGCCGAGCCGTGCCCGGCGGCGCGCGATCGGGTACGTCCTGCTGGCGACCGCGCAGGTGCAGCAGCGCGAGATCGAGCAGGCCTGCAACACCGGCCTGAAAGCGGTCGAGTTGCTGGGGACGCTCCGCTCCAACCGGGGCGCGGAGTACCTGGAGGACCTCCAGCAGCGGCTGGAGCCGTTCCGTGAGGAGTCGGTGGTGCGGGAGTTCGGGGCGCGGCTGGAGTTGCAGACCGCGGCGTGAACGGACGGGGCGCCGTTGCGTGAACGTGCGGGGAACGGCGTCCGTCCGCACGACGGCGACGGATACAGCGCACGGCGCTCCGGATCTGTTACGGACGTCACTGCCCGGCCCTGAAGCGGCAGGTCACGTTCTGAGCTGCGTGGCACGGGGTTCCGGGGACCCGGTAGCGTGAGCCGACGATTCCGAAGGTCCCCCATTCGTAGGAGTCCCGGTGACGCAGAGTGGACAGGGCGAGGAGCCCTCGGCGCAGCCCGCGCGCGAAGGCATCGTGCTGCCCTCCGACGGTGGGGAACCCCTGCTGCCGGGAACGACCCCGAGCGTGCCGCGGCCGGGAGCCCGGCCGGGCCCGCAGCCAGGTCCGCAGCAGGGCGAGCACTCCGGCGGGTACGGCGCTCAGCAGTACGGACAGCCGGACCCCGGGCGCCAGGAGTACGGGCGCCAGGAGTACGGGCAGCAGGAGTACGGGCAGCAAGGGCAGCAGGAGTACGGGCAGCAAGGTCAGCAGGAGTACGGGCAGTCGCCCTACGGTCCGCCCGGACAGCAGCCGCAGCCCGGACAACAGGACTACGGCCGCCAGGACTTCGGGCAGCAGGCCCCGTCCGGCGGGCAGACCTGGGGGCAGCCCTGGGGGTCCGACCGGCAGGCGCCCGCCGCGCAGCAGTCGGCCCAGGGCTGGCCGCTCCCGGCGGACCAGCCGGCCCCGGCGCACCAGCAGGGCCACCAGGGGCAGGCCGGGCAGCAGGACCGGTGGAACGCCTCGCAGGAGCCCTGGGACGGCGGCTCCCGGGCGGGCGCCGGCCCGCTCCCGCCCGAGGGCGCCCCGGCCCGGGGCGGCGCGACGTACGGCCAGGGCGCGCCCCTGCCGCCGGCCGTGGCCTCGGCCGACGAAGGCGCCACCCAGTACATACCGCCCGTACCGGCCGCCCCGGCCGACGAGGGCGCGACGCAGTACATACCGCCGGTCCCCGCCGACGAGGGGGCGACCCAGTACATACCGCCGGTCCCCGCGGACGAGGGCGCGACGCAGTACCTTCCGCCGGTCGCTCCGGGGGCGATGCCGCCCGAAAGCCCGGCCGAGTCGACCCATTTCCTGGGGCGCGCCCCGCGGAACGCTCCGGGGCCGATGCCCGGTGCGGGCGCCTTCCCCGGCGCACAGCAGGGCGCACACCCCGACTCCGAGGCCACTCAGTACATTCCGCCCGTCCCGGGCCAGGGCGGCGGGGACGGGCAGCCGCCCGCCGGGTTCGAGAACCTCTTCCGCGGCGGCCCGGGAGACGACGGCCAGGCCGGGTCCACGCAGCAGCTTCCGCGGTTCAGTGAGCCGGACGTCCCTGTACACGGCGCCCGGCAGGGCTACGGGGCCGGGCCCGCCGCCCGCTCTCCGCAGCCCGCCTACGCCCAGCCCGCCTACGCCCAGCCCGGCGGCCCGGCGGCGGGCGGGAGACGCGGGGCCTATGACGACGGTGGCGACGGCGGAGACGGCCGTCGCCGCTCGCGGGTGCCGCTGTTCGTGGCGATCGGCGTGGCGCTGGCGGCCCTCGGCATCGGCGCGGGCGCGATGCTCGCGGGCGGCGGCGGGGACAAGGCCGGCGACGGCAAGACCGTCGCCGCGTCGGCCCCCGTCTCCGGTGACTCCGGGGCGACCTCCACCGACGCGGCCCGCCAGCAGGCCGTCGAACTGGACAAGCTGCTGGCCGACAGCGGCAGCAGCCGGGCCAGCGTGATCAGCGCGGTGGCCGATGTGAAGGGATGCGACAACCTGTCGCAGGCCGCCACGGATCTGCGGGACGCGGCCGGGCAGCGCGCGGGCCTGGTCACGAAGCTGTCCGCGCTGAAGGTCGACCGGCTGCCGGACCACGCCGCGCTGACCGCCGCTCTCACCAAGGCCTGGCAGGCGTCCGCGTCGGCGGACGACCACTACGCCGCCTGGGCCGACCAGGTCAACGGCGACAAGAAGAAGCACTGCAAGAAGGGCTCGGCCCGCGCCACCGGCGAGGCGCAGGCGGGCAACCGGGCGAGCGGCACCGCCAGCGCCCAGAAGAGCCAGGCCGCGAAGCTCTGGAACGAGATCGCGAAGAAGTACGAGCTCACGCAGCGCGGGCCCACCCAGCTGTAGTCCCCGCCCGGCCGGTCGGCGTGCCCGGCCGGTCGGCGTGCCCGTCCGGCCGGTGTCCCGCCCGCCGGGCCGGGCCGGTGTCCCGCCCGCCGGGCCGGGCCGGTGTCAGCCCACGGCTGCCTTCTGCAGGGTCTTCGTCGTGTCGACGAAGCCCTTCCTGGCGGCCACCAGCCGGCCCTTGCGCACCGTCTGCAGGGTGACGTCGGCGTTGACCAGGCGGGGGAAGCCGATGGAGGCGAGCCGGTCGGAGAACTGCCAGCGCAGGGTCGGCGTGAGACCGCCCGTGGAGATCTGCAGGCCGTCGTCGAGGGCGCCTCGGACGGTGCGGGCGGTCACGTCGCCGCCGGCCAGCGACTCCACGGCCTGCCGGAACACGGTGTAGGCGATCCAGGTGGTCTGCACCCCGGTGTCGGTCGGGTCGATCCGGGTGTCGGAGAAGGCCGCCTCGCTGATCACCTTCTTCATCTGCGCCCAGGCGGGGTCGCTCGCCTCGGGGTACCAGCCGGTGACGTACGCCCCCTCGAAGGGGCCGGAGCCGGCGCCGGCCGCGTCGATCACCGTCTGGTCGACGCTGCCGAGGACGGTGGCGGTGCGCACCTCCGGGTGGTCCGCCCGGGTGCGGCGGAAGGAGTCCATGAAGGTGCTGGTGCGGTCCCCGAGCGCGGTGACCACGCAGCCCTTCCCCGTTCCCTTGCCCTGCCCGCCGGTCCCGTTCCTCGGGCCGGTCCCGTCGTCGGTCGCGTGCGCCAGGGCGGTCTCGGCCTGTGTCGCGTACTCGGCGGCGTCCTCCGGGGCCCGCTGGTCGGCGGCCTCGTCGTGCCCGCCCGCCGTCAGGCCGGCGTCGAGCATCGTGGGCAGCGTGTCGCCGGCGATGGTGTCCGGGCGGACCAGCGAGACGGGACCGCAGCTCGTGGCCAGCGCCTTGCCGAGGCCGGCCAGCAGTGCGGGCTGACCGCCGTTGACCGGATAGGACAGCGGGCTGGTGAACTCGGCGTTCGTGACGCCGTAACCGCCGATGTAGGGGATGCCGGCGCCTTCGAGGTGGGGGAAGAAGGCGTCGGAGTGCTGGCTGTAGGAGCCGACGACGGCGACCGCGTGCTCCTTGACGGCCTGCCGGGCGCACTTCGCGGCGGCCACCGTGTCGTTGTGTTCGTTGCAGGTCAGGACCTTGAGCTTGCGCCCGTTCAGGCCTCCGGCCGCGTTGGCCCAGCGGGCGTAGGCGCGGGCGAAGGCGGGCATGCCGGGCTCGTTGGTCGCCGACGTCGCCTCGGGCGCCCAGGTCATGACGACGATCGGGTCGTCCCCGGAACCCCCCGTGGTACCGGGGACGACCCCGCATCCGACGGCCAGCGACGCACAGGCGGTCAGGGCGCCCGCCGAGAGGGCGGCTGCTCTGACGGACCTGGTGAAGCGGAAGGACCTGGGGAGGAAGGTGCTTCGCGTGGACGTGCGTCGCCTGCCGGTCATGGACACGCACGATTCCGTCACATCACCAACCCGGGAGTGACCCTCGGTCGACGGGCGGTGACGGGAAGGTGAATTGCAGGGGCCCGCGAAGCTCCTGGGGTGAGGAAACGTACGATCGGTGACCGTGCAAGGTTCGGAGAACTCTTCCCGTCGCGGCCGTCGCTCGTTCACCATGGGCGGCATGCCACTCAACGACATGCCGTGGTGGCGCTGGCGCAGCAATGTGCGCTCCGCGCTGCACATGCTCTCCGATCCGGCGTTCCAGCAGAACGTATGGCTGGCCGGCGTCGAGGGGTACGGGGACGTCACCGATGCCGTGTACCGCCTGGTCGAGGACACCTGGCTCGACAACTGGTCCGCCGAGAAGTACGTCGGGACGATCTTCCGCGACTCGCAGGAGGCGGCCCTGGTCGACACCGCCGTGCTGCGCGTGCTGCGGATCATGCACCAGGTCGGGCCGGACGCCCCGGTCTCCGCGTACGTCGACCACGAGGCGTGGCCGGACGCGGTGCGGGCGGCGCGGGACGCGCATGTGCGCATGGCGACGAGCGACGGCGACGACCCCGACGCACCGCCCCGGACGCTGGAGGTCCTGCGCATCATGACGCGGGCGGCATAGACGCGGGCGGCATGGACGCGGGCGGCATGGACGCGGGCGGCATGGACGCGGGCGGCATGGACGCGGGCGGCGGCGCGGGGAGGGGACCGGGCGTCCCGTTCCGTCCTGCGGGACGGTTGCCCGCGGCGCGGGGCGGTATGCGACCCTGTCGGGCATGAACGCGCAGTCCAGCCGAGCCGCGGCGCACCCCGCCGACCAGTACGTCCTCACGCTCTCCTGCCCCGACAAGCAGGGCATCGTGCACGCCGTGTCGAGTTACCTCTTCATGACCGGCTGCAACATCGAGGACAGTCAGCAGTTCGGCGACCACGACACGGGTCTGTTCTTCCTGCGCGTCCACTTCTCCGCCGAGTCCCCGGTGACCGTGGACAAGCTGAGGGCGAGCTTCGCCGCGATCGGCGACTCGTTCCACATGGACTGGCAGATCAACCGGGCCGACGACAGGATGCGCATCGTCCTCATGGTCAGCAAGTTCGGGCACTGCCTGAACGACCTGCTGTTCCGCGCCAGCATCGGCGCGCTTCCGGTGGAGATCGCGGCCGTGGTGTCCAACCACACCGACTTCGCCGAGCTCGTGGGCTCGTACAACATCCCCTTCCGCCACATCCCGGTGACGAAGGAGAACAAGGCGCAGGCCGAGGCCCAGCTGCTGGAGCTGGTCCGCGAGCAGGACGTCGAGCTGGTCGTCCTCGCCCGCTACATGCAGGTCCTCTCCGACGACCTGTGCAAGCAGCTCAGCGGCCGGATCATCAACATCCACCACTCCTTCCTACCGAGCTTCAAGGGTGCGAAGCCGTACCACCAGGCGCACGCGCGGGGCGTGAAGCTGATCGGCGCGACGGCGCACTATGTGACGGCCGACCTCGACGAGGGGCCGATCATCGAGCAGGAGGTCGAGCGGGTGGGGCACGGCGTCACGCCGGACCAGCTCGTCGCCATCGGGCGGGACGTGGAGTGCCAGGCGCTCGCCCGGGCCGTCAAGTGGCATGCGGAGCGCCGCATCCTGCTCAACGGCCGGCGGACGGTCGTCTTCGCGTAGGGGTTCCGGCTCTCCGTTCCGCCGGGGCCGCCGCAGGGCGGTCGCGGTCGCCCGCGCCACGCCCTGCGCCGCCGCCCTACATCCGGCTCAGGCTCGCCGCCGCGAACAGCACGTCCCGGATCGCCTCGCGGTCGCCGACCTGTCCCGCGGCCGCCTCCTCGGGCGACACATGGCCTGCGGCGAGCCGGCAGAACTCCACGTCGTCCAGGGCCACATGGGCCACCTCGTGGTCGGCGGAGCCCACCGCGCCCGGCGAGTCCAGCGGGATCAGCCACTGGCCGCCGCCGGAGCCCTCGATCTCCAGCCGCAGGCTGCGGCCGGGACGGCCGGCGCTCACCAGGTGGCGGGTGTGGTGCGAGGGCGTGGCGAGCCCGGCGCGGCGGCGGGCCGCGAGCGTCTCCGGCAGCATCCGGGCGGCCAGGTCGATCATGCCGTGCAGATGGCGGGCGGCGGGCGGCGCGTAGGGGTAGTCGACCGCCTCGGCGATGTCCTCGGCGTGCACCCAGCACTCGAAGGCGCGGTCCAGCAGCGCGTCCCGCAGGGGCAGTTCGAAGCCGCCGTAGGACACCGGCATGGCGCCGTGTCCCTCTCCGCCGGTGAAGGACGCCGTGCGCACCAGGGCGTGGGTCTGTTCGCGCCAGGGCCCGCGCACGGAGCGGGTCGGCGGAAAGCGCGAGCCGGCCCAGAAGGCCTCGGTGCGACGCGCCGGGGTGCCGGGCGGGCCGTCCGCCGCGCTCGGCCGGTCGGCGTCCACGCCCGCCTCGTCCGCGTCGTGCGCCCCGGCCGTCTCCAGCGGGTCGTCGAGGCCCAGGGCCAGGGCGACCAGTCCGTCCACCGCGAGGAGATGGGCGATGACCCCGGCGACCGTGGTCCGGCGGCTCGTTGCCTCCTGGCCGCGGAACCAGCGCAGCCGCACGGGGGCGTGCCACTCGGCGTCCCCGAAGTCCTGGAGCAGGGCGTCCAGCCGCGCCGTCTCGGCGTCGTACGACTGCGCCCAGGACGGCACCGGGATGCGGGGCGGGCGGCGGGTCAGGCAGCCGTCGATGACGCGGGTGCGCAGCCCGGGGTCCAGGTCGAGGCTCTCCGGGCGCTGCAGCAGGCCGACCGCCTCGCGCAGCCGCCGTGCCTCGTCGGCGCAGGCGCCGCAGTCGCCGAGGTGCTCCTCGACGGCGGCCGTCTCCTCGGCGGAGCAGGCGGCCAACGCCCATGCCCCCAGCAGGGACTTGAGCACCGGGTGCTCCAGCCGGAGGGGCTGCGGGAGGGCCGGCTCCGGCGGCGCGGGCAGCGGCAGCCCGCCGTCCTCGACGGACGCCCGGGGCAGCGGTATGCGGGGCGGCCGGCCGGGGCCGGGGGAGGAGGGAGCGTCCTGACCGCCGTCGCCGTCGCTGCCGGCCCCGGGGCCGGCCGGCCCTCCCGGTCCGCTCGTGTCGTCCGGCCCGTTCATCCCGGTGGGCACCCTGTCCTCGCCGTGCGCCTGCGTGTGATTCTCGTCCTGCGCCTGATCCTTGTCCTCTTCGCCCGACCGGCCGTCCCGCTGCTCGTCCTCCTCGCCTTCGCCGCCGTCGTACGACAGCCAGGGGGTCGCGTCGCTCACGCGGCACCCCCGTATCCGGGCGGGGCCCCGGGGGCCGCGACGTCGTGGGCCGTGGACAGCAGCTGGAGGCCCAGCCGGAGCCGGCGGCGGGCCTCGTCTTCGGTGACGCCGAGGTCGGCCGCGGTCTGGCGGTAGTCGCGGCGCTGGAAGTAGGCCAGCTCCAGGGCGGCGCGCAGGGGCGCGGGCATGGCCTGGACGATGTAGTCGGCGCGGGCGGCGACGGATGCGTGCCGCACCCTGCGCTCCAGTTCCTCGGTCGCCTCGGCCGAGCCGTGGCCGGTCTCGGCCAGCGCGGCGGTCTCGGTGGCGCGCAGCCGCTGCACCGCGAGACGGTGGGTCAGCGCGGCGACCCAGGTGCGCAGCGGGCCCTGCCGGGGGTCGTAGGCGTCGGGGTGCTCCCAGAGGTGGGCGAAGACCTCGCGGGTGATGCCGTCGGCCGCTCGTTCGTCTCCGAGCACGCGATGGGCGAGTCCGTGCACGAGCGAGGCGAACCGGTCGTAGAGCTCGCCGAGGGCGGCCGCCTCACCGCGCGCGAGCCGCTGCTGCATCTTGCGGTCCCAGCGGGGCGGTGCGTCCTTTTTCGCCATGAGGCCCCCTCACCCGTGTCCGTCCCTCTGGCCGTGCGTCCTTCGGCTGTGCGTGTGTCCAGCGTGCGTCCACCGTCTCCTCGAATGTAGTCGGCACGTACGACAAAGCACGCCCCTTTGTTTCAATGTGCGCCCCCTGTCCGCGACGGGGTGGTATGGGCGGCGTCTACCCGACAGACATGGATCGAACCGGACCGGATATGACAGAAACAAGCCTCTTTCCGTTGGTTTCTGTTTTTCCCCAGGAGTTTCGGGGCAGGGCCGCTGGGCAGCCGCGCTGCAAGGAAGCGAAGGGACAGCTTCCGTTCCCAGCACAGCGACAGCGAGCGAAGGGCGTGGTGGTGGCCTTCACAGTGACCGGCGGCGAGCAGGGCGGATGGGCCGTGCTCCACGTGTCGGGCGAGCTGGACCTGGTGACGTCGCCCGTGCTGCGGCAGCGGGTGCACGACGAGGTGGCCGAGGGCCGCCACAGTCTCGTCCTGGATCTCTCCGACGTGTATTTCTGCGACTCCAGCGGTGTCGGGGTCCTGATCGCGGCCCGCCGGCTGATCCGCTCCTGCCGGGGACGGCTGCGTCTGATCCTCCCCGCGCACGGCGCGGCCGACGGCTCCCACGTCAACCGCGTCCTGGGCGCGCTGGGCGTGCGCCGCCTCTTCGACGTCTACGGCGATCTCGCCGGCGCCGTGGACGACGGGACCGAGCCGCTCTCGGCGTGAGCCGTGCCCCGCTCCGCCACACGCTTGTCCCGAAATTCCCCCGGTCTTGGCACAGGCGTCGCCTTCCGGCCGTCCGGACGTCTTCGGCGTCGTACGCTCCCTGCCGGAAGCACTCTCAGACCCATGCCGGGAAGCGCCCCGTGCAGCACCCTCGGCGCACGCCCGGCAGCAACGCACCCACCCCACCACGTGACGACGTAAGGCGGCCCGAGCAGACATGGTCAGCAGTGAGTACGAGCGCAGGATCGCCGCCCGGTTCGCCACCTTCGACCAGGACGGCAACGGCTACATCGACCGCGTGGACTTCGCCGCCGCGGCCAAGGCGGTCCTCGCGGAGTTCGCGACCGCAGCCCGCTCCGACAAGGGGCAGGCCCTCTACGCGGGGGCCGAGGCGTTCTGGCAGGGCATGGCCGGGATCGCCGACCGCGACGGCGACCAGCGCATCAGCCGGGACGAGTTCGTGAACAGCGCGGTCAAGCGCCTGCGCGACAACCCGGAGCGGTTCGCCGAGATCGCCCGCCCCTTCCTGCACGCCGCCCTGGACGTCGCGGACGCCGACGGCGACGGACGGGCCACGGTCGAGGACACCGTCCGGGTGCTGCACGCCCTCGGAGCGCCCGACGAGGTCGCCCGCGGGGCCGCCGCCGTCCTCGACGCGGACGCGGACGGCAAGGTGGGCGAGGCGGAGATCGTCCCCGCCTTCGCGCGCTACTTCACCGTCCCCGAGTAGCCGTCCCCGAGCGGTCGTCCGCGGCGGGCGGCGGGGCGGGCGATGGGGCGGGTTGCGCGTAGCGTTCGCGGAGCTTGTACTTGAGGACCTTGCGCAGGGTTTCGTTGCGCGGCAGGGCCTGAACCACCTCCAGCCGCTCCGGCAGTTTGTGGACCGACAGCCCGCCCGCGCGCAGATACGCGGTCATCGCCGCCAGGGTCAGCGGCTCCGCGGCCGTCGGCGCCCGTTCCACCACCGCGCACACCAGTTCGCCGCGCTCCGCGTCGGGCAGGCCGATCACCGCCACGTCCCCGACGGCCGGGTGCGCGGCGAGCAGGTCCTCGATCTCCTTCGCGGACACGTTCTCGCCCTTGCGGATGATCACGTCCTTCAGCCGCCCGGTGAGGACCAGATGGCCGCTGTCGGTCAGGCGTCCGAGGTCGCCGGTGCGCAGGAACCCGTCCGCGTCGAACGCCTCGGCGCTCTGGGCGGGATCGAGGTACCCCTGGCACACGGCCTCGCCGCGCAACCGCACCTCTCCGTCCACCACGCGTATCTCCATGCCCGCCGGGGGCCGCCCCTCGGTCGTGGCGAGGTTCTCCGCGGTGTCGTCCGGCGACCCCATGGTGATCATCGGCACCTCGGTCATCCCGTACCCGTGGGTCAGCTGCACGCCCATCTCGCGCACGACCGCGTGGTACACCTCCGGCGGCTTGGGGGCTCCGCCGCCGGCGAGCAGCCGCAGCGTGGGGATCACGGGGACGCCCGGCTGCCTGCGCTGCTCGGCGAGGAACATCGAGTAGAAGGCCGTCGAGCCGCCCGCGACCGTCACGCCGTGCCGGCGGTACCCCTCCAGCGCGTCCGGCAGCGCGAAGTGCTCGAACATCACCGCGGGGAAGCCGTACAGCAGCAGCATGACGGTGTAGTCGGGGCCCGCGATGTGGGCGTACGGGAACGCCATCGAGCCGACGTCGTCCGGGGTCAGCCGGAGCGCGTGGGCGAGGCAGGAGCCGCCCGCGATCAGCGAACGGTCGGTGTGCAGTACGCCCTTGGGGTTCGAGGTGGTTCCCGAGGTCCAGTAGATCCAGCGCACCGAGCCGCCCTCGGCGGGCGGCGGCGGAAGGACGGCCGGATCCCCCTCCGGCAGGTCGTCGTACGCCTCGAAGACGCCCTTCGCGCCCAGCCGCCGGGCCATCTCGGTGTGATCGTGGCCCCGCCAGACGCCCGGCACCGCGAAGAACTCCGCCTTCGACTCGCGCAGCGCGAAGCCCACCTCGCGGTCGCGGTAGAACGGGATGACGGGAGACTGCACGGCCCCCAGCCGGGCCAGGGCGAAGGACAGGACGGCGGTCTCCAGACGGGTGGGCAGCTGCCAGGCGACGACCGTGCCGGGGCGCACGCCCATGTCGTGCAGCCCGGCCGCGGTCCGCTCGGCCCGCTCGTGCAGCTCGCCGAAGGTCAGGGCGCGCTCCTCCTGGAGGAGGACCCGGCGGTCGGGGGTGAGGCCGGCGCGGCGGTCGAGCAGTTCCCAGAGCGTGCGGGCGTCGCTCAGCTCATGGGCGGTGGCGGTGGCTGTGTCGTTCACGTCGGCCCCCTGACCTAGCTGACGGACAGTCAGATTTTCGGCAGAGCGTAGGGCCGGTCGCCTTGTCGGTCCAGGGGTCGCGGACTAGCCTGCTGGGGAAACTGCATATGACGGTCCATCAGATAGCGCTGCGGACAGCGCTTCGGACGACTGGCGTACCGCCAGGCGGAGGGGAAGCCATGAGCACCGAACTGCCGCGCATCGTCAGCGTCGACGATCATGTGATCGAGCCCGCGCACCTCTTCGCGACCTGGCTGCCGCGCAAGTACCGGGACCGGGGGCCGCAGCCCCTCACCGCCGGCATCGGCGAGCTCGCCTACGTCGCCGGGAAGTACCAGATCACCATGGACCCGGACGGCCCGCCCACCGACTGGTGGATCTACGAGGACCTGAAGTTCCCGTACAAGCGCAACATCGCCGCCGTCGGCTTCGACCGCGACGAGATGACCCTGGAGGGGATCACCCGGGAGGAGATGCGCCGCGGATGCTGGGACCCGAAGGCCCGGCTGGCGGACATGGACCTCAACCACGTCGAGGCCTCGCTGTGCTTCCCGTCCTTCCCCCGCTTCTGCGGCCAGACCTTCGCCGAGGCGCACGACAAGGAGGTCGCGCTCGCCTGCGTGCGCGCCTACAACGACTGGATGGTCGAGGAGTGGTGCGGCGGCAGCGGCGGCCGACTGATCCCGCTGTGCCTGATCCCCCTGTGGGACATCGACCTGGCGGTCGCCGAGATCCGGCGCAACGCGGCCCGCGGGGTGCGCGCGGTGACCTTCTCGGAGATCCCGAGCCACCTGGGGCTGCCGTCGATCCACTCGGGCTACTGGGACCCGTTCTTCGCCGTGTGCGAGGAGACCGGGACCGTCGTCAACATGCACATCGGCTCGTCGTCGCAGATGCCCGCCGCCTCGCCCGACGCGCCCCCCGCCGTCCAGGCCTCGCTGTCGTTCAACAACGCGATGGCCTCGATGATGGACTACCTCTTCAGCGGAGTCCTGGTGCGCTTCCCACGCCTCAAGCTGGCCTACTCGGAAGGGCAGATGGGCTGGATCCCCTACGCCCTGGAGCGTGCCGACGACGTCTGGGAGGAGCACCGCGCGTGGGGCGGCGTACGCGACCTCGTCCCCGACCCGCCGTCGACGTACTACTACCGGCAGATCTTCTGCTGCTTCTTCCGCGACAAGCACGGCGTCGCGTCGCTGGACGCGGTGGGCCGCGACAACGCGACCTTCGAGACCGACTACCCGCACGTGGACTCGACCTTCCCGCACACCAAGGAGGTCGCCCTCGACCACGTCAAGGGCCTCGACGACGAGACGGTCTACAAGCTGATGAGGGGCAACGCGATCCGCATGCTCGACCTGGACCTCGACAAGTAGCCGGCGCGGCGACCAAAGCAGGGGATCAGGACTATGGACCTCTCGGACAGCCCCGAGGACGCGGAGTTCCGGGCCCGGCTGCGCGAGTGGCTCGCCGAGGTGCTGCCGGCGCTCCCGCCGAAACCGTCCCCGGACGACTGGCCGGGCCGCCGCGCCTACGACCTCGGCTGGCAGCGCACCCTGTACGAGGCCGGGTACGCCGACGTGCACTGGGAGGCCTCGCCCGGCGTCCGGCTGATCTTCCTGGAGGAGACGGAGAAGGCCGGCGCGCCCTATGTGGGGGCCGGCTTCGTCGGGCTGCTGCACGCGGGGCCGACCATCGCCGCCGAGGGGACGCCCGAACAGCGGGCCCGCTGGCTGCCTCCCGTGTTGCGCGGCGAGGAGGTCTGGTGCCAGGGCTTCAGCGAGCCCGACGCCGGCTCCGACCTCGCGGCCCTGCGCACGCGCGCGTGGCGCGACGGCGACGACTACGTGGTGAGCGGGTCCAAGATCTGGACCTCGCACGCGGAGGTCGCCGACTGGTGCGAACTCCTGGTCCGCACGGACCCGCAGGCACCGAAGCACCAGGGCATCACCTGGCTGGCCATGCCCATGGACGCCCCGGGCGTCACCGTACGGCCGCTGCGCACCCTCGCCGGCTCCACCGAGTTCGCCGAGGTCTTCCTCGACGAGGTGCGGGTGCCGGTCGCCAACCGGGTGGGCGCGGAGAACGACGGCTGGCGGGTGACGATGGTGACGCTGTCCTTCGAGCGCGGCACCGCCTTCGTGGGCGAGGTCGTGGCCTGCCGGCGGGTGCTGGGCGAACTGGCCGTACGGGCACGCCGTGACGGGCGCTGGGACGACCCGGCGCTGCGCCGGCGGCTGGGCCGCCTCAACGCCGAGTTCCGGGCACTGTGGCGGCTGACGCAGTGGAACGTGAGCGAGGCGGAGGCCGCCCGCGGCGGGGTGCCCGGCGTCGGGGGCTCGGTGTTCAAACTGAGGTACTCGCAGGCCCGCCAGGAGCTGTACGACACCGCCGCCGAGGTCCTGGGCGACGCGGCCCTGGACCTCGACCACCCCTGGGTCCGCGACCGGCTGTCCTCGCTGTCCTACACCATCGCGGCCGGCACCTCGCAGATCCAGCGCGACATCGTGGCCGAACGGATCCTCGGACTGCCGAAGGGGAGGTGACCGTCCGCCATGCGCTTTCGACCGACGGACGACCAGCGCGCGCTGCGGGACGGCGTACGCGGACTGCTGGCGCGCCGGTTCGACCGGGAGGCCCTGCGGGCCGCCGTGGACCGGCCGGGGCGGCTGGACCGGGCGCTGTGGCGCGAGCTGGGCGCCGCCGGGTTCTTCGCGCTGCGGCTGCCCGAGGCGGAGGGCGGCGTGGGACTGGGGCTGCCCGAGGCGGTGTTGGCGTTCGAGGAGGCGGGCCGGGCCCTGCTCCCGGGGCCGCTGCTGGCCACGCACCTCGCGGCGGGGCGGGTGCCCGGCGCGGCCGAGGGGGAGACGGTCGTCGCCGCCGTCGACGGCGGCGGGCTGGTGGAGTGGCTCGCCCAGGCGGACGTCGTGCGCGGCGACGCCGCCGGGGCCGTGCCGCTGAACTGCGTGGACCCGCTCACACCGCTGCACTCCGTCCCGGCGCGCGGGGCCGCCGATCCCACCGCGGTCCTCCTCACGGCGGCGGAGCAGCTCGGGACCGCCACGCGCGCGTGCGAGCTGGCCGTGCAACACGCCCGGGCGCGTGAGCAGTTCGGCCGGCCGGTCGGGGCCTTCCAGGCGGTCAAGCATCTGTGCGCGGAGCTGCTGGTGCGGGTCGAGACGGCCCGCGCGGCGGTCTACGCGGCCGCCGTCACCGCCGACCCGGCCGACATCGCCGCCGCCCGGCTCCTCGCCGACGAGGCCGCCGTGCGCGGCGCGCGCGACTGCCTGCAGGTGCACGGCGGCATGGGCTTCACCTGGGAGGCGGACGTCCATCTGCTGCTGAAACGCGCCTGGGTGCGCACCCGCCGTGCGGGCGGCGGCACGGAGAGTGAGGAGTTTCTCGCGCGGGATCTGCTCTCCGGGACGGACGGCGGGCAGGTCTGCCTGCGGTGACGGCGGGTTCGGTGCACGGGCGGGCGTGCGGATGTCGCGGATCGTGGCAGAGCGGGATCACGGAGCGTTGATATCGGGTTGTGTCCGATGCGTGACCCGTCACGGCCCGGAGTCGGCGGGTCGCTCCGGTACCTTCTGTGGGATGCGAGTGGTTCCGAGCATGAGCCATGCCGGCGGTGCCCCTGGGGCGGTGCCGGATCCGGCGGTGCGCGCCCCCGCTCGCAGGGCGGACGGGCTTTGCGCCCCCGCCTGTTCGACTCCCCGCAACGAGCGTCGCACAGTATGCCGCACGGGTACTCCTTCGCGATGGAATATGCCCGAAGCGCTTGTTGGGGTGACTGTATGTCAACCAAGCTGTCTCCTCAGGGATTCACGTTCCGTCACCCTGCCTCTGGCCGTTGTTCTGGCCATGCAGAAAATGGCTACGATCGTGGCCCCCGTCGTCATGGTGTCCACGCGGCTCGCGTGGCTCGCGTGGCGCACGGCCATGTGTCCGCCGGTTCGGATGGTGTGAGCGGTGCAGGTGCTTCAAGTGCAGCTGGAGATCCGGCCCGACCCCGCTGAGGTGGGGCGCGCCCGCAGGTGGGCCCGTTCGCGTCTCGCCGGGTCGGGGATAGCGGACGAGGAGCCGCTCGCCGAGACGCTGATCCTGCTCGTCTCCGAGCTGGTCACCAACGCCGTGGTGCACACCGGTTGTCCGGCGGTGCTGCGGCTCTCCCTGCCGGGTGCGGTGGGCGAGCCGTCCGTCGTCCGCCTGGAGGTGGCCGACGCCAGCGACCGGGCCCCGGTGCCCCGATGTGCGGGCGACGAGGCGACCGGCGGCCGCGGTCTGGCCCTCGTCGACGGACTCGCGGACCGCTGGGGCTGGAGCGTCGAGGGCGCGGGCAAGCGCATCTGGTGCGAGCTCGACCGCTGTGCCGCGCCGGGTCGGGCGGAGACCGACCGGGGTGGTGTCGCCGAGTGCGCGGTCGTCGCCGAACGCGCGGTCGCGGTGCGGACGAAGTCCGCGCCGGCCTACGGAGGCCTCGCCTACGAGGTGGTGTGACGAACCGTCGGCGCACGCTCCTGGCTGTGTGCTCACGGCGGCGCACGGTCGCGAAACGCCCGGTGGGGTGCGGTGCACGGATGCGGGAAGCGCTGCCGGTCCTCGCCCGGTGGGGGGCCGGTGCGCCCGCCCGTGCTTCCGTGCGCGCCCACTGCGAATCGGGCGTAAGTAATAAATCGTCGTCCGGGTGTTGACGTGAGGTGTCCGTTTGATCACGCTTGTGGGCAGCGATTCGCCGTGAGGGGACGACGAGGGCTTCGGTGACGGAGGCCCTTGCCGAGCGCGGGTCGCGATTCGGCGTCGACGGCTTCCTCAGGGCCCTGGGGAGCCGAGGGGGGTACGCCGGAGTCGGATGGCGGTGCGCGGTGCCGTGCTCGGGGCGGGCGGCCGCGCGCCGCCCGCCGACGTCTTCCAGGAGCCGGCTTCCGGGGCTCGCTCTTCCCAGGCGCCCCTTTCCGGGACTCCGTGCGGGATTCCCGGGCCCGTTTCCGGGCCCCTCCCCGGGCTGCCTGCCGAGGGCTCAGAGAACGGCCACGGGAGCCACCGGAGTTCCCGTCCCGCCGACGAACGGCTCGGGCATCGCCGACAGCAGGAAGGCGTAGCGGCCGGTTTCTCCACAGGCTGTGGACAACTTTTCGAGATTCCAGTTCTGGCCCTGCAGCATTCCCATCTCCACCAGGTGGAGCGCGTGCACGGGCAGCCACAGGTCCTCGATCTCCGGCGGGAAGATCTCGAACGTCAGCGTGTCGTCGGCCACGGCGGCCACGTCGCGCGCGTGGAACCACTCGGGCGTGCGGATGGACAGCCCCGGGGACGGATAGCCGTACCCCTGCTTGTCGCCGCTCAGATAGACCTGGATCTGCCCGGTCCGCACGAGCACCACGTCGCCGGCGCGCACGTGTGTGCCCGCCAGCTCCTCCGCCGCGTCCAGGTCCTCCGGGGTGACCGCGTGGTCGCCCGCCAGCCGGTCGACGCCATGCGCGCGTGCCACGTCGAGCAGCACCCCGCGCGAGACGACGTGCCGTGCCTTGTCGATGCCGCTGAACTCCGCTCCCCCGTGCGCCGTGACGGTGGTGGCCGGGCGGCCGTTGTAGAGCTTCCCCGAGTGCGACACATGGGTCAGCGCGTCCCAGTGGGTGCCGGCCTGGAGGCCCATCGTCACGGCGTCGTCGTTGCACGCCACCGTGCCCGGACCGAAGATCTCCTGGTTGATCTGCACCATGGCGTGCAGCGGGTTGACCCGGCCCGGGATCAGCCCGGTCTGCACGCCGTCCTCGCGCAGCGGCAGCGCCAGCGGGACGCGGCGGCCGGTGCGGATCTCGGCGGCCGCGGCGCGGACGACGTCGTCGGTGATCAGGTTCAGCGTGCCGATCTCGTCGGCGGCCCCCCAACGCCCCCAGTTGTTGACGCGCTTCGCGATGTCGTGGAACTCGACCGGCAGTGTCATTCCGTGCCTCCCCGGGGCTTGTCCCCGACCGACGGACGGGTCAATCTAGACCTCGAATCTCAAATCTAACGGTCCGTCAGAAACTGTGGGAGGGGTCCGGCCGTGGGGAACTTCCTGACCGGCAAGGTCGTCGCCGTCACGGGCGCGGGACGAGGCATCGGACGGGCAGTGGCGCTCGCGGCGGCTGCCGAGGGCGCACGGGTCGTCGTCAACGACTACGGCGTCGGTGTGGACGGGGCCGCCCCCACCAGCGAGATCGCCGAGGCCGTCGTCAAGGAGATCGAGGCGGCGGGCGGCGAGGCGGTCGCCGTCGCCGACGACATCTCGACGATGGCGGGCGGCCGGCGGGTCGTGGACACGGCCCTGGAGACGTACGGACGGCTCGACGGAGTCGTGTGCGTGGCCGGGATCCTGCGCGAGCGGATGCTGTTCAACATGTCCGAGGAGGAGTGGGACCCGGTCGTCGCCACCCATCTCAAGGGCACGTTCACGGTGTTCCGGGCCGCGTCGGCGGTGATGCGCGGGCAGCGCTCCGGCACGCTGATCGGCTTCACCAGCGGCAACCACCAGGGCTCGGTGTCCCAGGCCAACTACAGCGCTGCCAAGGGCGGGATCATCTCGCTCGTGCGCAGCGCCGCGCTGGGCCTGCACAAGTACGGGGTCACGGCCAACGCGGTGGCCCCGGTGGCCCGCACGCGGATGTCGGCCGGCGTGCCCATGGAGCTCGCGGAGATGGGCGAGCCGGAGGACGTGGCCGCGTTCGTGGTCTATCTGCTGTCGGACCGCGCGCGCGAGGCCGCGGTCACCGGGCAGGTGTACACCGTCGCGGGGCCGAAGATCGCCGTGTGGGCACAGCCGAGGGAACTGCGTTCGGCCCACGCGGAGGGGGGCTCCTGGACCCCGGAGCGGATCGCCGAGGTGCTCCCCGCGACCGTCGGAGTGGATCCGATGCCGATGCTCGCGCGGCTGGAGGAGATGGCGCGGGCCGCGCGGGAGGGGAACCGGCCCAACGCCTGAGCGTGCTTCCCGCGGTCTTCGCGGTGCCGGTCGTCCGTGGCCGGTCGCGCCCACGCGGGGAGCCGCACATCGATGCGGTCCCGCCCCCCCCGGGGGGTGTCGGTCGCCCTGTCCAAGGAGGGGAACGTGGACTTCGGATTCACGCCGGCGGACGACTCGTTCCGCGCCGAGGCCCGGGCCTGGCTCGCCGAGCACACCCCGCACGCCCACGGTCGCCGTGCCTGGGAAGGCGTCCTCGGGGCGGCCGGATGGGTCGGGATCGGCTGGGGGGAGGGCGGATACGGCAACCGGACCGCGACCCTCACGCAACAGGTCGCCTGGGCCGAGGAGTACGCCCGGTCGGGCGCCCCGCCCCGGTCCGGACACATCGGGGAGAACCTCCTGGCGCCCACCCTCCTCGCACACGGCACGGCCGGGCAGAAGTCGCGCTTCCTGCCGCCGATCGCCGCCGGCGCCGAGCTGTGGTGCCAGGGATACAGCGAACCCGGCGCGGGATCCGACCTCGCCGCCCTCCGCACGAGAGCCGAACGCGCAGCCGACGGACGGTCCTACCGGGTCACCGGGCAGAAGATCTGGACGTCCCTGGCCCATGAGGCCGACTGGTGCTTCGTGCTCGCGCGCACCGACCCCGAGTCCAGGCGGCACCACGGGCTGATCTTCCTCCTCCTGCCCATGGACCAGCCGGGCCGGATCGAGGTGCGCCCGATCCGGCAGCTCACCGGCACCAGCGAATTCAACGAGGTGTTCTTCGACGGGGCCCACGCGCGCGCCGAGCACGTCGTCGGCGCGGAGGGCGACGGCTGGCGGGTCGCGATGAGCCTCCTCGGCTTCGAGCGCGGGGTGTCGACGCTCGCCCAGCAGATCGGCTTCGCCCAGGAGTTGGCGCGGGTGGTGCGCACGGCGGTGGAGAACGGCGCGGCCGACGACCCCGTCGTCCGCGAGCGGCTGGTGCGGCTGTGGGCGGAGTTGCGCACCATGCGGTGGAACGCGCTGCGCACGCTGGGGGGTTCGGGCGGGCCGGGCGCGCCGAGCGTGGCGAAGCTGCTGTGGGCGGGCTGGCATCAGCGGCTGGGGGAGGCGGCGGTGCAGGTGCGGGGGGCGGCGGCGGGCGTCGGCCCGGCGGACTGGTCGCCCGCCGCGCCGTACCGACTCGACGACGCACAGCACCTGTTCCTGTTCTCGCGGGCCGACACGATCTACGGCGGCTCGGACCAGATCCAGCGCACGATCATCGCCGAGCGCGTGCTCGGTCTGCCCAGGCAACCCAAGGGATGAGGCGGAGGGGAGCAGCGTGATGCGAGGCGTGGTGTTCGACGGGACGCGGGTCGAGGTCGTCGACGATCTGGAGGTGCGCCAGCCGGGGCCGGGCGAGGTGCTCGTCGCGATCTCGGCGGCCGGGCTGTGCCACAGCGACCTGTCGGTCGTCGACGGGACGATCCCCTTCCCGGCTCCCGTCGTCCTCGGGCACGAGGGCGCGGGCGTGGTGGAGGAGGTCGGCGCCGGGGTCTCCCACGTCGTGCCGGGAGACCACGTCGCCCTGTCCACGCTCGCCAACTGCGGCGCGTGCGCCGAGTGCGACCGGGGCCGCCCGACGATGTGCCGACAGGCCATCGGGCGGCCGCAGAAGCCGTTCACGCGCGCGGGGCGGCCGCTGTTCCAGTTCGCCGCGAACTCCGCCTTCGCCGAGCGGACGGTGGTCAAGGCGGTGCAGGCGGTGCGCATCCCGAAGGACGTTCCGCTGACGTCGGCCGCGCTGATCGGGTGCGGGGTGCTGACCGGGGTCGGGGCCGTCCTCAACCGCGCGCGGGTGGGCCACGGGGAGAGCGTCGTCGTCATCGGGACGGGCGGGATCGGGCTCAACGTGCTGCAGGGCGCGCGGATCGCGGGCGCGTCGCGGATCGTCGCCGTCGACGCGAACCCGGCGAAGGAGGCGGCGGCGCGGCGGTTCGGGGCCACGCACTTCCTGACGTCGGCGGACGGCGTGCGGGAGGTGCTGCCGACGGGCGCGGACCACGTCTTCGAGTGCGTGGGCCGCGTCGAGCTGATCCGGGCGGCCGTCGACCTGCTCGACCGGCACGGTCAGGCGGTGCTGCTGGGGGTGCCGCCGGCGACCGCCGAGGCGTCCTTCCTCGTCTCCTCCCTGTTCCTGGACAAGTCGATCCTGGGCTGCCGTTACGGCGCCTCCCGGCCGCAGCGGGACGTCGCCCTGTACGCGGAGCTGTACCGCGAGGGCCGGCTGCTGCTCGACGAACTCGTCACCCAGACCTACCCGGTGGAGGACTTCGAGAAGGCCGCGGCGGACGCGGAGGCGGGGCGGGTGGCGCGGGCGGTGCTGACGTTCTGACAGCCGTCGGATCCAGAACCCTCGGGTTGTCCACAGGCTGCGGAAAACCTCTGGGGCGATGTCGGCGCCGCCCCCTACGGTCGGGTCATGAGTTACCGCGACGTCGCCTCCCGGCAGGTCCTGATGTGGGCCTGCACCGCCGTGGGAGCCCGCATGCCGGTCGCCATGGCCCCGCTGGCCCTGGTGTTCCTGGTGCGCGAGCGGCCGGGCGGCTACAGCCTCGGCGCCGTCCTCGCGGCGGCCTTCGTCCTCGGTGAGATCGTGGGCGCCCCCGTGCTCGGGCTGCGGCTGCGCCACGAGCGCGCCCGAGCGCACCTGGCGGGGGGCCTGGCCTGCGGCGCCGTCGGATTCGCCGGGCTGGGGGCGCTGCCGGAGGCGCATCCCGCGGTCCTGTGCGGGTTCGCGGTCGTGGCCGGGGCCGCCCCGGCCGCCGCCACCGGCGGTCTGCGCACCCTGCTCACCACGCTGGTCCCGGAGCGGGCGACGGCGCAGGCGCTGTCGGTGGAGTCGATGCTGACGGCCGGGGTGTGGGCGCTCTCGCCGGCCGCGGTCGCCGGTCTTGCCCTCGGCGTCGCGCCGCGCGTCCCGCTGCTGCTGGCCGCCGCGCTGATGGCGTCGTCGGTCGCGGGCCTGTGGCTGCTGCCGGCCGCCTGGGGCGCGGACGGCGCGGGCGGAGCGAACCCCACGGGCGGATCGTTGCTGCGGCTGCTGGCCGGCGCCTGGCCGGTCTACGTCACGGGCGCGGCCAGTCTCGCCCTGCTCGGGCTCGCCGAACTCGTGCTGCCGGCGCTGCTCGAACAACGCGGCATCGGCGTCGGCTGGTCCGGCCCGCTGCTGACCGGGATGGCCGTGGGCGGCGGGGTCGGCGGCTTCGTCCACGGTCTGCGCGCCTGGCCGGGCCGGCTGCGCACCCACAGCGTGGCGCTGATGGCCGGGGTGGCGGTGTGCGTGACGACGGCCGCGTCGTCACCGGGCGCGGCGGGGATCGCGGTGGCGCTGGTCCTGGGGGGCACGCTCCAGTCGGCGGCGATGCTCACCCGCAACCTGTCCCTGCGCGAGGCCCTGCCGCCGCACGCCCTGGCCGCCGGCTACTCGGTCATGTACGCGGCCGCGGGGGCGGGGTACGCGGCGACGGGGTCGCTGGCCGGCCTGCTGCTGCGGGCGGTCGCGCCGTCCACGGCGGTCCTGGCCGGGGTGGGGCTGACCCTGGTGCTCACCGCGGTCGGCTGGTGGGGCGAGGTCCGGGCGACCGGGAGGTCACGCCAGGGCGCCGACCGGGCCATGGCCGTCGCGCCCGACGCCGTCCACGCGGCCGCTTCCACCGCTTCCCTCGCTTCCGGCGCCCCCGCCGCCGGTCCGGAAGGTGCGGCGATACGCGGTGGGGGTGACGCCGAGAGCAGCCTGTAGGTGCTGGCGCATCGACTGGGCGGTGCCGAAACCGGCGCTCCGCGCGATCCGGTCCACGGACAGGTCGCTGGACTCCAGCAGGTGCCGGGCCCGTTCGACGCGCTGCTGGGTGAGCCACTGACCCGGGCTGATCCCGGCCTCCTCGCGGAAGCGGCGGGTGAACGTCCGCACCGACATGGCCTCCTGCTCCGCCATGTCGCGCAGCTGGATCGGCTCGTGCAGGCGGCCCAGCGCCCAGGCGCGGGCGGCGGTCGTGGTCGCCTGCTGCGGGTCGGGCACCGGACGCTCGATGTACTGGGCCTGGCCGCCGTCGCGGTGCGGGGGCACCACGGTGCGACGGGCGACGTCGTTGGCGACGGCGGTGCCGTGGTCGCGGCGCACCATGTGCAGGCACAGGTCGATCCCGGCGGCGACGCCGGCCGAGGTGAGCACGTCGCCGTCGTCGATGAACAGCACGTCCGGATCGACGTCGATCCGCGGGAAGAGCCGCTGGAGGCGCTCGGCGTCGGCCCAGTGCGTGGTGGCGGGCCGGCCGTCGAGGAAACCGGCGGCGGCCAGGACGTACACGCCGGTGCAGATGGAGGCGAGGCGGGTGCCGGGCCGGATCCGGGCGAGGGCCGCGGCGAGCTCGTCGGTCAGGACGCCCCGCTCGAAGACCGGGCCGAGCTCGTAGGAGGCCGGGACGATCACCGTGTCGGCGGTGGCCAGGGCCTCGGGGCCGTGTGCGACGTCGACGGCGAAGTCGGCGTCCGTCTCGACGGGACCCGGCGGCCGGACGGAGCAGGTGACGACCTCGTACAGCTGCCGGCCCCCGCCGTCCCTGGGACGGCCGAAGATGCGGTGCGGGATGCCCAGCTCGAAGGGGAGCAGACCGTCGAGGGCGAGGACGACGACACGGTGGGGGCGGAAGGGGCGCTCATCGAGAGGCATGGCCCGATCCTAGCGAATGCTGTCTTTCGGGCCACTCGTTCCGCGGGGGGCCGGTGCCCGAAGCTCGGTGACGTGACCCAGACAACCGAAACGCCCGCAGCGGCAGGGCGACCGAAGCAGGACGGACCGCCCCGCATCCGCGTCCACCGGGCCTGGTTCGTCGCCGCCGTCACCTTCGTCACGATCATCGGAGCTGCGGCCTTCCGCTCGCTCCCCGGACTGCTGATCGACCCGCTGCACGACGAGTTCGGCTGGTCGCGCGGCACGATCGGCGCGGCCGTCTCGGTCAATCTGGCGCTGTACGGCCTGACCGCCCCGTTCGCGGCGGCGCTGATGGACCGCTTCGGCATCCGCCGGGTGGTCGCCGCCGCGCTGACGGTGATCTCCGTCGGCTCGATCCTGACGGTGTGGATGACGGCCGCCTGGCAGCTGATGCTGTACTGGGGCCTGCTGGTGGGCCTCGGCTCGGGCTCGATGGCGCTCGCGTTCGCCGCGACGGTCACCAACCGGTGGTTCACCGAGCGGCGGGGCCTGGTCAGCGGCGTCCTCACCGCGGCCTCCGCCTCCGGCCAGCTGATCTTCCTGCCGCTGCTGTCGTGGATGGTCACGCGCCACGACTGGCGTCCGGCCGCGGTGACGGTCGCGCTGGCCGCGCTCGCGGTCGTCCCCTTCGTCTGGCTGCTGCTGCGGGACCATCCGGCCGACGTCGGCCAGAAGCCCTACGGCGCACGGGAGTTCGTGCCCAAGCCCGCGCCGGTGCGGGGCGCGGCGCGGCGCACCCTGCGGGTCCTGGCCTCGGCGGTGCGCACGGGTCCCTTCTGGCTGCTGGCCGGCACCTTCGCGATCTGCGGCGCCTCGACGAACGGCCTGGTGCAGACCCACTTCGTGCCGGCCGCCCACGACCACGGCATGCCGGTCACGGCGGCGGCCTCGCTGCTCGCCGTCATCGGGGTGTTCGACGTGGTCGGCACCATCGCCTCCGGCTGGTTCACCGACCGCTTCGAGGCGCGCCGGCTGCTGGCGGTGTACTACGCGCTGCGCGGTGTCTCGCTGCTGTTCCTGCCCATGCTGCTGGCGCCCTCGGTGCACCCGCCGATGATCTTCTTCATCGTCTTCTACGGCCTGGACTGGGTGGCCACCGTCCCGCCCACCCTCGCCCTGTGCCGCGAGCACTACGGCGACGACAGCGCCATCGTCTTCGGCTGGGTCCTGGCCTCGCACCAGGTGGGCGCGGCGCTGGTGGCCTTCCTCGGCGGCGTGGCCCGCGACGCGTTCGGCTCGTACGACGTGGTCTGGTACGGCTCGGGGGGACTGTGCGCGGCCGCCGCGTTGATGGCGCTGGTGATCCGGCGCAGGCCCGTGGTCCCGGCGGCGTCTCCGGCGCCGGTCGCGGCCTGACGGGGGGCAGGAGGCCGGCCCGCGACGGCGGCGTGAACGGGGCCGGGTCGCGCAACCCGCCGGTGACTACTCCACGTACTGGACGACTACCTTCCGTAATGTGAGGCTCTCCGAGTTGCTCTGCCGTTCACTGCCTGTGGAGGCGCCTCATGACAGCCCTGTCCCGTCGTGGCGTACTGAAAAGCCTGCCTCTCGCCGCCGGCGCGGTCGTGGCCGCGGGGGCGGCGAGTCCGCCCGCCGCGGCGGGGCAGGCGGCCGATCCGCCCTTCCCCGAGCCAGAGACGCGCAGCTCGTCGCCCGCCACGGGACGGCTGAAGACCGAGCTGACCGTCCGCTTCACCGACCTGGACATCCCCGGAGTCGGCCGGGTGTCCACCCGCACCTACGAGGGCACCGTCCCGGGGCCGACGCTGCGCGTGCACCCCGGGGACTCCCTGGAGATCACGCAGATCAACGCGCTGCCGGCGAACGGCGGCGGGGCGCACCAGGAGATGAACGTCCCGCACCACTTCAACAGCTTCAACCTGCACGCCCACGGCATGCACGTGGACCCGGCGGGCGAGTCGGACAACGTCTTCCGCGTCTTCGAGCCCGCCGCCGCCCCGGGAGCGACCACCACCCACCGCAGCCGCATCGACGTGCCCGCCGGTCACCCGGCCGGCACGTTCTGGTACCACCCCCACCACCACGGATCCACCGCGACCCAGGTGCTGGGCGGCATGGCGGGCGTCCTCGTCGTCGACGGGGACGTCGACGAGGTGCCCGAGATCGCCGCCGCCCGGGAGGTGGTCGTCTGCATCAGCGAACTCAAGGTGTCCGGCGGACGGGTGCCGGAGCTGACCTCGAGCGGCGTCTACGACGCCATTGCCTCGACGTTCCTGGTCAACGGCGTGAAGAACCCCGTGCTGACCATCGCCCCGGGCGAGATCCAGCGCTGGCGGATCGTCAACGCCGGCGCGCTCACGGCGCAGTTCCTGAGCCTGGCCGGGCAGGAGATGCACCAGATCGCCTGTGACGGCGTCACCTTCATGGAACCCGTCGCGACCACCGGACTGACGCTGCCCATGGGCGGACGGGTCGACGTACTGGTCCGCGGCGGCAAGCCGGGCACCTACCAGCTGACCGGCGGCGGCCCCTCCCACCCCCTGCTCACGCTCGTCGTCACCGGCGCCGCCCGGACGATGTCGCTGCCGGCCCGGCTGCCCGGCCGGCCCCCCGAGCTGCCCGAGCCGACCCGCACCCGGACGCTGACCTTCCGCAGCTACGAAAACGTCTTCTCCGGCGCGTTCCCCAACGCCTACCGCATCCTGGGCGACGGCGAGACCCCGCCCGCCACCACCCAGGGCGGCCGCACGGACGCCGCCTGGGGCCGCTACTCGCCCAGCCACGTCAACCAGCGGGTGCGGCTCGGCGAGGTCGAGGAGTGGACGGTCGTCAACGACTCCCGCGCCCACAGCCATCACCCCTTCCACCTGCACACCAACCACTTCCTCCTGACGGCCGTGGACAACCGCCGGCTGGCCACGCCGATGTGGCACGACACCGTCTCCGTCCCGCCGAACGGCTCGGTCACCTTCCGGCTGCGCGCCGAGGACTTCACCGGCCGCTCGATGCTGCACTGCCACCAGCTCCAGCACGGCGACGAAGGCATGATGCAGATCGTCGACTACGTGAAGTGACCGGGGGCCGGCGCCGGTTTCACCCGTAGGTCACAGGAACCGGCCCCTGTGGAAGAGCAGGGGCGGTTCGTCCGCGCCCTCGCCCGTTCCCAGGGCGGTCACCCGGCCCACGACGACCAGGTGGTCGCCGCCGGTGTGGACGGCGTGGATCGCGCAGTCGATCCACGCGAGCGCGCCGGCGAGGCGTGGGGCGCCCGAGACCGGGGCCGGGTCGTGGTCGACGCCCGCGAACTTGTCCGTGCCGCTCGCCGCGAAGGCACGGCACAGCGCCCCCTGCCGCGCGCTGAGCACATTGACGCAGAAGACGCCGGCGCGGGCGATGCGCGGCCAGGTCGTCGAGGTGCGGCCGACCATGAAGGCGACCAGGGGCGGATCGAGGGAGAGTGAGGAGAAGGACTGGCAGGCGAAGCCCGCGGGGCCGTCCGGCGTGGGTGCCGTGACCACGGTCACCCCGGAGGCGAAGCTCCCGAGCACCCGCCGGAACTCGGCCGGATCGACGGGTGCGCGCTCGTCCTCGCGCACGCAGCGCAGTGCGGGGCGCGGCAGCGGCTCGACCGGGCCCGCCCTGAGATAACGGACGGCGGCGGCCGCCATTCCCGCATGTCCCATCATGTCCTCAGTGAAGCTGACGATACGTCAGATGGGAAGGGGTGCGGGCGCACGGACCGGTCCGGGCGCACGGCCCGCCGATCGTCACCGCCCCCTGAAGTCCGTCGCGCGTCGCTCCACGAAGCTCGCCACGCCTTCCTGGGCGTCCCTCGTCGTCATGTTGATCTCCTGGGCGGCCGCCTCGGCGGCGAAGGCCGTGGCGCGGTCCGACTCCAGGGAGGCGTTGACGAGTTGCTTGGTGAGGGCGAGGGCGCGGGTGGGGCCGGCGGCCAGGCGGGTCGCCCAGTCGCGGGCCGTCTTGTCCAACTCCCCGTCCGGGAGGACCCGGTTGACCAGGCCCAGCCGCTCGGCGTCCGGCGCGGTGAGCGCGTCGCCGAAGAACATCAGCTCCTTGGCGCGCTGCGGGCCGACCAGGCGGGGCAGCAGGTACGCGCCGCCGCCGTCGGGGACCAGGCCGCGGCGGACGAACACCTCGATGAAGCGCGCCGATTCGGCCGCCAGGACCAGGTCGCAGGCGAGCGCGAGGTGCGCGCCCAGGCCGGCCGCCGTGCCGTTCACCGCGGCGATCACCGGCTTCTCGCAGTCGAGGACGGCGGCGACCAGGCGCTGGGCGCCGAGGCGTAGGGTGCGGGCGACGTCCCCGGCGACCCGCTCGCCGCGCGCCGCTCCGCCGCGCAGATCCGCCCCCGCGCAGAAGCCGCGGCCGGCGCCGGTCAGGATCACCGCCCGCACGCCCGGGTCCGCCGAGGCCTCGCCGAGGAGCGCGATCAGGCGGTCGCGCCCGTCGGGGGTGAGGGCGTTGAGGGCCTCGGGCCGGTCGAGGGTCAGATGGGTGACGTGGCGGTCGGTCCGGTGACGTATCGACGGCTCGGGCACGCTCATGTTCCGTTCCTCCGGTCGCGGCGGGCGGCCCGCACCGGGTGAGCGGCCCTCACCGGCACACGGCCAGTGCGTCCAGGGCCACCGCGCCCTGACCCCGGGGCAGGACCACCAGCGGGTTGACGTCGAGCTCGGCCAGGTCGTCGCCGAGCTCCAGGGCCATGCGCTGCACCCGCAGGACGACCTCGACGAGCGCGTCGACGTCGGCCGGGGGGCGGCCTCGGACCCCGTCCAGCAGGGCCCTGCCGCGCAGTTCGGCCAGCATGTCGCGGGCCTGGTCCTCGCCGAAGGGCGGGACGCGCACGGCGGCGTCCCGCAGGACCTCCACCAGGACCCCGCCCAGCCCGACCGTGACCGTGGGCCCGAACAGGTCGTCGTGGGTGACGCCCACCACCATCTCCACGCCCCGCTCGACCATCTGGCACACCAGGACGCCGTCCAGCGCGACGTCCTCGTAGCGGGCGATGTCGGTCAGCTCGCGGTAGGCGTCGCGGACCTGGCTCGCCGAGGTCAGGCCGATCTTGACCAGCCCCAGTTCGGTCTTGTGGGCGATCTGCGCGCCGGACGCCTTCATCACCACCGGGTAGCCGACCAGCCCCGCCGCCCGCACGGCCGCCGCTGCGCTGGTCACCAGCTGTTCGCGCGGGACGCGGATGCCGTACGCCCGCAGCAGTTGCTTGGCCGCGTGCTCGCTCAGCTGCTGTCCCGGCCGCATCAGAAGCTGAGCCTTGCGGTAGGACGGGGACGGGGTGCGCGGGGCCTGGTCGAAGGGGGAGCGGTAACCGGTCACGAAACGGTGGTGGTCGAGATGGGCCCGGACGGCCGAGATGCAGTTGGTCAGGGTGCGGAAGGTGGCCACCCGGGAGGAGCCCAGCAGCACCTCGCGGTAGGCGGGTTCCGTGCCCACCGGGGAGCCCCAGACCACGCACACCAGCTTGTCCGTCCGTTCCGCCGCGTCCACCAGGTCCTGCACCAGCCGGTCGCTGAGCGGAGGGAAGGGCCCGGTGACGGGACAGATCAGGACGCCCACCGCCGGGTCGTCGAGAATCGCGTCGATGATCTTCCGGCCGCGCCAGTCGCCCACCGGGTGGCCGCCGTTGTCGACCGGGTTGGCCACGTTCAGGTAGTCGGGGATCCACTGGTGCAGTTCGGCCTGTTTCGCGCTCGACAGGGCCGGCAGGTCCAGGCCCGCCGCCGTGGCCAGGTCGGCCGCGTGGGCGCCGGTGCCGCCCGAGATGGAGTAGATCACCACGCCGGTGGCCCGCGGCGGCCGCGCCCGCGCCAACAGGGTGGCGGTGTCCTGGAGTTCGTCCAGGCCGTCGACGCGGATCACGCCGTACTGCCGCATCGCCGCGTCGACGACCTCGTCCGCACCGGTCAGCTTGCCGGTGTGGGAGGCGGCGGTGCGGGCGCCGGCCTCGGTACGGCCCACCTTGACCGCGACCACCGGCACGCCGCGCCGGGCGGCCCGGTCGGCGGCCAGCAGGAAGGACCGGCCGTCCTTGAGGCCCTCGACGTAGCAGGCGATCGCACCGACCTCCGGGCGCTCGGCGAAGTAGGAGAGGAAGTCCGCGGTCTCCAGGTCGGCCTCGTTGCCGGTCGGCGCCCAGTGCGAGAGGCGCACGCCGAGCTCCTGCAGGGCGAAGACCGGGCGGCCCTGGTGACCGGACTGGGTGATCAGCGCGATCGCCGGTCCGGTGAGGTCGTCGCGGAACCGCTCGAAGGCGTTGAGGTTGGTGTTCGGGCCGAGCAGTCGTATGCCGGAACGTTCCACCGCCGCCGCCAGACGCTCCTGCGCGGCCGCGCCCTGCTCGCCGGTCTCCGCGAAACCGGAGGCGAAGACGACCGCGAACTTCACCTTCGTCTCGGCCAGCTGCTCGATCACCGGCAGTGGGTCGGAAACCAGCAGCACCGCCAGGTCGACCTGCTCGGGCAGGTCGGCGACGGACGCGGCGCAGGGCAGGCCGAACACGCTCGCGCGGGTGGGGTGCACGGGATGCAGCCGCGCCCCCACCCGCTCCGCCCAGCTCACCAGCTGTCGGGTGACGCCGGTGTTCGGGCGCCCCTCGGCGTCCGAGGCGCCGACGACCGCGACGGACCCGGGCCGGAAGAACCGGTCCAGATCGGGGACGTCCGCGTACAGCGGGCGGCCGCTGACGTCGAGGTCGTCCGCCTGGGCCGGCCGGCCGTGCACGGCCGGCCCGGGCTCTTCGCCGCACGCGATGACCCGGGCCCGGCGGGAGCCGGTGGTGAGGGTGCCGTGGGTTGATCCAAGCATCGGTCCGCCCGCTCCCTGTGTGACTGCCGTGAGTGACCGTGGAGTAACTGACGCTCTGTCAGGTTACATAGCTGACGGTCCGTCAGGAATGGTCGTGCACACAGAAAGGAGCGGACCCGGGCCCGCCGCCTACAACGCGGCCAGCACCTCCGCCGCCACCCGCTCGCCCGAGCGCACCGCCCCGTCCATGAAGCCCATCCAGTGGACGGAGGTCTCCGTCCCGGCCCAGTGGATCCCGCCGACGGGCTCGCGCAGCGCCGGGCCGTACCGGGTCAGGACGCCGGGCGCGGCGATGGAGACCGGGCCGCCGCGGGTGTAGGCCTCGTTGTTCCAGCGTTGCAGGACGAAGGACGTGGGGGAGGCCGCTTTCGGGCCGAAGTACGTCACGTAGTCCTTGAGCACGGCCGCCCTGACCTCCGCCTCGCTCGCCGCGTCGTACGCCCGCGCCTCGTCGGCCTCGATGAAGCCCATCAGCGCGCCGTAGGAGCCGTCCGGCGGGGAGTTGTCGAAGGTGGAGCTGACCACGCCGGTGTCGCTGACGACCTGCCCGTTGAGGCCGTCGGCCCGCCAGAAAGGGGTGTCGTAGATCGCGACGGCCTTGCCGACGGATGCCATCGGCAGGCGCTGGGTGAGCTGGTCGCGGGCGGCGGGCAGCAGCGGGTCGTACGAGATGCGGGCCGCGAGCGGCGGGGGCACGGCGACCACGACCCGCTTGGCGGTGACGGTGACGCCGTCGGCCGTCACGACGTACTTCGCGCCGGAGCGGGCGATCGTGCGCACCGGGGCGTTCAGCACCACCCGGTCGCCGAGGGTGGCGGCGAGCTTGATCGGCACCTGCTGGGATCCGCCGACGAAGCGCTGCTCCTGCGCACCTCCCGCGGTCTCGGTGAGGCGTTCCAGGGTGCCGGGCGTCGAGTCGTTGCCGGCCGCGGCGATGTAGAAGAGCACGAAGAGCAGCGAGAGTTCGCGCGGCTCGGCCGAGAAGATCGAGGTGCAGGCCACGTCCAGGAGGAACTTGGCGGACGGGATCACGGCGTTGGCGCGCAACCAGGTCTCGAAGGTCTGCCGGTCCCACTCCTCGGCCTTCGCGGCGGTCCAGGGCGCGTCGACCGGGACCGTCTTGGCCATGTCGTCCAGCGAGGCCTGGACGACCGCCGCGTTGGCGAGGCCGGCGGCGTCGACCGGCGGGACCGAGCCGAGCAGGCCGTCGGTGGCGTACGGGGTCTTCTTGCCGTCCTTGTAGAGCAGGTTCTTGCCGGTGTTGTAGGTGGGGAAGGTGGCGACGCCCAGGGAGTCGGCGAGCGCCTTGATGCGGTCCTGGGTGGGGCCGATGAACTCGCCGCCGCCCTCGGTGACCCCGCCGCCCGCCAGGGGCAGGTTGACGACCCGGCCGCCCACCCGGCCGCGGGCCTCCAGGACGGCGACCGTGCGGCCGGCGGCGACCAGGTCGCGTGCCGCGGTGAGACCGGCGAGGCCGGCGCCGACGATCGCGACGTCCACCTCCCGGGTGGCCGCGGCGGCCTGACCCGCGGCGGTCGCGCCGAGCGCGGTCGCGCCGGCGGCCACCGCGGCCGTGCGGCCGAGCAGGGAGCGGCGGGACATCCTGGGGGTGGGCTGTCTTTCACTTGCCACGTGCGTCCTCCGTCGGGCTTCGGGAGCGAGAGGTGGAGCCGAAAAGGTGAACAGGGCTCACATTCTGGCTCCGCGCACGGGCGCACGACAACGCTCCCGGCACATCTGGCACAGATGTAACGGGCAGCGGAATCAAGGAAGTTACCGACAGTTACGGGTGTGGGCCGCCCAGGGTCACCGTCGGGCTCGGCGGACGGCCTTCGCTATCTTCTCCGCGTCGATCGACAGCTCGCGGAGCGTGCCGCTGATGGGGGTGGTGAAGCCGGTGAAGTAGAGGCCGGGGGCCTCCTTCGCGGTGCGGGCGCCGTGGGCGACAGGTCTGCCCCGTTCGTCGAGCACGCCGAGGTGGCCGACCAGGCCCTCCAGGGCGCGGACGTATCCGGTGGCCGCGACGACCGCGTCCGGGGAGATCCGGGACCCGTCGGCGAGCACGACCTTGCCGCCGTCCTCGAAGCCCTCCACGGCGGCCACGACCTCCACCCGGCCCTTGCGCACGGCGTCGATCAGACCGACGTCCTGCACCGGGATCGCACCCTGTCGGGCCCGGGTGTAGAGACCGGTGTCGGGGCGCGGCAGTCCATGTGCGGACAGGTCGGGGATGCTCGCCCTGGCCATCACCCGGCAGATCCGGTCGACGAGGGCGACGGGCAGGCGGCGCACCAGGATGCCGCTGTACTGGGCGGCCCAGCCGGCGGTCGAGCGGCGCACGATGTGCGGCACGGTGCGCACCGCGAGCCGCACCCGCCCGGCCCCGTGCTCCGCCAGGTCGACGGCGATCTCCGCGCCGGTGTTGCCGACGCCCACGACGAGGACGTCCCGCCCGGCGTAGGGCGCGCCGTCGCGGTAGGCCCCGGCGTGGGTCAGCTCACCGGCGAACTCCTCGCGGCCCGGCCAGTCCGGCAGGTACGGGGTGTGGTTGTAGCCGGTGGCGACGACGACCGCCGAGCCGACCAGCTCCCGGCCGCCCGTGGCGCGCAGCAGCCACCCGGCGCCGTCGGCGGCGCGCTCGACGCGGGAGACCTCGACGCCGGTGACGATCTCCAGCTCGTGGACCTCGGCGTACTTCTCCAGGTACCGCACCACGTCGTCGCGGGCCGCCCAGCGCCCGAACCGGCGCGGCATCTTCAGCCCCGGCAGGGCGGACAGCCGCCGGGTGGTGTGCAGGTGCAGCCGGTCGTAGTGCCGCCGCCAGGACGCCCCGACCGCGTCGGCCCGCTCCACGACGACCGCGCGTATGCCCTGGGCACGCAGTGCGTACGCGGTGGCGAGGCCGCCGGGACCGCCGCCGATCACATAGACGGGCGGGTCGGCCGGGTTCGCGGTGGTGATCGCCTGGGCGGCCGGGCGCCGTGCGGAGTCTTCCATGAGCGCGAGCGTAATCACGCATGCCGTTGATGGGTCTCGGTCAAGACCGGAATTGGTTGCGGATCGATCACGTGTGGGGGAGAGGCGGGCGGAACCGGTGACGTAGGCCACTTCGTCATGGGGGACGTGTGAGGGGTGGGGTCGACAGGTGACGGCCGGGAGGGGGAGAGGGGGCCCGGGCGAACGGGCTGCGGCGGGCGGGCGGGGGCCGCCCACCGGGGACGCGCGGGGTTCCGGGAACCCCTGAACTGACGTACCGTCAGATTCATGGATGCGATCTGGCTCGACGGGGCCGAGTGGCTGGCGGTGCTGCGGATCGGACTCGGCCTGTGGTGGCTGGAGAGCTGGCGGCACAAGGACAAGAAGGCCTGGTCCGAGGGGGCCGGCATCGCCTGGGCGGCGGACGTCGCGGCGAAGCACCGGTGGAACACGGTCCGTTCCGGTTTCGCCGTCGTGGTGCAGCCGCGCCCCCGCGCCATGTCCTACGTGGTGGTGTACGCGGAACTGGCGCTCGGACTCGGGCTGATCACCGGCTTCCTCACCCCGATCGCACTGGCCGGCGGCCTGCTCCTCAACCTCCTCTACCTGGTCCTCATGATCCACGACTGGGCCGAGCAGGGACAGAACTCGATGATGGCGCTGATCTCGGCGGTGGCGCTGGGCGGGATGGCCTGGCAGACGTGGTCCCTGGACAGCGCCCTGGGGTGGTTCTGATGGGCGGCGCCCGGTACGACGTCCCGGAGGCCGACGCCTTCACCCGCACCTACTGGGACGCCGCCGCCGAGGGCCGGCTGCTGATCCGGCGCTGCGGAGCCTGCGCGCGGGCCCACCACTACCCCCGCGAGTTCTGCCCGCACTGCTGGAGTGAGGACGTGGTCTGGGAGGACGCGAGCGGCCTGGCCACCCTCTACACGTGGTCCGTCGTCCACCGCAACGACCTGCCGCCCTTCGGGGAGCGCACCCCCTACGTCGCGGCCGTGGTCGACCTGGCCGAGGGGCCGCGGATGTCGACCGAGCTGGTGGGGGAGGCCGAGCCGCGCATGGACATGGCGCTGACGGTCGCCTTCCGGGACGGGGTCCCGGTGTTCCGTGCGGTGGCCGCCGACCCGGCCCCGCTCGCCGCCCCGACCCCGCCCGCCCGGACGGGTGTTCAATGATCGGATGACCGATATCCGTGAGCCCTTCTCCGCACCCCACACGATTCCCGTGCTCGACGGCCACGGCCTCAGGCTCCGCGCCTGGGACCCCGGGTCCGCGGCCGACGTGGAGGCATGGCTGCGCGGGCACCTCGACCCGGAGTTCAGGCGCTGGAACACGCCGCTGCGGACGATCGCCGACACCGCCGACGCCCGGGCCTCCCTGAAGAGCAAGAACGCGGACGCCGCCGCCGGGCACGCCCTGCCGTTCTGCGTCACGGACACGGCGGACGGCGCGATCCTCGGGCAGATCTCCGTCAACATGATCGACCGTGTGCTGAGCTTCGCCCGGGTCGGCTACTGGGTCCTGCCGGAGGCGCGCGGCCGGCACGTCGCCACCGGCGCCCTGCTGCTCGCGGCGCGCTGGACGTTCGCCGAAGTCGGCCTGCACCGCCTGGAGTTGGGTCACGCGCTCGGTCACGGCGCCTCCTGCCGGATCGCCGAGCGCTGCGGGTTCCGCTACGAGGGGACCCTGCGCGGGGCGATGTGGGAGTCGGACCGCCGGGACGCCTTCCGCGACGTCCATCTGCACGCCCGCCTGGCGACGGACCCGGAGCCGGAGTTCCCGTGAGGGCACGGTAATCGGCAGGCGGTGCACGCACCCCGCAGGCGACGATGGGGCATGCGCCCTGACAGCCCTGACAGCCCTGACAGCCCTCGCGGCCCCGGCAGCCCACACGGTGTGGACGGCCCCGGCAACTGGCACCTCACCCATGACCTCGACGCGTTCCTGGACCGCGCCGGGGAGTTCCTGGCCTCCCGGCCGGCCCTGCACACGGTCCCGTTGACCGTCGTCGACAGCCTGCGGCGCAGGGGACCGCACGTGTACGGCGAGGAGGACCCCGTCTTCGGCGTACTGGACGGGCCCGGGTCGGGCGGCGGGGTTCGCGGGGTGTTCTTCCGCACGCCTCCGCACGGGATCTACCTCACGTCCCTGACGGAGGAGGAGGCCGACGCCCTCGCCGCGACACTGGCCGCCGCCGGCCACCGGTTCCCCGGCGTCTCCGCCGACCGCGACACCGCGGCCGCGTTCGCCCGGGCGTGGCAACGGCGGACGGGCTCCGAGTCCCGCGTGACGGTACGGCAACGCCTCTACCGGCTGGCGGAGTTGACACCGCCGGAGCCCGCCCCCGCGGGCCGCGCGCGGGTGGCATCCGCGGTCGATCGGGACCTGCTCGTCCGCTGGTACGGGGAGTTCTCGGCCCAGGTCGGCGCGCACCCCGTCCAGGACGGCGGAGCCTGGGCCGACTCCCGTATCGCCTACGGCGGGATCACCCTGTGGGAGACGCCCGACGGCGCCCCCGTCGCGATGGCCGGCGCCACCCCGGAGGTGGCCGGCCAGATCAGGGTCGCGCCCGTCTACACCCCGGCCGAGCTGCGCGGCCGTGGCTACGCGGGCGCGGCCACGGCCGAGGTGAGCCGTGCGGCACGTGCCTCGGGCGCGGCGGAGGTCCTCCTCTTCACCGACCTGTCGAACCCGACGAGCAACGGCCTCTACCAACGGATCGGCTACCGCCCGGTGGCGGACTTCGCGGTGCACGAGTTCACAGGGCACCCGCGTGCCGCCGACCGGCCCTGAAAGGGCTCAGGGCCACAGGAGGTCGGTGGTCCAGGAGCCGCCCGAGCGGTGGTAGCTCAGACGGGTGTGGCGGCGGGCGCCGTCGCCCTGGAAGAACTCCACCTCGTCCGGGCGCAGTCGGTACAGGGTCCAGGTGGGGGACTTCGCCGTCGGGTTCCGGCGGGCGTGCTCCCAGGCCGCCTCCGAGGCTTTCGCCAGCTCTTCCGGTGAGGCCAGGATCTCGCTCTGCCGGCCGGTCAGCGCGGCGGCCAGAGCGCCGGTCGAGCGGGCGTGCAGGTCGGCCTGCGCCTCCTCGGAGGGGGCGGACGCGACCGGACCCCGCACCCGGACCTGACGGCCGAGCACGGGCCAGTAGAAGGTGAGCGCCGCGTAGGGGCGGGCGGCGAGCTGGCGGCCCTTGCGGCTGGTGGCGTGGGACGCGAAGGACCAGCCGTCCGCGTCCGCGCCGTGCAGCATCACGATCCGGGCGTCGGGCAGGCCGTCCTCGCCGACGGTGGAGAGGGTCGTGGTGTGCGGCTCCCGCTCGCCCGCCGCGACCGCCCGCGCGAACCACTCGGTGAAGAGGGACAGCGGTTCGGCGGGCGCCGACGCCGGGTCGAAGGGCGGCAGTTCCGTCACCTCCGGGTCCCACACCCGCAGCGTCCTCAGGAGTTCATGCAGATCCTTGGCCATGCACCGAGTATCCGGTCAGTGCCGGGCGAACTGGACCCGGGTCGGCTGCACCACGTTCGCCCGGACGGCGATCCCCTCGACCGTCAGCTGCTCACCGTAGATGTCGGTGAGCCTGATCGGGCTGCCGCAGCCGGCGCCGTGCTCGGAGAGGAAGTAGTTGTAGCCGGTGCGCGCCAGCCGGGTCCAGCCCGCACTCGTACGGACCTCCAGGCGGGCCAGCGGGTTGCGGTGGCCGATGGCCTGGATGCCGCACCAGTACTGGGACGAGCCGGTCTTGTAGCGGATCGAGATCGTGTCGGACGTGGCCGGGCTCAGCAGGCTCCACGTGATCGGGATCCGCCCCGTCACGAGCGGCGCGAGCTTGGCGAAGGCCTGCTGGCTGAGGTCGATCTGGCCGACCGCGCAGGGCGCCGGGCACTCGTTGGTGATCCGGACCGTCACGGACGCCCCGTTCGCCGCGCGCACGGACACGTACGCCCCGCACGCCTCGGACGTGGCGTAGTCGGCGGTGTTCATCGCCGCGGTCATGACGTCGGAGGTCGGGCCGTAGGAGCAGGCGCCGTTGCCGTCGCCGATGTCGTAGGCGGTGGCGACGCCGGTGTAGGCGGTTCCGGGGCGGATGCGTCCGGACGACGACGCCGTCCCGGACGCCGAGCGGGCGGCGGGCGCGGCGGGCCTGGCCGCGGGCCGCGCGGACGGCGTGGCCGGGCGCGCGCCGGTCGGGCTCGGGCTGCCGGAGGCCTTCGAGGACTTCGGCGACGGCGACGACGACGGGGAGGGGGAGGGGGACGCCGTCGTCCCCGGGTCCGCCGTGGGCGTCCCGTTCGCCGCGGCCCCGGCCGCCGGCTCGACCGCCCGTGCCCCGTCGTCGCCCCCGCCGCCGGGACGGAAGGCAACGACCAGTGACACCAGGAGCGTGACGGCGGCCACGGCCACCAGGGTGACGACGGGGACGCGACGGCCCGTGCGCCGGTCGGCGCGGCGGGAACGTCGGTGCGAGGAGGTTGCCACGGAGGGATCCTTACGCGAGTCGGTGGAGCACGTCCGACAGATGGCTTCGCAGAAGCGGCACCTGCCGACTCCCAGTGGGCGCCGGACGCGGAAAGGTTGCCGTCCGTCTTCTGCCGTCCACCGCGGGACCGCCGACGGCCGCCGCACGGCCTTCCTGCGGTCACCCGGGCGCGGCACGATCGCCGTCATGACGATCACCGGTGGCACGGGGACCGACGAGGCCACACCCGTCCGCCACGACTCGCGCCGACCCGCGCCCCTTCCGAAAGCCTCACCCGCGGCCCAGCACCACCGTCCCCGAGGAGCAGAACCAGCCGCCGGTCGCTGAGGCCACCGCGTGGCGGGGGAGGCCTCCGGCGGGGCCCCGTACCTGCCGGGCTCCTGCTTCGCCCCTCAGTTGCCGTACCGCTTCGACCAGGAGGAACAGGCCTCGCATCCCGGGGTGTTGAGCCGACAGTCCGCCTCCGTCCGTGTTGACGGGGAGCTCTCCTCCCGTCACCTGGAGCCGGCCCTTCTCCACGAACGGTCCGCCCTCGCCCTTGGCGCAGAAGCCCAGGTCTTCGAGGGTCACCAGCGTCATGTACGTGAACGCGTCGTAGATCTCGGCGAAGTCCATCTCGTCCGGGCGCAGTCCCGCCCGTTCGAAGGCCAGACGGCCGCTCGTCGCCGCGGGGGAGACCGTGAAGTCGTCCCACTCGGACATCGAGGCGTGCGAGACGTGCTCCCCGGTCCCGAGGATCCACACCGGCGCCGTGCGGCAGTCGCGTACGTACTCCTCGGCCGCCAGCAGGACCGCCGCCCCGCCGTCCGAGCGCAGACAGCAGTGCAGTTTCGTGAACGGGTCGGCGATCATCGGGCCCGACAGGACGTCGTCGACCGTGATCGGGTCGCGGAACATCGCCTCGGGGTTCAGCGCCGCGTTCGCCCGCGCCTGCACCGCGACCTGCGCCAACTGCTCGATCGTCGTGCCGTGCCGGTGCATGTGGCGGCGGGCGGCCATCGCGTACTTGGCGATCAGGGTGTGGCCGTAGGGGGCCTCGAACTGGAGCGGGCCGCGTGCGCCGAAGGCGAAGGTGCCGCTGCGGCGGCCCGCCCTGATGTCGGCGCGGGGCGTCGAGCCGTACGCCAGCAGGACGGCGTTCGCGTGCCCGGCGGCGATCGCGTCGGCCGCGTGCGCCGCCATGACCTCCCAGGTCGCGCCGCCCACCGAGGTGGAGTCGACCCAGGTCGGGCGCAGGCCCAGATAGTCGGCCAGTTCGACCGGGGCGAGCGTGCCGAGGCCGGCGGAGCCGAAGCCGTCCACCGTCTCCCGCCCCAGTCCGGCGTCCGCCAGCGCCCGGCGGGCCGCCTGGGCGTGCAGGGCGTAGGGGGTCGCGTCGTCCACCCGGCCGCAGTCGGAGAGTGCGACGCCGACGACGGCCACGTTTCGGGTCCCGGCTGTCATGAGAGGCCACCTTCCTCTGTGCATCTCGTTCCCGGGCTCCTAATATGACGGACCGTCAGATCAGGAGGAAGGGGCGGCCATGGACCCCGGCTTCACCGCCGAACAGGACGAGATCCGCCGCACACTGCGGGAACTGCTCCACAAACGCTGCGGCCCCGAGGAACTGCGCGCCGCCCTCAACACCCCCGCCGGACACGACCCCGCCCTGTGGGCCGCCCTCGCCGAACAGCTCGGGCTGCCCGGCCTCGCGCTCCCGGAGCGCTACGGCGGCGTCGGCTGCCCGCGCACCGACCTCGCGCTCGCCGCCGAGGAGACCGGCCGGGTCCTCGCCCCCACCCCGCTGCTCGCGACCTCCGTCCTCTCCGCGCCCCTGGTCCTCGCGCTCGGCTCCGACGCCCAGCGCGCCCGGCTGCTCCCGCCGATCACCGACGGCGCCCTGACCGCCGCCCTCGCCGTGCCCGCACCGGCCCTCGCCGCCGCCCTCGCCCTGACCGGTCCGGGCGGTGGCGACTGGGCCGGCGGGGGCCGCGCGGGGGGCGTGCAGGCCCGGCCGGCCGACGGCGGCTGGCGGCTGTACGGGGAGGCCGCGCAGGTGCTCGACGGACACAGCGCCGGGCTGCTGCTGGTCGCCGCGCACACCGGCGGGTTCGTACGGTCGCGGACCCTGCTGTTCCTGGTGGCGGGGGACGCCGCCGGGGTCGTCCGGACCCGGCAGACCGCTCTCGACGCGACCAGACCGCAGGCGCGCGTCCAGTTGCGCGACGTGGAGGCCGAACTGCTGGGCGACGAGGCGGCGGACGTCCCGCGCGCCCTGGCCGGCGCCGGTGACTTCGCCGCCGCGTTCCTGGCCTGCGAGGCCGTCGGGGCCGCAGGCCGGGTGTTGGAGCGGACCGTCGAGTACCTCGGGCAGCGGGTGCAGTTCGGGCGGCCGATCGGCTCGTTCCAGGCGGTGCAGCACCGGCTGGCGGATGTGTACGTGCAGATCCAGGCGGCCCGGTCCGCCGCCTACTACGCCGCTTGGGCGACCGGCCGGACGAAGGACGTCACGAAGGACGTCACGGAGGACGCCACGGACGACGTCACGCAGGACGTCGGCGGGCTCGCGCTCGCCCAGGCCCTGGAGGCGCTGCGCCTCGCCGCCTCCGAAGGCGTCCAGCTGCACGGCGGGATCGGTTTCACCTGGGAGCACGAGGCGCACCTGTACTTCAAGCGGGCCGCCGGCGACGAGCTGCTGTTCGGACCGGTGCACCGGCTGCGCGCCCACGCCGCCGAGCGGGCCGCTCTGTTCACACGGACGGAGGTGACGGTGTGATCGGTGTCTGGCTGGTGCAGAAGGCGTCCTCGACGCGTGCCTTCGCGAAGGTCGCCCCTCATGTGATCCCGGCGCTCGACCGGGCCGTCCACCGGATCACCCGGGGGAAGGTGCTGCTCAGCGCCCAGATGCTGCCGGGGGTGATCCTCACCGCGACCGGTGCGAGGAGCGGCGCGCCGCGCCGGACGCCGCTGGCGTGCATGCCCGAGCCCGCCGGCCGGGGCTGGATCCTCGTCGGCTCCAACTTCGGCCGCACCGGACACCCCGCCTGGACCGCCAACCTCCTCGCCCACCCGGACGCGGAGATCAGCTGGAAGGGCGCCGACGTCCCGGTGACCGCACGGCTGCTGGCCGGAGAGGAGCGGGCGGCGGTGTGGGAGCGGCTGCTGGCCTTCTGGCCGCCGTACGCGACCTACCAGGCGCGGGTGGACCGCGAGATCCGGGTCTTCCGTCTCACGCCGAGGGTCCCCGATCGCCCCGTCTGATCCCGCCGCACGCTCTAGAACGCCTGCTGGATCAGCAGAAACGCCCCGATGCCCAGCATCGCCGCGCCCGAGGTGCGGGTCACCGCGCGGGCCGCCGCCGGGCGGGCGCCCAGCAGCCTGCGGGCCAGGACGCCCACCGCCACGTACACGGCGGCGCAGCACGCCATGTGCAGCAGGCCGAGGACGGCCGTCTGGGCGGCGACCGGGAGGTGACCGCCCGCGGCCCCCGCCCTGTCCCCCGTGGTGAGGAACTGCGGCAGCACCGAGAGGTAGAGCAGCAGGCCCTTGGGGTTCAGTCCGCTGATCGTGGCCCCGCGCAGGAACACCCGCGCCCCGCTCGTCCCGTCCGGGTGGACCGTCTCCCCGGCCTGCGGTGTTCCCGGCCGCCGCAGCACTCCCCACCCCAACCACACCAGGTAGGCCGCGCCCGCCGCCGTCAGCCCGGTGAGCAGTGCGGGCGAGCCCGCGACCAGGACCGCCAGGCCCGCCGTCGCCAGCGCGGTGTGCAGGGCGTAGCCGCTCACCAGGCCGCTCACCGCGGCGCCGACCGAGCGGCCGCGCAGCCCGGCCGAGATCACGTACGCCCAGTCGGCGCCCGGCACGCAGACCAGCAGCAGGTCGACGGCGAGGAAAGAAATCAGCGTTCCCGAGTCCATGAGGGGGACATTAGGCGCGATGCGGTCGAAAGTGTTCCCGATGTTTTCATGGAACACGGTGATATGAGGGAAGATCTGCCTCATGGACGACGTCGACCGGAAGATTCTTGCCGAGCTGCAGCAGGACGGGCGGCTGACGGTGACCGAGCTGGCCACGCGGGTGCGGCTGAGCGTCTCGCCGTGCCACCGGCGGCTGCGGGAGCTGGAGCGGTCCGGGGCGATCAGCGGCTACCGCGCGATGGTGGAGCCGGCCGCCGTCGGCCTGACCTTCGAGGCGCTGGTCTTCGTCTCCATGCGGCAGGAGGACCGGGACACGGTCGCCGAGTTCGAGCGGGCGGTGGGCGAGGTGGAGCACGTGCTGGACGCGCAGCGTCTGTTCGGGGAGCCCGACTACCTGCTGCGGGTGGCCACCGCCGACCTCGCGGCCTTCCAGCGGCTGTACGACGAGCGGCTCGCCACCCTGCCGGGCGTGCAGCGGCTGACGTCGACGCTGGTCATGAAGCACGTGGTGAAGGACCGGGCGCTGCCCGCATAGCGCGGCAGGCGGCGGCCCGACCGGACGAAGCACCGGTGAACCGCCGCCTGGCAGACAGGACTTGATCGTAAGAGTGGTGCGCCCTCGCAGGCTTCGCCGCTACTTCGTCGGCTTCTTCCCGGTGATGCCCAGGTGCACCAGCAGCGCCAGGTTCGGCTTGAGCTCAGCCTGCTTGACGCCCCACGTCTGGAAGCCCTTCTGATGCGAGGCGACGGCCGCGAGCATCGCGACCAGCGCGCCGGCGACCGCCGCCGGGTTCACGTCCTTGTCGACCTTGCCCTTGGACTGCAACTCCGCGACCGCGTCCGAGAGGGAGTTGTTCACCGAGTTGAGGATCTTCATGCGGAGTTTGTAGAAGCGTTTGTCGCCTTCGGCCGCGCCCAGGTCGACCACGCGCAGGATCGCGTCGTTCTTCCGCCAGAACTCCAGGAAGCCGTCCACGAGTTCCTGCGCGGTCTGCCAGCCCGCCTTGCCGACCCAGGAGCGGCCGGCGACCAGCTCGGTCAACTCGGCTCCCTCCGCGGCCATTTGTTCGGCGATCTCCAGGACGGCGCCCTCGACGTCCGGGAAGTACTGGTAGAAGGTCGCGGGCGAAGTGCCCGCCTTCCGGGCGACATCGATGACCTTGACGTCCCGGTAGGGAGAGGAGCTGAGCATCTCGCTGAGGCAGTCGAGCAGCTTCTGCCGCGTCGCCTGCCCGCGCCGACCGGCCACGCGGCCGTCGACGGTACGCACTTGTCCTGTCATGCCGTCAGCTTACCGAGGGGTGATGGGAGCGCGATTCGGCCGACTGCAAATGGGGTGCACAGGGGTGCGGAGGCGGCTGTGCCTGGTCTGCGGCTTGCGTGAACCGCCGTTAGTTTGGCTCCATGGCCGAAAACAGGGCATCGGTGTACGCAGAGGGCGTCCCCTGCTGGGTGGACGCGCAGCTCCCCGACGTGGACGCGGGCAAGCGGTTCTACGGTGAGCTCTTCGGGTGGTCCTTCGAGGAACGGGCGGAGGGCTACGGCGACTCCGTGTGGGCCCGGCTGGACGGCGAGCCCGTGGCCGCGCTGGCCCACAAGACCGACGGCCGCATGCCCACCGTCTGGACGGTGTATTTCGCCACCCCGGACGCCGAGGCGACCTCCCGGCGGATCCTGGCGGCCGGCGGCCAGGTGGTGACGGCCCCGATGCCGGTCGGCGGGCTCGGGACCGCCGCCCTGGCCGCCGACCCCGAGTACGCCGTCTTCGGGCTCTGGCAGCCCGCCGGGCACCAGGGATTCGGTGTCCGCCACCGGCCCGGCGCGTTCGCCTGGGCCGAGCTCTACGCGCGGGACACCGAGGCCGCCAACACGTTCTACGGACATCTCTTCCACGAGGCGCTCTTCGGCCCCGGCGCGGCCCCCGACTTCGGCCGCGCCCCGGTGTCCGACGTCTTCCCGGAGATGATGCCGCCGCACTTCCTGGTCCACTTCGGCGCCGAGGACTGCGAGGCGGCGCTGGGCGCGGTGAGCCGGCTGGGCGGACGGGTGCAGGCGGGGCCGTTCACCGCCTCGTACGGCACGGTGGCCGTCGTCACCGACAATCAGGGGGCGTCGTTCGCGCTGCTGCAGCGCTGAACGGGGTGCTGGAGGGCCTTCTCACCGGCGGGTTCGTCCCGAGGTGAGGATTTTTTGCCCGCATATGAAATGAGACACCCCGATTGCCCCCGGGTTCGCAACCGGCCGCCCGGCCAGGAAGAATCGGGGTGCGTGCCGCCAGGGCGGTGCGGTGGTGAGACGCTGCACGGGGCCGTGTACACAAGTGGGTGGCGCGGCTCGTACGGGGAGGTGGCAGGCAAGTGGTGGATCAGCTGACGCAGCACGATCCTCGGCGGATCGGGCCGTTCGAGGTGCTGGGACGGCTGGGTGCCGGCGGCATGGGGCTGGTCTATCTGGCACGTTCGGCCTCGGGCCGGCGCGTGGCGATCAAGACGGTCCGCACGGAGCTCGCCGAGGACCAGCTCTTCCGCGTGCGCTTCACGCGTGAGGTGGAGGCGGCCAGGGCGGTCTCCGGCTTCTACACGGCCGCGGTCGTCGACGCCGATCCGCGCGCCGCCGTGCCCTGGCTGGCCACCGCGTACGTTCCCGCGCCCTCCCTCGAAGAGATAGTGAACGACTGCGGGCCGATGCCGGCCCAGGCGGTGCGCTGGCTCGCGGCGGGCGTCGCGGAGGCCCTCCAGTCGATCCACGGCGCGGGGCTGGTCCACCGTGACCTGAAACCGTCCAACGTGCTCGTGGTCGAGGACGGCCCCCGGGTGATCGACTTCGGCATCGCGTCCGGTGTCTCGAACACCCGTTTGACCATGACGAACGTGGCGGTCGGCACCCCCGCCTACATGTCGCCCGAGCAGGCGAAGGACTCGCGGAGCGTCACCGGCGCGAGCGACGTGTTCTCGCTCGGCTCGATGCTCGTCTTCGCCGCCACCGGCCATCCGCCCTTCCACGGCGCCAACCCGGTCGAGACGGTCTTCATGCTGCTGCGCGAGGGCCCGGACCTGGAAGGTCTCCCCGACGAGCTGCGTCCGCTCATCGAGTCCTGTATGCAGATGGACGCCACGGCCCGGCCCAACCCGGCCGACCTGCAGGCCCAGCTCGCCCCCCACCTCTTCGGCTCCGGCTCCGACGACAGCGGCACGGCCTCGGCGTGGCTGCCCGAGAAGGCGGTCGCCCTCATCGAGACCCGCCGGGGCGGCCGGTCGGCGAAACCGGCCCCCGTGAGCCCGCGCAGCGGCGGTGGCGGCGGTGGCGGCGTGGGGCTGGGCCGGGGCAACGTGCCGCCTCCGCCGTCCCACGATCCGGTGGTCCTCGCCCGTCCGGTCCAGCCGCCCGTGGGTGTCGGCGCCCCCGACACCGGTCCCGTCCGGCTGGCCGGCGCGGCCGTGCCGATCGGGCCCGGTCCGCGCGTGGCCGACGTGCGCGCCACGGCCGCCGTGAAGGCGCCGCTCGCCGAGCCGGGCCTGGTCGCCAACTGGTCGCGTCTGCACCCCGGCGTCAACGGCGCCGACACGGCGCTCCCGGCCACGCAGGGTGCGCCCGCGGAGACCCCGGCGGGCTGGCGGCCCTGGCGTTTCCGCATGTCGAACGACGTGTGGGGGACCCCGTCGGTGGCCGGCGACCTGGTGTACGTCACCTCCTTCGAGGTGCACGCCCTGGACGTGGCGACCGGTCGCCGTCGTTTCAAGACCCGGGACGTGGCCTGGTCGATGGCGGTCGCGGACGGCCGCGTCCACGCCTCCGACGGCCCCACGCTGTTCGCCCTGGACGCCCGCGAGGGCGCCGATCTGTGGCGGCTGTCGACGGAGGCCTGGGTGTACTCGCTCAGGGCCGAGCGCGGCACGGTCGTCACCGGCACGCGCGGCGGCGGCGTCCAGGGCTGGGAGGCGTCCAACGGGCAGAAGCTCTGGGAGATCTCCGGCTGCCAGACCGACTTCGAGTCCCCGGAGGCCGGGCCGGTCCTGCACGAGGGCACGGTCTTCGTCTGGCAGGACGCCCGGCTGAGAGCGCTGGACGCCCGCACCGGCGAGGAACGCTGGACGTACCCGATCGGCGACACGGCCTCCTGCGGCGGCGTCCCGGTCCGCGTCACCCCCGCCCCCGACGGCAACGTCTACCTCTCGGCCGGCACCCGCGTCCTCGCCGTCGACGTCGCGAGCGGCATGGTGCGCTGGCACTTCGAGGCGCCGGCGGTCTTCCTGTCCCCGCCGACCTTCGTCCCCGGCCCGGCCGTCACCGGCGGCGGCGTCTACCTCGCCGACTACCTCGGCACGGTGTACGCGATCGACGCCACCGACGGCCGCGACCGCTGGCGCATCGCCACCGAGGCCCGCTCCTCGGTCGACCCCGTGCTGGTGGCTGCCGGCCATGTCCACGTCGGCAGCGGCAAGGGGCTCTACACCCTGGACGCGGTCACCGGCACGCCCAAGTGGCGCTTCCAGGCGGGCGGCGACATCGTGGGCGCCCCGGCGGTCGCGGAGGGCCGCATCCACTTCGGCTCCACGGACCACCTGCTGTACACCCTGAAGGCCGACGACGGGCGGTTGCGCTGGAAGCTGGCGACCGGCGGCGAGATCACCGGTTCGCCGGTGGTCCGCGACGGCGTCGTGTACGCGTGCAGCAAGGACCGCTGTGTGTACGCCCTGGACGCCGAGAAGGGCACGGGCACCGCGCGAACGGCGTGAGCCGGCCACCGCGGCGCCCGTCGCCGCGGTACGCCCCGCCGGGGACGGGCCGGTCGCCCCGTGGTGACATGGCCGTGACAGGCATTGCCTAGGCTGTCCGTATGGATCGACGGGGGCAGAGACTCAGGTTCGCAGCGGTGGCGACATGCGTCGTCCTGGCGCTGACCGGCTTCTCGACGGGAAGAGGCCACGGCCACAGCAGTCACGGCCACAGCGGCGGGGGCGGCGGGTGCAGCAGCTCGGGCCAGGACCACGACACCTCGTCCTCGACCGGCGGCACCTCCGGATCGCGCTACCACGACTACGACGACCATGACGACTACTCGGACGCCACCTCCGGCGGCAGCGGTTCGTCCAGCTCGTCCAGCCCGTCCACGGCGCTCCGGGACGCCACGGTGCGACTGATCGACTGCGCGACCCCGGGCAGGGCCCACGCGACCGTCAGGGTCGACAACCCGAACGCGACCGGCGCCCGGTTCACCGTGACGGTCGGCTTCCTCGACGCCCGGTCCGACCGGGTGGAGGAGCGGACCCAGGACGCGTACGTCGCCGGGAACGACACGACGACGGTCCAGGTCGACCTGTCCTCCCCGGGTGACGCGGCGAAGGTCGACCACTGCGACCCGGAACCGTACGCGCCGGCGAGCTGACCGGACGCCCCACGCCGCACCGACGCCTGCACCACGCGCACCCCCGCCCGCACCCTCCTGCCCCAGGGCAGCCTCGGTCGCGGCGCTGACGGCGCTTCAGCGGATCCTCGGGCGACCGGCTGATCGTCCGGCGAACAGTTCCGTCTGTTTCTCGCTCGGCAGGTTGCCCAGGGTGATGAGGTGAGGGGCCTGTGCGAACGCCCAGGCCCGGGCCGCGTCCTTCGCCGCCCACAGGGCCCGCACCGTCCCCTGGACACCGGTGGGCGGATACCCGGCGACGACGGCGGCGCAGGCGACGGCCGCCGTCAACGCGCCGCCCGCCTCGGTGACCTCGGAGACCAGACCGACCTCGTGGGCGCGCCGCGCCGAGATCCGTTCCGCCGTGCCCATGAGCATCATCCGCGCGACCTCCCCGTACGGCATGCGCTGCGCCAGGAGCACCGACTCGTAGGCGCTGACCATCCCGTACGTGGTGTGGGGGTCGAAGAAGACGGCGTCGGCGCCCGCGACGACGAACTCGCACTCCCCGAGCAGATAGAAGGCGCCTCCGCAGGCCATGCCCTCCACGGCGGCGACGACCGGCTTCCACAGGTCGTTGGCCTTGGGGCCGACGGTGAGCAGCGGATCGTCCTGCATGTAGGGGGAGTCGGGCTGCGGCACGACGGCGTCCCGGTCGATCCCGGTGCAGAACGCCCGCCCTCCGGCCCCGGTCAGGACGACGGCCCGGACGCGGTCGTCGAAGCGCAACCCCCGCCAGACGTGCCGGAGTTCGCCCGCCGTCGCGAGGTCGATGGCGTTGAGCCTGTCCGGCCGGTCGAGGGCGACGACCGCGACGCCGGTGTCCTCGTCGACGTCGAGGCGCACGCTCACGGCCGCTCCAGAACCCACTGCGGCAGCCCGTCGCCGTCGAAGACGACCTGCACACGGGCGCCGATCCGGATCCGGTCGGCGGGAAAGGAGTCCAGGGCGGCTCCCGGGCCGCTCACCAGGTTTCCCACCAGCCGTATCCGGGGCGTCTCGGCCAGCTCGACGACGATCACGTTGTAGGGGGCCCGCGCCGCGTACTCCGGCAGCAGGGGCGGGTGCGGAACGACGTAGGACCAGATCCGCCCGCGTCCGGAGGTCGGCCGCCACTCGCTCGCGAAGGACTGGCAGTGCGGGCAGCAGGGCCGGGGCGGGAAGCGGGGCTCGCCGCAGTCGGCGCAGGCCTGGACGCGGAGCTCGCCCTGGGCGGCGTACTGCCAGAAGGGGGCGCCGTCGGCGTCGGTGACGGGGGTCAGCATCGTGGGATCAACTCCTCGGACTGTCAGTTCCTGAGCAGCAGGGCGGAGGTCGGGACGCCCTCGCCGGCGGTGACGAGACAGGCGGCGGCGTCCGGCACCTGGGCGGTGCTGGTCCCGCGCAGCTGCTTGACGCCCTCGTTGATCAGATTGAAGCCGTGCACATAGGCCTCGCTCAGGCCGCCTCCGCCGGTGTTGATCGGCAACCGTCCGCCCGTCTCCAGCGCGCCGCCCTCGGTGAAGGCGCCCCCCTCGCCCCGGCCGCAGAACCCGTACCCCTCCAGGGAGAGCGGCACGAGGGGGGTGAAGGCGTCGTAGATCTGGGCGACGTCGACGTCGGCGGGGGTGAGGTCGGCGTGCTTCCACAGGTGCCTGGCCGCGGTCCAGGCGGGACCGGTGAGCGGGTCGTCGTTCCAGTAGTTGACCATGCCGTGGTGCTGGGCGGGCAGGCCCTGGGCGGCGGAGTGCACGTAGACGGGCCGCCGCCGGCAGTCCCTGGCCCGTTCCCTGCTGACGATCACGCAGGCCAACGCCCCGTCGGTCTCCAGGCAGTTGTCGTAGAGGCAGAGCGGCTCGCTGATCCAGCGGGCGGTCATGTACATCTCGCGGGTGAGCGGGCGTTCGTACATGATCGCCGCCGGGTTCTGGTTGGCCCGGTTGCGGCAGGCGAGGGCGACGTTGAAGAGGTGGTCGCGGGTCGCGCCGTACTCGTGCATGTAGCGGCGGGCGAGCATGGCTATCTCGTCGGCGGGCCGCAGCAGTCCGAAGGGCCGGGTCCACTGGGCCGGGGTGGGCAGTTGGACTGCCGTGTTGGTCCACGGGCGCGGTCCGCTGCCCCGCTTGCGCGAGCGCCAGGCGACGCCCACCGTCGCCTGTCCGGCGGCGATCGCGGCGGCGAGGTGCGCGACGGTGGCGCACGAACCGCCGCCGCCGAAGCCGACCTTGCTGAAGAAGGTGAGGTCGCCGAAGCCGACGGCCTTGGCCAGCTCGACCTCGTCCGTCTCCTCCATCGTGTAGGAGGCGAGCGCGTCGACCTCGTCCGGGGCGATCCCGGCGTCGTCGAGGGCGGCGAGGACGGCCTGGCAGGCGAGCGTCTTCTCGGACTCGGGGAGGTGCTTGGCGAACGGGGTCTGGCCGATGCCGACGATGGCGGTGGCGTCCTTGAGGGTCACGCTGCGCGCACCTCCGCAATGCGATATGGCGGCTGACAGTCCGTCAGGTTACAGCTAATCTGACGGGTAGTCAGCTATCGGCGGGGAGGCTCGTGATGCGCGGTGACGTGGAGTGGGGCAGCATCCCGGGCCTGGTGCGCGCGGCCGCCGAGCGGTACGCCGACGCCGAGGCCGTGGTGGAGGGCCGCACCCGGATCTCGTACGCCGAACTCGGCGCCCGCGTGGAGCGCGCGGCGGCGGCCTGCATGGCGAACGGGGTCCGCTCGGGCGACCGGGTCGGCATCTGGGCCCCGAACACTCTGGAGTGGATGGTCGCGGCCCTGGGCGCGGTGTCGGCAGGGGCGGTGCTGGTGCCCGTCAACACACGTTTCAAGGGCGCCGAGGCGGCCGACGTGCTGCGCCGGAGCGGGGCCAGGCTGCTGTTCGTGACCGGCACCTTCCTCGGGGCCTCGTACGTGGCGTCACTGCGGCGGGCGGCCGGGGAGGGCCCCGGGGCGGGACCGCTGGCGGGCCTGCCGGCGCTGGAGCAGGTGGTCGTGCTGTCGGACGACGCCCCGGTCGACTTCCGCACCTGGAAGGACTTCCTGGTGAGCGGGGAGGCCGTGGGAGGGGCGGAGGTCCGCCGGCGCGCGGAATCGGTGCGCGGCGACCAGCCCTCGGACATCGTCTTCACCTCGGGCACCACGGGCCGCCCCAAGGGCGCGGTGATCACGCACGCGCAGACCCTGCGGGCGTACGGGATCTGGACCGACCTGGCGGGGCTGCGGCGCGGCGACCGCTATCTGATCGTGAACCCCTTCTTCCACACCTTCGGCTACAAGGCGGGGGTGATCGCCTGCCTGATGCGGGGCGCGACGATGATCCCGCAGCCGGTGTTCGACGTGGACGCGGTGCTGGCGCACGTGGCCTCGGAACGGGTCTCGGTGCTGCCCGGCCCCCCGACGCTCCACCAGTCCCTCCTGGAGCACCCCGCCCGCGACCAGTACGACCTCTCGGCGCTGCGGCTGGTGGTGACGGGCGCGGCGGTGGTCCCGCTCCGCCTGGTGGAACGGCTGCGGGGCGAACTCGGCGTGGAGACGGTGCTGACGGCTTACGGCCTGTCGGAGGCGAGCGGCATCGTCACGATGTGCCGGCGGGGCGACGGGCCGGACGTCGTCGCCACCACCTCGGGCCGGGCGATCCCGGGCACGGAGGTGAAGGTGGTCGACGACCGCGGCGCCGAGCCGGCCCCGGGCGCACCGGGCGAGGTGCTCGTGCGGGGCTTCAACGTGATGCGCGGCTACTACGAGGACGCGGCGGCCACGGCGGAGGCGCTGACCCCGGACGGCTGGCTGCGCACCGGGGACGTGGGCGTCCTGGACGCGGCGGGCAACCTCCGCATCACCGACCGCATCAAGGACATGTTCATCGTCGGCGGCTTCAACGCCTACCCGGCGGAGATAGAGCAACTCCTGGGACTGCACCCGGACGTGGCCGACGTCGCCGTGATCGGCGTCCCCGACCTCCGCCTGGGCGAGGTGGGCAGGGCGTACGTGGTCCGGCGAGCGGGCGCGGTGTCGACGGCCGACGACCTGATCGCCTGGGCCCGCCGCGAGATGGCGAACTACAAGGTGCCCAGGTCGGTGGAGTTCGTACCCGAACTGCCCCGCAACGCGAGCGGCAAGGTGGTGAAGGGGGAGCTGCGGGGGCGCGGGGTGCGTCAGCCGTACGACGTCGGTCGCGGCCGCCGAGAAGCGCCACCGGGGTCACGCCGTCGAGCTGGACACGAGGGAGTGTGAATGACCGGCGTCGGCCGGGAGGCGGTCAAGAGGAGGGGGCACCAGCAGCTGCGTGCGGGCCCGGGGAGGGGGACTGCGGGTCGTCGCGGACTGCTCGGGGACACGCAGTACACGGTGGCCTGAGCGGGCGCCGTCCGTGTTCCCCGCATGCCTCGGCCGCGGCGGCGCCCCCTCCGCGCCGCCGCGGCCGATCCCCGTCGGGTGTGGCTGGTGTCAGGCCGTCTCGTCGGTCGCGTGGAAGTCGGCCGGCTTGTTCAGCGGCTCGGTGGTGGCGTGGAAGTCCTTGGCGGCGATCTCCTCGCCCGCCGCGTCCGCGGCCGGCCGGGAGTCGGCGACGACCGCCGGGGTCTCGGCCTTCTCGCTCGTCGCGTGGAAGTCGGCGGGCTTGACGGTGCCGGTGTTGTCGGCCATGAAGTGACTCCTAGAAAAGAAAGCGTGACGCAGCGGATGGGAGCGGGACCGCCCGGCAGTACCCCCGTGGATTGCCGGGCGGATCCCGCACGGCCGTTCACCCCGGGCGGCGTCCTGTGGCCTGATCCACAAGACCCCGCTCAGCGACGCGGCCGTCGCACCGAGCCGTCTGCCCCCCGACGCGACGGTCCGGCACGACTGACAGTGCCGCACGGCGATAAACGAACGATGAACGCCTTCGCGTGACCCTCACCCGACCGGCGCCGAGGCCAGCAGCGAGCGTACATCCGCCGCCTCGGGTGACTTCAGCGCCTCGAACGCCGTCAGGGCCTCCTGCCAGCACACCCGCGCCCGGTCGAGCTGGCCGACGCCGTGCAGACCCCGGCCGAGGGCGGTCAGGACGTTGGCGCGCCGCCAGTCTCCGCCGATGCCGTGCAGGACGGCGAGGGCCTGCTCCGCACAGGCCGCGGCGCGGGCCGGGGCGTGGTCGGCGAGATGGAGTTCGGCGAGCCGGAAGAGGGTCATGCCGTGCCACAGCTGCTGCCGGGCGTCCTGGAACATGCCGAGCGCGTCGGTCAGCGCCTCGAGCGCCGGTGTGATCTCCCCGGCGCTGGTCAGCGCCAGCCCCAGCGCGTATTTCCCGTTGGCCAGGCGCAGGGCCATGCCGGTGTCGTCGCGCTCGTAGATGGCGACGCCCTGCCGGGCCAGGGAGACGGCGCTGTCGATGCGGCCGGTCGCCAGATGGACCCGGGACAGGTTGCACAGTGCGCTTGCCTCGCCCGGCGAGTTCCGGTCCGCGCGGAACGCGGCCAGCGCCTCCGTGAGGTGCTGCTCCGCCTCGTCGTGCCGGCCGGTGTAGAGGGCGATGATGCCCTGCTGGTTGGGCGCCTGAGCGCAGACGACCGGGTCACCGGCGGCGAGGCCCAGCGTCAGCGCGGCGCCCGCCTCCCGGTCCGACTCGGTGAACTGGCCGGACACGCCCAGGATATGACTGTGCATCAGCCGGGCTCTGCCTTCGGCGTAGGCGTCCCCGGTGCGCTGTGCCGCCGTGACCACCGCGGTGGCCGCCAGCACGTACTGGCGTGAGCTGATCCCCGACTCCCCGAGGTCGACGGCGGCGAAGAGCAGGTCGGCGGCGCGCCGCAGCATGCCCGCCGTGCCGGTCTGCTGCACCGCCGCCAGCAGTCCGCTCGCCTCGGTGAACAGCCAGTCCAGGGCCTGGCCGCGGTCGGGGAACTCCAGGCCCGGGTAGCTGCCGCGGCTCAGGTGGTCCAGCACGCGCTCCCCGGGCCGCTCGATCGCGTAGACGCCCGTGGCGGTGGCCAGGTAGAAGTCCAGCAGCCGCGACATCGCGGCCTCCGTCCCCCGCAGCCCGGAAGGCGCGGCGGACGACCCCGCGCCGGCCGGCTCCTCGTCGCGTTCCGCGCAGGCCCGCGCGTACAACCGCACCAGGTCGTGGTAGCGGTAGCGGCCGGGGGCCGCGGACTCGAGCAGGGAGGTGTCCACCAGGGACTCCAGCAGGTCCTCGGCGTCCTCCAGCGGCAGGTCCAGGACGGCGGCGGCCGCCGCGAGGGAGATGTCCGGTCCGTCCGCCAGGCCCAGCAGACGGAACGCGCGGGCCTGGGCCGGCTCCAGCGCGCCGTAGCCGAGCTCGAAGGTCGCCTTCACGGCGAGGTCGCCGGCCTGCAGTTCGTCCAGTCTGCGCCGCTCGTCGGCGAGCTTCGCCGCCAGCACCGACACCGTCCAGGTGCGGCGCGCCGCGAGGCGGGACGCCGCGATGCGGATGGCCAGCGGCAGGAAGCCGCAGGCCGCCACCACGTCCAGGGCGGCCTTGCGCTCCGACGCCACCCGCTCCTCGCCTACGATGCGGGTGAACAGGGCCAGCGCCTCGTCCGGGGACATCACGTCCAGGTCGACCAGATGGGCGCCCGCCAGGTCGACCATCCGGACCCGGCTGGTGACCAGCGCCGCGCAGCCCTCCGTGCCCGGCAGCAGCGGCCGCACCTGCGCCGCGTCCCGCGCGTTGTCGAGCAGCACCAGGACCCGGCGTCCGTCCAGCACGGAGCGGTACAGCGCCGCGCGTTCCGCCAGGGAGTCCGGCACCGCCGAGTCGGCCGTGCCGAGCGCCCGCAGGAACGAGCCCAGCACCGTCTCGGGCTCGGCCGCCCGGGCCCCGGCCCCCTGGAGGTCGACGTACAACTGCCCGTCGGGGAACGCGGAGCGGGCCTGGTGGGCGATGTGCACGGCGAGGGTCGTCTTGCCGACGCCCCCGATCCCGGCCAGCGCGGACACGGCCATCACCCGTCCCGTCCCGTCGCCCGCACCGGTCCCGGAAGCCGCCGCCAGCACCTCGCTCAGTTCCCGCACGAACGCCGATCGCCCGGTGAAGTCGGGTACGGTCGCCGGGAGTTGGGCGGGACGCACCTGCACCACCGTGGGCTGCTCGGCCGGCGCGGACGGCTCGGCGAGCTCCGGGTCGGCCTGCAGGATGCGACGCTGCAGCTCGCGCAGTCCCGCGCGCGGATCCACCCCCAGCTCCTCGGCCAGCAGCCGCCGGGTGTCCGCGTACACCGCGAGTGCCTCCGCCTGCCGGCCGCTGCGGTACAGCGCCAGCATCAGCAGCTCGCGCAACCGCTCGCGCAGCGGGTACGCGGCCGTCAGCGCCGTCAGCTCCGAGACCGCCTCCGCGTGGCAGCCCTGCTCCAGGTCCATGTCCAGGCGGGCCTCCAGCAGCCCGAGCCGCCACTCCTCCAGCCGGACGCGCTGGGCCTCCGCGTAGGGCCCGGGGACGCCGGCCAGCGCCTCGCCGTCCCACAGGCCCAGCGCCTGCTTCAGCACCTCCCGGGCCCGGCCCAGGTCACCGGCCGCCCTCGCCTTCTCCGCCTCGGCCGCGCGCTCCTGCGCCACCGCCAGATCCAGGGCGCCCTCGCCCAGCCCGCGCACCGCGTACCCGCCCGACTCGCTCACCAGGACGCGCGGGTCCAGCGCCTTGCGCAACCGGGAGGCGTACGTGCGCACCGCGGCCAGCGCCTGTGACGGCGGGTCCTCCCCCCACAGCGCGTCGATCAGCTCGGCGGCCGTGGCGGTCCGGCCCTCGCGCAGCAACAGAGCGGCCAGCAGCGCGCGTTGTTGGGGGGATCCGGTGGCCAGCTGTTCCTCGCCGCGCCGGGCGCGCACCGGGCCGAGCACGTCGAAGCGCAGCGCGGCGGGCTCCCCGGGAGAACCGGGGCGCCTCTGCTGCGGCACACGTGGGCCGCCGTGCTCTGCGCGGTCGTCCATCAGGGCTCCCCTTAGGCATCCGAAGTACCAGCCCAGTTTGCCCTGTCCGCGCCAAGACCGTCAGCTGCGCGAGACGCCGATCACAGCGCGGCTCACGGGAGGGCGCAGACCCCTCACCCCCTCTGCGCACACATTCGCACACAGTCGATCACCAGCGGCTCCCGCAGGCTAGCTGACGGGTCGTCAGTTCAGCGCTACCGTGCCCCCATGGACACCTCAGCGACCGCCTCGACCGCCGCCTCGCCGACCGCCGCACCGCTCCCGCTGATCATCTCCGTCGACGACCACACCGTGGAACCCAGCACCGTCTGGCAGGACCGTCTGCCGAAGAAGTACCTCGACGTCGGCCCGCGCACCGTCCGCGCCCCGCTCAAGGAACTGACCTTCCTGGGCGGCCGCTTCAAACCCGTCATGGGCGAGCCCGGCGACGACGGTCCGATCGGCGACTGGTGGCTCTACGAAGACCTGCAGCGCCCCCTCACCCGCCTGGACACCGCCGTCGGCTTCAGCCGGGACGAGATCAAGCTGGAGGTCATCACCTACGAGCAGATGCGCCCCGGCTCCTACGACGTCCCCTCCCGGCTCGCCGACATGGACGTCAACCACGTCCAGTCCGCCGTCTGCTTCCCCACCTTCCCGCGCTTCTGCGGCCAGACCTTCACCGAGGCCGCCGACCACGAGCTGGGCCTGCTGTGCGTACGCGCCTACAACGACTGGACGGTGGAGGAGTGGTGCGGGCCCGCTGCCGGGGGCCGGCTCATCCCGCTCACCCTGGTCCCGCTCTGGGACGCCGAACTGGCGGCGGCCGAGGTCCGGCGCAACGCGGCCCGCGGGGTCCGTGCGGTCGCCTTCTCCGAGATACCCCCGCACCTGGGCCTGCCCTCCGTGCACACCGACTACTGGGACCCCTTCCTCGCCGCCTGCGACGAGACCGGCACGGTCGTCGCCATGCACATCGGCTCCAGCAGCCGTATGCCGTCCACGTCGGCGGACGCCCCGCCTGCCGTCGGCTCCACCATCACCTTCGCCAACTGCTGCTTCTCGATGGTCGACTGGCTGATGAGCGGCAAGTTCGAGCGCTTCCCGAACCTGAAGGTGATGTACGCGGAGGGCCAGATCGGCTGGATCCCCTACATCCTGGAGCGCGCCGACGTGGTGTGGGAGGAGAACCGGGGCTGGGGCGGCGTCGCGGACAAGGTCCACCGTCCGCCGTCCGAGCTGTTCGCCGACCACGTCTACGGCTGCTTCTTCGACGACGCCTTCGGGCTGCGCAACCTCGACTCCGTGGGCGTCGGGAACGTCCTCTACGAGACCGACTACCCGCACTCCGACTCCACCTGGCCGAAGTCGCGGGAGGTCGGCGAGGCGCAGATGGGCCATCTGGACCCGGACGTGGTCGAGCGGATCGTGCGGGGCAACGCCATCGAGCTGCTGGGACTGACCGAGGACGGCCTGTGGAGCCCGCGGTGAGCGTCGCGTACGGCATCCAACTGCCGGTCCAGTCCCAGTCGACGATCTACGCCGAGCCCTGGGAGGCCGACGCGGGCCCCGCCGACCTCGTCGAGATCGCCCGGGCCGCCGACCGGGCCGGCTTCGCCTACGTCGCCGCCTGCGACCACGTGGCGATCCCGCGCCGGCTGGCCGAGGCCATGAGCACCGTCTGGTACGACCCGGTGGCCACCCTCGCCCACCTCGCGGCCGTGACGACCCGCGTGCGCCTGCTCAGTCACGTCGCCGTCGTCGGCCTGCGCCATCCCCTTCTGACGGCCAAGCAGTACGCCACCCTCGACCACCTCAGCGGGGGCCGCCTCGTCCTCGGGGTCGGCGCGGGACACGTGCGGGAGGAGTTCGAGGCGCTGGGCGCGGACTTCGAGCGGCGCGGCGCGGTCCTGGACGAGACGATCGACGCCCTGCGCGCCGCGCTCGGGCCACAGGAGTTCCCCTCCCACCACGGGAAGGCGTACGACTTCGAGGGGCTCGGCCAGCGGCCCCGCCCCGCGCAGGCCCGCGTCCCCCTCTGGGTCGGCGGATCCTCCCCGGCCGCCGTGCGCCGGGCCGCGCTCAAGGGCGACGGCTGGCTGCCCCAGGGCGACCCGAGGGAGCGGCTGCCCGCGCAGATCGAGAAGCTCCGACGCCTGCGCGAGGACGCCGGCGTCGCCGCGCCCCTCACCATCGGCGCCATCACCGAGCCCCTGTACGTCGGCACGCCTGCCTGGGACGTCGGCCGCCGCACCCTCACCGGCCCGCCGGAGGCGCTGGCCGCGTCCCTGCGGGCCTACCCGGCGATGGGCGTCGACCAGATCCAGGTCCGCTTCCGCTGCCGAAGCCGAGCCGAACTCGTCGACCAGATGACGGAGTTCGGCGCGGCGGTGGGGCCACTGCTGTAGGGCCGCCCGGTCGCCGCACCTCCCGGCCCGCGCCCACCACCCCGCGGTGCCGACGGCATTCCGGCCGAGCCGGTCGAGGCCGCCTGCCGCGCGGGACCCCGGGAGGTCGGTGGCCCTTCCGCTGGAAGCCGACTTCCCGTCATATGGTCGTGGGAATCTTCACCTTGTTGCGGGTCATCCTGTAATCATGGCGGATCCGGGGGGCAGCGCGACGCGCGGTGTTCTGCCTCTCCTTTGACCATGGAGAAGCAACTTGAAGACAAAAGGGACGCTCGCCGTTCTCATGGGGATATGTGCATTCGCCGTGCTGCCGCAGACGCCGGCACAAGCGGAATCCATATCGTCGCCGACTCCGGTGCCGGCAGCGGGCGACAAGGACGCCCGAGGTTTCACGTCTGCCGAGGCGGACGCCTACTGGACGCCCGAACGCATGCGTGCGGCGCAGCCCGTCGCCGGCGGAGAGTCCGCAGACGACGCCGCCCGCCGCGGCGTCGCCGCCTCATCCAGCAAACCCTTTGCGGGCATACCGATCGTCGGCACCTTCTTCTTCGACGACGGAACCCGTACCGGCCGCTTCTGCGGAGGGACAGTCGTCAACAGTCCCGGCAAGAACCTTGTCATGAGTGCGGGGCACTGCTTCGACGACCGGAATGCGCGAAAAAACGTCACTTTCGTCCCCCAGTACAACGCGGGGAAAAAGCCCTTCGGATCCTTCACCGTCAAGCCCGGCCGCGTCTACGTCGACAAGCGGTACCTCGCCAAAGGCCCCGACGCCGCAGCCGACCTGGACTTCGGCTTCCTGCAGCTCGAACCCCGCGGCGGCGTGAACGTACAGGACGTCGTCGGCGGCGCCGACCTCCTCGTCGGTGCAGGCTACGAGCACGATCCCGTCCGCCTCATCGGCTACCCCAGTGCCCAGAAGGGGCCACTGGACTGCACGGACAAGACCGTGCGCTACAACAGCTCAGACCCCAAGATCCCCGGAAGCTTCCTGCGCATCGCGTGCAAGGCGTACTCGGGGGGCGCGTCCGGCGGCCCGTTCCTCGTCAAGAAGACGGCGGGATGGGGAATCGTCGGCGTGATCGGCGGCTGGCACACCGGCGGTGACGTCGACGACATCTCCTACAGCTCCTATCTCGACGCCGACGCCCAGAAGCTGTACGACGACGCCGTCAACAACAGGCCGCCGGCCGGCCGCTGAATCCCCGGCCGGGCAGCAACCCGGAAGCTCGCCGCAGTGCCGGCAGGTCGAGAAGGTGCCTCACGTCGGCGCGATCCGGAAGCGCGTCACCAGGGCACCTCTCCCTCGTCGTCGAAGAAGCGGCCCGTGGGCCCGTCGGCCGGCACGGTGGCCAGCCGGATCGCGGCGGCCGCTCCCTGCTGGGGGGTGCGCACTCCCCGGAAGCCGTTGAGGTCGGTCGCCGTGTAGCCGGGGCAGACGGCGTTGATCAGGATGTGGGTGTCGGCCAGTTCTTTGGCGTACTGCACGGTGACGGCGTTGAGGAACGTCTTCGACGGAGCGTAGGCCACGGCGATGGGGCCCGTCTCGGCGCCAGGCGTGGTCTGGCGGGTGAGGGAGCCGACGCTGCTGGAGACGTTCACGATCCGCGGCGACGGCGAGCGGCGCAGCAGAGGGAGCAGGGCGTTGGTGACGCGGATGACGCCGATCACGTTCGTCTCCACGGCCGCCCTCACCCGGTTCACGTCGACCGTGGTGGGCTCCTGCGGTCCGCCGCCGGTGATCCCCGCATTGTTGACGAGCGCGTCCAGCCGTCCGGCCCGCTCCTCCAGCAGCCGAGCCGCCGCTGTCACGCCCTCGTCGTCGGTCACATCCAGCGGCACGCCGAACGCGTCGGCTCCGGCCGCGCGCAGCCTGTCCACAGCGGCCTCGCGCCGCTCCTCGTTCCGCGCGCCGATCCCGACGGACCAGCCGAGGGCGCCGAGCCCGGCGGCGATCTCGTACCCGATGCCCTTGTTGGCCCCGGTCACCAGGGCGACCTTGTGGTGGTTCACGGTGTTCGTCTCACTCATGACGTCGATACTTCTCCCCCGTCGGACCGGGCGTCCAAGACCGACTGGGTGGGCGGCGATACCGCCCGGGTATCGCCCCTGGTCGTCCCGGTTAGGCTGGCGGGGTGGAGACACGTGAGCTGCGGTACTTCGTCGCGGTCGCCGAAGAGCTGCACTTCGGCCGGGCCGCGCGGCGGCTCGGGATCGCACAGCCCCCGCTGTCGCGGGCGATCGGCGGGCTCGAACGCCGCCTGGGCGCCCTCCTGCTGGAGCGCGGCAGCCGGGGTGTCGCCCTGACCGGGGCAGGGGCGGTGCTGCTGCGGGAGGCGCGGGCGGCGCTGGACGCCGTCGAGGCCGCCGAACGACGCACCCGCCGGGCCGCCCTCGCGGCGACCGGCCGCCCCGCCGTGGTCCTGGCCGCGAAGGCGGGGGCCTCCGGTGAACTGCTGGCGAAACTCCTCGACGCCTACGCCGCCGAGCCGGGCGCCGTCGCCGTGGACGTCGTGCTGTGCGGGCCGGGCGAGCAGGCACGGTTGCTGCACGACGGCCGGGCCGACGTAGCCCTGCTGCATCGGCCGTTCGACGACACGGCCGGCTTCGACACCGAGGACCTGCTCTGCGAGGGCCAGGTCGCGATCCTCCCGGTGGGCCATCCTCTCGGCGCCCGCCCCCACGTGCGGCTCGCCGAGGTCACCGGCCTTCCCGACCTGCCCCTGCCCCGCTGGCCCCGCCCTGACGGCACCTTCCCGGACGGCCCCGGACCGCAGGTGCGCGACCACACGCAACTCACCCAGCTCATCGCCCTCGGCCGCGCCTGCGCGGTCGTGCCGGAGTCGGGCCGCACCGGCCTGCGCGAGGACCTCACCGCCGTACCGGTCCCCGACGCCCCCCACGTCACCACGGTCATCGCCTGGCCCCCGCACAGCCGTTCGGCGGCCGTCGCGGGGCTGGTCCGCGCCGCCACCGCCCTGTGACCGACGGCGGTCGAAGCCGGGACACCGTGCTGGATTTCGGGGACGCCGTCCGGTCCGCCGCGGCCGGGTCCGACGTGGCGCCCTTGCCCGGCATCGCTCCACACCACTCACTGAACCGTTGAGCACGTTCACGCCGAGCCGCGTACGCGCGAGCGTACGGACCCGACGGCCCGGCGGAAGGACCCCACCAGTGCGATCCGCCGAGCGTTCCGCCCAGCCTCTCGCCCTCGCCCTCGCCTGCGCCGAGGGCGACTGGCCGCACGCGGACCGGCCGGCCACGGACGACCCCTACGCGGCGGCGATCGTCGGGCACACCTGCCTCTCGGCCGCCGCGTGCGCCGCGCTGCGGGAGGAAGCCCGGCGGACGCCCGCCGGGGCCGACGCGCCCGTGCTTCGCACCTGAGAACCATCAGAGCGCCGGAATCTCCGGGAGGGGTATGTCCACGTCGGCGACGTTGCCGCCGCCCTGGCCGAATCCGGGCTCGGCCCGCAGGCTGTCGGCCGATGTCAGGATGCCGTCGGCTTCAGGGGTGCCGCATTTCGCGTTCCGCAGCCGGAGCCGCCCGTCGGGAGTCCCGTTCTTCAGGATCTGCCTGGAACCGGCGTCGGCGGTGAATCCGTCCTCTGTGTGCTTGTGCAACCCGGGTGCTCGACGAATCCGAACAGGCCGCTATCTGACGCTGCGTCAGATCGAGCGCTACGATGCTGAGTTCCAGTGATGCGATGCGAAGGGGTTCGGCATGGGAAAGCTCGACGGACGCGTCGTCCTCGTGACCGGCGCCGCGCGCGGCCAGGGAGAGCAGGAGGCCCGGCTGTTCCGGGCGGAGGGCGCCGAGGTGGTGATCGCCGACGTCCTGGACGAACAGGGCGCGGCTCTCGCCGAGGAGATCGGAGCGCTGTACGTCCACCTCGACGTGGGGCGGGAGGACGCCTGGCAGTCGGCCGTGCGCGCCGCGCAGGAGGCCCACGGCCGGATCGACGGCCTCGTCAACAACGCCGGCATCCTGCGCTTCAACGCCCTCACCGACACGCCGCTCGACGAATTCATGCAGGTCGTGCAGGTCAACCAGGTCGGCTGCTTCCTCGGAGTCAAGACGGTCGCGCCGGTGATGGCCGACGGCGGCACGATCGTCAACACGGCGTCGTACACCGCGGTGACCGGGATGGCGGCGGTGGGCTCGTACGCGGCGACCAAGCACGCCGTCCTCGGCCTCACCCGGGTCGCGGCCCTGGAGCTCGCCCCGCGGGGCATCCGGGTCAACGCCGTGTGCCCCGGCGCGATCGACACCGCCATGTCCAACCCCTCCCTGCTGGACCCGGACGCGGACCGGGAGGAGACCGCGAAGGCCATCGACGGGCTGTACCGCAAGCTCGTGCCGATGGGCCGCATCGGCCGCCCGGAGGAAGTGGCCCGGCTCGCGCTGTTCCTCACCTGCGACGACTCCTCCTACATCACCGGCCAGCCGTTCGTGATCGACGGAGGGTGGCTGGCGGGGGTCAGCGTCATCTGAGGGGTCGTCAGGTATTGACCCTCCATGCGGCGGGTGCGACAGTCGGGCCAGTCGATCTGACGAACCGTCAGAAATCGTGGACTTCAGAACCGGGGACGGTGAACCTCCTTGGAATTCGGGCTCTTTGTACAGGGATATGTGGGCAAGCGCGGCGAGACCGACCCGCTCGCCGAGCACAAGGCGCTGATGGAGGAGACCGAGTACGTCATCCAGGCGGACAAGTCCGGCTTCAAGTACGCCTGGGCCTCCGAGCACCACTTCCTGGAGGAGTACTCGCACCTCTCCGCCAACGACGTCTACCTCGGCTACCTCGCCCACGCCACCGACCGCATCCACCTCGGCTCGGGCATCTTCAACCCGCTCGCGCAGGTCAACCACCCGGTCAAGGTCGCCGAGAAGGTCGCCATGCTCGACCACCTCACCGGCAACCGCTTCGAGTTCGGCTCCGGCCGCGGCGCCGGCTCCCACGAGATCCTCGGCTTCCTCCCCGGCATCACCGACATGAATCACACGAAGGAGATCTGGGAGGAGACCATCGCCGAGTTCCCCAAGATGTGGCTTCAGGACGAGTACGCCGGCTTCCAGGGCAAGCACTGGCAGCTGCCGCCGCGCAAGATCCTGCCGAAGCCGTACGGGAAGTCGCACCCGGCGATGTGGTACGCCGCCGGATCGCCGCCGTCGTACGCGATGGCCGCGAAGAAGGGCCTCGGGGTGCTGGGCTTCAGCATCCAGAAGGTGTCCGACATGGAGTGGGTGCTGGAGCAGTACAAGACGGCCGTCGTGAACGCCGAGCCGATCGGGGACTTCGTCAACGACAACGTGATGGTGACGACGACGGCGATCTGCGCGCCCACCCACGACGAGGCGATCCGGATCGCCGTCGAGGGCGAACTGCACTACCTGCCGTCCCTGGTGTTCCGCTACCACGACACCTTCCCGCGCCCCGAGGGCTTCCCCGTCTGGCCGGAGACGCTGCCCGAGTACAACGCCGAGTTCGTGGAGCTCCTCGTCGAGGAGGAGCTGCTGATCTGCGGCGACCCGGACGAGGTGACCCGCCAGTGCAAGCGGTGGGAGCAGGCCGGGGCCGACCAGCTGTCGTTCGGGCTGCCGGTGGGCGTGCCGAAGGAGGAGACGCTGCAGACGATCCGGCTGATCGGGGAGCACGTGATCCCGAAGATCGACACGGATCCCGTTCACCGGACGTCGCGCTTCCGCGGGACCGTCTGAGGTCGTACGAGGCCGGACAGGTCCCCGCAGGTGAAAAGGGAGCCCCCATGCTCGATCACGTGATCAAGGGTGCGACCGTCGTGGACGGGACGGGTGCACCCGCGTTCCGCGCCGACGTCGGCCTCCGGGACGGGCGGATCGCCGTCATCGGAACCGTCGCCGAGGAGGCGCGCACGGCCGAGGACGCCGCCGGACTCGTCCTCGCCCCCGGGTTCGTCGACCCGCACACGCACTACGACGCCCAGCTCTTCTGGGACCCGTACGCCACCCCGTCCCTGAACCACGGGGTGACCACGGTCGCGGCCGGGAACTGCGGCTTCACGCTCGCACCGCTCAACCCCGACCGCCCCGAGGACGCCGACTACACGCGCCGCATGATGTCCAAGGTCGAGGGAATGTCCCTGGTCGCGCTGGAAGAGGGCGCGCCCTGGAACTGGCACGGGTTCGGGGAGTACCTCGACGCCCTCGAAGGGCGGATCGCCGTCAACGCGGGGTTCATGGTGGGCCACTGCGCCCTGCGCCGGTACGTGATGGGGCCGGACGCGGTGGGCGGACAGCCCAGCGAGGAGCAACTGGACCAGATCGTACGGCTGCTGCACGAGGCCATGGAGGCGGGGGCGTGGGGTTTCTCCACCACCCAGTCGTCCACCCACTCCGACGGCGACGGCCGGCCCGTCGCCTCCCGGCACGCGCTTCCCGCCGAGCTGCTGGCGTTGTCGCGGGCCGTGGGCGAGCACGAGGGCACCCAGATCGAGGCCATCGTCGCCGGCTGTCTGGACCAGTTCAGCGACGCCGAGATCGACCTGTTCGTCGAGATGAGCGCGGCGGCCGGACGCCCCCTGAACTGGAACGTCCTCACCGTCGACGCGGCCGTCCCGGAGCGGGTGCCCCGGCAGCTCACCGCGAGCGAGCGGGCCCGCAAGGCGGGCGGCAGGGTCGTGGCGCTCACGATGCCGATCCTCACGCCGATGAACATGTCCCTGGGCACCTTCTGCGCGCTGAACCTGATCCCCGGCTGGGGGCCGGTCCTGAGCCTGCCCGTCCCGGAGCGCATCGAGAGGCTGCGGGACCCGGGCGTGCGGGCCGAGATGCTGCGGCGGGCCGACTCCAGGGAGGCGGGCGTCTTCCGGCGGCTGGCCGACTTCGGGCGGTACGTCATCGGCGACACCTACAGCGCGGCCAACGAGGGCCTCACCGGACGGGTCGTCCGGGACATCGCCGCCGAACGCGGCCTCGACCCGTTCGCCTGTCTGGTCGAGATCTGCGCGGCCGACGAACTGCGCACGGTCCTGTGGCCGATGCCCACGGACAACGACCCCGGCTCATGGGCGCTGCGCGCGCAGACCTGGAGCCACGAGGACGTCCTGCTCGGCGGCTCCGACGCCGGCGCCCACCTGGACCGCATGTGCGGAGCCCCGTACACCACCCGCTTCCTGGGCGACTGCCTGCGCGGCCGGAAGCTGGCCGGTCTGGAGCAGGCGGTGAAGATGCTCACCGACGACCCGGCGCAACTGTTCGGCCTGCGGGAACGGGGCCGGATCCAGGAGGGCTTCCACGCGGACCTGGTCCTGTTCGACCCGGCGCGGATCGACGCGGGCAAGGCCACCCTGGTGCACGACCTGCCGGGCGACAGTCCCCGGCTGGACTCCCGGGCGATCGGCGTGCGGGCCGTCTGGGTCAACGGCGTGGCGGTCATCCGGGACGACGTGGTGACGGGCGCCGTGCCGGGGCGGGTGCTGCGCTCGGGCCGGGACACCAGGACGGTGAGCACCGGATGAGCGGCGAACCGGCCTACGGACAGCGCCTGTTCGTCGGCGGCGCCTGGATGGAGCCGGACGCCGGGCACTACGAGGTCGTCGACCCGGCGACCGAGGGCACCGTCGGCTGGGCGCCGGAGGCCTCGCAGGACCAGGTGCGGGCGGCCTGCGCGGCGGCTCGCGAGGCGTTCGGCCCGTGGTCGCGCACCGCGCCGGAGGAGCGTGCGGCGGTCCTCGGCCGTGCGGCCGACATCGTGCGGGCCCGGCTGCTGCCCTACGCCGAGCTCGCCCGGGCGGAGACGGGCGCGACGACCGGGACGGCGCGCGCCATGCAGGTCGGGGTGGGCGCGGCCCGCTTCCGCCGGTACGCGCGCGTGGAGTCCGCCGAGTGGCCGGTCCCGCCGCAGATCAACGAGGCGGGCCCGATGGGGAAGGCCGGTGTGATGGGCGCGCTGGCCGTCCGCCAGCCCGTCGGCGTCGTCACCTGCATCACCTCCTACAACAACCCGTGGGCGAACCCGGCCGGGAAGATCGCCCCCGCCCTGGCGATGGGCAACACGGTCGTGGTCAAACCGGCCCCGCAGGACCCCCTGTCCGTCTACCGGATGGCGGAGGCGCTGGAGGCGGCGGGCGTGCCGCGCGGGGTGGTGAACGTCGTCTCGGGACGGGCCGTCGAGATCGGCGAGACGGCCGTGTCGTCGCCGGACGTCGACATGGTGAGCTTCACCGGCTCGACGGCCGTCGGACAGCGCATCGCCGAGGTGTGCGGGCGGCAGATGAAGCGCCAGCTGATGGAGCTGGGCGGCAAGGGCGCGGCGGTCGTCCTCGACGACGCGGACGTCGCCTCGGCGGTGGCCGGCATCGGCACCACGTTCTCCTTCTACAGCGGCCAGATCTGCACGGCGCCGACACGGGTGCTGGCGCAGCGGGGGGTGTACGACCGGCTGGTCGAGCGACTCGGCGCGTATGCGGCCCGGTTGACGGTGGGCGACCCCGGAGAGGCGGACACGGTGGTCGGCCCGGTGATCTCGGCCGCCCATCGGGACCGGGTGGAGTCGTACGTCGAACTGGGGCGCAAGGAGGGCGCGGTGGTTGTGACGGGCGGCGAACGCCCCTCGCTGGAGCGGGGCTTCTACGTTGCGCCGACCCTGCTCGCCGACTGCACCAACGACATGCGGGTGGCCCGGGAGGAGATCTTCGGCCCGGTGGTCGTCGTCATCCCCTTCGACGAGGAGGAGGAGGGCGTCGCCCTGGCCAACGACAGCGACTACGGGCTCATCGACTACGTCTGGTCGGGCGACGTGGCCCGCGCCTTCCGCGTGGCCCGACGGCTGCGGGCCGGCGGCGTCGGCGTCAACACCGTCGGCCGCAACATGGAAGCGCCGTTCGGGGGCTTCAAGAGGAGCGGGGTCGGCCGCGACGTCGGCTCGTACGCGCTGCACGCGTACAGCGAGGTACAGGCGATCGTCTGGCCGGGGTGAGCCCGGCCGGACGGGGGCACGCCCGCACTCGGTCTCGACGGCTTCCCTGACCCGCTCCCGTGACGAGGGTCACCTCTCCAGGTCCACCCGTACCGTGAGCAGTCCCGTTCCGAGTGCCCGTACCGCCGTGCTGTTGGCGCGGGGCAGGGTGCGCAGACGCGCGACCGGGTCGTCCTCGGGCATCAGGTGGGCCGTCCCGGAGTGCCACCGCCCGCCGAGGCGCACCCGCACGCGCGGGTCGGCCTGGATGTTGCGGACGTACTGCGACCGCTCCCCGAACTCCGAGACCAGCCAGAACGTGTCGCCGACCCGGCGGCCGCCCAGCGGGGTGCGCCGGGGCCGGCCGGAGACGCGGCCGGTGGTCTCCAGGAGCGTGTGGAACGGCAGCCGGCGCGTCAGGGGGTTGGCGACGTACCGCTGCAGGGCGGTCGTAGCACGGAAACGGAGGTCGCTGGAACGGGCCATGATCCGTGGGGCTCCTTCGCGGACAGGTGTGTTGCGTCCATGCTCCCCGACGGCGTCGGCGTGACGGAAGCGGGCGGCCGCACGGGCGACGGGCTCCGGTGGCCGGCCGGGCCGGGCGGGCGGGTCCTGTCCGTCGGACGGGTGCTAGCCTCCCCGCGTTCAAGATCGAAACGGGGGAGCCGATGGCCGCCAGGTCGAGCAGGGTCGCGGGAGCGGTGCTGTGCACCGTCACACTGATGACGGGCTGTGCGTCGGGCTCCGACGCGGACCCGCCCACGAGTCACCCCACGCAGGACACGAGCATCACCGCCGAGGTCGGCGAGCGCTTCACCCTCTCCGTGCCGGAGAACGGGTCCACCCGCGAGCACTGGTCCGTCGTCGCCCCGCAGCCGGACGCCTCGGTGGTCCGCACCGCAGGCCGGCGCTACGAGTCCGGCGACGACGGGAAGTCGGTCGGCGGCGGCGGCACGCTCGTCCTCACCTTCGAGGCCACGGGCCGGGGCAGCACCCGGATCGTGCTGCTGCACTGCACGTTCCCCATGGCGGGGTCGGCAGCCTGCGGCGGCGGCGCGAGTCCGTCCCCGACCCCGCCCCCGGAGCCGGAGCGGATCACCTACCGGGTCACCGTGCGCTGACGACGCGCGGGCCGTGGCAGGACCGGCCCCCGCCGCGGCGGCCGGTCCTGCCCCGGCCCGGCGCGCCCCGACATCGATGCCGACCAGTCGGTATGGACACGTGCCCCGTCTGCCGGTACAGATGAGGGCGTCGTCCGCGACGACGCCGCCGACCGAGCCGTACGCAGTGAAAGGGCCGCCCATGCGCATCGCCGTCACGATCTTCCTCACCGACGAGACGATCACCCCCACCCGCCTCGCGCGTGAGCTGGAGGAACGCGGTTTCGCCGGGCTCTATCTGCCCGAGCACACGCACATCCCGGTCGAGCGGACCACCCCCTACCCCGCAGGCGGCGACCTGCCCCGCGAGTACGGCCGCACCCTCGACCCCTTCGTCGCCCTCGGGCAGGCGGCGGCCGTGACGGAGACGCTCGGCCTCGGCACCGGCATCACGCTCGTCGCCCAGCACGACCCGATCGGCCTGGCCAAGCAGATCGCGACCGTGGACCACCTCTCCGGCGGACGGCTCACCCTCGGCCTCGGCTACGGGTGGAACGTCGAGGAGGCCGCCGACCACGGCGTGCACTGGCGCACCCGGCGCGAACTGGTCCGCGACCGGATGCGGCTGATGCAGGCGCTGTGGGCGGACGAACCGACCGCGTACGAGGGCGAGTTCGGGAGCGTGCGCGCCAGCACCGCGTACCCCAAGCCCGTGCAGAAGCCGCGCGGCCCCGTCACCGGGCCCCGCACCCTGATCGGCGGGGCCGCCGGGCCCAAGCTGTTCGCGCACATCTGCGAGTACGCCGACGGCTGGCTGCCGATCGGCGGACGCGGCCTCTCCGAGTCGCTGCCCGTGCTGCGCTCCGCCTGGGCGGACGCGGGCCGCGATCCCTCCGCCCTGCAGATCGTGCCGTACGCCGTCCACCCGTCCCCCGGCAAGCTCGCGCACTACGCGGAGCTCGGCATCGAGGAGGTCGTGGTGCAGCTGCCGCCCGCGGGCGAGGCGGAGGTGCTCGCACTGCTCGACGGGTTCGCCCCCTTCCTGTAGGCCGCGCGCCTCAGGGCGCGCCCCAAGCCCGGAAAACGTGATCGTATGCTCGAAGGATGACGACTCCCGCGAGCTCCGGTACCGGCCCAGGCCAGACCCCCGGCCCGTCCGGCGGCCCCACCGAGAACTCCATGCGGCGCGCTCTCAAACGGGCCCGGGACGGCGTCGCCCTCGACGTCGGCGAGGCGGCCGTGCTGCTCCAGGCGCGCGGCGAGGCTCTGCGGGACCTCGCCGCCTCCGCCGCCCGGGTGCGGGACGCCGGTCTGGAGGCGGCCGGCCGGCCCGGCGTCATCACGTACTCGAAGAGCGTCTTCATCCCCCTCACCCGGCTGTGCCGGGACAAGTGCCACTACTGCACCTTCGTGACCGTCCCCGGCAAGCTCCGCCGCGCCGGACACGGGATGTTCATGTCGCCCGACGAGGTCCTCGACATCGCCCGCAAGGGAGCGGCCCTCGGCTGCAAGGAAGCCCTCATCACCCTCGGCGACAAGCCGGAGGAGCGATGGCCCGAGGCCCGGGAATGGCTCGACGCGCACGGGTACGACGACACCATCGCCTACGTCCGCGCCGTCTCCATCCGCATCCTGGAGGAGACGGGGCTGCTCCCGCACCTCAACCCGGGCGTGATGTCCTGGACCGACTTCCAGCGGCTGAAGCCCGTCGCGCCCAGCATGGGCATGATGCTGGAGACCACCGCGACCCGGCTGTGGTCCGAGCCCGGCGGCCCGCACCACGGCTCCCCGGACAAGGAGCCCGCCGTCCGCCTGCGCGTCCTGGAGGACGCCGGCCGCTCCTCCGTCCCCTTCACCTCCGGGCTCCTGATCGGCATCGGCGAGACCTACGAGGAGCGGGCCGAGTCGCTGTTCGCGCTGCGCAAGGTCTCCCGCGCCTACCACGGGATCCAGGAGCTGATCATCCAGAACTTCCGCGCCAAGCCGGACACCGCGATGCGCGGGATGCCGGACGCGGAACTCGACGAACTCGTCGCCACCGTCGCCGTCGCCCGCCACATCATGGGCCCCTCCGCCTGCCTCCAGGCCCCGCCCAACCTCGTCGACAGCGAGTACGGGCGGCTGATCGGCGCCGGCGTCGACGACTGGGGCGGGGTGTCCCCGCTCACCATCGACCACGTCAACCCCGAGCGGCCCTGGCCGCAGATCGAGGAGCTCGCCGGGAAGTCCGCGGCGGCCGGCTTCGAACTGCGCGAACGGCTCTGCGTGTACCCGGAGTTCGTGGGCCGCGGCGAGCCCTGGCTGGACCCGCGGCTGCTCCCGCACGTGCGCGCCCTGGCCGACCCGGAGACGGGACTCGCCCTGCCGGACGCCGTCGTCGAGGGCCGCCCCTGGCAGGAGCCGGAGGAGGTGTTCGTGCCGTCCGGCCGTACCGACCTGCACCGCACCATCGACACCGAGGGCCGCACCTCCGACCGGCGCGACGACTTCGACGAGGTGTACGGCGACTGGGCCGCCCTGCGCGAGGCCGCCGCACCCGGCATGGCGCCCGAGCGCATCGACACCGACGTGCGCCAGGCCCTCGCGACGGCCGCCGACGACCCGACGAAGCTCACCGACGACGAGGCGCTCGCCCTGCTCCACGCGGACGGCCCGGCCCTGGACGCTCTGACCCGCATCGCGGACGACGTCCGCCGCGCCGCCGTCGGCGACGACGTCACGTACATCGTCACCAGGAACATCAACTTCACCAACGTCTGCTACACGGGCTGCCGTTTCTGCGCCTTCGCGCAGCGCCGCACCGACGCCGACGCCTACACCCTCTCCCTCGACCAGGTCGCCGACCGCGCGCAGCAGGCGTGGGAGCTGGGCGCGGTGGAGGTCTGCATGCAGGGCGGCATCCACCCGGACCTGCCCGGCACGGCCTACTTCGACATCGCGAAGGCGGTGAAGGAGCGCGTCCCCGGCATGCATGTGCACGCCTTCTCGCCGATGGAGGTGGTCAACGGCGCGACCCGCACCGGCCTGTCGATCCGCGAGTGGCTGATCGCGGCGAAGGAGGCGGGGCTCGACTCCATCCCCGGCACGGCGGCGGAGATCCTGGACGACGAGGTCCGCTGGGTGCTGACCAAGGGCAAGCTGCCGACGGCGACCTGGATCGAGGTCGTCACGACGGCGCACGAGGTCGGGATCCGGTCGTCCTCGACGATGATGTACGGCCACGTCGACCAGCCCCGCCACTGGCTGGGTCATCTGCGGACCCTCGCCGGCATCCAGCAACGCACCGGCGGCTTCACGGAGTTCGTCACCCTGCCCTTCATCCACACCAACGCGCCGGTGTACCTGGCGGGCATCTCCCGTCCCGGCCCGACCATGCGGGACAACAGGGCGGTGACGGCGATGGCCCGGCTCCTGCTGCACCCCCACATCCCCAACATCCAGACCAGCTGGGTCAAACTCGGCACCGAGGGCGCCGCGGAGATGCTCCGCTCGGGCGCCAACGACCTGGGCGGCACGCTGATGGAGGAGACCATCTCGCGGATGGCGGGCTCGTCGTACGGCTCCTACAAGTCGGTCAAGGACCTGATCGCGGTCGCGGACGCGGCGGGCCGCCCGGCGAGGCCGCGTACGACGCTGTACGGCGCGGTGTCCGAGGAGCGGCGGCGGGCGGCCGCGGCGTCCGACGGGCATCTGCCGGAACTGCTGCCGGTGCTGGACTGAGGGACAGCCCTACAGGATCCCCACAGTACGATGATCGGACCCCTCGTGGTCGTGGGGTCCCGTAGCTGAGGAGATGCGTGCCCGTGCCTGCCCGACGGCTTCCCTCCTGGGTCTGGGTCACCGGCCTGACCGCCGGTGCGATCGCCGCGGTCGTCGCGCTGACGGCGCAGGCCGAGAGCGGCCCGCACCCGACGGCCTCGGCGGTGAAGAGCCCCCACGCCTCGGCGTCCGCGGGCGCCAAGCCGTCGGCCGCGCCGAAGCCGTCGGCTCCCTCGCAGGCCCGGGTGCCGGAGAAGTCGGGCGCCGGCCGCCGGGTCGTCTACTCGCTGGGACAGCACCGCGTCTGGCTGGTCGACGCGGACGACACGGCCCGCCGCACCTTCGCGGTCTGGCCCGGCACGGTGAACCCGGCCGTCGGCAGCTACACGGTGTCGGTGCGCAAGGACGCCGTCACCGGCTCCGACGGCGTGGCGATCGAGCACGTCGTGTACTTCTCCGCCGCGTCGGGTGTGAACATCGCGTTCTCCAACGCCGTCGACGGCTCCTCCCCGCCCCCGGCCGCCGCCGGCGCGCAGACCGGCGGCATCCGGATGGCGAAGGCGGACGGCACGGCGCTGTGGGCCTTCGGCGAGACGGGGACGAAGGTCAGGGTCGTCGACTAGGGCCCACGCTCACGGACGGGCGCCGTCCTGCGTGGTCGTCCCGGTCACCCCGGTCGCCCCGGTCGTCCCCGTCACCCCGGTCGTCCCCGTGGTCCCGGACGGCAGGTGGTTGACGATCAGCACGACCCCGGCGAAGAGGAACGCCCGGGTCGCCGCGTCCAGTCCGTTCCACGTCTTCGACTGCCACATCGCGAACCACTCGCCGCCGATCGCGATGAACCCGGCGCCGAACAGCAGCATCACCATGACCAGCCCGTACGTGGACACCGTACGGGCGCGTATGTCGTCCCGCCGGGCCCAGAACCACGTCCCGGCGGCCAGCACCAGCCCGGCGAGGGTCTCCCACACGATGATCGCGACGTAGGCGGCGTCCTGAAGGCCCCTGTCCGTCACCGCCCGCCACATCAGGTCGTCGTCCTTGAAGGTGTCGTCCATCGCCAGGACATGACGCACGAACTGCTGGTTCGTGCCGAAGTCGGTGATGTTGCCGAACGCGACGAGCAGCAGGTAGAGGGCGACCGTCCCGGTGAGCAGGGCGGCGGTGAGGGGGAGCACACCTGAGGCGTGCGCGCGGCGCGCGATGGGGGTGGTCATGCGGGCTCCCTACCCCACCAGGTCTCCATGACCCCTCCACCCGACCGTCCCCACCCGGGGCGGGAACCCGGGAGCGTTCGATTACAGTGACGGACGTCGTACGTACGGACGGTGCCCGGGAGGACTTGGTGGGTGCGACTGCCGGGCCCGTCTGGGGCCGCGCCGAACAACAGGACTTCCGCAGCCGGGTGCGCGGCGCGCTGCTCGGCGCGGCCGTCGGGGACGCGCTGGGCGCGCCCGTCGACGGGCTGGACATCGAGGAGATCCGGCAGGGACACGGGCCCGAGGGCGTCGTGGACCTGGCCCCCGCCTACGGGCGGCGCGGCGCGGTCAGCCATCTCACCCAGCTGACCCTCTTCACGATGGACGGCCTGATCCGCGCCCAGGTCCGGAGGGACACCGGCGCCTGGCATCCGCCGACCGACCTGCACCGCGCGTATCTGCGATGGGCCTCGACCCAGCGCGACTGGGGCCCCGACCTGCGCCGCAAGGACAACGGCTGGCTCGCCCTGGAGGAGTGGCTCTACGTCCGCCGCGATCCGACCCGGGCCCTGCTGCTCGGGCTGGGCGACGAGGTGATGGGCACGCTCGACTCGCCCAAGAGCCCCGACGCGGCCGGTCCCGAGGTCGTGCCGCGCTCGGTGCCGTTCGGGCTGCTCGTCGGCTGGGATCCGCAGCTCGTCGCGCAACTGGCCGTCGAGTGCGCGGCCCAGACTCACGGTCACCCCACGGCAGGTCTGTCGGCGGGCGCGTACGCGGTCACCGTGCATGCGCTGGCCCGCGGCGAGAGCCTGGACGGCGCGGTGCAGCGGGCGCTGGCCCTGCTGTCCGCCCGGCCGGGGCACGAGCCGGTGTCGGAGGCGTTGCAGCACGCGCTGGGCGCGGTGCGGCAGGGGCTCCCCGGCCCGGCGAGGGTGGAGGAGCTGGCGGCGGCGGGGACCGCGGAGGCGGTGCTGTCCGGCGCCGTCTACTGCGCCCTCGTCGCGCAGGACGTCCGGCACGGGCTGCGGCTCGCGGTGAACCACGGCGCGCCCTCGGCGTCGACCGCGGCCGTGGCCGGCGGTCTCCTGGGAGCGATGCACGGCGAGACGGCCCTCCCGCCGGCCTGGCTGGCCGAGCTGGAGGGCCGTCCCACGATGCTGGAGCTGGCCGACGACTTCGCCATGGAGATGACCCAGGGACCGGCGCTCCACAACCCCGCCGGGGCGTCACCCGGCTGGCTGACCCGGTACCCCCGCGAGGCCTGACGACGGGCGACGGGCGACGGGCCCGCGGTCGGCGGCGGTCAGTCCTTCGCCGCTGTGGAGACCTCGTCCCGGGGGCCGGGGAGGGGAGCGGTGGCCGAAGCGCCGCCGCTCCCGTCCGTGTTGATGGTCTCGATGACCGCGAGCCGCTCCGGGGTGTCCTCGGGCTTCAGGAAGCCGATGAGGATGTAGAGGACCAGCGACACGGCGAGCGGGATCGACACCTGGTACTGCAGCGGCACTCCGCCGTCGACGTTCCAGTTGATCGGGTAGTTGACCAGCCAGAAGGCCAGCAGACCCATCGACCAGCTGGTCAGCGCCGCCGTCGGGCCGGAGCGGCGGAAGGGGCGCAACAGGCCCAGCATCATCGGGATGGCCATCGGCCCCATCAGGCCGGCCACCCACTTGATGACGACGGTGATGATGTCCTTGAACGCGGGGGAGTTGACCTGGGTCGCCGCCGCCATGGACAGCCCCAGGAAGACGACCGTCGTCACGCGCGCCGCGATCAGCCCCGACTGCTGGTTCCACTCGCGCGCCCTGGCCCAGATGACCGGCGCGCAGTCCCGGGTGAAGACGGCGGCGATGGCGTTGGCGTCGGACGAGCACATGGCCATCGTGTGGGAGAAGAACCCGACGATGACGAGCCCCAACAGGCCGTGCGGCAGCAGCTGTTCGGTCATCAGGGCGTAGGAGTCGGAGCCGTCGGGCTTGTTGGACGTCACGAGCAGCGGTGACATCCACATCGGGTAGAACAGCACCAGCGGCCAGACCAGCCACAGCACCGCCGACAGCCGCGCCGACCTCTCGGCCTCCTTGGGGCCGGCCGTGGCCATGTACCGCTGGGCCTGGTTGAGCATCCCGCCGTTGTACTCGAAGAGCTTGATGAAGAGGAACGCGAGCAGGAACACCGTGCCGTACTGGGCGACCAGCGGCTTGTCGTGTCCCTGGAGCGCGGGCTCGTGCCAGGCCCCCGTCACGCCGATCCCCTTGTCGTTGAGCTTCAGCACGACGGCGATCAGCATGGCCACACCGGCCAGCAACTGGATGACGAACTGGCCGAGTTCGGTCAGCGCGTCCGCCCACAGGCCGCCGATCGTGCAGTAGACCGCGGTGATCGCGCCGGTGATGAGGATGCCCTGGTTGAGGGAGAGCCCGGTGAACACGGACAACAGGGTCGCGATGGCGGCCCACTTGGCCCCCACGTCGACGATCTTCAGCAGCATCCCGGACCAGGCGAGGGCCTGCTGGGTCTTGAGGTCGTAGCGGTTCTTCAGGTACTCCAGCGGGGAGGCCACCCGGAGCCGGGAACGCAGCCGGTTGATGCGCGGCGCGAACAGCTTCGAGCCGATCGCGATGCCGAGGGCGATCGGGAAGGACCAGGTGACGAACGAGGTGACGCCGTAGGTGTAGGCGATGCCCGCGTAGCCGGTGAACATCACCGCGCTGTAGCCCGACATGTGGTGCGAGATGCCGGACAGCCACCAGGGCATCTTGCCGCCGGCGGTGAAGAAGTCGCTCACGTCGTCCACGCGCTTGTGCGACCAGGCGCCGATGGCGACCATCACGCCGAAATAGCCGATGAGCACGGCCCAGTCGAGACCGTTCATGTGCGCCCTCCCGTGGTTCAGCCCGGCGTTCAGCCCGGCGCTCATCGTGGGCGCTGTCGCGTGAACACGACAAGTAACCGACGAGTCAAAGGGAGGTAAAAGAATTCGGTATGGTGTCCTGCGTTCACCTATATGAACTCAACGCATCAGCTCCCCGGCGTTGACCAGCAAAGACTGTCCGGTGATCGCCCGTGCCCGGTCCGAGGCCAGGAACACCGCGGCGTCCGCCACATCCCCGTCCGTGGCCAGCTCGGGCAGCGCCATCCGCTCGGTGAGCCGCCCGAGCACCTCCTCCTCCGGCACCCCCTCGGTGTGCGCGGTGAACTGCACGTACGCCTGCACCGGCGGCCCCCACATCCACCCCGGCAACACGGTGTTGACCCGGATCCGGTGCGGACCGAGCTCGCGCGCGAGGGAGTACATGGCGCTGGTCAGCGCCCCCTTGGAGGCCGCGTACGCCGCCTGCCGCACCTGTGAGGGGGCCGCCACCGCGGACTGCGTCCCGATGAACACGACCGAACCGCCGCCGGCCTTCAGTCCCGGCAGGCACGCCCGGGTCATCCGCAGGCTGCCCAGCAGGTTCACGTCGATCACCGACTGCCAGGTGGCGAAGTCGGCGTCCTCGATCCCGCCGAAGTAGGAGTCCCAGGCCGCCACGTGCACCACGGCGTCGATCCCCCCGAACCGCTCCCGCGCCAGCCCCGCCAGCGCCTCGCACTGGGCCTCGTCGGTGACGTCGGTGGCCCGGTACGCCGTGCGCGCCCCCGCGGGGTCGATCTCGGCCGCGCTCTTCGCGAGGTTCGCCTCGGTCCGCGCCCCGAGCACGGCGTTCCCGCCGTCCCGCACGACCGCGGCGGCGACCTGGTGGCCGAGCCCGGCGCCCACCCCCGAGACGACGACGGTCCGGCCGTTGAGCAGTGACATCGGGACCTCCCTGACCCTGGCGCATTGTCTGACGGAGCGTCAGAGTATGGGCCAGCCGCCGAGGAAGGGGAAGACGCGTGAGCGACGAGACCCGCAGCGAGACGTACGCCGAACTGGCCGCCACAGGCCCCTACGGGGTCCGCCCCGGCCACGCCCTGATCACCATGGTCGAACCGCATCCCGGCCACGAGTACGCCTACAACCGCTGGTACGAGGACGACCACTACTACGCCGGCGCGATGGCGATGCCCTGGATGTACTCGGGCCGCAGATGGGTGGCCACCCGCGATCTCCAACTCCTGCGGTACCCCGAGAAGTCGGCGATCGCCCAGCCCGTCACCGCCGGCTGCTACCTCTCCACCTACTGGATCACCGACGGCCGCTACGACGACCACATGAAGTGGACGGTCGCCATCAACAAGCGCCTCAACCGCGACGCCCGCGTCTACCAGGACCGCACCCACGTCTTCACGGCCTTCCAGGACCACGAGGCGACCGTCTACCGGGACGGCGCGGCGGGACCGCGCGACTTCCACGCCCTGGACCACCCGTACGCCGGTCTCGTGGTCGAGGTGATCGACGCCGACTCGAGCGCCCAGCGCGCCGAACTCCTGGAGTGGCTGCGCGCCCGCCACCTCCCCCGGCAGGTGGCCGGTTCCCCGACGGCCATGGTCACCGTCTTCCGGCCCACCCCCCTGCCCGGCGACCGCATGACCTACGTGAGGCAGGTCGAGGGCGTCGACACCCGGCTGACCCTGCTGTGGTTCCTGGAGAAGGACCCGAGGGACTGCTGGGACGAGCACTTCACCGGCCTGGAGAAGACGGTGGCCGAGTCGGGCCTGGGCCGGGTGGAGCTGGTCGCCCCCTTCATCCCGACGGTACCGGGCACCGACCGGTACGTGGACCGGCTCCGCTGACCAGGGCGGTCAGGCGATCACGGCGGTCAGACGATCACGGCGGTCACGGCGGCTCGGGCGGTCACGGCGGCTCGGGCGGTCAGGGCGGGTAGGGCGGTCAGAGCCGGTCCTTCAGTTCGTCGGGGCACGGCGTCCCCCGCGGCAGCTGGTAAGGGGCCGCCAGCCGGTAGGTGCCCGCCTTCGGCGCGAGCAGCACCGTCCACCTGTCGCCCTCGGTGTCCTCCTGCGTCTCGAACAGGCACCCGTTGACGTTGTCGTACGTCTTCGGCTCCCCGTCCGAGCGGTCCTTGGACTCCGGCGTCTCCTGCGGCGGCTTCAGGCTCTTGCCCTGCGCGTCGACCACGCTCAGCCACGGCGAGTACGGGATCCGGATCAGGATCCGCCCCGCCTTCCTCACGTCGATCGTCATCTCGCCCTGCTCGGCGCGCTGCACCACCGCGTTCGGCTCGGCCAGCGGGGCGGGATCCACGACCCGGAACAGCTGCCAGTTGGCGTCGCCCCAGATCTGCTCCAGATACGGCAGCCCCCGCTGCACCAGCTCCCGCTCCCGTTCGCCCCCGTCCCCGTCCAGCGCCTCCTTGGGGACGACGACGAAGTGCACCGCCCACCGCTGGAGCCAGTCGTGGTAGTTCGCGGAGTTGAGGGTGTCATCGTAGAAGAGCGGGTTGCGCTCCATGTCGGCCTGGCGGTTCCAGCCGCGGGCGAGGTTGACGTACGGCGCGAGCGCGGACGCCTCGCGGTGCGAGCGGGCCGGGACCACCTCCACCCGTCCCTTCTCCGCACCGACCCCCTGCAGCTCGTTGACGAGCGGGGCCAGCTCGCGCGCCCAGGAGGCCGCGGGGGTCGTCCGCACCACGTCGTCGACCGACTTGAAGCCGATCCAGCCCACGAACGTCAGCGACGACAGGACGATCACGTACCACTTGCGGCTGCGCGGCACGGCGAACGGCAGCGCCGCCATCAGCACCACACCGGTGAACATCATCGCGAGCCGCGTGATGTTGGACCCGATCTGCGAGCTGATCAGCCACACCATCAGCACCCCGAGCCCGTACACCGCCGCCGTGATCCGCACGGTCTTCCAGTCGCGCGGGACGACCGCGAAGACCGCCACCGCGGACAGCAGCGGCAGACAGGCCGAGCCGAAGGACATCGGCTGGGTGCCCGAGAACGGGAACAGCCAGGCGGACAGCGCGACGACCACCGTGGGCGCGAGGCCGAGCGCCCACGCGCCCGGCCGCCGCTTCTGCAGGAACATCGCGACGGCGACTATGCCCACGAAGAGCCCGGCCACCGGCGAGCCCATGGTGGCCAGCGCGGCGAGCGGCGCCGCGCACAGCGCCTTCGCCCACCGTTTGTAGCGCCAGCGGTGCGGCCAGCAGAACACGACGGCGACCGCGGCCAGCGCGAACATGTTGCCCAGCCCGAACGTCACCCGTCCCGAGGCGGCGTTGCACAGCAGGGCGAAGATCCCTGCCAGCGCGGGCCACACCGGGTCCTTCACCGGCCGGCAGCGCAGCAGGATGAGGGTGAGCAGGCCCGCTGAGAGCGTTCCGGCGATCATCATCGTCGTCCGCACGCCCAGCACGGACATCAGGTACGGCGACACCATGCTGTACGACACCGGGTGCATGCCGCCGTACCAGGCGAGGTTGTAGGCGGAGTCGGGATGCCGGCCCACGAACTCGGCCCACGCGTCCTGCGCCGCGAGGTCGCCGCCACTGTTCGCGAACGTGAAGAACCAGACGAGATGCAGGATGCCGGACAGCGCCGTCATCGACAGCACCAGATGCCCGTTCAGCCGGCCGCCCAGCCGGGCGAGGGCGGATCTCGTGCGGGACGTCCCGGGCGGCGGTTCCATGCGGGCCGCGTCCGAGCGGCCCGCGGCGCGGTCGTCGCCGTCGTCGCGGTCGTCGTTCTCGCGGTCCCGGGCGGGGCCCTGCTCGACGTCTACCACGGGGCGCGCCGAGGGGCCGTCGGTCGCCGGGTCCGCCGCCGGGGCGGCCACGGCGGCTCGCGCCGGATCACGGTCGTGCTCGCCCGACTGGGGTGCGGGCAGCCTCGTCCGCCGGCCGACGTCCGGTTCCGGACCTGTGTCGTCGGCGCGTGTCGGCTCCGCAGTGGCCACCTGAAGGCACTCCCCGTGTCCCGTCTTCTGCTCTCGGTCGCGTCCCGTTCGCGTCCCTTTCACGGCTGCGCCCTTGCGACCGGCGACCTGTCCCGTTTCGCGACGCTAGCACGCACCCCGCCGGGCGGCTGCCCGACGGGGTGCGGAGAGGTACGGACGCGACGCCGGCGTCAGCCGAGACGTGTCAGCTTGTCCGAGAAGCCCGGCTCGCTCAGGTCGGCCTGCAGGGCGACCGGCACCTTCACGGCGCTGCTGGTGCCGTCCCCGACGGTGAGCGTGCCCACCTGGGCGCCGGCCTTCGCGGTGTGCGGCACCTCGGCGGCGGCGAACGACAGCTTCACCGTCATGCCCGCCCAGCCGACCGCCGAGACGTCCTTGGTGATGACGACGGGCGTGTGACCGCCCAGCTTGTCGTCCACGTACCCGACGACGTCGCCCTTCTTCAGGATCTTCGCCGAGGTGAGCGCGTCCTCGGCGGCGACCAGCGCCGCCTGGCTGACCACGTTGGCCGTCTTGAGGATCTCGCGCTTGTGCTGACCGAGGACCGCCCCGACGAGGGTCACCGACTTCCCGTCGACCTTCTTGCGGGAGGCGAACAGCAGGTTGCCCCCGGCCGCGCTCGTGCTGCCCGTCTTGATGCCGATCGCACCGATCCTGAGCGGCAGCTCGTTGTAGTTGTTCCAGTACTTGCCGGACGGGTCGGTCCAACTGGCCGCGCTGGAGATGGCGACCAGGGCCGGCATCTTCACGAACGCCCGGCCGAGCTTGACCTGGTCCTCGGCCGTGGAGACGGTGGTCTCCTTCAGGCCCGAGGGGTCGGTGTACGTGGTCTTCGCCATCCCCAGCTGTTTCGCGGTGGCGTTCATCTTCTTCACGAACGCCGCCTCGGAGCCCGCGTCCCAGCGCGCGAGCAGCCGCGCGATGTTGTTGGCGGAGGGGATGATGACGGCCGACAGGGCCTGCTTCTCGGTCAGCTTGTCCCCGGCCTTGACGGTGTTGAGCGTCGACTCGTCCAGCGTGACGTCGTAGCCGCCCTCCTTCTCGGCCGTCGCGTCGACCTGGATCTGCGGACCTTCCTCCCCGGCCTTCATCGGGTGGTCCCTGAGGATGATGTACGCCGTCATCGTCTTGGCGACCGAGCCGATGGCCACCGGCGTCTGCTTGCCGAAGCTGCCCATCGTGCCGACGCCGTCGGCGTCCATCCAGCCCTGTCCCTCGTTCGGCCAGGGGAGCTGTGTCCTGCCCCCCTCGAAGGTGTAGGAGTCCTTCGCGGTGAGCGTGAGCCCGGGGGCCGGCAGCGGTCGCACGGCCTGCGCGATCGCAAAGACGACGATCAGCAGGAGGACCAGCGGCGTCCAGATCTTGAGCCGCCGGCCGAGCTGGCGCAGGGGTGTGGGCGGGGGCGGCGGGGTGTTCGTGAGCTCGGCCAGCAGGTCCAGCGGCGGCTTGGGGGGCAGCGGCTGCTGGGTGGTCCGCTCGGGCCCGACCTGCGGCACGAGCGCGGTGACGTCGGCCCGAGCAGGCGCGGACGGCGTGACCGCGGGCTTGGGCGCGCGGGGCTCGTCGAGCGGCTTGAGCGCGACGAACTTGCTCGTCCGCTCGGCGGGAGCCTCGTCCGTGGACTTCCCGTCGCCCTTGTCCGCCGCGCCTTCCTTGCCGGCTTCGTCTGCCTCGTCGGCCTTGTCTGCCTTATCTGCCTTATCCACCTTGTTCGCCTCGGTGGAGGCGGGCCGGGCGGCGTCGCCCAGCTTCAGCATGGTGGTCGGCTGGTCGACGGCGGGCTTGGGCCGGGGCGTCTTGAAGACCGCGGTCGGCTGGTCGACCGGCCGCTCGTCGGTCTTGTCGTCCGCTTCGGTGCCGGCGGATGCCGGGGCTTCGTCAGATCCGTCCGGATCTGCGGACCCGTCCGTTTCGTCGGCCTTGTCGGTGCGGCCGGTCTCGTCGGCCTTGTCCGCCTCGTCGGCCTTCTCGCCCGTGGCCCACTTCGGGGCGGGCTTGGACGCGGGCCGGTCGGCCGCCTCGGCGGCGCTCGCGGAACGTTCCTCCGTGTCCGTGTCCGCGTCCGTGTTCGTGGCGGCGTCGGTGGCGTCGTCCGCGGAGCTCTTCTCGTCGGCCTTCCCGCCGGTCTTCCCGTCCGCCGTGGACACCCACTGGGCGACGGCCGCCCGCAGGCGCTCGTCACCGCCCTCGGGAGCGGCGTCGGGGACCTCCGTCGAGGCGCTCTCGGTCTCCTCGGCGTCCGCGGGGGCGTCCTGGGCTTCCTGGACGGCCTCGCGGGCCTCCGGCTCCTCCGGGGCGCTCTCGGCGCCCTCCGGGCCCTCCGCCTCGTCCCCGGCGTCCCCGGAGTCGTCCGCGGCTTCAGCTTCGACTTCGGCGGGCTTCCCGGTGGCGCCGTCGCCGTCCGCCCGGACAGCCGGAGACTCCTCCTCGGCGGCCTCGGCCTCGGCGGCCTCCTCGGCCTCGGAGGTCTCGGTGTCCGCGCCCTCGTCCGCCGCCGCGCCCTCGTCCGCCGCCTCCGGCTCGCCGGGCTTGCCCGCCTCGTCGGCCTCGTCGGCCTCGTCGGTCTTCAGATCCCGTACCGAGAACACCCGGGTCGCCGTGTCCACGCCGCCACTGCCGCGCGCCGCCGACGAACCGCCCTCCCGCGCCACCGCGACCCGCGGATCGCGGACCTCTCGGGGGTCACGGGACTCGCGTGCTTCGGGAACCGTGCCCGCGCTCCCCGACGTCGGTTCTGCCGACGACTCGCGCTGCTTCGACCTGTCGGGGGACTCGCCCGCCACCGATGCCTCCTCCTGTGCCGCACGCCGTCCGCGCGCCTGCCGAACCGTGAACGCCCGCCCCGGACCCGCCTCGCGGCGCTGTCCGAACCATGTACCAGTGTCCTGTGTAGAGGGCTTGGCTCCTGCGGTAGACGAGAACGACATACCTACTGGTTCCACTACAAACAGGTCACGCACCCTCGACAGATGAATGTGAGAGGGGTCACCCTGTCATTCATCCACGCGGGGAGGCATGGATGGGCAGGAGCCGCAGAACGATTCCGGAAGAGCTTCTTCTGCTGGCGTTGGACCCGACCACGGGTACCACCGCACAGCCGCAGTCGCTCGACCTTGGTCTGGCCGGAGCACAGCTAGTGGAGCTGGCGCTGGCCGGGCGGATAGCCCCTGACGGGGATCGTATCGCCGTGGTGTCCCCACGGCCGACTGGAGATCCGACACTGGACTGCGCGTTGGAGTTGCTGCGAAGGCGTGGCGCTCCCGTACGGGCCGTCCACTGGATCGGCGGGCCGCGTCTCGGGCTACGCCAGACCTACCTCTCGCATCTGGAGCGATGCGGCATGGTGCATGCCGTGGCGGGCCAGATGTGCGGAGTGCTGCCGACGACTCGCTACCAGGCGACGGACACCGACATCAGCCGGGAGATCAAGGCCCGGCTGGACTCCGCGATCCGCACCGGCGTTCCGCCGGACCCGCGGACCGCGGCGCTCGCCGCACTGGCGCATGCGGTCGGCCTCGGCAAGCACCTGTACCCGGGTAACGAGGGACGTTCGTCCCGCTCCCGGCTGCGGGATCTGATCAGGCACGACCCGATGGGCGGCCTCGTGGCGCACGCCGTGATGGACGTCCAGAACGGCGCGGTGGCACAGCCGCGTCGCAACCAGCCACCCGCCGGCCGCCAGGCCGGGCCGGGAGCGAGGCCCGCTCCGGAACCCGCCCGTGGCGTTCCGGCGCAGCCGCACCGCGGTCTGGCGCGTGTCGTGGCCCACTGAGGCGCAGTCCCACGACACCGCACGACGCAGCGCATGCAGGACCGCACCACCCGCAGTACGCAGGACCCGTTCGGGAGCCGCCACGGCCCGCGCGGGGCGGTGCGACGCACCGCCCCGCGCGGACGTGTGTCGGCGCCGGTGGGGGTACTGATCCGAACTGGCGTGTACCGCCCGCATAACCACCGTTTTCCAGCGGTAGAAAGCACCTTGGTGGCAGTCTGCTCAACAGCAGATACGCAAAGTGTCAGGTACAGACACGCAGCCGGAGGTGCACGTCCCGTGGCGTCCAATGTCAATCCCACTGTCAGGCGACGCCGGTTGGGCCAGGAGCTGCGCCGGCTCCGTGAGCTCAAGGGCATGACGGCCGAAGAGGTCGCCGAGCGCCTCCTGGTGTCCCAGTCGAAGATCAGCCGGCTGGAGAACGGCAGGCGCAGCATCAGTCAGCGTGACGTCCGCGATCTGTGCGGGGTGTACGAGGTCGAGGACCAGCGGATGGTCGACTCGCTGATGGAGATGGCCAAGGACTCGCGCCAGCAGGGCTGGTGGCACGCCTTCGGCGACGTCCCCTACAGCGTCTACATCGGTCTGGAGACGGACGCGGCGAGCCTGCGCGTGTACGACCCGCAGGTCGTGCCCGGGCTGTTGCAGACCCGTCAGTACGCGGAGGCGCTGATCTCGGGCGCGCTGCCGGAGACCGCGCACACGGAGATCGAGAAGCGCGTGCAGGTGCGCATGCGTCGGCAGGAACGTGTCTCCTCCGGGGAGAACCCCCTCCGGCTGTGGAGCGTGATGGACGAGTCGGCGCTCAGAAGAGTGGTCGGCAGCCGTGAACTGATGCGGGACCAGCTGGAGCACCTCGTGGAACAGTCCCAGTTGCCGCATGTCACGGTTCAGGTGATCCCGTTCGACATGGGCGCGCATCCCGGCCTCAACGGCCAGTACGCGATCCTCGAGTTCCCCGACACCGCCGACTCCAGCGTCGTCTACATCGAGGGCGTCACCAGCGACCTTTATCTGGAGAAGCCGAACGACGTGCAGAAGTACAGCGTGATGTACGAGCATCTGCGCGCCCAGGCCCTGAACGTGGACCAGTCCCGCCACTTCATCGCCGAAATCGCCAAAGGATATGTGCGGTAAGGGAGTTGGAGATGCCGGGCGTTCGAGATGACGGACGTTTGCGCGGGAAGTGCCGCATGGTACGCCCGCCCCCGGCGGGATGGAAGTTTCCACTGGAATATGTCATCCGGTCGAGTGAATAGTCGCTTCGTCAGTCGATGTTGGCGAGTAGCGTCGATCACGCCATCGAGCAACAAGGTTGGCGTGAACGCGCCGCGGGACCGCAGTGGGGGTCCGTGGTGCGGGGACAGCTACTCAACAACTGCACTCCGGAGCAAAAAAATGGCAATTCGTCAGGGCAGCGCGCACTCGTGGACCAAGTCCTCCTACTCCACGGGCAACGGTGCGTGCGTCGAGGTCAAGTCGCCGGCCGTCCAGGCCCTTCTCGTCCGGGACTCCAAGGTCCAGGACGGCCCCAACCTGGTCTTCCCCGCCGACGCGTGGAGCGACTTCGTGGCATCGGTCAAGGCATAGGGCGGAGGACCTCGCGTCCTTCGGCCGGTCGCCGGCCCCGGTCGGCGGTCACCGGTCGTCGACACAACTGCACAAGAACCGCCCAAGGGCCCTCTCGTCCAGATCGCCGTCCTAGCCGAGAGGGCCCGGTGCCGTCCCGCGGCAGGGCCGCAGCGGGCCGCTAGGCCCCCTGGGCCCGCTTCACGGGGAACGCCACGTCGCACACGGGGTCCTCGGCCCCGGCCGCGTCCCAGTCGGCGAAGTAGACCTCCCGGCAGGGGCCGTCGTAGTCCCAGCCCTCCCGCTTCATCCACGCCTCCACCGCCTCGTACGGGGCGAGGATCTGGGGATGCGCGACCTGTGCCTTGGTGATCCGCGTGTACGCGAGCCGGCCGGCCGGCTCCGCCCGCACCCGCACCTGACGGCCGCCGCCCTGCGCGGCGGCCCACGCCCGGGCCGCGACCTCGTCGCCGACCGGCACGCAGGCCTCGGCAGGTCCGTCGCTCTCCATGGACACCGCCGAGTAGTAGACGACGAACGGCGCGCCCGCCGTCCCGCCGCATTCGACGGCCGCTTCCGTCAGCCGCCCCAGCGCGGCCGGGATCCAGACGGGCAGCTCGTCCGCGAGCGTGTGCCGTGTCTCGGTGACGATCACCTGACCGGGCACGTCGACCAACCGGACCTCGAACTTCTCGTGCATTTCGGAGCTCCTCCCCGACAGTCGTGCACGGAGGTAGGCGGCGAGGGCGCGCTGAGCGGCGAACCGGGTCTCGACGTCGTCCCAGTAGGCGGCGAGCAGATCTCCGGCCGCGCGCCCGTCAGGGGTGTCCACCAACGCGGCGATCCGCGCGAGCGGCATGTCGAGCTGGCGCAGCAGGGCCACCAGCCGGGCGCTTTCCACCTGGCCGGCCCGGTAGTAGCGGTAGCCGCTGACCTCGTCGACGTGCGCCGGGGCGAGCAGCCCGAGCCGGTCGTACAGCCGCAGCGCCTTGGCCGAGAGACGGGCGCGTGCGGCGAACGCGCCGATGGTGAGCAACTCGCCGTCGCACGTTCCGTCGCCCGTTCCGTCGCCGTCGCTCGAGGCTGCCGGGACCGCGTCCATCCGGTGCCTCCGCCTCCTCCGCCGCCGGCGCTCTCGTCGTCGTCCTCCGTCGTCGGGCGGCCTTCTCCGCCCGACGACGAGGAGGCTCAGCCCTGCCCCAGGGGCAAGGTCAAGCCGCGGGCCGTGGGCCGGGGGTCAGTTCAGCTGGCCCTCGATGGCGGCGACCACCTCGGCGGCCTCGGGCTCGGTCTGCGGGGAGAAGCGGGCGACGACGGAGCCGTCCCGGCCGATCAGGAACTTCTCGAAGTTCCAGCGGATGTCGCCCTCGTGGCCCTCGGCGTCCGCGAAGCCCACGAGCCGCTGGTACAGCGGGTGCCGGTCGTCGCCGTTGACCTCGACCTTCTCGGTCAGCGGGAAGGTCACGCCATAGGTCGCGGAGCAGAACTCGGCGATCTCCTCGGCGTTCCCGGGCTCCTGCCCGAGGAACTGGTTGCAGGGCACGCCCAGCACGGTGAAGCCCTGGGCGGCGTACCGCTCCTGGAGCCGCTCCAGGCCCGTGTACTGCGGGGTGAGGCCGCACTTGGAGGCCACGTTCACCACGAGCACGGCCTGGCCCGCGTACTGCGAGAGGTCCGCGGAACCGCCCTTGAGGGCGTCGATCTGTACGTCGAGGGGAGAGGCGCCGGCATCAGTAGTCATGCCTCGGATGCTAGCCCCGGCCCCGCTCCGTGCCGTCCCCGGCCCCGCTCCGTGCCGTCCCCGGCCCCGCGAGGGCGGTGGTCATGGGCGGGGGACGGCCGCCTCGGTCAGGGTCCGGCCTGCCGCGGTCCGGGAGTACAGCACCGAGCGGCCCGCGCGACGGCGCTCCACCAGGCCCGCGTCCAGCAGGACCCGCAGGTGGCGCCCGACCGAGCCCAGGCCCTGGCCGGTCAGGGCCACCAGCTGGGTGGTGCTCAGGGGCGCGGCGAGGAGCACCAGCACCGTGGCCCGGGCGGGGCCCAGGAGCGTGTTCAGGGCGGCGGGGACGGCCCGGGCCCGCTCCCGGCGGTCGTCGGCGAGGACGCCGGAGCACGGGTAGACCACCGCGTACCGCTCCCGTTCCTCCCAGGCCACCCAGCCGGTCATCGGTGTGACCGGCACGAACAGCAGCTCCGCGCCGGAGATCTCGCGGGGCGGGTACTCGTGAAGGTTGACCTGGAAGCGGCTCTCGCCGAGCCAGCGCGTCCCCGGCCGCAGCGAGTCCAGCACGGCGGCCCAGCCGCCCCGGCTGACCAGCGCGGTGCGCGCCACCACGTCGGCCTCCAGGACGCGCCGGCGTCGTTCCCAGTACGGCCGCACGTCCGTCTCCCACACCCGCGCCAGCAGCGCGGCCGCCCGCTCGGGCAGGTCGTCCCGGTCCAGGGCGGCGGGGAGCGGGCCGGCCAGGGACGTCCGCAGATGGGCCCGGGCCGCGGCCGGGTCCGCCGCCCGCACCCGGGCCACGCCCTCCTCGAAGGACTCGCCGTCCCTCGGCGTCGGCGTGAGGAAGTCGGCGATCCAGAGCGAACCGAGCCCCGCCCGCACGAGCAGCGCGGTCACCGGGTCGGCTGCCAGCGCCGCGCGATAGCCGGGAAGGTGGGCGCGCAGCCAGTCGTGCTCGCCGGGGTGTGCGCCCGCGCCCGCGTCCAGCAGCTTCAGGCTCGCGAAGGTCTCGGCGAGCGGCGAGAGCACGAACCGGCTGCGGGCCAGGGTGTCGGCGTTCAGCTGCCACCAGCCCATGCCCGCGCTCCCACGGCCGTCCCCCCCGCGGCTCGCGACGTTTCGCGGGCCGGCGAAACAATAACCGACCTCCCTGGGCCCGCCCCAGACTCCGGCCATGACCGGCTTCTCCTACCGTCAGCTCTTCCGCGTCCCCGAGTTCACCCCTCTCTTCCTGTCCGCCGCCGCCCAGACCGCCGCCCAGACGGTGAGCGGACTCGCCCTCGGCACCCTCGTCTACCGGGCCACGGGCTCGCCGCTGCTGTCGGCGGTGAGCATGTTCGGGCCGTCGCTCGCGCAGGTGCTCGGCGCGACCGTCCTGCTCTCGGGATCCGACCGGCTGCCCCCGCGGTCGGCGCTGACCGGCCTCTCGCTGGCCTTCGCCGGTGCGGCGGCCCTCATGGCGCTGCCGGGGCTGCCGACCTGGGGCGTCTTCGCCGTCGTCCTCGTCCAGGGCCTGGTGGCCTCGCTCGGCGGCGGCGTCCGCTGGGGGCTGCTGAACGAGATGCTCGGCGGCGCCGAGGGCGGCTATCTGCCCGGGCGTTCGCTGTTCAACATGATGAGCGGGCTGATGCAGATCACCGGTTACGCCACCGGCGGTGTGCTCGTGACCGCCCTCTCCCCGCGCCCCGTCCTCCTGCTCGCCGCCCTGCTGTACGCGACCTCGGCCGTCGTCGCCCGCCTCGGGCTGAGCGCCCGTCCGCCGCGGGCCGCCGGCCGGCTGTCGGCCGCGGCGACCCGGCGTGCCAACGCCGCCCTGTGGTCCTCCCGCCCCCGCCGTCTGACCTACCTGGGACTGTGGCTGCCCAACGGTCTGGTCGTCGGCTGCGAGGCCCTCTTCGTGCCCTACGACCCGGGGGCGGCGGGCACACTGTTCGCGTGCGCCGCGCTCGGCATGCTGGCCGGGGACGTGCTGGTGGGCCGTCTCCTCCCACCCGCTCTGCGCCCCCGCCTCGCCACCCCGCTGCTGCTGCTCCTGGCCGCCCCCTACACCCTGTTCGCCCTGCACCCCGCCGTTCCGCTCGCCGCGGTCTGCGCCGCTCTCGCCTCCGTCGGCTTCGGCGCGAGCCTGGTGCAGCAGGAGCGGCTGATGTCCCTCACCCCGCCCGAACTCAGCGGCCATGCACTGGGGTTGCACTCGGCGGGGATGCTCACCCTGCAGGGCGTGAGCGCGGCCCTTGCGGGCGGGGCGGCTCAACTCACCTCGCCCGCGACGGCGATGGCCGTCATGGCGGCCATGTCGATCGCGGTGACCCTGGTGTTGGGATCGGCCGCCCGCACCGGTACGCCCGATGCCCGTGGCGCCGCCGGACGCGCGCCGTCCGCGCCGCAGCGTGACGGCCCTGGCGGCCCTGACGGTGAGGGCGAGGGTGAGGGCGGGGTTCGGCGGCGCGGGGTGAACGAGCGGGCGGACGACATGGGCGCGGGCTGACGACATGCGCTGCGACGAGCGGGCCGACGACGTGGGCTGAACGCCGTCCGGCCCGCACGGCCGCGATGCTTCTACAATGCTGTAGAGAAGGCGTCCCGGCAGAGGTCCGCGGACGGCCGGCGTCTATACGATGTCGGACCGGAAAACGGACGGCGGCGAAGAGGAGACTGGGCGTGACGGATCACCGGCGGCGTCCCCCGCGGCGGGCGCAGGGCGAGCTGGAGGCGTCGGTCCTGTCGGCGCTGCGGGAGGCGGACGGGCCGGCGACGGCCGGATGGGTGCAGGAACGCCTGGGCGGCGGCCTCGCCTACACCACGGTGATCACCATCCTGACGCGGCTGCTCGCCAAGGGCGCGGTCACCCGCGAGCGCAGCGGCCGCTCCTTCGCCTGGCTGCCCGCCTCGGACGAGGCGGGCCTGGCCGCCCACCGGATGCGCCGGGTCCTGGACGCCGAACACGACCGCGAGGCGGTGCTCGCCAGCTTCGTCACCGGCCTGGGCCCCGACGACGAGCGGCTGTTGCGCGAACTGCTCGGGCGACACCCCCACGACGACGCCCCCGCCGGGCCCCTGGACTCCGGACCGGCCGGACCGCCCGTCCGGTCGACGCATGCCGAACCGTCCGTGCCACCAGGTGCGCGGCCGCGTCCCCGGCCCGGCGCGGACGGGGAAGACTGACACCGCATGGGGCTCTTCGTCTTCCTGCCGCTCGTGCTCCCGCTCACGGCCTGGCCCGTCACCAGGCTCGCGGAACACCATCTGCATCCCCGCACCGCGACCCGGCTGCTCACCGGCGTGGCCGCCGTGATGGCCGTGTGCAGCACGGTGTGCCTGGGACTGCTGATGGTGGTCGGCACGGCGCAACTGCCCGGCAACCCCCTGCCCGACGGCTGGTCGGACCCGGAGGTGCGCGAGGCCGTCCCCTACGACGAGTTCGCCGGCAAGGCGGCCATCCCCGCGCTGCTGGCAGTGGCCCTGAGCTGCGGCCGCACGCTGTGGCGGCACCGCAGGGTGCTCCGTCTGGCGCACCGCGCCCTCGCCGGACTGCCGCTCACCGAGGTCGCGGTCCTGCCCGACGGGACGCCGTACGCGTACGCCCTGCCCGGCGGCCGCCGGGACCGGATCGTCGTGACCACCGCCCTGCTGGACCGCCTCCAAGCGGCCGAGCGCCGTGCGCTGTTCGCCCACGAGCGCGCCCACCTGACCGCCGGCCACCACCGCCACCTGCTCGCCGTGCGGCTGGCCGCGCAGGCCAACCCGTTCCTGCGGCCGCTGCGGACGGCCGTCGCCTACACGGCAAGACCACCCTGACCGCCGCCATCACCAAGGTTCTCGCCGACCGCGGCCGTGAAGAACGACGGTCGGCGCCGCGCCGCCGGGGCGGGCCCGAGCAGCGCCGTCACCCGGTCGGCGCGTGCCCCTTCCCGGCGCCGGCGTCAGCCCTCGCGCTACCCGGTGCCGGGAAACGGCGTGAAAA
>NZ_MJAJ01000016.1 GCF_001746365.1 Streptomyces sp. LUP30
GGGTGCCGCGGGCGTCCCCCGGCAGCCCGCCGCACCCCTCGCTCCCGTCGCCCCGGCCACCCCGGTCGCCCCCGCAGGCCCCGGTGGCGGGCAGCCCTCCTGGGCGCAGCAGGTGCACCGGCTCGCGGGGGCCGAGGACGGGCCCGTCGCGCCCTGGAAGCCGCCGGTGGACGACATCTTCCAGGCGGCGGCCCGGCGTCAGGCCTCGGCCCGTCCGGCGGGCCTCGGCAAGCGGCTGGTCGCCCGTCTCGTCGACACGCTGGTCCTCGCGGCCGTCACCGGCGCGGCCGCGGTACCGCTCGGTGTGCGGGCACTCGACCACGTCCACCAGAAGATCGACGCGGCCAAGCTGACCGGGGAGACCGTGACCGTCTGGCTGCTCGACGGCACGACATCGGTGTACCTGGGGATCGTCCTCGCCGTCCTGCTGGTGTTCGGGATCGTGTACGAGGCCCTGCCGACCGCCAGGTGGGGCCGCACGCTGGGCAAGAAGCTGCTCGGTCTCGACGTGCGGGACATCGAGGGCGGCGAGCCCCCGACCTTCGGGGCGGCCTTGCGACGCTGGCTCGTCTACAGCGTTCCCGGTCTGCTCGCCGTCGGCGTCGTGGGCGTCGTCTGGGGCCTGTTCGACAAGCCGTGGCGCCAGTGCTGGCACGACAAGGCGGCGCACACGTTCGTCGCGGGCTGACCGCACACCCGGCCCCGCTCGATCCGCCTCGGCCCTCCCGGGCCCCCGCCCCGGGACCGCGCTTTGCGCGCCCTCCCGCCCGCGCGCCCTCCCGCCTGTGCCGGGTACCCCGTACGGCCGCTCGCCGGATGCGGAGCGCGGGGGTTCGGGGTCGACTCGGGGGCATGACCACCGAACCGCCCCCCGGCTCCGGCGGCGGCGAGCCGCCGGAGGACGACCCGTTCAGGAAACGGCCGCCGCAGCAGCCCCCGCAGGGCTCGCCGTACGATGCCCCGCAGGGTCCGCAGGGTCCGCAGGGGCCGTACGGCGGAGGCGCCGGGCAGCCCCCGCCCCCCGGCGGAGGCCCGTACGGCGGAGGCCCGTACGGCGGTGATCCCTACGGTGGTGACCCGTACGGCGGCCGTCCCACCGACCCGCTCGCCGGGATGCCCCCGCTCGCCGAGAGCGGCAGGCGCACGCTCGCCCGGATCATCGACATGGTCATCGTCTTCATCGTCGTGACGCTGCTGGCGTGGGCCTTCGGGGTCGCGCAGTACACCATGAACGCGGACAAGATCGAGTTCGGCAAGACCTTCGGCCGGGAGCTCCTCGCCGTGATCCTGTACGTCGCGTACGACACGGTCCTGACCGCCAGATCGGGCCGGACGCTGGGCAAGAAGTGGCTCGGCATGCGCGTGGCCGACCTCGACAACGGTGCGACGCCCTCCGTGCAGACGTCGCTGATCCGCGCGCTGGTGCTGTGGGTGCCGTTCGCGTTCTGCTGCGCCTGTCTGTGGACGGCGATCTGCGGCGGCTGGAGCTACTTCGACAAGCCGTACAAGCAGGGCCTGCACGACAAGGCGGCCAAGACGGTGGTGGTCAGCACCGGCTGACGTACCGCCGACGACGGCGCCCGTCCCCCTGCGCCGCCGGGTTGGCCGAAACCTCAACTACCGTCACTCGAAACACAGTTGATGTGCATCCCCCTGGTTGGCAGACTCGCCCCGCCGGCGTGCCGAGTCAGTGGCGTCGGCAACGGGTCACTCCATCTCTCAGGGGGACGTCAATGTCACTCAGCACGCCCGAACGCGCCGTGGCCCGCACCGCGGCCGTCCTCGTACTGGCCCTGGGCATGGCCACCGGCACGACCGGCCTGCTGTCCGGCGCCGAGGCGCACGCCGTGCCCGTCACTCAAGGATCCTTCAGCTTCGGGGGCGACGAGGGGGACTACATCAGCGGCGGGAGGTCCTACGCCTACACGACCGCGTCCCAGGACCGTATGAGCATCTCCGCCGACGGCGCCGACAACGCGGTCCACCTCCAGGCGGACGGAGCGAACGGCGACTGGTGGTCGCTGGACCTCGCGGCGCCCTCCGGCGAGGTCCTCGCGCCGGGCACCTACACCGGCGCCACCCGCCACCCGTTCAACACGCCGACCGAACCGGGGCTGGACCTCAGCGGCAACGGGCGTGGCTGCAACACGCTCACCGGCCGATTCACCGTCCTCGACGTGGAGTTCGGCCCGCAGGGCTACGTGAAGAAGCTGGACGCCACCTTCGAGCAGCACTGCGAGGGAGGCGCGGCCGCGGCGCGCGGTGAGGTCCACATCGACAACCCGGCCCCGCCGGCCGAGCTCGGCCTCGGCCTCGCGGTGGCACTGGACGGCACCGCGTCCACCCTGAACGGCAAGGCCGCCCTGCACGGGACGGTGAGCTGCAGCAAGCCGGTGAGGGTGGACGTGTCCGGCAACGTCACCCAGGTGAAGAGGCAGAAGCTCATCCGCGGCTCCTTCACCGCGTCGGTGTCCTGTAGGCCGGGCGCGCCCATGGCCTGGAACGCGACGGCCGTGCCCACCGGGGACACCCCCTTCCAGCGCGGAGACGTCGAGGTGGAGGCGCGGGCCACGGCGACGGACCCGGACTACGCACAGCCGGTCACCGCGGCCGAGACGGTGGCGGTCCACCTCGAGCGCGCCTGAGCCGGGGGCCACGGTCCGGGGCCGCCCGCACCCGGGGTCCCCGGACCGTCCGCTCCGGCGCGTGCCGTGAGTGGGCGGACACGCCGACGGCCCGCACACCCCCGAGGGGGCGTGCGGGCCGTCGGCACGCAGGCTTTCGGTGTCTCGTCGGTCAGGGAGCGGTGTGCTCCCTGACGGGTTCGGACGCCGAGGCGACCGAAGCCGGCACGGGCGCCTGCAGGGGCGTGTGCGCGGGAACGGTGACAGGGACGGCGACGGGGACGGACCGGGGCCGGCTCGCGGCAGTGCTCGCGGCGGAACGGGCCACAACGATCCTCGACGGCTTCGACGTCGGCACCGTCATGGCGACGAGCACGCCGAGCGCGACCGCGGCGACGACGATGACGGCGATCCCGGGGCCCGAACTCGTCTGTGACAGCAGCAGCATGGCGAGCGTCGAGAAGATGACGGTGCAGGAACCGTACGTGAGCTGTGCAACAGTCGGACGAGGCATGGCAATCGTGTCCTCGGAAGCGGGGGCGGTCTCGACTTCTCTTCGCCTGCATGCCCGAGTGGGACGAGCGGTAAGCGTGACCTAACCCACGGTGCCGGTGCACAGGGGGCGCACGGAGTCATGGCGTCCATCAGGTGGACGGTCCCGCGCGCCCGCCGCCGTCCTTCATGGTCCGTCATGTTGCCGTCATATGTCCGCAATACGAACACCGGCTCCCGATAATGCATTTGACTTGTCCAAGTCAAGGTCTGTCTTTTCTCGCAAACCAGTAGTCAAATGGCGTCACTTGACTACACGCGTATAACAGCGCGCGGACCTTCCTTGACAGGGATCCCCCCTTTCCGCGCGCACGGGCGCGTGCGTGGGAGGACATCAAGTGAGCAGTAGATCCTGGACGTATCGGACGGTCGCGACCGTCGTCGCCCTGGCCGCGGCCTCGGCGACGTACACCACGTTCGCCGTGGCGCAGGCCGCCGAGAACGGCGCGGCCAAGGCCCCGGCGGTGGACCGGCGCGACCCGCAGCCGGCCAAGGCCAAGGAGCACGACTTCGACGGGCCGATGAGCAAGACGCAGGACGCCCAGCGCGAGGAGGCGCTCAAGCAGGTCATATCCGGCAAGGCGTCGGTCAAGGACCGTAACGGGTCCAAGGTCGTCCAGCTCAAGAGCCGCAAGGGCGACAGCAAGTACGTCGAGCTGGGACGCGAGAAGACCGACAAGATCTTCACGATCCTGGTCGAGTTCGGCGACCAGGTCGACTCCCGCTACGGCGGCACGGCCGGCCCGCTGCACAACCGGATAGCCGCGCCGGACCGGGCCAAGGACAACTCCACGGCCTGGCAGGCGGACTACAACCAGAAGCACTTCCAGGACCTGTACTTCGGCGCCGGCAAGAACACCGAGTCGCTGAAGAAGTACTACGAGAAGCAGTCCTCGGGCCGCTACTCGGTTCAGGGCGAGGTCACCGACTGGGTCAAGGTCCCCTACAACGAGGCCCGTTACGGCTCCAACAAGGCCTCCACCGGCGCCTGGTACGCGGTCCAGGACGGCGTCAACGCCTGGGTCGCCCAGCGCAAGGCCGCGGGCGCCACCGCCGCCCAGATCAAGACGGAGCTGGCCCAGTTCGACCAGTGGGACCGCTACGACTACGACGGCGACGGCAACTTCAACGAGCCCGACGGCTACATCGACCACTTCCAGATCGTGCACGCCGGCGAGGACGAGTCCGCGGGCGGCGGCGCGCAGGGCGAGGACGCCATCTGGGCCCACCGCTGGTACGCCTTCGGCACCGACGCCGGCTCCACCGGCCCGGACACCAACAAGCTCGGCGGCACCCAGGTCGGCGACACGGGCATCTGGGTCGGCGACTACACCATCCAGCCGGAGAACGGCGGACTCGGCGTCTACGCGCACGAGTACGGCCACGACCTCGGCCTGCCGGACGAGTACGACACCTCCGGCGGCGGCGAGAACTCCACCGGCTTCTGGACGCTGATGTCCTCCGGTTCCTGGCTCGGCACCGGCAGGAAGGCCATCGGCGACCTGCCCGGCGACATGAACGCCTGGGACAAGCTCCAGCTGGGCTGGCTGGACTACGACGTCGCCGCGGCGGGCCGCAAGTCCAGCCACACGCTGGGCGTCGCGGAGTACAACACCAAGAACGCCCAGGCCCTCGTGGTCCAGTTGCCGGAGAAGAAGGTCACCACCGAGGTGGTCGCCCCGGCCGAGGGCGCCACGCAGTGGTGGAGCGGCAGCGGCAACGACCTGCGCAACACGCTCACCCGCGACGTCGACCTGACCGGCAAGTCCTCCGCCGCCCTCACGATGGACGCCTGGTGGGACACCGAGAAGGACTACGACTACGGGTACGTCGAGGTCTCCACGGACGGCGGCGCCAACTACACGCCCGTCGACGGCACGCTGGCCGACGGCACCGCGATCCCGCGTGACGGCAGCGGCAAGCCCGCGCTGACCGGCACGGTCGCCTCGTACCAGAAGCTGACGTTCCCGCTGGACGCCTACGCCGGCAAGAAGATCAGCCTGCGCTTCCGTTACGCCACCGACGGCGGCGTGGCCCAGAAGGGCTTCACGGCCGACGAGATCAAGGTGACGGCCGACGGCGCCGCGCTCTTCTCCGACAACGCGGAGAGCGCAGACCCGGCCTGGAAGGCGACCGGGTTCTCCCGCATCGGCGGATCCGTCAGCGACGACTACGCGCAGTACTACATCGCCGAGAACCGCCAGTACGTGTCGTACGACAAGACCCTCCAGGTCGGCCCGTACAACTTCGGTTTCACGACGACGCGCCCCGACTGGGTCGAGCACTACGCGTACCAGAACGGCCTGTTGATCTGGAAGTGGGACACCTCCCAGGCGGACAACAACACCAGCGCGCACCCGGGCGAGGGCCAGATCCTTCCGGTCGACTCGCACCCGACCCCGCTGAAGTGGGCCGACGGCACCGCGATGAACGCCCGTCTGCAGAGCTTCGACTCGACCTTCAGCACGTACCGGACGGACGCGATCACGCTGCACAAGGCGGACGTCGCGGTCAAGATCAAGTCCCGTCCGGGCGTCCCGGTCTTCGACGACGGCAAGTCGACGTACTACGACGCCTCGACCCCGCTGTCGGGCGTGAAGATCACTGACACCAACACCTCGATCAAGATCGTCAGCGAGCCGAAGAGCGGCTCCACGATCAAGGTGAAGGTCGGCCCCTCGGCGAAGTAGCCGACGTTTTAGCAGGTCAGACGCGTATCGGCGGCAACCCCTGGCGGGTTGCCGCCGATCGTGTTTAGGTGCCTCCTGTGCCCTACTTATTGACACCGACCTCGACACCGACGCGCACGGGGGTGTGACCGCATGGCCGCAGGAGGCTTCTGCAAGCTGCCCGACGGCATGGTGGTGGTGGCGCTGAACCTGCCCCGCCCCGCCGCCCGAGAGGGCCTCCCGGGCCCCGCCGCGGACGTCCGCGTCCTCGTCCACGCCCAGAACCGGGCGCGCGCCCTGACCAGGCTGCGCAACCTGGGCCTGCGCGCCGTCTACCTGCGCGGCAACGCGGCCCCGCCGACCCCGGACGAGATCACCGCGGTCCTGCACCATCCCGACGGCCTGATATGGCGCACCCCGCCCGACAACGGCGTCCCGGCGGGCGTCACGGCCGGCCCGGAGCTGTGGCGGCCCATCAGGGCCCTGCTGAGGAGCGCGGCCGCGTAGGGCCGCTCAGTACGCCTCGACGACGCGCACGTCCTCCTCGGTGACCTCGCCGTCCAGGATGCGGAACGAGCGGAACTGGAACTCGCCGAGGCCGTCGGTGTCGGCGGTGGAGACCAGGACGTAGTGCGCGCCGGGCTCGTTCGCGTACGAGATGTCCGTGCGGGACGGGTACGCCTCCGTCGCCGTGTGGGAGTGGTAGACGATCACCGGCTCCTCGTCGCGGTCGTCCATCTCGCGGTAGAGCTTGAGCAGGTCGCCCGAGTCGAACTCGTAGAACGTGGGGGACATGGCCGCGTTCAGCATCGGGAGGAAGCGCTCGGGGCGGTCCGTGCCCGCCGGGCCCGCGACGACTCCGCAGGCCTCGTCGGGGTGGTCCTTGCGGGCGTGGGCGACGATCTGGTCGTGCAGGGCCCGGGTGATGGTCAGCATGGTCGCCAGGATAAGCAACCGGCGTGGCGCCGCGCGGCGGCGTTCCGTCGGCGGGACGGCCAGCGAGCGGCGGGCCGCCCCGCACCGGTGGACGGTACGGAACGGCCCGCGTGGCGGACGTCCTGAGCGGCCGCCGGAGGGGGCGCCACGAGTGCTCCCTGCGGCCGGACGCCCCGGGGGTGGCCGGCGAACGGTCAGCCGACCTTCTCGAGCTCCGGCTCGCGCCGGTCGGCGATCTGCGGGTTGCGGCGCTTGAGGACCGCCCAGCCGACGCCGAGGGCGGCGGCCCAGCCCGCCATCACGTACAGACACACGCGCGAGTCGGCGTCGTAGGCGATCAGGCCGGTGACGAAGAGCAGGAACACGATGGCCACCCAGCTGAACGCGGAGCCGCCCGGTGCCGGGAAGCTGGACGCGGGCAGCCGGCCCGCGACGACCGCGCGGCGGTACAGGATGTGGCTGATCAGGATCATCAGCCAGGTCCAGATGCCGGCCGCGGTGGCCACCGAGGTGACGTAGCCGAACGCCTTCTCCGGGACGACGTAGTTCAGGACCACGCCGATGCCCATGAACAGCACGGAGACCGTGATGCCGAGGGCGGGCGTCTTCGTCGACGACAGCTTCCGGAAGGCCGCGGGCGCCTCGCCGCTGTCGGCCAGGTTCCGCAGCATGCGGCCGGTGGAGTACATGCCCGAGTTGCAGGAGGACAGGGCCGCGGTCAGCACGACGAAGTTGACGATGCCGGCGCCGGCCGGGATGCCGATCTTCGCGAACGCCTCGACGAAGGGCGAGACGCCCGGTGCGAACTCGGTCCACTTCACCACGCACAGGATGACGGTCAGCGCGCCGACGTAGAACAGCGCGATCCGCCAGGGCAGCGTGTTGATCGCCTTGGGCAGGGTCTTCTCGGGGTTCTCGGACTCGCCCGCCGTGACACCGACGAGCTCGACGGCGAGGTAGGCGAACATGACGCCCTGCAGGGTCATCAGGGACGAGCCGACGCCCTTGGGGAAGAAGCCGTCGAAGGCCCAGAGGTTGGAGACCGCGGCCGTGTCGCCGGCGCTGCTGAAGCCGAAGGTGAGCACGCCCAGGCCGATCACGATCATGCCGATCAGGGCGGTGACCTTGACCATCGAGAACCAGAACTCCAGCTCGCCGAAGAGCTTCACGGAGATCAGGTTGACCCCGAAGAGGATCACCAGGAAGACCAGGGCGGTGACCCACCGCGGGACGGCCGGGAACCAGTAGTTGACGTAGATCGCGGCGGCCGTCAGTTCGGCCATGCCGGTGACGACCCACATCAGCCAGTACGTCCAGCCGGTGAAGTAGCCGAAGAACGGCCCGAGGAACTCCCGCGAGTACTCCGCGAAGGAGCCCGAGACCGGGCGGTAGAGCAGCAGCTCGCCCAGCGCCCGCATGATGAAGAAGATGATCCCGCCGGCGAGGGCGTACATCAGGATGAGACTGGGGCCGGCCTTGGCGATGTTCGCCCCGGCGCCCAGGAACAGCCCGACGCCGATGGCGCCGCCGATCGCGATCATCTGGACCTGGCGGCTGCCGAGTCCGCGTTCGTATCCCTCTTCGGGAGTGTCGGTGACAGCGGTGTCGGTGACCTTCTCAGAGGTCATGTGTGGTGCGCCTTTCTCCATGCCGAACCGGGCCTCTCGTCGGCCGCGGATCGGGTTTCGATCCCCCCGGATTGATGGAGCGATGCCTGGCCGGCGATCAACCGGCTCGGTGGCGCACCCGGCCGAACATACGGGTGGTGTTCGCCGGGCGGTCGTGAAGATTTATCACGCCCGCCATACTGATCAACCGGCGGCCGTGTGGCGCACGACACAAGAAGAAGTGGATGAACGAGACACAAAGAGGACACTCCCGGCCGCCGCGGTAATGCGATCGTTATCCGGATTTGAGCGTCCTCTGAGCGAACAAGAAGGCGGACGAACTACGGCATAAGGGTCGCGACGAGGGTCTCCTGAAGCCCGCCCAGCCACAGATACGCCATCACCATCGGCTTACGCGGGTCCTCGTCCGGCAACCGGTAGAGAAGATCGGTGTCGTCCTCGTCGGTGATCTCCAACCGGGAGCCGATCGCGAGCCGCAGGTCGTTCAGCGCCCGCAGCCAGGCCTGTGACTCCTGCGGCGACAGTTTCAGCACCGCCCCGCCCGCGTCGGCCGCCTCCGCGGCCAGCGCGTCCAGCGAGCGGACCACCGTGAGGGCGTTGTCGCGCTTGCCGGCCCGCAGGTCGTTCTCGGTGTAGCGGCGGAACTCGGCGGAGTGCGCCTTCTGCTCGTCCGCGCCCTTGGCGCCCGAAGCGCCCTCCGGGGCGGTGTAGGCGTCCGGGAAGAGCCTTCTGAGCACCGGGTCGGAGGGCGGCTCGCTCGGTCCCTCGGCGAAGAGCTCGGCGAGCGGATCGTCGGAGGCGTCCTCGGCGGGGCCGGGGCCGATCAGCTCCAGGAGCTGCACGGCCAGCGACCGGATGATGGAGATCTCGACGTCGTCGAGCGCGACGGCCGCGCCGCCGCCGGGGAGCGGTTCGAAGTGTCCAGGCATAGGAGGGCAGGCTACTTCCGGTCCTGCTGGAGGGTGGCCCACAGGCCGTAGCCGTGCATGGCCTGCACGTCGCGTTCCATCTCCTCGCGGGAGCCGCTGGAGACGACCGCCCGGCCCTTGTGGTGGACGTCCATCATGAGCTTGGTGGCCTTGTCCTTGGAGTACCCGAAGTACGTCTGGAAGACGTACGTCACGTAGCTCATGAGGTTGACCGGATCGTTGTGGACGATCGTGACCCAGGGGACGTCCGGCTCGGGTACGGCGAAGACCTCCTCCGCCGACTCGGTGCGTTCGATCTCAAGGGGAGCGGGTGACGTCACACCGTCCATGCTGCCACGCGCCATGGAAATCGTCACACCGACGAAAAGGGAGTAGCATCCCTTGCCATGCTGCACGCACCGGGGGACGGCCCCCGGACCCCTGGCCGCGCCCGGGGTAACGGAGAGTCACGGACAGGGTGAGGCAAGTGGACGTAGCGGACCTTGGGCTGCCGGTGGAAGTTCCGTCGACGGCGCTCTTCACGGACCAGTACGAGCTGACGATGCTGCAGGCCGCGTTGAAGGCGGGCACCGCCGAACGGCGCAGCGTGTTCGAGGTCTTCACCCGGCGGCTCCCGGACGGCCGGCGCTACGGCGTCGTCGCGGGCACCGGGCGGGTCCTGGACGCGGTGGAGAACTTCCGCTTCGACGCGAACGTCCTGCGCTTCCTGCGCGAGCGCGACATCGTCGACGAGGAGACCCTGGCCTGGCTCGCCCGGTACCGCTTCTCGGGTGACATCTGGGGCTACCCCGAGGGCGAGGTCTACTTCCCCGGCTCGCCGATCCTGCGCGTCGAGGGCTCCTTCGCCGAGTGCGTCCTGCTGGAGACCGTGATCCTCTCCATCCTCAACCACGACTCCGCCATCGCCGCCGCCGCATCCCGGATGTCCTCCGCCGCGGGCGAGCGCCCCCTGATCGAGATGGGCGCCCGCCGCACCCACGAACTCGCCGCGGTCGCCGCCGCCCGCGCCGCCTACGTCGGAGGCTTCACCACCACCTCCGACCTGGCCGCCGGCTTCCGCTACGGCATCCCCACCGTGGGCACCAGCGCCCACGCCTTCACCCTCCTGCACGACAATGAGCGGGACGCCTTCCGCGCCCAGGTCGAATCCCTCGGCCGGGGCACCACCCTCCTGGTGGACACCTACGACGTCACCGAGGCCGTCCGGCTCGCCGTGGAGGTCGCCGGCCCCGAGCTCGGCGCCGTCCGCATCGACTCCGGCGACCTCCTCCTCGTCGCCCACCGGGTCCGCCAGCAGCTCGACGAGCTCGGCGCGACCGACACCCGCATCATCGTCACCTCCGACCTCGACGAATACGCCATCGCCTCCCTGGCCGCCGCCCCCGTGGACGCCTACGGCGTCGGCACCCAGCTGGTCACCGGCTCCGGACACCCGACGGCCTCCATGGTCTACAAACTGGTCGCCCGCGCCGAGTCCGACGACCCCGAGGCGCCCCTCGTGCCGGTGGCGAAGAAGTCCACCGGCGGCAAGACCTCCGTCGGCGGCCGCAAGTGGGCGGCACGCCGGCTGGACGCGTACGGCGCCGCCGAGGCCGAGGTCGTCGGCACCGGCGCGGTGCCCGCCGGACTGACCGACGGGCTGCTGCTCGTCGAGCTCGTCAAGGGCGGCGCCGTCGTCGCCCGCGAGGCCCTGGACGTCGCCCGCGACCGGCACGCCGCCGCCCGCGCCGGCCTGCCCCTGTCGGCGACCCAGCTCTCACGGGGCGAACCCGTCATTCCCACGGAGTATGTCCACGACGGGTCGGGTAGCTAGGGCGTATGCCCGGCGACCGCCGGGCGCCGCCCCCTCCCGCCCGACCGGCAAAGTCTCTAGGCTCGATTACTTCACCTCCCCCGCGACCGACAGAGCCGGGGGACCGCCATCGAAGGACACCGCCCATGCGCCGCGCCTTGATCGTCGTTGACGTGCAGAACGACTTCTGCGAGGGAGGCAGCCTCGCGGTGACCGGCGGCGCCGACGTGGCCGCCGCGATCACCGAACTGATCGGGCAGGCCCCCGCCGGATACCGGCACGTCGTCGCCACCCGCGACCACCACATCGCGCCCGGCGGCCACTTCGCCGACAACCCCGACTACGTCCACTCCTGGCCCGCGCACTGCGTCGCCGGCACGGAAGGCGTCGGCTTCCACCCCAACTTCGCCCCGGCCGTCGCCTCCGGCGCCGTCGACGCCGTCTTCAGCAAGGGCGACTACGCGGCCGCCTACAGCGGCTTCGAGGGCGCCGACGAGAACGGCGTCACGCTCGGCGACTGGCTGCGGTCCCGCCAGATCGACGAGGTGGACGTCGTCGGCATCGCCACCGACCACTGCGTACGCGCCACCGCCCTGGACGCGGCCCGCGAAGGCTTCCGCACCCAGGTCCTGCTGGACCTCACCGCGGGCGTCGCCGAGGGCACCACCGTCCGGGCCCTGGAGGACATGCGCGCGGCGGGCATCGAACTGACGGGAAAACCAGTCGTCTGACCCACCCCCCGACCGGTTACCGTCTCCGGAAGCGCACCCACAACTCGCCCCCACGGAGACGGTGTTGATCCCGAGCTCGCCCGCACGACGCCCCACGCTCGACGACGTCGCCCGGCGGTCGGGAGTCTCCAAGTCCACCGTCTCGCGGGTGATCAACGGGGAGGCCCGGGTCCGGGCGGAGGTCGTCGACCGGGTCCGCCGTGTCGTCTCCGAGCTGGGATACGTCCCCAACCAGGCCGCCCGGCAACTGGTCACCCACCGCACCGGCGCCGTCGCCGTGGTCGCCGCCCAGCCCGAGAACCGGCCCTTCCTCGACCCCTTCTTCGACCTCCTGCTGCGCGGCATCCGCCGCGAACTCGCCCTCCACGGCGCCCAGGCCGTCCTGCTCTTCGTGGACGAGCCCGACGACTACCCGCGCGTGGCCGACTACCTCGGCGGCGGCCATGTCGACGGCGCGATCCTGTTCTCCCTGCGCCCGGGCGACCGGCTGCACGAGATGACCGGCCGCCTCGGCCTGCCCGCCGTCTTCGGCGGCCGCCCCCTCCTGCGCGACGGCGACACCGTCCGCGGCCACGCCTACGTCGACGGCGACAACCGAGGCGGAGCCCGCCAGGCCGTCCGGCACCTCGTCTCCCTCGGACGCCGCCGGATCGCGACCGTCACCGGGCCCCACGACCAGGAGAACTCCGCGGCCGACCGGCTCGCCGGCTACCGGGACGTCCTGCCCGACGCCCCGGCCGACCTCGTCGAGCGGGCCGACTACACCCGGGAGGGCGGAGCCGGCGCCATGACCGCGCTGCTGGCCCGCCGCCCCGACCTGGACGCCGTCTTCGTCGCCTCCGACCTGATGGCGTCCGGCGCGCTGCGGGTCCTGCGCGAGCACGGCCGCAGTGTGCCGGACGACGTCGCCGTCGTCGGCTTCGACGATCTCGTCTCCATCGCCGGGACGACCGACCCGCCCCTGACCACCGTCCACCAGGACGTCCCCGAGATGGGCCGGCTGATGGCGCGTCTGCTCATGCGGCAGAGCGCCGCGCAGCCGCCCACGGCGATCGTCCCGACCCGCCTGGTGCGCCGTGCGTCGGCCTAGGCCCGCGAGCCCCGACCACCGCACGCGGGCCGGCATCCGGGCCGAGCCGGCCGGGCCGGGCCGCGCCGGGCCGCGACCGGTCGGCAGCCGGGGGCATCTCACTCACCGACCGGAATACGTCCATCATGTGGGATCACATTCCGGAAGACGGACCGGGAATCGATACGATGAGCCCATGGTTCTGAACGACGTGAGCACGAAGACGCCGGGCGCACTGCTCGTGGCGCGGCTGCACGTCGACCTGTGCAGGCTCGCCAGCGCCATCTGTTGACGCAGGCCCTGCCGCCGCACGGCCGTGAGCCGCGGCGCCTCACACGCACGTATCCGCGCTGCCCACACCATCCGACAGGAGCCCACAGCCATGGCCATCGAGGTCCGCATCCCGACCATCCTCCGCCAGTACACCGAAGGTCAGAAGGCGGTGGAGGGCAGCGGTGAGACCCTCGCCGACCTGTTCACCGACCTCGAGACCCGGCATGCGGGCATCCACGCCCGCATCGTGGACGACGGCAAGCTGCGCCGCTTCGTGAACGTGTACCTCAACGACGAGGACGTCCGCTTCGTCGACGGCATCGACACCAAGCTGACCGACGGCGACACCGTGACGATCCTGCCGGCCGTGGCCGGCGGCATGGCCTGATCGGCCGCCGACCCCGATGCGCTACGACTCCCCGCTGGCCGCGGTGGGCAACACCCCTCTGGTGCGCCTGCCGCGGCTCTCGCCGTCCTCCGACGTCCGCATCTGGGCGAAGCTGGAGGACCGCAATCCCACCGGCTCGATCAAGGACCGGCCCGCCCTGCACATGGTCGAGCAGGCGGAGAAGGACGGCCGCCTCACCCCCGGCTGCACCATCCTGGAGCCGACGAGCGGCAACACCGGCATCTCCCTCGCCATGGCGGCGAAGCTCAAGGGCTACCGCATGGTCTGCGTGATGCCGGAGAACACCTCCCAGGAACGCCGGGACCTGCTCGCCATGTGGGGCGCCGAGATCATCCCCTCCCCGGCCGCGGGCGGCTCCAACACCGCCGTGCGCGTCGCCAAGGAACTCGCCGCCGAGCATCCCGACTGGGTGATGCTCTACCAGTACGGCAACCCCGACAACGCCGGCGCCCACTACGCCGGCACCGGCCCGGAGATCCTCGCCGATCTGCCGTCGATCACCCACTTCGTCGCCGGCCTCGGCACCACCGGCACCCTGATGGGCGTCGGCCGCTACCTGCGCGAGCACAAGCCCGACGTCAAGATCGTCGCCGCCGAGCCGCGCTACGACGACCTGGTCTACGGCCTGCGCAACCTCGACGAGGGCTTCGTGCCCGAGCTGTACGACGCCTCCGTCCTCACCACCCGCTTCTCGGTCGGCTCGGCGGACGCCGTCACCCGCACCCGCGAACTCCTCCAGCAGGAGGGCATCTTCGCGGGCGTCTCCACGGGCGCGGCCCTGCACGCCGCGATCGGCGTCGGCAACAAGGCCGTCAAGGCGGGGGAGAGCGCCGACATCGTGTTCGTCGTGGCGGACGGCGGCTGGAAGTACCTGTCGACCGGCGTCTACACCGCGACCACGACCGAGGAGGCCATCGAAACCCTGCAGGGCCAGCTCTGGGCCTAGGCGAGCAGGGGCGCGGGACCGACAGCGCGCGGGGGCCGACCAGCCCGGGCGACTCGATCCCCCGAGCAGGCCCCGCACCCCGCCCTCCACCGGGAAAAACCTGCACCCCGCCCTCCGGCGGGCTGGGCCCGCTTCGGCCGGGTCTCCCGGGCCGGCTCGGTCACGGCCGGTCGGTCGTCGGCTGGGCCCGCCCGTCGGCCGGTGGTCGTCCGCCGTGCCGGCCTCGTCTCGGTCGGGTCTTCGCAGGGCTGGGCCCGCTTCGGCCGGGCCCTCGCCGGGCCGGCTCCGTCACGGTGAGTCGTGCGCCGGGCTGGGCCCGTCCAGCCCGGCCCTCCGTCCGCCCCGCCTTGGTGAGTCGTACGCCGGGCCGGGCCTCGCCTCGGCCGGGCCGGTTCCGTCTCGGCCGGGCCGGGTCTGTCTCGGCTTGGTCTCAGGCGGGTCGGCCCCGCCTCAGCCGATCACTCCGTCGGCCCCGCCTCGGCCGATCACTCCGCCGGCCCCGCCTCGGTCGGTCGTCGTCGGCCCCGCCTCGGTCGGTCGTCCGTCGGGACGGGGTCCGTCTCGGCGCGTCTCAGGTGGCCAGGTGCCGGACCTGGTCCCACAGGGCGCGGTCCACCATGCCCACCCGGCGCCGGAAGTCGCTCAGGCGCACCTGGCGCAGCTCGTCCGTCTCCAGATAGCTCGGCCGGCCGCGCGCGTCGCCGACGGCGCCCGGCGGGAGGGGGATCACCCCGGGCCGCTCGTCGTGGTACTTGCTGGTGATCTTCACGACCGTCACCCGGTCACCGCGCACCACCAGCACCAGACACGGCCGGTCCTTCGCGCCGGGCCCGTCCTCGAACGGCACGTCCGCCCACCAGATCTCCGCGGGCCGGGGCCGCCCGGGCGCGCCACGACCGCGAGCCGGCCGCCCCGTCGGACGATCCGTCGAACGGCCTGTCGGGCGGCCCGTGCGCCGACCGGGCGGCCTGGTCCCGGGGCGCCGCGGTCGCCGCCCCCGTCCCCAGCCGTCCACGAGCGCCGCGACCAGCGCGAGCAGTACCACGGCCGCGAGCGCGAGCCACCAGGACGTGTGCATACGACGACGTTACCGGGCGCGCGCTTGCCGCTGCGCGCCCTCTCCACACCTCACGAGCCCCGGGTCCAGCCGAACCGGTGACACCACAGGTGAGTTCGCCCACAACAGCCCCTGGTGGAGGAGCGACCCGAGGTTTTGCGCCTTACGCTCGACGGACCGCACGACCCCTGTCGCCCCATTTGACGATCATTCGTTCCACGGTCCGCCCCACGGATCCCTTCCGGTACATCTCGGTCACCCGCCAGCGGAGGATTCTGCTTTATGAAGCTCACCGTCGTCGGCTGCTCGGGGTCGTTTCCGTCCGCGGAATCGGCCTGCTCGAGCTACCTCGTCGAGGCCGACGGCTTCCGGCTGCTTCTCGACATGGGCAACGGCGCCCTGGGCGAGCTGCAGCGCCACTGCGGTCTGTACGACCTCGACGCGATCTTCCTGAGCCATCTGCACGCCGACCACTGCATCGACATGTGCGCGTACTTCGTCGCGCGCTACTACCGGCACGACGGCGGGCGCTGCGACCCGATCCCGGTCTACGGTCCCGAGGGCACGGAGCACCGCCTCACCACGGCCTACGCCGACACGCCCTCCGCCTCCTCGATGAGCGAGGTCTTCGACTTCCACACGGTCAAGCCGTCCACCTTCGACATCGGCCCCTTCACCGTGCACACCGAACGCGTGGCCCACCCGGTGGAGGCCTACGGCATCCGCGTCGAACACGGCGGCCGGTCGCTGACCTACTCCGGAGACACAGGCGTGAGCCCCGCCCTGGAGGAACTCGCCCGCGACAGCGACCTGTTCCTGTGCGAGGCAGCCTTCACCCACGGCAAGGAGAACATCCCCGACCTGCACCTCAACGGCCGCGAGGCCGGCGAGGCGGCGAGCCGGGCGGGCGCACGCAAGCTCGTGCTGACCCACATCCCCCCGTGGACGGACCCCGAGGTCAACCTGACGGACGCCCGGACGGCCTTCGCCGGCCCGGTGGAACTGGCCAGACCCAGGGTCACGTACGAGATCTAGCCGCATCCCGCGCACCCGATCCACAGGCCGTACGAGGTTCAGGCGCACGGCACGCGAAAGGCCCCCGGAATTCGCCGACTCCGGGGGCCTTTCACGTGGGTGGGCGCGAACGCCTGCGCCTACGCCTTGGTGAGGTCGTCGACCTCCTCCTCGGGCTCGCGGCCCGGGGTGGGGAGGTTCCACTTGGTGATCGCGAAGCGGAAGACCACGTAGTAGATCGCCCCGAAGACCAGACCGATCGGAATGATCAGCCAGGGCTTGGTGGCCAGGTTCCAGTTCAGCGCGTAGTCGATGAAGCCCGCGGAGAAGGTGAAGCCCGCGTGCACGCCGAGCGCCCAGGTGATCGCCATGGACAGGGCGGTGAGCACCGCGTGGATCGCGTACAGCAACGGGGCGATGAACATGAACGAGAACTCGATCGGCTCGGTCACACCGGTCACGAAGGACGTCAGCGCGAGCGAGATCATCATGCCGAGGACGGCCTTGCGGCGCTCGGGACGAGCGGTGTGGGCGATGGCGAGCGCGGCGGCCGGGAGACCGAACATCATGATCGGGAAGAAGCCCGACATGAACTGACCGGCGGTCGCGTCACCGGCGAAGAAGCGGGTCAGGTCACCGTGCACGACGGCGCCGGCGGAGTCCTTGAAGTCACCGATCTGGAACCAGGCGACGGAGTTCACGAACTGGTGCATGCCGACCGGGATCAGCGCGCGGTTGATCAGGCCGAACAGACCCGCGCCGAAGGCGCCGAGACCGGTGATCCACTCGCCGAAGTTCGATATGCCCTCGCCGATCGGCTCCCAGACCAGACCGAAGAAGACGCCCATCGCCGTGCCGAGGAAGGCCATGATGATCGGCACCAGGCGGCGGCCGTTGAAGAAGCCGAGCCAGTCCACCAGCCGCTTGCGGTGGTACCGCTGCCAGACCACGGCGCTCAGCAGACCCATCAGGATGCCGCCGAGGACGCCCGGGTTGTTGTAGGTGGCGGCTATGTCCGCACCCGCCTGGACCTTGGCCTCGGTGACCGGGAACGCCTTCAGGACGTTGCTGTAGACCAGGAAGCCGACCAGCGCCGCCAGGGCCGTGGAGCCGTCCGCCTTCTTGGCGAAGCCGATGGCGACGCCGATGCAGAAGAGCATCGGAAGGTTGTCGAAAATGGCGCCACCGGCCGTGGCGAACACCGCCGTCACCTTGTCGGGCAGGTTCAGCTTGTCGTGCACATCCTGCTGGCCGAAGCGCAGCAGCAGGCCCGCCGCCGGCAGCACGGCGATCGGGAGCTGAAGGCTTCGGCCGACCTTCTGCAGGCCCTGCAACAGGCCGGATCCCCGCTTCTTCTCGGGGGCCGCCGTGGGCGCGGTGGCGGTGCTCATAGACTTCCTCCATCGGTGATGGTCTACACCACTCAGTGGTGTAGACCATGTTGTAGCACGATGAAGGTGGCATAAGGAACCCGCGATTCCTGTGTTCCTGGGACTACGCTGGGCTACGCCTTCGTGACGTCCTCCCGCTCCTCCTCCGGCTCCCGGCCCGGCGTCTTCAGATCGAACCGCGTGATCGCGAACCGGAACACCGCGTAATAGACCACGGCGAAACCCAGACCGATCGGGATCATCGCCCACGGCCGCGTCGCCAGATTCCAGTTGATGACGTAGTCGATCAACCCGGCCGAGAAACTGAAGCCGTCATGCACCCCCAGCCCCCACGTCACCGCCATCGACGCACCCGTCAGCAGCGCGTGCACCGCGTACAGCAACGGCGCCACGAAGAGGAACGAGTACTCGATCGGCTCCGTGATGCCCGTGACGAACGACGTGAGCGCCACCGACAGCATCAGCCCGCCGACCTCCTTGCGCCGCCCCGGCCTCGCGCAGTGCGTGATCGCCAGCGCGGCCGCCGGAAGCGCGAACATCATGATCGGGAAGAACCCCGAGGTGAACTGACCCGCATGCGGGTCGCCCGCCAGAAACATGTTGATGTCACCGTGCACCTCCGTCCCGTCCGGCTTCGTGTACGTGCCGAACTGGAACCAGATGGGCACGTTCAGGAACTGGTGCAGCCCGATCACCAGCAGCGCCCGGTTCGTGAGACCGAAGAGGCCCGCACCCCACGAACCCAGCCCGCTCAACCAGTCGCTGAAGTTCTCCAGCCCGTCACCGATCGGCGGCCACACCCACAGACACAGCGACGCGAACGCGATCGCCACGAACGCCATGATGATCGGCACCAGCCGCCGCCCGTTGAAGAACCCGAGCCAGTCCACCAGCTTCGTCCGGTGATACCGCTGCCAGAGGAACGCCGTCAGCAGACCCATCACGATCCCGCCGAACACCCCCGGATTCTGGTACGTGAAAGCCCCCACCGTGCTGTCCGTCGCCTGACACCCGATGTTCGGGATCACCTTCGAACCCGGCCCGCAGTCCTCCGGGAACTGCCGCAGCACGTTGTAGTAGACAAGGAACCCGGCGACCGCCGCCAGCGCCGTCGAACCGTCCGCCTTCTTCGCCATCCCGATCGCCACACCGACGCAGAACAGCATCGGCAACCCCAGCGAACCGTCCAGCAGCGCCCCGCCCGCACCCGCCATCACCCGCGAGACGTTCGTCCAGCCCAGCCCGTCGTCCCCGAACACATCAGGCTGACCAAGGCGGTTGAGGATGCCGGCCGCCGGCAGCACGGCGATCGGGAGCTGCAGACTGCGCCCCATCTTCTGCAGACCCTGGAACGCGCTCTGCCACCGTCGACGTGCGGGACCGACCTCGGCCCCGGCGCTCTCGGCACTCATCGTTTGGCGACCGCCTGTCAGGTGGTGTAGACCAGCTACGGACGATTGGGCTGCTGTGACGTCATCCTCGGACACACACCGCGCAATCGCTCGCGAAGTTGGGCCAACTGTGGGTTACTGCGACAAAGCGGTTCGGCAGAGAATTGCGGCGCGCATCAGGGAATTCAGGGAGACGGAACATGGCCACCAAGGCTGAGAAGATCGTCGCCGGACTCGGCGGCCTCGACAACATCGAAGAGATCGAAGGCTGCATCACCCGCCTGCGCACCGAGGTCAACGACCCGTCGCTGGTCGACGAAGCCGCCCTGAAAGCCGCCGGCGCCCACGGCGTCGTCAAGATGGGCACCGCCATCCAGGTCGTCATCGGCACCGACGCCGACCCCATCGCGGCGGAGATCGAAGACATGATGTGAGTGAGCCCCGCGCTCACCCCTAGGGGCTCCTCTCCACCGCGGGAGGAGCCCCTTCCGCAGGTACGGCTAGGCTCAGCGCCATGTCTCGAATCGACGGCCGCACCCCCCAACAGCTCCGCCCCGTCACCATCGAACGCGGCTGGAGCAAGCACGCCGAAGGCTCCGTCCTCGTCTCCTTCGGCGACACCAAGGTCTTCTGCACCGCCTCCGTCACCGAAGGCGTCCCCCGCTGGCGCAAGGGCAGCGGCGAGGGCTGGGTCACCGCGGAGTACTCCATGCTCCCCCGCGCCACCAACACCCGCGGCGACCGCGAGTCCGTCCGCGGCAAGATCGGCGGCCGCACCCACGAGATCTCCCGCCTCATCGGCCGTTCCCTGCGCGCCGTCATCGACTACAAGGCGCTCGGCGAGAACACCATCGTCCTCGACTGCGACGTCCTCCAGGCCGACGGCGGCACCCGCACCGCCGCCATCACCGGCGCATACGTCGCCCTGGCGGACGCCGTCTCCTGGGCCCAGGGCCGCAAACTCGTCAAGGCCGGCCGACAGCCCCTCACCGGCACCGTCAGCGCCGTCTCCGTCGGCATCGTCGACGGCATCCCCCTCCTGGACCTCTGCTACCAGGAGGACGTCCGCGCCGAGACCGACATGAACGTCGTCTGCACCGGTGACGGCCGCTTCGTCGAGGTCCAAGGCACCGCCGAAGCCGAGCCGTTCGCCCGCGACGAACTCAACTCCCTTCTCGACCTCGCCGTTTCCGGCTGCGCAGAACTCACCGCCCTGCAGCGCACGGCACTCGACGCGGTCCTGGAAAAGTAAACGGGACGCCAAGAACGAGGGCGGGCACGGGCAACCGGCCCGCCCTTCGGCGCGTCTTGGCCAGTGCACCGACAGGGGCCTCCTGGGCCTGACAAGGGGAGGAACCCGCTATGTCCACGGCCGCGAGCCGACGCCCGAACCGGCGTCGCCGTACCCTCATCGCCGCCGCCACCGCGGCCGTCGCCCTCACCGTGGCACTGACGGCGACCGGCTGCGACGCGGTCGACAAGGCCCTGGACTGCGTCCAGACCGCCGACTCCATCGCCGACAGCGTCACCGACCTCCAGCAAGCCGTGCAGAACGCCGCGAACGACCCGACGCAGACCCAGGCCTCGCTGACCTCCATCGAGAACGACCTCGACAAGATCGGCGACAAGTCCGACAACGCCGACGTCGACAAGGCCGTCGACCACCTCCGGACAGCCGTGGCCAACGTCCGCACCGCCGTCAAGAACGGCGACCAGACCCCCGACCTCAGCCCGGTCACCGACGCGGCGGGCGAGCTCACGAAGGTCTGCACGCCGTAAGGGACGGGCGGCGGCACTGGGGATACTGGGCGCATGACCCGCCTGATCCTCGCCACCCGCAACGCCGGAAAGATCACCGAACTCAGGTCGATCCTCGCCGACGCAGGCCTGCCCCACGACCTCGTCGGCGCGGACGCCTACCCCGACATCCCCGACGTCAAGGAAACCGGCGTCACCTTCGCCGAGAACGCCCTGCTCAAGGCGCACGCCCTCGCCCAGGCCACCGGCTTCCCGGCCGTCGCCGACGACTCCGGCCTCTGCGTGGACGTGTTGAACGGCGCCCCCGGCATCTTCTCGGCCCGCTGGTCCGGCCGCCACGGCGACGACCGGGCCAACCTGGACCTGCTCCTGGCCCAGCTCTCCGACATCGCCGACGAACACCGGGCCGCCCACTTCGCCTGCGCGGCAGCCCTCGCCCTGCCGGACGGCACCGAGCGCGTCGTCGAGGGCCGGCTGACGGGCGTCCTGCGCTTCGCACCCGAGGGCACGAACGGCTTCGGCTACGACCCGATCCTCCAGCCGGACGGCGAGACCCGCACCTGCGCGGAACTGACGCCGCAGGAGAAAAACGCCATCAGCCACCGAGGCAAGGCCTTCCGCGCCCTGGTCCCGGCGGTACGGGAACTGCTGGGCTGAGCGGACAGGAAAAGGGGGCCGCCTGGACGGGCGGCCCCCTTGGGGAGTGTGCGGCCGATGGGAGTCGAACCCACATGGGCAATGCCCCGAGGCACCTAAAACCTCTGCTTATACCATTCAGCAACGGCCGCCGGCCCAGCCATCGTAGCGGGCGGACGGCCGTCGCGCGGCAGCCGTTCTAGCCCTGGCGCCGTCGCTGCCCACTCCGGCACCACGTGCTGGTGATCGCATGGCAATTGGGGCACATGTAGCGCAGGTTCGCCGCACGGTTGTCCCGCCAGTCGCCATTGACGTGGTCGATCTGCAAGGTGACCGGGCGACCCCGCCACTCGCCGGGATTGCCGCATTCGGCACAGGCGTACGGCACTCCGATCTCCTTCAGCGCCCGGTGCAGCCGGTCCCTGTTGGTCCGGCCAGCCCGGTCCGGCAGGACGACCAGTACGCGATGTGCGATCGGCGCAGGGGCGGGACGCTCGGGCCGCCCCCAGGGCCGGCGGGTGAAGTGGCCGGTGTCCAGGCCGAAACGGGAGGCGGCGCGTCGCACGCGCCGGTGATTGGTGTCGTCGACCTCCATGCCGAGCCCGCGCATGACCTCGGCGTAGCTGGTGCAGACGGGTACGAGGTCGCGCAGCCGGTCCTCGGGGATCGGCGCGCGGCGATGCGAGAAGTGGGCGACGTCGATCTCGAGTGCTGCCAGCATGCGAGCGAGTGCCGACCGGGAGCGGCTGTCGTCGGGGACGCCCAGGGCGCGCGCCACGCCGCGCACGCTCGAGGCCGAGGCCGCGGCCGTCCGGAGCTCCTCCGGGGTGAAGGGCAGAACCACGCCGGCACGGTCGATGCCCGGGAAATGACTGACGTCGACACCGGCCGCGTCGAGGAGGCGCCGGATGTGGGACAGGGTTCCGGTGGCCGGTGCGGCCCCCAGCTTCAGGGCGACCTCCCGGAGCGACGACGAGGAGGCGGCGGCTTCCGCGATGGCGGCGTCCGGGTACTTGCGCCATGGGCTGCGCTTGACGAAGTGGCTCGTGTCGAGTCCATGGCGCGCGACGTGCTCTTGCAGCACCCGGCGTTGGCCGCCGCTCGGCTTGAGATCGAGCCGGCGCATGAGGTCGGCCCAGCCGCGAGCCTCGGCGACTTCCCGCGCGAGCCTCTCCCTGCCGTAGACGCTCGCCCGTGCCCCTGCATTCGGCATGCCCATGCCCCTCCGTTCCCCGACCACCCGTTCGTGGTCTCGTACGGAGTAACGAACCGTTTATCGGACAGTCACGCGCGGGATGTGGAGCGGCCCGGGTCGGGGGTCCGACTCGGGCCGTCTGTGCGGGGGAGGGGGTCTCAGATGCCCAGGTCCTTGATGATCTTGGCGACGTGGCCCGTGGCGCGGACGTTGTACAGGGCCCGCTCGACCTTGCCCTCCTCGTCCACCACGATCGTGGAGCGGATGACGCCCATGTACGTCTTGCCGTAGTTCTTCTTCTCGCCGAACGCGCCGTACGCGTCGAGCGCGGTCTTGTCCGGGTCGGCCAGGAGGGTGACCTTCAGGGACTCCTTGTCGCGGAACTTCCCCAGCTTCTCGGGGCTGTCCGGGGAGATGCCGAGGACGTCGTAGCCGGCGCCCGTCAGGAGGTCGAGGTTGTCGGTGAAGTCGCAGGCCTGCTTCGTGCAGCCGGGGGTCAGCGCGGCCGGGTAGAAGTAGACGATGACCTTGCGGCCCTTGTGGTCCGACAGGGAGACCTGGTTGCCGTCGGCGTCGGAGAGGGTGAAATCGGGGGCCACGTCCCCGGGCTGGAGTCGTTCGCTCATCGGGCCAGCCTAACCGGGGGTCCTGACAGTGCGGCGGTGGACGGAGCTGACAGACTGTCCAGAACAAGCATCGCCAGAACAAGAATCGGCTGACTTCGGAGGCCTTACCGTGGCGGAGACGTCGGACACCAGAACCCCGGCGCAGATCGAGGCGGACATCAGGGCCCGCCGCGAGGTGCTGGCGGAGACGCTGGACGAGATCGGGGTGCGGGTGCACCCGAAGACCATCGTCGGGGACGCCAAGGCCAAGGTCGTCGCCAACGTCGATCACACCTTGGGCAGGGCATATGTGCAGGTCAATCGGGTCGTGAGCGAGGTGCGCGGGCAGTTCGTGGGCGAGGACGGCGCGCCCCGGCTGGAGCGGGTGGTGCCGGTGGCGCTCGTCGTCGTCGGCGTCGTGGGGCTGCTGGCCCTGGGGATCCGTCGTCGCCGGGGGTGATCCTGCCCGGGGCGGCCCCGGACCCGCCCGCTCACGGATCGGCTTCGGGCAGGTAGGTTCAGTGCTGTGAGCGCCAAGAGAGACGACCTGGATCCCCGGCACGACAAGCTGCCCATCCGGATGCTGCACGACCGTGTGCTCGTGCGGCAGGAGACCGGCGAGGGCGAGCGGCGTTCCGGTGGCGGCATCCTGATTCCCGCCACCGCGGCCGTCGGTCGCCGGCTGGCGTGGGCGGAGGTCGTCGCCGTGGGTCAGAACGTGCGGACCGTGGAGCCGGGGGACCGCGTGCTGTACGACCCGGAGGACCGGGCGGAGGTGGAGGTGCGGGGCGTGGCGTATGTGCTGATGCGGGAGCGCGATCTGCACGCCGTCGCCGCGGACCGGTTCGAGGGGTCGGAGGACTCGACGGGTCTGTACCTCTGAGACGTCCGGGCCTCCGTGAAACGGTGGCTCGAAGGGCTGGTGACCATGGTCACCAGCCCTTTTCGCGGTCTGTGTGCACGGACGGCGGGATCGTCGCGGGCAGGGTGCGGTCGGCTCATGGACGGCGGTGACCGGGGGACGCCCGCGTGACGGGCGCCTGCCGCGACCGGGCGTCAGCCGTGACGGGCGTCGGTCGGCGCGGACGCGGCTGGGACGGACGTCATTCGCGGCGGGTGGCCGTGAGCTGGGGGCCGACGGTGGTGCCCCCCGAGTTGCCGGGGTCGCCGGTGGCGCCGCCGTCGGTGGTTCCGGACGTGGTGCCGCCGTCGGTGCCGCCGGAGTCGGCGCCCGAGGTGGTGCCCCCCGTGGTGGGGCTGCCGCCGGTGGCGCCGGTCGAGGTGTTGCCGGTGGACGCGCCGCCGTGGGTGCCGGTGCCGGCGGCAGTGTTCCCGGTGGCGCCGCCGGTGGTGTTGCCGCCGCCCGTCTGGCCCTGGGTCTGCCCCTGCGCCTGGCCCTTGGTGCCGTTGCCGGACGGGGTGCTGCCGGCGGACTCGTCGTCGCTGGGCTCCTCCGAGGAGGGCGGGGCGGACGGGTAGGCGGACTCCTCGCCGCCGTCCTGGATCTGGAGGTTGAACTCGGAGGCCGGGGTGCCCTTGAGGGCGTTCCTGGTGAACTGGGCCCAGATCTGGGTGGGCGCGCCGCCGCCGTTGATGCGGGCCAGGCCCATGGCGCCCTTGAGGGACTTGTGGTGGGCTGTCTCGGGGTCCTGGCCCATGACGGCGACGACGGTGGCGAGGTCGGGGGTGTAGCCGGCGAACCAGGCGGCCTGGTCCTCTTCCGCGGTGCCGGTCTTGCCGGCGGCGGGGCGGCCGGCGGCGAGGGCTTCGGTGGCGGTGCCGTTCTCGACGACGCTGCGCAGGACGGAGGTCGTGGTGTCGGCGGCTTCGCGGCTGACGACCTGGTCGGGCTTGAACGCGGGGAGCTCCATCACGTCGGAGCCGTTCTTGGTGACCTTGCTGATCAGGGTGTAGGTGCCGTGCCTGCCGTGGTTGGCGAGGGTGGCGTAGGCCTCGGCCATGTTCAGGACGCTGGCGTTGGCGGTGCCGAGGGCGATGGAGGGGTAGGGCTGCAGGTCCGGGGTCGCGGCGGGCAGGCCGAGGTCGACCGCGGTCTGCTTGACCTTGGAGGGTCCGACGTCGACGGCCATCTGTGCGTACACCGAGTTGACGGACTTGTCGGTGGCGGTGCGCACGTTGATGTCGCCGTAGTTGACGTAGTCCTCGTTCTCGGGGGCGTAGGAGGGGCCGGACCAGCCCTGGACGGGACGCTTGTTGGTGCCGCTGTAGATCGTGTTGGGGGTGATCTGGCGGCCGTCCTGGGTGGTGGAGTCGTTCTGGACGGCGGAGGTGAACACGAACGGCTTGAAGGTGGAGCCGACCTGGAAGTCCTGGCGGGTGGCGTTGTTGGTGTACTGCTTGACGTAGTCGACGCCGCCGTACATGGCGAGGATCTTGCCGGTCTTGGGGTCGACGGCGGCGCCGCCCGCGCGGACGTACGAGTCGACCTTGCGCTTCTTCGGCTCGAGCTTGGACATGAGCTTGTCGTTGACGGCGTCGACGAAGGCCTTCTGCTTGCTCTTGTCGAGGGTCGTGGTGATGCGGTAGCCGCCGCTCTCCAGCTCGTCCGAGGTGACGATCTTGTTGTTCTTCAGGTAGTCCTTGATCGCGTTGACGAGGTAGCCGCGCTGCCCGGACATGCCGTTGTCGGCGCCGGAGGTCTCCTTGGGCGCGGGGAACTTCATACCGTTGCGCGCGGCCTGGCTGAGCCAGCCCTTGGTGACCATGCCGTCGAGGACGTAGTTCCAGCGGGCCTGGGCGGCGGCCTTGTTCTCGGGGTGGGCGATCACGTCGTACTCGCTGGGCGCGTTGACCAGTGCGGCGAGGTAGGCGCCCTGGGCGGGGGTGAGCTTGGCGGCGTCGACGCCGTAGTAGGCCTTGGCGGCGGCCTGCATGCCGTAGGCGTTGCGGCCGAAGTAGCTGGTGTTGAGGTAGCCCTCGAGGATGTCGTCCTTGGACTTCTCGCGGTCGAGCTTGATCGAGATGAAGAATTCCTTGAACTTGCGCGTGACGGTCTGTTCCTGCGCGAGGTAGTAGTTCTTCACGTACTGCTGGGTGATGGTGGAGCCGGACTGCTTGCCCTTGCCGGTGGCGGTGTTCCAGCCGGCCCGCAGCATCGCCTTGGGGTCGATGGCGGTCTCGGTGTAGAAGTCGCGGTCCTCGGCGGCCAGGACGGCGTGCTGGGCGTCCTTGGAGATCTGGGAGAGGTCGACGTTCTCGCGGTTGACGGTGCCGTCGCGGGCGATCTCGGTGCCGTCGGCGTAGAGGTAGACGTTGGACTGCTTCATGGCGAGGGCGTTGGCCGGCGGGATGTTGACCATCGAGTAGCCGAGGAAGAAGAGGCCGGCGACGAGCAGGATTCCGAGCACGAACGTGGCCAGCACCATCCGCCAGGTGGGCAGGAGGCGGCGCCATCCGGTGCGCTTGGGTCGCTTCACCTTGTTCTCGCTTCCCCCGTCACCCGCCTCGGGCTTTCCTGGTGCCCAGCCCTCGGTCGGCTGCTGCGGCTGCGGATCGTCACTCATGTGTTGCAGGACTCCTGATTTCGCCTAGGTACGTTCCCGTACGCCTCGTAAGCCTCGTACGCCTTCTGCGCCCCCTGTTAGAGACTCTCGCACCAAGCGTTCCGTTCCCGACAATCGGTGCGTGTTGTGCCGGAAATCGCGTGGCACGCGACGGCACGGGCGCACTAAGCTCCTGCGCTTCGGTGTCGAAGGGGGTTACCAGGGGTGACTCGTGGGCGAGGAGGAGGGTTGCCTTGGGATCGGCGCGGTTGTACGCGGCCGTCGCAGTGGGGAGTTTCAGAAGGTACGCGACCTACCGGGTGGCCACGGCCGCGGGGGTGTTCACCAACACCGTTTTCGGCCTGATCCTCGTCTACACATACCTGGCGTTGTGGGACGAGCGGCCGCACCTGGGGGGCTACGACCAGTCACAGGCGGTGACCTATGTGTGGCTGGGGCAGGCGCTGTTCGCGACGCTGGCGATCCAGGGCGGCGGTTTCGAGACGGATCTGATCGAGCGCATCCGCACGGGGGACGTGGCCGTGGATCTGTACCGGCCGGCCGATCTCCAGGCGTGGTGGCTGGCGCTGGACGTGGGGCGGGCGGTGTTCCAGCTGGCGGGGCGCGGGGTGATCCCGTTCGTGTTCGGGGCGTTGTGCTTCCCGACGGCGTTGCCGAGTGATCCGGCTCTGTGGTCGGCGTTCCTGGTGGCGGTCGCGCTGGCGATGGTGGTGAGTTACGGGATCCGGTTCCTGGTGGCGTTGACCGGGTTCTGGACGCTGGACGGGACGGGGGCGTTGCAGGCGCTGGTGGTGACGGGGATGTTCTGTTCGGGGATGGCGTTGCCGTTGAACGCGTTTCCGCAGCCGTTGGGCGACATCATGGCGGCGTTGCCGTGGGCGGCGTTGTTGCAGATGCCGGCGGACGTGCTGATGGGCGTGGTCGATCCGTGGTCGGCGTTCGCGTTCCAGGCGGCGTGGGCGGTGGTGTTGCTGGCGCTGGGGCGGTCGGTGCAGCGGGCGGCGACGCGGCGGGTGGTGGTGCAGGGTGGGTGAGGTCGGCAGGGTGGCGGAGGGTGTGCGGGCGTACCGGCTGATCGCGGGGATGTGGATCCGCTCGACGTTGGCGTATCGGGTGTCGTTCCTGATGACGGCGGTGGGCGGTCTGCTGGTGACCGGGCTGGACTTTGTCGCGATCTTGCTGATTTTCTCGCAGGTCGACGTGCTCGGCGGATACTCGCTGCCGGAGATCGCGTTTCTGTACGGGTTGTCGGCGATGTCGTTCGGGTTCGCGGATCTGGTGATCGGCTCGGCGGGCCGGCTGGGGACGCGGGTGCGGGACGGGACGCTGGACACGCTGCTGGTGCGGCCGGCGCCGGTGCTGGCCCAGGTCGCCGCGGACCGGTTCGCGTTGCGCCGGGTGAGCCGGATCCTCCAGGGGACGGCGGTGTTCGGGTACGCATTGGTGGCGACGGACGTGGTGTGGTCGCCGCAGAAGGTGCTGCTGGTGCCGGTGATGCTGATGAGCGGTGGGTTGATCTTCGCGTCGGTGTTCGTGGCGGGCGCGGCCTTCCAGTTCGTCGCGCAGGACGCGGCGGAGGTGCAGGCGGCGTTCACGTACGGCGGTCAGACCTTGTTGCAGTATCCGCCGACGGTGTTCGGCACGGAGCTGGTGCGGGGGGTGACGTTCGTGTTCCCGCTGGCGTTCGTCAACTGGGTGCCGGCGTCGTATGTGCTGGGGCGGCCCTATCCGTTGGGTCTGCCGCAGTGGGCGGCGTTCGCGCCGCCGGTGGTCGCGTCGGTGTGCTGCGCGGCGGCGGGGCTCGCGTGGCGGGTCGGACTGAGGTCGTACCGGAGCACGGGGAGTTGAGGGTGACGGTGTCGGAGAGTGCGTTCATCGAGCTGGACCGGGTGGAGAAGGTCTTCGACGTGCGTCGCAGGACCGGATTCCTGAAGCGGGAGCTGCGGCAGGTGCGGGCGGTCGACGCGATCTCCTTCCGGGTGGCGCGCGGCGAGATGGTCGGCTACATCGGGCCGAACGGGGCCGGGAAGTCGACGACGATCAAGATGCTGACGGGGATCCTGACGCCGAGCGGGGGCCGGTTGCGGGTCGCCGGGATCGATCCGTCGCGGGAGCGGACGCGGCTGGCGCATCGGATAGGGGTGGTGTTCGGGCAGCGTACGACGCTGTGGTGGGACCTTCCGTTGATCGACTCGTACCGGTTGATGCACCGCATGTACCGCATCCCGGACGGGCGTTACCGGGAGAACCTCGACCGGCTGGTCGAACTTCTGGACCTGGCGGCGCTGCTGGAGGTGCCGGTGCGTCAGCTCTCGCTCGGGCAGCGGATGCGCGGCGACATCGTGGCGGCGCTGCTGCACGATCCGGAGGTGCTGTATCTGGACGAGCCGACGATCGGTCTGGACGTGGTCTCCAAGGCGCGGGTGCGGGAGTTCCTGCGCGAGCTGAACGCCGAGCGCGGCACGACGGTGCTGCTGACCACGCACGATCTGCAGGACATCGAGCAGTTGTGCTCGCGGGTGATGGTCATCGATCACGGCCGGCTGGTGTACGACGGTGCGCTGGCCGGGCTGCACGAGGCGGGTGAGAGCGAGCGGACGCTGGTGGTGGACCTGGAGCGGGAGCTGCCGCCGATCGAGGCGGGGGAGGCGGCGCGGGTGGTGAAGGTGGAGGGTCCGCGTCAGTGGCTGGCGTTCCCGGCGTCGGCGTCCGCGGCTCCGCTGGTGGCGCACATCGCGGCGCGGTACCCGCTGGTGGACCTGTCGGTGCGGGAGCCGGACATCGAGGCGGTGATCGCGAAGATGCTGTACGCGCCGGGGGGTTCGGGTGAAGGCCCGCCGGAGCGGCAGACCGTAGTGCCGGGGGCCGGGAACTCGTAGGCTGCTGGTATGACCGACGACGCAGTCCCGGACCTTCCGACTTCTGCGGACCTTCGTGCCTCCGACGCTGATCGTGAGCGGGTCGCCGAAGTGCTGCGGGACGCCCTCGCCGAGGGCCGTCTCGACATGGCGGAGTTCGAGGAGCGGCTGGAGGAGACGTACAAGGCGCGCACGTACGGGGAGTTGGCGCCGATCACCCGGGACCTCCCGGTGGCCGGCGTCGTCCCGCCGCCTGTCGTCTCGTTGCGGAAGGAGTCGTCGCAGGACGGGGGTTGGGCGGGGCGGATGGTGGGCGGCGACGGTTCGTCGTCGTGGGCCGTGGCGGTGATGTCGGGCTTTCAGCGCAAGGGCCGCTGGACGGTTCCGCGGCGCTTGACCTGTGTCGCCCTGATGGGCGGCGGTGAGATCGACCTGCGCGAGGCGGACTTCTCGGCGGCCGAGGTCGAGATCAACTGCGTGGCGATCATGGGCGGGGTGCAGATCGTCGTGCCGCCGGGCGTGGAGGTCGTGGTGCGCGGCGTCGGGGTGATGGGCGGCTTCGACCAGGAGGAGAGCGCGGTTCCGGGGGATCCGGGCGGGCCGCGGGTGGTGGTCACCGGGTTCGCCTTCTGGGGCGGCGTGGGTGTCGAGCGCAAGAAGACGCGGGCGGCCCGGCAGCAGGAGAAGCGGGACCGCAGGGCGGCCCGGCGCGAGCTGCGCTCCGCCTTCCGGGACGAGGTGCACGAAGCGCACCGCCGGAGACTGGAGAGCCGCACGGATCCGCTGCACGACCACGGCCGCCGTCGGGACCGGCAGCGGGAGGAGCGCCGGGACCGGTGGGAAGGGCGGGGCCGGCACTTCGAGGACTGACGGCCCGGCGTCCGCGCGGTCGGGGCGGCCCCGGAGTGCGGGAACTCCCGGGAGCGCGGGGCTCGTCGCGGGGCGCGGACGGCCGCTACAGCCGGGCCGGCGCGGAGCCGGACAGCTTCTCCAGGTCGAGGGTCTGCGCCATCCTGCGGTAGCCGGGGTCGCTGGGGTGCAGATGGTCGCCGGAGTCGTACTCCGGGCGCAGGCTGCGCGGGTCGTACGGGTCGCGCAGCGCCTGGTCGAAGTCGACGACCTCGTCGAACAGGCCGTCCGTGCGGATCGCCCGGTTGACCTGCTGTCGGACGTTCTCGCGGGCGGCGCTGTAGCCGCGGTGGCCGCGGAACGGGGTGAGGGTGGCGCCGACGACCTTGACGCCGTGCGCGTGGGCGCGGTCGGCGAGGGTGCGCAGGCCGGCCACGATGGCCTGCGGGTCGGCGAGCGTCCTGTTGCGCAGGATGTCGTTGATGCCGAGATCGATGACGACGGCCTTCACGCCGGGCCGGCCGAGGACGTCGCGTGTGAAGCGGTTCAGGCCGGAGGCGCCGCGCCGGGGGTCGTCGGCGAGGAGCTGGTTGCCGCTGATGCCGGCGTTGACGACGGCGTAGCGGGGTGCGGCGCCGTCGGCGGCGAGGGTGGCCCGCAGCCGGTCGGCGAGGGCGTCGGGCCAGCGGCGGTTGGCGCCGGGGGTGGAGGTGACGCCGTCGGTGATGGAGTCGCCGAGCGCGACGACGGTGCCGTCGGCCTCGTCGCCGAGCACGTCCAGCGCGGTCAGGTAGCGCCAGTAGGGGGTGGTGTCGGTGAACGCGGCGCCGCCGGCGTCCTCGGTGGCCTCGCCCTCGGCGACGTAGCTGGTCTGCCGGGCGCGGGGGTGGTAGGTGACGGGCCCCGCGGAGGTGGGGGAGTAGATGCTGACGAGGACGTCCGCGTCGTGCGGGACGGTGACGGCGACGGTGTCGCTGACGGTCTGTCCGCCGGCCGGGACGACGACGGCGGTGGCGCCCCCGAAGGTGAGACGGCGCAGGGTGTCGGGGTCGGCGGCGGGGCCGTCGTGGTGGGCGGCGACCGCGAGCGTGGCGTGGGTGACGGTGAGGGGGCGGTCGCCGTAGAGGTTGGACAGGGTGACGCGGGCCGCGCTTCCGCCGACGCCGGTGTGCACGACGTTGCGGACCGTGCGGCCCGCCATGCCGTCGGCCGCGGTGCCCGGTTCCGCGCCGGCCGGGGCCGCCGCCCAGGCGCCCACCCAGACGCCGGTGGACACGGGGGCCGCGTGGTACGGGCCGGGGTTCGCGACGACGGCGTCCCCCGCGCGGCGGTGACGGGGCCCCTGTTCGGCGGCGGCCGTGACGTAGATCGCTGCGGACAGGCCCATGACGAGGGCGACGATCGCCGACAGCAGGGCATAACCATGATGCTTGGCGGTCATGCGGGTGCGTGTCTCCTCATGCGCGGGGAGCCCGGGGCTCCGGATCAGTGCAGGAGTTCACCCTTGACCTCCCCGCTCTGACAGACGACGGGAACTCTTGTTCCGTTCCAGGAGTCGGTCAGGAAGGGACAATGTGTGCGGGATCACCGAACGGGTGGAGCAAATGGAACGTACCGAAGCGGCAGCACCGGACGCGGCCTCGTCCTACCGGGCGATGACCTCTTTCACCCCCGCGGACGAGGAGAAACAGCGCGGGGTGCGTCAGATGAAGCTCACCGCGGCCGGGCTGCTGCTGTTCGTGGCCGTGGTGTACGTCCTCGCCGAGTGGGCCTCCCATCGGGGCGCGGGCGCCTGGGCCGGTTATGTGGCGGCGGCCGCGGAGGCGGGCATGGTGGGCGCGCTCGCCGACTGGTTCGCGGTCACGGCGCTGTTCCGTCACCCGCTCGGCCTGCCCATCCCGCACACGGCGATCATCCCGAACAAGAAGGACCAGCTGGGCGTCTCGCTGGGCGAGTTCGTCGGCGAGAACTTCCTCTCCGAGGACGTGGTGCGCCAGCGGCTGCGCGCGGTGGGCATCGGCACCCGGCTGGGCGTCTGGCTGGCGGATCCCGCGCACGCGGACCGGGTGACGGCGGAACTCGCGACGGCGTTGCGGGGCGCGCTGACGGTGCTGCGCGACTCGGACGTCCAGGCGGTGGTGGGGGAGGCGATCACACGGCGCGCCGACGCCCAGGAGATCGCGCCGGGCATGGGGAAGCTGCTGGAGCGGATCGTCGTGGACGGCGGCCACCGGCGCGCCGTCGACCTGGTGGTGGCCAGGGCGCACGACTGGCTGGTGCTGCACGCCGACTCGGTGATGGACGCCGTGCAGGGCGGCGCGCCCGGCTGGACCCCGCGCTTCGTCGACAAGAAGGTCGGCGAGCGCGTCTACAAGGAACTGCTGCGCTTCTGCGCGGAGATGCGGGACATGCCCTCCCACCCGGCCCGGGGCGCCCTCGACCGGTTCCTCACGGACTTCGCCGCCGATCTGCAGTCCGACACGGACACCCGGGCGCGGGTGGAGCGGCTCAAGGGCGAGGTGCTGGGCCGGGGCGAGGTGCAGGATCTGATCGCGTCGGCGTGGACCGCCGTCCGCTCCATGATCGTCGCGGCGGCGGAGGACGAGCGCAGCGAGCTGCGTCTGCGCGTGCGGGCCTCGCTGCTGTCGCTGGGGGCCCGGATGGCGACGGAGCCCAAGGTGCAGGAGAAGGTCGACAGCTGGGTCGAGGGCGCTGCGGTGCACGTCGTCACGACGTACCGGAAGGAGATCACCTCGCTGATCACCGACACGGTGGCGAGCTGGGACCCCGAGCACACCACCCGCAAGATCGAGGCGAACATCGGCCGGGATCTGCAGTTCATCCGCATCAACGGCACGGTGGTGGGCTCGCTGGCCGGGCTGCTGATCTACACCCTGGCGCGGGCGCTGGGGGCTTAAAGGCACTGGTCGCGGGAACACGGACCGCGTTCCGCTCGACGAGGAGCGTGTGCCGAGGAGGGAGCCCATGACCAGCGCCGAAGCTGCCGTGCCGGCCGAGAGAGACCGCACGATCACCACAGACATCCCCGCCCGCCTGGACCGGCTGCCCTGGTCGCGCTGGCACTGGACCATCGTGTTCGGACTGGGCACCGTGTGGATCCTGGACGGCCTGGAGGTCACGGTCGTCGGGAACATCGCGAGCCGGCTGTCCGAGCCGGGCAGCGGCCTGCCCATCACCTCCGGGCAGGTCACCGGCATCGCGGCCGCGCTCTATGTCGCGGGCGCCTGTGTCGGCGCGCTCTTCTGGGGCCGGCTGACCGACAAGTGGGGCCGCAAGAAGCTGTTCATGATCACCCTCGCGGTGTATCTGGCGGCCACCGCCCTGACCGCCGTCTCCTTCGACACCTGGTGGTTCCTGCTCTTCCGCTTCCTCACCGGCTTCGGCATCGGCGGCGAGTACGCGGCCATCAACTCCGCGATCGACGAGCTGATCCCGGCGCAGTACCGGGGGCGCGTCGACCTCATCATCAACGGCAGCTTCTGGCTGGGCGCGGTCGCCGGGTCGCTGCTGTCGATCGTCGCGCTGAACACGGACATCTTCGCGGCCGACGTCGGCTGGCGGCTGACGTTCGCCCTGGGCGCCGTCCTCGCCCTGGTCATCCTCCTCGTGCGCCGGCACGTCCCGGAGAGCCCACGGTGGCTGCTGATCCACGGCCGTGACCGCGAGGCCGAGGAGATCGTCACGTCCATCGAACGGCAGATCGAGGAGGACAAGGGGGAGCGGCTGCCGCGCGCCGAGGGCGAGCTCACCATCCACCAGCGGCGCAGCGTCTCCTTCGTCGAGATCGCCCGCACGGTGTTCTCCGAGTACCGGCGCCGCGCGATCCTCGGCTTCTCCCTCTTCATCGGCCAGGCCTTCCTCTACAACGCGATCACCTTCGGCTTCGGCGCGATCCTGACGAAGTTCTTCGACGTGCCGAGCGGCAACACCGGCTACTACTTCGCCGTCATCGCGATCGGCAACTTCTGCGGTCCGCTGCTGCTGGGCAAGCTGTTCGACACGGTCGGCCGCCGGGTGATGATCTCCTCGACCTACCTGCTGTCGGGTGTGCTGCTGTTCGGCACGGCCTGGCTGTTCGACCAGGGCTCGCTCAACGCGACGACGATGACGGCCTGCTGGTGCGCGGTGCTGTTCTTCGCTTCGGCCGGTGCGTCGAGCGCCTATCTGACGGTGTCCGAGGTCTTCCCGATGGAGACCCGCGCGATGTCCATCGCCTTCTTCTACGCCCTCGGCACGGCCGCCGGCGGCATCAGCGGCCCCCTGCTGTTCGCCGACCTCACCGACACGGGCAAGGTCGGCGACACGGTCCTCGCCTTCTGCATCGGCGCGACGCTGATGTGCCTGGCGGGCCTGGTCGCGGCGTTCCTGGCGGTCAACGCCGAGCGACGCTCCCTGGAGGACATCGCCAAGCCCCTGACCGCGGCGGCGGCGAAGGCGAAGGGAATGGCCGGCCGCGGAACGAAGCCGGCATAGCGGCCCGGGGGTGGGTGTCGTCATCCACCCCCGGTCGCCCCGTCGCCTCGGCTGCCCGGTCGCCTCGGCTGCCCGGCCGTCAGGTCGCCGTCGGTCGCCTACGCCCCTGTCGTCGACCCCGGCCGGACGATCATCAGGACCGTCACCGTCGCCCACAGCAGGTTGAACACCCCGGTGAACATGGCGAGTCGGACGGTCGTCCCGTGCTCCCCCTGTCCCTCGACGAGCACCTCCTGCCCGGGCAGCACGAGGAGCAGCAGGACGGCCGCGGCAAGGACGGTCAGCACGATCGACGCGATCAGCCAGGGGTCGCCCATCACCCCCATCGCGCCCGCGGTGGCGAACCCGAAGACGGGAACGGCGATGCCGACGGCCGCGTACACCTGGCAGATGCGGTGCAGCAGCCGTACGGTCCCGGCCGCGCCCGCGTCCCCGGGCGCGGCCAGCGCCTTGCGCGCGGCGGGCGGGAACATGCTGGCGGCGACGGTCACGGGCCCGACGGCGACGATCGCGGCGAGGACGTGGACGGCGAGGAGGAACTTGGTCACGCACCGACGCTAGAGGGCGCGAAGATCACGCGGAAGCGGCGGGAATGCCAGAGGCCGACGGATTCCCGCCAGGACTTCCGCACCCCTTTCGGACTGCGGTGTTCGCGTACGACCGCAGACGCCTGCCGTATCCACCCCAGCGGCCGCCGCTTTCCCCGGCTGGGCGTGATCCCGTCGGCTGTCTAGGATCTCGCCATGCACACCGTCGCCGTACTGGTCCTGGACGGGGTCGTCCCCTTCGATCTGTCCGCCCCGATCGACGCCTTCGGCTGGGCGCGGCTGCCCGACGGCCGCCCCGCGTACCGGGTGCGGGTCTGCTCGCCGTCCCCCTCCGGGGAGGTGAGCGCGGGGGCCTTCACCGTGCGCGCGCCGTACGGCCTCGAGGCGCTGGCCGAGGCGGACACGATCATGCTGCCGGGCGTCGCGGACCCGCCGCACGAGCTGCCGCCCGGGGTCGCCGAGGCGCTGCGCGAGGCGGCGGCGAACGGCACCCGGATCGCCTCCGTGTGCGTCGGCGCGTTCCTGTTCGCCGCGACGGGCCTGCTGGACGGGCTGCGCGCCACCACGCACTGGTTCGCGGCCCGCGAACTCGCCCTGCGCTACCCGAAGGTGGAGGTCGACCCGAACGTCCTCTACGTCGACCACGGCCGGTTCCTCACCTCGGCGGGCGCGGCGGCGGCCCTCGACATGTGCCTGCACATGATCCGCAGCGACTACGGCTCGGCGATCGCCGCGCAGGCCGCCCGGATGTCGGTCATGCCGCTCGAACGGGAGGGCGGCCAGGCCCAGTTCATCGCCCAGGACCTGACGCCCGCCCCGACCGGCTCGACCCTCGAACCGCTCCTGGTCTGGCTGGAGGACAACTGCGCCGACGATCTGACGCTGGACCGGATCGCCGAGCGGGCCGGCATGAGCACCCGCAGCCTCAACCGCCGCTTCCGCGAGCAGACCGGGACGACACCGCTGCGCTGGCTGCACCGGGCACGGGTGCGACGCGCGCAGTACCTGCTGGAGTCGACGGCCTACCCGGTGGAACGGATCGCCGCCCAGACGGGCTTCGGCTCCCCGACCGCCTTCCGGGAATGCTTCCGCAAGGTCGCCGGAACGAGCCCACAGGGGTACCGCCGCGCGTTCCGGTCGAAGGAGAGCACGGGGGGTTCGATGTGAACCCCGGAAGCGGGCGCGTCCAGAAACTCGGACCGCCACGATCCGGTCCGGCGACTACTGGCCGTAGGCGAAGAGAGAGGCGTGACGGTGCAGGTTTTGCGCGGTGACTCCACCGGGGAGCTGGAGCTCTCCGGAACCCGCTCCGAACTGCTGGCCCTCGGGCGGGAGTTGCGGAACGGGCACGGGGATCTTTCCCTTGGTGAGGTCTCCGGTCCGTCCCCCTGCAGCAGGTCGTTGTCACGGATGAGTGTCCGGCGAACAAGCGGGAAGATCATGATCTCGTCGTCCGGAGACAGCGGATCCCTCGATGTCCAAGGCGGAGAAGAGGCCCTCGCGCTTCTCGCCGACAACATCGAGGGCTTCGCCTCGGAGGCGGACGGGGACGACCACCTTCATGTGGACTACTACCCGGACCACGACTATCTGGCCGAGGGGTCCGGATCGCTGGTCGTCGCCCTCGGTTAGCCGCCGGACCGCTCGCCCGGTCACGAACGCCCTTGCCCGGCCCGTTCTCCACGGGCCGGGCAAGGGCGTTCTCGACGGCCGGCAACCTCGGCCGGAACAAGTCCGCGCGGCCGCTGCGAGACGTGCGGGCTAGCTCCGCCCGGCGCGGCGGCGGCCGCCGGGCTCCAGCCCTCGCTTGTCGACGACGGCGCGTTCCAGCACGGCCGTGGACTCGGAGACCGTCCCCGCCTTGTCCCGCCCGGTGTCCCGGCTGAAGACGGTGCGCTCGCCCAGGTAGTCCAGAGTGCGCCCGTCGAAGATCCACTCGGTGCGGGTGCCGTGCCGGACGTCCTCCCGGGCGATGGCGATGCCGTGCCGTCCGACGGCGTCCACCGCGTCGTCCACCTCGGTGACGCCGGGGATGCGGGCGGTGGCCTTGAAGAAGGCGGCGGCCGTCGCGGGCGGCATGATCTGCTCCGTGATCAGATTCCCGATCTCGTTGAAGACCTCCTGGTCGCGGTCGTCGCCCTTCTCGACGGGGGTCTCGGCGTAGAGCCGCTTCAGCAGGTGCCCCGGTTCGGTGGGCAGCGAGGCGAGCCAGGCGTACGTGGGCCGCTGGACGCCGGCCGGTACCGCGGAGTCCCTCGGGTTCGTGCCGTCCGGCACCCCGACCTCGATCGGCCAGTCCTGGCCGTCCTCACGGATCAGCCCGACGTCGACCACGGGCCCCTGCTGCTGTGAGAACCACACCTGCCGCTCGTGCAGCGGCCCGAGCTTCACGGGCTTCCCCCACTCGCCCACGTTCTCGGCCACCCGGCTGCGGGCGTAGACGAACTGGTCCTCCCGCACCGGCTGCACATCGGTGTTCATGGCGACGGCGGCCATCCGGTCGAGCGTGACGACGGCGCTGCGGCTGCCGGCGGAGGGCGTGCCGGGCGCGCCCGCCCGGGCGTCCCCACCCCCGCCGTGCCGCCCCGCGCCGATGCCGACGGTGAGCCCGGCCGCCAGCGCGACGGCGACGGCTCCGGCGACGAGAGCGGACCGGGCCGGCCGGTAGAGGCGGCGGGGCGTCGGCGAAGGGCGGGCGCCCTCCGCCTCGTCACGGCGATCACGATCGATGAGCTGCATCAGAACGTCCTTGTGATGGGAACGACGCCCGGGAGGCAGCACCTGCTCGACGGGACCGGCCGGCAACAGCCGTGCCAGTTCCCCCAGTTCGTCGAGTTCCGCGCGCTCACCCTGCTCGGATCCGGCCGGAGTGGCGTTCATCGGGCTTCCTCCTGAAGGGGCAGGACCGCGAACGCGGTCTCACTCTCTACCTCTCCGCGACGGGACCGCGGTTCCATAAAACCCGTATGCGAGAAATGCGGCGTACGTCTCTCGCGCTCCTCCCGGTCCACGAACTCCCGCAGCCGCGCCCGCGCCCGCGACAGCCGAGACCGCACCGTCCCGACGGGAACGCCGAGCGCCTCGGCGGCCTGCGCGTAGTCGAGCCCGCCCCACACGCACAGCGCGATCACCTCCCGCTCATGCCGCCTCAGCCGCCCGAGCACCCGCTGTACGTCGGCGAGCCGCCGGGCGTCGTCCACCCGGCCCGCGACGTCCTCGGCGAAGTCACCGACCTCCTGCACCCCCGGCGCCCGCCGGGCCAGAAAGGCGAGCCGCCGCCGCAGACTCCGGTCGGCGTTGCGCGCCTTGTTGGTGGCGATCCCGAACAGCCAGGGCCGCAACGACCCACCCTCGACGGCCACGTCCTCCCGCCCCCGCCACGCGGCGAGGAACGTCTCCGACATCACCTCCTCGGCGACCGACCAGTCACCGGTGAGCCGCAGGGCATGGTTGTAGACGGCGGTCGCGTACAACTCGTAGAGCTCCCCGAACGCAGCCCGCTCCCCCCGCCGAACCCGCCCCCGCAACAGCTCCCCGTCATCGTCCCCGCCCGCCGCCTCTTCGCTCTCTCCGTTGGACCTCACACCCTTACCTCTCCGAACCGGGGAGGCGGTTCCGGTGGCGTGGATCACAACCTTCCGCGACTACCAGGACAGCGTCATAGCGGCGCCGAAGCGCCCACCAGTCGGGTCGCTGGGACCCGTCTGGGCCAGGCGGACGATGATCTCCTGCGCCCTTCGGCTCGGACGATCGAGTCCGCCACGTCCCTACCACCCCAAGGCAGACCCCACCACCTTTGACTGCGACGTCCTCACCGTCACCGGCAGCGTGACCGCCGCATCCTGCTTTGCAACAGAACCGGTCATACAGGACGCGCGGTGCCTCGAACTGCTGGGTTCATGAGGGCCAAGCAGTTGGTGGGGGAGGGGGAGGGGGAGGAACGGATGGGCAGCGACGTTCTAAAGGCGTCATGTCGTCAAAACGAGTCAATGCCAGCGGCTGCCGTTGGGCCACACGTCTAGTGCGTACCCTGCCAACCTGGCTTGACGGGCCTTGATTCCCTCAACTCGCCATGCAGACCTCTGGCCGTCCCACAACGCATCGACCTCCGTCTGCGCGGATACGAGAAGGGCGGAGCCGGTGTAGAGGTGAGCTTTCTCCGGGTAGGAGAGACTGGCCAGGGATTGGTTCCGCCTTCCTGTCAGGAGCGTAAGATTTCCCAACTTGCTGACCCAATCCTGATGGTCGTCGAGGAGTAGATCCCTGCTCGGTTTCTGTGGATATATGTAATCCACATGAGCCTTTCCATCCCCCATCGCCAATTCCTCGTATACTCCGTTCTCCAGGCGTAGATGCTGCTCAATTTTTGCCAAAAGATACCGAGCTTGAGACTGTTTTGGTATCGAGGCTTCAAGGAAGTCTGCCTTGAAGGTCTCATCATCCGGAATCCACCCGGAGACCTTCTGCAGCACGCCGTCTAGGCTGGCCCCTCGGGAGAACTCCTTGGCGGCGCTGAACACGTTCTCCTCGAGAAGCGTGGACTCCCTACGTCCAACGACTGTCCAGCGTACGTAGTAGCTTATGGAAGCCTCGATGAGGGTCTGTAGCTGCGGATACGAATTACGTCCCGAAGCGGACAGTAGGAGAGGGTAAAGCGCGTCCGCCCCCATGGCTTTTATCTCGTTCAGGGAGACGTCGAATTCGATGTCGCCGGTGTTTCCTGTGATCAACTCCGCATACCGGCCGGCCGCTCCTTCCAGTTCGGCAGAAAAGGCGCCGACTCCGTACGATTGAGGACGTTTGTCGAAGTGTGCGCTCAGGTCCTTCCTTATGGTTGCATAGAGGCTGTGTGACTTTACGTCACCGTGCGTGGAGACCCAGAAGTGACGCAAAAACTTTTCGATCTCCTCTCGGCGTTCGAATCCGTCTAGGAGAGATCGCCAGGCATCGTTTACTCGTGTCTTCTCGTGCTCGCTCCTGGCTTTCTCCATCAAGAAATTACGGACTAGGTCTACCGTGGACAGGTCTTTCCCGCGAGAGTTGATGGTCTCGAAGACTTCATTGGCATCGCCTGACGACGGGGTCTGGATCTCGACGAACACCAGGCCATTTATCAAGCATTCACGCAACGCGTCGAGATAGTCCATGCGCGCTTCGTCCTCGACGTGGGCTTGCAATCGATTTCCGATCTTAGAGCGGAAATTGTTGTACGCGTCCAGAATAAGGTGGTGTGAAGGTCGACCAGGCTTCTCGATCTTGGTGCAGGAGCCTGTGATCTCGCTCCAATCCTGGATGTGATCTCGAAAGAAGTCGCGATCAAAGAGCGAGAGGACGAGGAAGTATTCCATCGGCTCCTTGCGGCCCGATTTGCGTGCGATGTAGTCTCGCTGAATGTTGTTGGCGCTCGATATCCCTTCAGGGGATCTCATCCCCCAAAGTATGTCTCTGATCGCCGCGATGAGGATCGTAGAGGTCGTGAGCCGCTGCTGACCGTCAAGCAGTGAGCGCCCCTGCTTAGAATCGCCAGTGATGGTCACCACCGGGCCTATAAAGTACTCCGCCGACGACTCACGCCCACTTTCGCGGGACTCCTTGAACTTCTCGATATCGGCCCAGAACACATCGACTTCTTTTTTCGTCCAGGCGTACTGGCGTTGACTGTCGTCGGGTACGGTCACAATGGGGTTGTTTGCGCCGATCAGCTGGCCGAGCGTTTGCCGCTGTGCCTGTTTGATGATGGCCACGAGACTCCTCACGGGCGACTAGGGGAAGGCGAGCGTACCTCCGCCCTGTGACGAGGCGGTGGGATCTCGCCAGACTGACGCGTAACCGGCCGCGTACGTCGAGCTACGGCTGGGCTGCGAACCGCTCCCGCTGCTACATTCTGCGTTCAGCAGCTCCGACATGCGCGACCTCGGGCAGGGGATATGAGTTTTTCGAACGAAAACACCGCGGCGCACCAGTTGCACGTTCTGATATCGCGTGTTCGCTCATCAGCAGAGACTGATGCTGCTTCGGCCTGGTCTGAGGTCCTAGGCGCTGAGTGGGGGAGTCATGAATTCGCCCGTCGGCACTCCGAAGTCGTCACTCTTCTGCAAATGACAATTCGACAGGTGAGCGCACTTCCAGAGAGGGCGCGCACCCGATGCGAGCGTCACGTCGATGCGTGGTGGAATGCGGTGATGCAGCCGACGATAAACTGGCGGGACCAGAACCGTTCGTTGCAGTCGATCATCGATGACGACAAGCTGGATCACCTGGAATCCACAGCAGACCTGATATCGGGAAACCTCGTTGGTTCCGATGCGGCGCCCCGCAGCGCGGATCTCAGTGAGATGGTCGACCGTTGCAATGACTGGATCGAACTTCTTGCGTCCTTGAGCGAGATCGAGATCAGCGGCCCAGTGAGGGATCAGTTGATCTCCCAGCTTCGCCACCTCGTCTGGCTCGTCGACAACGCGGGCCTCTTTGGCGCAGCAAGAGTAGCGGAGGAGGCCAGTACGGTCATCGGCTCCCTAGCGCAGACCGGAGCTTCGTTGGTAAACATACGCGACGAGAACGTCAATCGTTGGAAAAAGGCCCTGTTGGCGTTCGTGACGGCATGCGTTGTCTTCAACCAGGCGTCGCCCATCCTCCAACAGTCGATTAGTGCGGGAGAAAGCCTCGTCAGGGATATCGCTTCAGTCGTCGAAGATATTCAAGACGAAGCTTGATCGAGAATCCAAGCCTCGGAACCGACTGTTGCCAGCAACTCCCGTAGAGATGCGGGAGTGCGCCAGGACTCTCCCGGTCGGGTCCTGTGACACATGCGGTGGCAGTTGGCGCACACGCAGGCCAGGTCGTCGAGTGCCGTCTCACGGTTGCCGGAAACGTGGAGGGGGGTGACGTGATGCACTTCGATGTACCCATCGCCCAGGTCTCCGTATGTGCGAGCGAAATCGAAGTCGCATACCTCGCACCGGAGCGGCCCTCCGTCTTGGCGTACTCGAGCGATTTTCTGAGCGCGAAGCTTCGAGTTGCGTTCGCGAGAGAGGGCCCAGCGAGCGAGTAGACGTCCTTCGACGGCGCTGACACCGGTCTCGTCGACTTCGTCGGGTTGAGGGGGAATGCGATGCAACTCGCCCGATCCGATGCCCTCTTCGATAGTTTTTGCGGCCTGAAGCATCACAGCCTCGCGCTCGGTAAAGGCATCGATCATGACCAGCGTGGGTTTGCCACAGCGCGTCGCCTTACCGGGATAGGACTGATGATTGGTCATGAAGTCAGTGGTCTTACGGCTGACGCTGTCAGGGGAGCGGAAGCTCGGCAGTGCAAGCACGTCAGACCTGTGAATGGGAAGTGAGCGGAGAAGATCCGACAACTCATGCACCCTGGGGTCGCTGGTGCGCAACTCGCGCCAGGCGTTCTTCACAACTAGGGCCCCGGCCAACACGAGTTCGTCTTCTGTCCACGCTGGTATTCGCATGAGGCAGATCGTACGAGCCTCGGGGGAGGCAGGTACCGGAGACCTTAAAGCCTTACAGGTTCTCAGGCAGCAAAATCATCAACGACTTGTCCGCCTCGGCCTGTTCGATGCGCGAGTTGTACTCGGTGAGCAGTTCTCGAAGCCGGTCCCGTACGCCGCTCTTCGAGAAGCCTCCGATTTCCTCGATGTTCGTCCCCACGAAATCCTCGATGGACTGGATGGCGACGCGTTCGGCCAAGCCGTAGTTCTCGGCGAGTTGGGCGGCTGCGGCGACGCGGGCCTCGGGGACAAGCACACGAGGGCGGTAGCCGTGGTTGAGGTTGTCGACGCAGCGGTCGAGGAAGACTTTCTCACCAGGGGACATGGTGACGTGGATGGCGGTGTCACCGATCTGGTAGTCGCCTGCGCGTCCGGTCTGGACGTCGGCGGTGGTGTAGCTCTCGACGTTCACGTCCTCGTCGGGAAAGCGAATCTTGAGCTTTGCGCCGACGAGATGTTGTGCGATCGCGCCGGCCGTGTTGCCTCCGCGTAGGCGGCCCGCCTCTATGAGGGCTGCGACGGTGGTGCGGACGGGGTTGTCGGGGTTGATCTCGGCCTCAATGCGCTTGCGCCCGAAAAAGTCCTCGCGGACGCGTTCGACGAACCAGGCCTGGAGGAGCGCGGCCAGCGCGGCACGCTCGATGTCCGTGACATCGTTCAACCCAGCCGTGTCTCCCGCGGAGTTCAGGAGTTCGGCCAAGGCGTCGGCGTGGTTGAGGGTGGCGCGCGAGGTGCGGCCGCCTTCGCTGGTGAACTTGCGTGCCTCACCGTGTTGGGCGAGCAGCTTCTGGGCCTGCGGGCCGCTCGCCGTCTTCACCTGGGACGGGGTTCTGTAATGCTCGGGTTGGAGAGGGAAGTGCCCAGCAAGGAACTCCGTCATGTAGAGCCCTGCGCACATGACGTTGGAGTTGACGTTGCCCTTACCGTCACGCTGCTGCTCGTACCAGGTCCCAAGCGCAGCTGCGAGCGCGTCCGCAGCCGTTTCCACCGGCTCGGTGACGGCGTGAGGTGACGGTGGAAGGACCATGGGTGCCTCCTGGCATAGGCAGACGAAAGTGTTGGGGCGGCGTAGGGCGGAACCTGCCGCAGGGAGGAAGACGAAAACGTCGAGGTCGTTCCCAGTTGCATGCCCGGTCTATGGCGAGGAAGCGCCCCGCTGAGTGGGGAGTGCGTCAAGGTCCCGGGCCGCGGCGAGCAGCGGGCGGAGATAGTGCTCCGCGAGCCAAGCCACTGCGTCCACGCACACCGCGTCCCCGAATCCCATGATCGCCTGGTTGCGCTTCACGGGCAGGGTGTAGTCCGGGGCACCCATGAGCTTGGCGTACTCCCGCGCTGTCATCCAGCGGACACGTAGCGGCTCGCCCTTCTGCAGGCGGACGACGGCCTGCTTCGAGGAGCCGCCGCGGGCGGTGCGCAGGCAGCCTGCTACGTCGTCGCCGCGGATCTCCCATGCAGGGACGCCGTTCCGAGTGCGACGGTACGCGGTTCGATAGGAAGGCTCGGGCTCACGTCTGAGCTGCTCCACGCGGGCCTGGTTGAGTCCCGAGAGCTGGCCTTCGAAGTGGAGGACTCGCTTCTCGTCCCACCACTCGACGTAAGGGTCGTCGTCGGGGTCGACGAGGTCGGTCCATCCGGCGGTGCGGAAGGCAGGAGGGTCCTCGTCGAGGAGAGTGCGGTGGGTCGTGAGGCTCACATCGTCGAGGACCTGGTCGAGCCAGGACGGGCGCAGCTCAGTGTTGCGGCGCTCGTCTGCCGGGAGCGTTCTCCCGAGGCTGGCGACGATGAACAGGCGCGGTCTTGACTGCGGCACGAAGCGACGGCCGTCCAGCGTGACGACGTCAGCCCAGTAGCCAAGGTCGTTCAACCGCTTGATGGCGGCCTTCATGTCGGCGCCCCGGTGACTTGTGGCGAAGCCGTTCACGTTCTCCAAGGCGATCACGGAGGGCTTCTCGTCGTCGCGCTCACCCATGGCTGCGATCACATCGGTGAAGTCCCAGAACGTACTCGAGTGCTTGCCGGCGAGTCCCGAGCGCCCCCCGGCGAGCGAGAGGTCCGTGCAGGGGAAGGATGCCCAGGCGAGGTCGACCCGGCCAGGCGCCAGCTCGGAACGGATGTCGGTCGCGATCTCACGGATGTCCCGCAGGACATAGTGGTCCTCGGCGTCGGCGAAGTGTCCCTTGTACATACTGTGTTTTTGGGCGTCCAGATCGTTGGCCCAGGTGACCTTGAACCCTCCCGCCCGCTCCAGTCCCAAGCGGGCGAGGCCGATCCCGGCGAAGAATTCAGCGACCTCGTAGGGCGGGGAGGCGGCCGTCGAGGCGGTGGAGTCAGGATCAGAGGGGAGCACTGTGGTCACTCGGCGATGGTACGGGAGGGCACCGACAATCACGGTGTGCGGACGGTATCGAGGGATCTCCCGGGACGGATGCGGCGCGCCCGCATTACGGTGTTGTCATGGATGGGGAAGAGTCCGAGGCCGGTGAGAAGGGCACGATGGCCGAGAGGGGATCCTGGGCCTCCTCCGATGCCGTACGGGCCAGCATGCGGGCGAACAAGAGCCGCGACACGAAACCGGAGCTCGCCCTGCGGCGTGCGGTCCACGCGCGCGGGCTGCGCTATCGGGTCGCCGCCCGCCCGATCAAAGAACTGCGGCGAACCGCGGATCTGCTGTTCACCAAGGCGCGGGTCGCGGTCTTCCTCGACGGGTGCTTTTGGCACGGCTGCCCGGAGCACCACACCGTCGCCGTGCGCAACGGCGGCTACTGGGCATCGAAGGTGGAGCGCAACCGGGCACGGGACATGGACACGGACCAGCGGCTCAGCGAGGCCGGCTGGGCGGTCGTACGGGTATGGGAGCACGAGGACCCCGTTCAGGCGGCGGTTCGAGTCGAGAAGGCCGTCACCGAGGCGAGACGGATTACTCTGCGCCACACTGCGCCTCCCCCGGAAAGCTAGGCGTGCGTCTGATCGCGGCGGGGCCGCCGTCCTGCCTCCTGGCGGGGCAGGATTCGGCCTCGCAGGCCAGGCGCGCTGAAGTCTGGGGCAGGCTTCAGGCCGGCGGACTCCCAGGCGGTCGTCGGCGGGGTGAGTAGGGCGGACTGATCCCAGACGAAGGCGCGCGTGTCCTCGGGCACGAGGTCGCGCAGGACCCGCGGAGTGAGCTGCAGCACGTCGACGATGTGGCTGGGGTCCAAAACGTCGGCGGTAAACGCCGACGGGTGGAAGACCACCTGGACGAGACGCCAGGAGTCCGGGCGGCGCTGGGAGGTCTCGAACTCGTGGCGTGTGAGGTGGAAGCCTCCGCGCGTCTCGGGCCCAGCTCCCTTCACCTCGATCTGCTTGGGCGGCGGGTCGAACACCTCCACGTCGTAACCGTAGGTGTCCGAGACGAGAGACACTTGCGCGACCTGGCGGCCCGCTCGCCGCAGAGCGGAGACGACGACGGCCTCCGCGGCCGCTCCCAGACGTTCGCGCCAGGCCTCCTCTTCCGAGTTGCGGCGCTGGACGGCGGCGTCGAACAACAGAGCGTCCAGATCAGGCTCCAGCCAGGCGAGCGCCGCGAGGTCGGCCGAGGGAATGTAGTCGCGCACGACGACTCCTGAGCGGACAGCCGATGCCAGCCAGGATGGAGGAGACGCCGCCAGCAGCACCCGCGCTGTCGCCTTCGGGGCGCCGTAATCCTGGAGAGCGAGGGCGCGCAACTGCTCCGCCGCCTGCATGCCGTCGTCTGTTTCCTCGGCGAGACCGTGCAGGACAAGCGTGCGCACAATCGTGCGCAGGTCCAGTGACCGAGCCCAGAAGGGCGCCTGCTCCGTGGCTGCTCGCGCCCATTTCTCGGCGTCGTATCGCGGTGCCCTGACGGCCGCGTGGGCCAGGAGCAGCACGCCGAAGGTCAGGCCGTGGCTGGGCAGCAACCTCATGGCCGGAGCTGCAGCGCTCGCAGGAGCGCAGTGGCGTCGTCAGCCGCGACTGCCGGGACGCTCTCGTCGGTGTCGGGTTCAGGCAGGGCGGCCCTCACCAGGCCAGGATCGTTCATCAGCTGGGACAGTACGACGATCTTCTCCCGAAGCCTGCTGTTCACCGTCTCGTCGATGCTGTCCTGGCTGAGCAGAAGCGTGAAGCGGGTGACGACGTCTTCGCGGAGCCCGAGACGATGGATGCGGTCCTGACTCTGAAGAAAGTGACCGGCGTTGAAGGTCCGGTCCAGGTAGACCGCGTTGTGGCACCAATGGTGCAGGCTGACGCCCTCGCCGCAGGCCGCGGGGTTCGCCAAGAGCACATGGCAGGCGGGATCGTTGCGGAAGCGGTCGAACTCCGCGTCTCGGGTCAGTGCACCGGGCGGCGCCCCGTCAGCGGGGCGCACTCCGCCGTGGACGACCGCCGGGTTGAACTCCTTCAGCTCGCCGCTCAAAAGCTTCAGGTTCCGCACGAAGGTCGACCACACCAGGACCTTCTCGCCGCGGTCGGCCGCCCCCGACACAATCTGCCGGACTCTGCCGTATTTCCAAGGGGACTCGTACGCGGCGTACTGACGTAGGAGATCGCCGAGTGCCTCGTCGCCTCGTACTTCGAGCGGAGGATGGGCGAACTCCGACTGGTCGTGTTCATCGGAGCCGGCGACCAGCAACGAGGGGTTCGTGGCGGCCTCGAGCAGGTACATCATGATCCGACCGAGTCTACTGAAGTCGCGCCGGTCTTTCGTGGCCAGGGAGAACTCTCCCCGATAGCGGCCTTCCAACGCCTCGTAGATCGCCTGCTGAATGTGCCCCATCGGCTCGGCGACGATCTCGAACTCGGTTGGAGGCAGCCCCAGCCTGGACTTCGGAGTACGGACGAAGTACCGCTGGATGGCCGCGCTGGTCTCTGATACGACGACGGGGTCCCGCCCATTGGCCTCGGTGTATGCGCCGCGTGGAAGGATCTTGCGGTCCTGCCCGGGATAGAGGAAGCGCATGGGCGCCACGAGGTCGTTCGCGCCCTGCGGCGCTGGGGTCCCAGTGAGCACGTCACGTCGGCGAGCTGCGAAGGCGAGGTCAAGCACGGCACGGCCGTGCACGCCCGCCTCCCCCTTCTTGATGCGGTGAGCCTCATCTAGCACGACCTGGGTGGGGCGGCGGCTGATATACGCGCGGATACGATCGTAGTCCGAGGCCACTCGGTTGTAGTTGGTGAGCAGGATGTCCAGATCCTCTCGCAGCAGGGTCCGCGATCCGGTGTGGACTTCCAGAACGGGCACCGGACTGAGACAGGCGGCCGCATCCTCCTTCCAAGCCTGGAAGGCGGCGATCGGGCCGATCACCAGCAGCTGCTCGACGTCGCCGCGTGCCCGATTGAGTGCGAATCCGGCCAGTGCGACCGTCGTCTTGCCCGCGCCGGGCACCGAGAAGTCGGCACCGTGCGGAAGGCTCGTCAACCGGGCCAGGTTCTCCATCTGGAACGGCTTCAGCTGGCGTCGGAACCCGGTCGCGGCGAGTTCCGACGCCAGCGCGTCGGGGTCCATGGCAGACGTGTCCCCCAGGACCCTGTCTCGCTTCTTGCGATCCTCGGCGAGCGCGCGCAGCTGCCGACCGAGCTCGTCTCCGAACTCGATGGGCTGACGAAAGCGACGCCGAGCGTCGACGACGGCCTCCAACTCGGAGAAGAAGACGTCCACGCGGGCCTCGATCACGTCATGCGATCCGCCCACGACGCCCCGGTGCAGCGCCTCCTGCAGCAAGGCCCATGCGCCGGGGTTCGCTCCCTCGTGTCGACGTAGGACTACGACGGGGCGAACATGCAGCTCCAGTTCGGCGGAGATCACGAAGAGTCCCGAAGCTCGGAGACGAGCTTCGTGATCCGGTCGATCTCGCTCTGGAACGCCTCTTCGTCCCAGGCAGGGTGGGCGCGGCCCTTGCTGAGCAGCGACGGGATGCGCTCAAGTTCCTTGAGCGCCTTGTCCACTCGCTGCAACGGGGCGTCCACGGTGTTCTGCTCGCGGTTGCGCTCCTCCGCCTCACGGGCGGCGGCGTTCACCGCTCCGGACAGACTGCCCAGCACGCTCTTCATGGGCACGGAGGAGCCGTCGGGTAGCTTGACGACGGCCTCGGGCCGTCGGGTGACAACGAGGCTGAGGACGTCCTCGACTACTGACATCTGAGAGTCGTCTTCTCCCAAGAAGTCACTCAGCGGGTCGTCCTCATCCGTCGTGTGCTCCGCGCTCTTCGCAGTGGCGAGCACCCCCGCGAGAGCGGACTCGCCCAGGAGCTCCCTCTCGACCAGCGTCTCCGCGTCCTCGCACCGAAGATGTCTCAGCTGGCGATAGTTCGCTCCGGCGAGTATGCCCAGGAAGTAGCTCTTCTTGACGCTCTCGGCCTCCTCGCGAGGCTTGTTGCGGATGTGCTTAGCCAGCTCCTCGAAGGCGGATTCGTTCTCGGTGAAGTCGATGGGCAGACGAGTTCCCTGCGATTGGTTTACCAACTGGTGTACCAGCAAGAGCTTTTCGTACTGTCCCTGTACATCCCGCTTGGCTCGGTGCATGCGCTGCGCGGTCTTGTCCCAGTCGCAGCCTGACAGCTCGTAGATCTCTTCGATCATCATCGCCTCGTTGATCCAGGAGTAGTCCTCCCGGAAGTCTCGAGCGACCTGGAGCTCGGCCTCGAGGATCAGGATCTCCTCGGGAGTCGCGTCTGAGGGCAGAACGAGGCAGCGCACGTAGGCGAAGTCCGGGTGCTTTTCGCGTGTGAGCGCGCGCAGGGCGGCAGTCCTGCGGTTCCCATTGATCAGCACGCCATCAGCCGTGACGATCGCTGGCTCCTTCTGACCGCGCGCCAGGAGGTCGTCCTTCAGCTCGTCGAACTTCGATTGCCGAGCGAGGATGAGGAACTGTGCCTCCTGCGCGGCCGAACCGAGAGGGTCGGACGTGAACAGGTCTTTCTGTCCACGCTGTTGGGCTTCTCGTTGTTGTTCGGCCTTCGTGCGATGGTTCTGCGTCGAGAACCGGACCCAGTCGACGGGAAGTTCGACGAGGGGCATGTTCTTGTTCGTTCGCGGCCAAGCCGACAGGGGGACGTCGCCGTCGGCCTGACGCGCGGCCAGGAAAGCACGGCGGTCGGGGTCTACCAGGGAAACGCTCACAGCTCAGCTCCTGAATGTCGTGACTTGAGCGGGGCCGAACCGCGAGGTGATCACCGTGCGCTTGGTCTTACGCTCGCCAGCTTGGAACCCCACGTGGCCGGTGAAGAGAGCAGCTTTCTCGGCTGGAACGCCGAAGGCGCCGAGCAGCAGTTCAGGGAACCGTCGCTGCGTGGCTCCGTCCCAGTTCCAGGATGACCCGTTCGGCGAGTCGTCCGGCATCACGTAGATGCACGGCGGCGGCACGGCTTGGCCGTCGAAGTCGGCGGCGTACTGCGACTTCGGGCATCGCCGGCTGACAGTGCCGCACAAGCCGCTCTGGAAGATGACTCCGTCCAGCATCTTCCGGGGTTCCGAGAAGAACACCTTGCGCAGGCGGCCGACGCCCTTGACGACGTCGCTGCCCGGGTTACGAGTCATCCCGTCGTTGACCCACCACAGATAGGCCTCCTGCGCCCACTCGGGAACCTTCCAGTTCACGCTGCTGTGTGTGCCGTCCGGGGCACCCTTCTGGATGACGGCGACGTCCCCGAGACCCTTGACCGTGAGTCGGTAAACGGTCCCGTCCCCCTGCTTCGGGATCTCGAGCGCCGTGGCGATTCCCCGGTCTACGAGCCCTTGCAGCATCGTCGCCACGAAGTCGCGACGAGGGGAGTTCTTGGCGCTTTTGCGGCCCCTGATCTGCTCGATGGCGGTGGGAAGGGCGGCGGAGAACTCCTGTTGCGTCAAGCCGTGTTGCATCAGGAGTGCCGGATGTCCGCCCAAGTCCTGGATGAGCCGGACCACTGCGTCCACCACTGCTTCCGGCGGCACTCCCGCGTGGCGGCAGGGCGCGGCGTCGTCGGTCTCCATACTGTTCAATCCCCCCTGTAGTTCTGGGCCGTGACGTCTCCCACGAGTCATGTCGGCCGTTGTGCGCACGCAGGCACATGAACTTGCCTGCGCCCCTCCATTCTGGCTCTTCTTAGCATTCTGCGGAGCGCTCATGAACCAGTCACGCGCAAAGCGCCAGGCAAAGCGGTGCGGCCTCTGGAGACCGGGCCTCAGACGGCTTCGGGCCGCTGAACCGTACGGCCGAAAGCACCAACCGAGGCGGTCGACCTCCCCGGCTCTGCCCTGTGCTTAGGCGGTCCCCGCCCCATGGCACTCCCCGTAGCTTCGCCCCGACCCGCACCAGCACTCCGCCCCCCGCTCCGGCGGCCACCCCACTGCCCGTCCCCGGGCTGCCAAGGTCGTCGCGTACTGGGGGAGGAGGTCTGCGTCCGCCGGAGACGAGGCCTCCGAGGCTGCGAAGGCTTCGTAGGAGGGGACCGTGCCGGTGACGATGCCGAGGTTGGGCGTGCCCGAGGCGGACAGCTCGCGCAGGGACGCCTCTATCGTCGCCAGGTGCTCCTCGTGCGAGGGGTACTCGTCCGACAGCGTCGGGTAGGCCGCGACCAGCTCCGCCAACTCCCCCGTCGGCCAGTGCAGGACCGCCACCGGGAACGGGCGGGACAGTTCCTCACGGTAGGTGCCGAGCTCGGCGCGGAGGCGGGAGATCTCCGCCTGCAGTTCGGCCGGGTTGTCCGAGCCCAGGGACCAGACGCGCTTGGGGTCGTGCAGCTCGTCCAGGGGGACGGGGGAGGAGTGGAGGGTGTCGGCCAGCACGTCCCAGTCGTCGTGGGCCGCTCCCAGCATGCGGCGTACGCGGTGGCGGCCGAAGAGGAGGGGGTGGGAGGAATGCGGCGGGGGCTCCGGCACGTCCCCGAGGAGCAGGGTCACGCCCTCCGTGAACGTCTTCTGCGCCGCTTCCAGCTCGTCGTGGGCCTCCAGGGACTCGGCGACGATCACCCAGGGGGCCGGGTCGCGGGGGGCGGCGGCCCGGATGCCGTCGATGATGGCTCGGGCCTCGGCCTCGTGGCCGTACTCCCACAGGTTCGCGGCCTTCAGGGCGCGGATCAGGTGGGGGTTCTCCAGGCTGTCCGAAGACGACAGCAGGCGGTCGTACAGGGTCGTCGCGGCGGGGCGGTCGCCGGCCAGTTCCAGGTGGGCCGCGGACTGCAGCAGCAGGGCTTCCGCGTCCTCGGGATACAGGCCGGCGGTCCGCTCCAGGCGTGCCGCTTCGGCGGTGTGGTCGACGTTCTCGGCAGGCGTGTCGGGGCGCATGGATGACACCGTAGCGCCGCCCGCTGACGAAAAGGAGATATCTGCAGGCCAGGGGGCGCGGATCGCGGGTCAGCCCGTAGGGGTGTCCAGGGACTGGACGGCGTTGTCGATCCGGCCTGCCGGGCCGGCATCGGCCCCGCCGACGCCGGCCCTCCGCCGTCTGTCTAGATCGTGACCCCGTCCACCTGAAGGGTCTGCACCGCGCCCGCCGCGAACGGCACGCTGATCGTCTTGCCGCTCAGGTGCGTGTCCGAGTGGGACGCGTAGAGGTCGCCCGAGCCGTTCGTCACCGTGTTCCAGCGGGGGACCAGGCCCGACGAGCCGCCCGTCACCGTCGTGAAGCGGGACAGGTCGAAGGTCAGGGTCTGGGCCGAGGACGACGTGTTCGCGGCGACGATGACCAGGCGCTTCGCGGTCCTGTCCAGCGCCGCCGCCGCGTAGCTCACGCCCGTGTCGAGGATCGTCATGCCGGGCCGGATATGACGACTGAACTGGGCCATCACGTAGTACTTCGTGGTGACCGCGCCGGCCGCCAGGGTGTTCGCGTCGTACGCGATCATCGCCCAGCCCGACGACGGGTCCATGACCTGCCAGTAGACCCACGCCGTCGGGTGGAGCCAGCGGAAGTCGGAGAGCAGGTTGCTCGCCATCGTGAGACCCGTGCCGTCCTTGTCGCCGGTCTCGGAGTTCCACAACGCCTTGCCCGCCGTCGTCACCACGTCGGTGTAGAGCAGGTCGCGGCGGCCGCCCGAGCCCTGGTAGCCGTGGACGTTGACCCGGTTGACGAATCCCTTCGTCGTCGAGGAGAAGGAGTTCCAGGTGGTGCGGGCGAGGTCGTAGTTCGTCTCGTCCGAAGCCGAGATTCTCGTCCCCGTCAGACCGCGCTTGTCCAACTCGCTGCGCAGATAGGGGAGTACGGCCGCCTGGACGGTTGCGTCCATGTGGCAGCCCTCCTGCGTCCCGGTCGCCGTCCACCAGGACGACGACGGCTCGTTGAAGGCGTCGACCGTCGCGAAGTTCACGCCCCAGTTCGCCTTCGCGTACGACGCGACCGCCGCCAGGTGGGAGGCGTGCTGACGGTAGTTCCAGGACTGGAGGTTGTTGCCGCCGCCCGAGGCGCCGGACGGGTTGTGGTTCAGGCACATCCACCACATGGGGGAGTTGGCGAACAGCTCCGTCGTCGCGCCGCGGGCCACCGCCTTCTGGAGCATCGCGCGCTGGGTCGCGTCCGCGGTCCAGTCCCACGCGGAGGACGTCGGGTCCTCGTTGTTCCAGTCCTGCCAGTAGCCCTCGATCTGCTTGAAACGGGGGATGTTGGGCGAGACCGCCATGGACGTGCCGCCCACCGAGTTCCAGCTGCACGCGCCCAGGTTGTAGCGGGCGATGTTGAGGCCGAGGCCGGGGAGGGTCCTGCCGTTGTAGGACACCGACTTGGTCGTGAAGAAGATGTCGGCGAAGTCGTCCCGGGCGCCGAAGACGTTTGCCCACCAGGCCAGGGAGGTGCCCCAGCCCTCCCAAGTGCCGTACGTCGTCGAAGGGTTGACGGCGATGGTGGCATCGGCCCGGGCGGTGCCCGTCGCGAGGGCGCTTCCGAGGAGCGCGCCTCCGGTGGCCGTCAGCAGTGTCCTGCGTCGGATCATGGCTTCTCCGCTTCGTGACAGCGATCGACCGCCGGTCTCGTCCGGACCCGGCGTCGTCGGATGCGTCAGCGCACTGGTGTCCGCGGTGCGTCAGCGCGTCACGAAGCATCGGGTGTGCCCCGTGGTGTTGTCGAGAGTTCTGACAGCCCTTTCTCCAACCTGTGGAGGAAGGGCGGGGACGGGTTCGAGCGTGCGAACGGTCTGGAGACCTCGTCCCCCTCCGCCTATCGTGCCCGCGTGCGGATTCCCCTCGTGCAGCACAGCACCCGGCGACGGCGCGCCCGGTACCGGCGGGTGCTCTGGAGCGGCGCCGAAGTCCTCGTCACCGCAGGGGTGCTGGTGCTGCTGCTCGTCGTGCATCAGCTGTGGTGGACGAACCGGGAGGCCAAGGAGGGCGCCGAGCGGCGGGTGGAGGCGCTGGAGCGGGAGTGGGGGGACGGCGGCGGCGCGGGCGGCTCCGGTCCCGGAACGGGCACGGGAACCGGCTCGGGGCCGGGCTCGGACGACGGCTCCGGTTCCGGCTCGGGCGTCGACGGCGGGCTCGGGCGATCGGGCGTCGGCAGTGCGAAGGCCTCGTCGTCCGGCGGCACGCCCCGCTCCTCGCAGGCGTACGCCGTTCTGCGCATCCCGCGCCTCGATCTGCGGGTCCCCGTCGCCGAGGGCACGAGCAAGCGGGACGTCCTCAACAAGGGATACGTCGGCCACTACACCGGCACTCAACAGCCGGGCCAGGGCGGCAACTTCGCGGTCGCCGGACACCGCAACACCCACGGTGAGCCCTTCCGGCGCCTGGACCGTCTCCGGAGCGGCGACACGGTGGAGGTGGCGACGCGGAACGCGATCTACACCTACGTCGTCGACAAGATCCTGCCACAGACCTCATCGCGCGACGCGGGCGTCATCCGGCCCGTGCCCCGGTCCCTCACCCGGCCCGCCTACGGCTACGACGCTCCCGGCCGCTATCTCACCCTCACCACCTGCACGCCCGAGTACACCTCCCGGTACCGCTTGGTCGTGTGGGGCAAGCTGGTCGGGACGCTTCCGCGCGGATAGCGCGGTGGTCCTCGCGGGGGCCGTCCCGCCGAGTCCGTCCCACCGGGTCCTTCCCGCCGAGCCACCCCCTCCCAGGGGTGGTCAGGAGCCTTCCTCCAGGGCGTCACGGACGGCGGTCAGGACGGCCTCGGTGTCGGCGCCCAGGGCGCGGGCGGAGGCGGTGAAGTCACGTGCCAGCGTGGCGAGCTGGACGGGATCGGGATGGGCCGGCTCGGCCGGGGGAGCCGCCACCCGGGTGCCTGCGCCGCGACGGGTGCGGATGAGCTCGGCGGCCTCCAGCTCACGGTAGGCGCGGGCCACGGTGCCCGGCGCCAGGCCCAGGTCGGCGGCGAGCTGGCGCACGGTCGGCAGCCGTTCGCCCTCGGTCAGCCGGCCGGTGACGATCAGGGCCGCCAGCTGGGCGCGGATCTGCTCGAACGGGGGCACCTGGCTGGTGGTGTCGACGCGGACGGCGGGTTCACTCATCGCCGACGGCCCGGGGCACGACGATGGTGAACAGGCACCATCCCAGACTGAACAGGGTCACCAGGCTCAGCGGGTAGATCACCAGAGCGGTGACGTTGCCCAGCATGCCGGCGCAGGTCGTGCGGGACAGCACTCTGCCGATCATCCCGAGGACGATCAGCAGCTGGCTGGAGACCAGCAGTCCCCATGCCGCGGTGATCGCCCACGAGCGGTCGTGGCGCTGCTGGTTGTCGCCGGGGCGGTGGGCGATGCGGCGCAGTGCCCAGACGCAGGCGGCGGTGCCGACGGCCAGGGAGGCGAGGAGGGGGGTGGCGTAGTAGATGCCGGGCCAGGGGCCCAGGGGTCTGGCCACGCTCCGGCAGGTCACGGTGATGGCCCGGCCCGTGCGGCCGGCGGCGTCGGCGGAGGCGGCGAACGTCCCCACCGTCAGGAGGGCCAGGAGGCACGCCGTCTGGAAGAGCAGCAGCGGGGCCATTCGGGGCGGCACATGGTCGCGGACCCGGCGGGGGGTGAGGGCGGCCGTGCGGACCGCCTCCTGGGGTGCGAGGGTGAGGGAGTCACCGAGCAGGACGCCGCCGACCGCGCTCAGGCCGAACGCGGTGATCGCGGTGACGAAGCGCATGGCGAGGGCGGTCTCGCCGCCCATGGCCCCCAACCGTTGTGCGACCACGACGCCCAGTGTCAGCCCCGCCCAACGGGCGCAGAGGTCGGCGCGGGCCAACAGGCGTTCTGGTGAGACGGTGTCGAGCATGTCGGCCCCCGGCGAGTACTTGTATCAAGCGGTGCACTTGTATCAAGCGGTGAGTACAAGAGGTGGGTACAAGATGCCCTGGACGGGATCTTGTGTCAAACCCCTGATACAAGCGGGTCGGGCCCCGGGGCGCGAGCTGACCGCGGACGCTGTGGTGAGGTATAAATCGGGTACGGATCCCGGCAGTTGTGGGTCCCGCGGCTCTGGGAGGAGGCAGGCGTGTCGAGTGACCGGTCCGCCTCGCGTTCCGCTCGCCCGCCCCGGCTCCCGCGCTCGCTCCCGCGGTCGGTGACGCGATCGGCCCCGCACCGGGTCCTCCGCTCGATCCCGCGGCCGGCCGCGCTGCTCCTCCTGCTCGTCACGGACGTCCTCCTCCTGGACTCCGGCGGCCTCTCCGCCGTGTCGGCCGCGTTCGCGCTGGCCGCGACCGCCGCGGCCGGATCCGCCCTCGCCGTCTGCGCGCTGGTGGCCGCGCGCAGCGCCCCCGCCGTCCCGCCCACCCGGGTCCGGACGGCCATCAGGGACCGGGCCCGCCGTACGGGCTTCCTGCCGCAACGCGATCCCGACGCGTCCGGCCGGCCCCGCCCCAGGGCCCCCGGCCACGCCCTCCCGACGACCGTCGCGTAGGGCGCACCCAGTCTCGACTCCGTGACCCCGCGCGGGTCGTCATGCCGCAGCCCCGAACCACCGGCACGACGAGACCCCCGGAGGGCTCCTCACCCATGTCCGTACTCCTGTCCCTGCCCATGTCCGTTTTCGCCGGCCTGGTCGAGCACCTCGCCGACCTGCTCCAGCCCCTGTTCGGCGCCGCCTCCGCGGCCGCCGCGATCGTCCTGTTCACCGCCTCGGTACGACTCCTCGTGCATCCCCTGTCGCGTGCGGCCGCCCGCGGACAGAAGGCCCGCGCGGCGCTGCAGCCGAAGATCGCGGAACTGCGCGAGAAGCACGGCAGGAATCCCGAGAAGCTCCAGCGGGCGGTGCTGGACCTGCACGCCGAGGAGAAGGTGTCGCCGCTCTCGGGCTGCCTGCCCAGCCTGCTCCAGCTCCCCGCGTTCTTCGTGCTCTACCGCCTCTTCTCCGGCTCCTCGGCCGGTGGCGCGGGCCACGGACTGCTCGACCACCACCTGTTCGCCGCGCCCCTGGCCGACCGCTGGACGGACGCGCTCGCCGGGGGCGGTCCGGTCGGCGGGGCCGGGCTGGTCTACCTCGTGCTCTTCGCCGTCGTCGCGGCCATCGCGTTCTTCAACTACCTGCGGACCAAGCGGACGCCGCTGCCCGTGACCGGCGGCCAGGACGTCCCCGGGGCCGGCGTCCTCGCCAAGGTCATGCCGTTCATGTCGTTCTTCACGCTGGTCACCGTGGCCGTCGTGCCGCTGGCCGCCGCGCTGTACGTCATCACCAGCACGGCCTGGAGCGCGATCGAGCGGGCCGTCCTCTACCGGTGACGGTCCAGTACGTGAACCGGGTATTGCGGAGTGGACCCTCAGTCTGGAGGATCGACCAGTCATCCGATGGCTGCACCCGTCGGTGGACGACCCGTGATCGAGGGAGATTGTCACCATGAAGCTGCTGCGAGTCGGTACGGCCGGAACGGAGCGCCCCGCGCTGCTCGACTCCGAGGGTGTCCTGCGAGACCTGTCCGGGGTCGTCCCGGACGTGGACGGGGCGCTGCTCGCCGACGACGTGGCGCTCGGCCGGGTGCGGGCCGCCGCAGAGTCCGGGGAGCTGCCGGCGCTGGACGCGACCGGGCTGCGGATCGGACCGCCGCTGGCGCGGATCGGCAAGATCGTGTGCATCGGGCTGAACTACCACGACCACGCCCGGGAGACGGGCGCCGAGCCGCCCGCCGAGCCCGTGGTCTTCTTCAAGGCGGCGGACACCGTCGTGGGGCCGTACGACACCGTCCTGGTCCCGCGCCGGTCCGTGAAGACCGACTGGGAGGTCGAGCTGGCGGTCGTCATCGGGCGCACGGCCCGCTATCTGGAGTCGGCGCAGGACGGGCTCGCGCACGTCGCGGGGTACGCCGTCGCGCACGACGTGTCCGAGCGGGAGTTCCAGATCGAGCGGGGCGGGACCTGGGACAAGGGGAAGAACTGCGAGACGTTCAACCCGCTGGGGCCCTGGCTGGTGACGGCCGACGAGGTCGCCGACCCGCAGAACCTGTCCCTGAAGCTCTGGGTGAACGGGGAGCTGAAGCAGGACGGGACCACGGCCGAGCAGATCTTCCCCGTAGGGGAGGTCGTGCGCTATGTCAGCCAGTTCATGACCCTGTACCCCGGCGACGTCATCAACACCGGGACGCCCGCGGGCGTGGCGATGGGCGAGCCCGAGCCGAAGCCGTACCTGCGGGCCGGGGACGTGGTGGAGCTGGAGATCGAGGGGCTGGGCAGGCAGCGCCAGTCGTTCAAGGACGCGTAGCGCTCCGCTGGACGCGCGGGGGACTGCCGGGTCGGGGGGGCCGGCGGGCCGGGCCGTGGGGCCTGCTCGGGGTGAGGGGCTGCCGGGGGTGGGGGCCCGCGGTCGCCCGTCGGCCGCGGGCCGTTCGTGGCTGGTCGCGCAGTTCCCCCGCGCTCCTCAGGGCGCTCCCGCGGAGCGGCCCTGGGGCGCCCGGTAGTGGCCACCACGGGGGGTGTCACTACCGGGCGGGCCGCCATGAGGGGCCGGCACGGGGCCTACAGCTGCTTCTCCAGGAATTGTTCCAGCGCTGCCACCACGAACCGGTGGTCCTCCAGCTGGGGCAGGCCCGAGACCGTCACCGCGCCGATCACCCCGACGCCCTCCACGTTGATCGGGAAGGAGCCGCCGTGGGCCGCGTACTCGTCCGGGTCCAGGCGGGAGGAGTCCTCGAACGTCGTGCCCCTGGCGCGGTACCGGGTCCCGACCAGGTAGGAGGAGGCGCCGAAGCGCTCGACCACCCGTCGCTTGCGCGCGATCCAGGCGTCGTTGTCGGGGGCCGAGCCGGGCAGGGCCGCGTGGAAGAGCTGCTGGCCGGCGCGGTGGATGTCGACGGCGACCGGCGCCTGGCGCTCGCGGGCCAGCTCCACCAGGAGCGAGCCGAGCGCCCATGCGTCGTCGTAAGTGAACTGGCGGAAGACCAGCCGCCGTTCCTGGGCCTGGAGCTCCTCCAGGCTCGGGGTGATCTCCGGGGTGAACTTCGGGGTGAGTTCGTGGGTGCCCATTACAGCGTCACCGCCACCTTGTCTCGTGCCGAACGGCGGGCCGCCTCCAGGACGTCGAGGGCGGCGGCCGCCTCGACGGCGGTCACCGGGTTGGGGCCGCCGTCTGTCAGTGCCTTGGCCACCGCAGCGTAGTAGGCCGGGTAGTCGCCGGGGAGGGTCCGTTCGGGGCGCCCGCCGCCGGTCAGCGGGGACTCTCCGGCGCCCACGCGGCCCCACAGGGCCTCGGGCTCCGTGCCCCAGTCCGCCGTCGTGCCGGGCCGTTCGCCTTCCCGCAGAGCCGCTTCCTGCGGGTCGAGGCCGTACTTCACATAGCCCGCCTTCGAGCCCAGCACCCGGAAACGCGGGCCGAGTTGGGCGGTCGTCGCCGAGACGTGGAGATGGGAGCGGACCCCGCTCGCGTGGGTCAGCGCGATGAAGGTGTCGTCGTCGGTCTCCGCGCCGGGCCGGCGGACGTCCGCCTCCGCGTACACGGAGAGCGCCGGGCCGAAGAGGACCAGCGCCTGGTCGACGACGTGACTGCCGAGATCGTAGAGCAGACCTCCGATCTCTGCGGGGTCGCCGGACTCACGCCAGCCGCCCTTCGGCAGCGGCCGCCACCGCTCGAACCGGGACTCGAACCGCCATACGTCGCCCAACTCGCCCTCGGCCAGCAGCTTGCGGAGGGTCAGGAAGTCGTTGTCCCAGCGGCGGTTCTGGAATACGGAGAGGAGCAGTCCGCGTTCCTCGGCGAGGGCGGCCAGCTCGCGGGCCTCGGCCGCCGTGCCCGCGACCGGCTTGTCCACGACGACCGGCAGGCCGGCCCGCAGCGCGGCGGTCGCGAGCGGGACGTGCGTCTTGTTGGGCGACGCGATGACGACCAGGTCCAGCTCGCCGGCGCGCGCGAGGAGGTCGTCGGCGGTGACGGCGACCCGTACGTCCGGGAACTCGGCGCGGGCCTGCTCCTGCCGCTCGGGGTTCGAGGTGACCACCGTGTCGAGGACGAGGCCCTCGGTGGCGGCGATCAGCGGGGCGTGGAAGACGGAGCCGGCGAGGCCGTAGCCGATCAGACCTGCGCGGAGAGGAGTACCTGTCATGGGTCCCACTTTCGCAACGCTGTTGCCAAAGTGCAAGCAGGGGGGAGAATGGGGCCGTGAACAGGACCGACGGAGGCCGGCAGTGAACAGGACGGACGCAGGCGTCAACCTCCTGGGCCTGCGCAGCCACAACACCGCGCTCGTGCTCGACCTGCTGCGGACGGCGGGACCGGACGGCATCAGCAGGCTGGAACTGGCCGAGCGCACCGGGCTCACCCCGCAGGCGGTCAGCAAGATCACCGCTCGGCTGCGGCAGGAGGGGCTGGCGGCGGAGGCGGGACACCGCGCGTCCACCGGCGGCAAGCCGCGCACGGTGCTGCGTCTGGTGCCGGGGGCCGGCCATGCGGTCGGGGTCCACCTCGACCGGGACGAACTGCGAGTGGTGCTGGCCGAGCTCGACGGCCGGGCGGTGCGGGAACGGTGCGTGCCGCTGTCGCTGGGCGCGGGGGCGGAGACGGTGCTGGAGGCGGTGGCACGGGAGGTGGCGGAACTCCTCGAAGGCGCACCGTCCGGCGCCCCGCCCGCATCGGAAGCGGACCGCGTCCCCGTCGGGCCGGCTCTCCTCGGTGTCGGGGTGGCCCTTCCGGGCCCCCTCGACCACGCCCGCGGGGTGCTGCACCGGGTCACCGGTTTCCCCGAGTGGGACGGCTTCCCGCTCCGCGACGCGTTGGCGGAGCGGCTCGGCGCGCCAGTGGTCGTCGACAAGGACACCAACGCGGCCGCGCTCGGTCTCGCCGTCGGCGGTGAGCGCGGCTCCTTCGCCTGCCTCCATCTGGGCACCGGCCTCGGCGCAGGCCTGGTCATCGGCGGGACCCTGCACCGGGGGGCGCGCACCGGCGCGGGCGAGTTCGGACACCAGGTCATCCAGTTGGACGGCCCGCCCTGCACCTGCGGCAACCGGGGCTGCGTCGAGGCGCTGTGTCTGGCGGCCCTCGGCCGGGGCGACGTCGGCGAGGCGGCGCGCGTCCTCGGCGAGGGCGCCGCGAACCTGGCCGGGCTGCTCGACATCGACGCGGTGCTGCTGGGCGGCCKWGCCATCGCCGCCGCTCCCGAGCCGTTCCTCCACGGCGTGACGGCTGTCCTGCGCGCCCGAGCCCGCCGGGAGGGCTCCCCGCCGGACGCCGTCCGGGTGCGCCTCGCCCCCCACGGCGCCCGCGCCGTGGCCCACGGCGCGGCCCAACTGTTCCTGGCCCCCCTCTTCGGCCGCGAGACCGGATGACACGGGGGGCCGGCGCAGTGCGGCCACACCGAGCGGCCACACTGCGCGGCCGCACGAGTGAGGCGGCGGGCGGCACGAGGTGGCGGGCCGGCACGGCCGCCGGTCTCCCCGCCCCGTCGGCTCCCACGGCTGGCTCCCGACCCGTCCCGACCCGGCCGTTGCCGTCGCCGTCGCCCTCGCCCTCGCCCGAACGAGGGGATTCGCACGGTCGTGCGGTGCGCCTGCGGGGGAGGGCGCGGGGGGCCGGGCAGGCTCACGTGTTCATGCGACTGTGCCCGCCTGTCTCCCTCTGCCTCGCCGCGGCCGCCGCCCTCCTCCCCGCGCCCGCCCATGCGGAAGCCGCCCCGGGCTGCGCCGGTTCCGCCGCCGGTGACTTCCCCCTCACGACCCGCATCCACGGCGGTCCCGCCTCCTACCGGGCGGGCGGCGGATACGGCGTCTGGTATCTCGACCTCACCAACACCACCCGCCGCACCTGCGCCGCGATCCACCCGGTGGTCGTCCTGGTCGACTCCGCACGCACCCTGAAACCGTCCCAGCCGCGGCTGGAGTTCTACGCCGACGGCCGACCGCACCCGGTCCGCTTCGAGCCCACGGACGACGCCGAACTCGTCGGCGCGTTCACCGGCGACAGCGACAGCGACAGCGGCGGCGCGGCCGGCGGCTTTTCCGGGTTCAGCGTGGGCCCCGGACGGACCCTCACCGTCAAGCTGCGGCTCGCCCTCGCCCCCGACGCCGCGGCCAACTCCGTCACCGCCAACGCGGCGGTCGTCCAGCGCCACGGCGACGACGGCGACTGGATCGGACAGTCGAACGACTACCGCTTCTCCGTCGAGTCCGACTCCGCCCCGGCCACCAGCCGGGCCACGACCGACCCCACGACCGACCCCACGGCCGAGGCGTCGGCCGAGACGACAGCCCGGACGCCGGCCGATCCCACGAGCCCCGCCCCGAGCGGATCCACGGCCGGCGCCGCGACGCCCCCCGCCCCCCGCCCCGACGCCTCCGGTCGCCTCTCGCTCGCCGACGAGGCCGAGGAACTCGCCCGCACGGGCCTCACCTCGCCCGGGGTGCTCGTCGCGGCCGCCGGCTGTCTCCTGGCCGCGGGCGCGGCCCTGCTGCTGGCCCGCCGACGCCGCTGAGCCGCGGGTGCGTCCCGTTCGCGTCCCAGCCGGTGGACGGTCCGGAACCGGCCATTCCCTCAAGATCGGGCCTGTGACTAGGCTGAGGCGCACGCAGCGACCGCATGCACGCGCAGCAACCGCGTACTCGCGTACGGCAGGGAGACCCCGCACATGGCAGACCGCAGGCCCATCGAGTCGTGGCTCACCGACATGGACGGTGTGCTCATCCACGAGGGCGTACCGATCCCCGGCGCCGACGCCTTCCTGAAGAGACTGCGCGAGTCGGGAAAGCCGTTCCTGGTCCTCACCAACAACTCGATCTACACCCCGCGTGACCTGCACGCCCGCCTGCGGCGGATGGGGCTGGACGTGCCGATCGAGAACATCTGGACCTCAGCGCTGGCCACCGCCCAGTTCCTGGACGACCAGCGGCCCGAGGGCACGGCGTACGTCATCGGCGAGGCGGGCCTGACCACCGCGCTGCACGACATCGGATACATCCTCACCGACCACGAGCCCGACTACGTCGTCCTCGGCGAGACGCGCACCTACTCGTTCGAGGCCATGACCAAGGCCGTCCGGCTCATCAACGACGGCGCCCGTTTCATCTGCACCAACCCCGACGAGACCGGCCCCTCCGCCGAGGGCGCGCTGCCGGCCACCGGGGCGGTCGCCGCGCTGATCACCAAGGCCACCGGCAAGAAACCGTACTTCGCGGGCAAGCCCAACCCGCTGATGATGCGCACCGGGCTGAACACCATCGGGGCCCACTCCGAGACCAGCGCGATGATCGGCGACCGTATGGACACCGACGTGCTGGCGGGCATGGAGGCCGGGATGCAGACCTTCCTGGTCCTCACCGGCCTGACGCGGCCCGAGCAGGTCGAGGACTTCCCGTACCGCCCGTCGAAGGTCGTGGACTCGATCGCGGATCTCGTCGACCGGATCTGAAACCCGTAGAGGCGCCGAACCCACTCGTACGGAGCAGTGACACCCCGTCGGAGGATGCGCCCGCGGTCCCGGCGGGGGAGTCTCCAGAGAGCTGGAGGTCACGATGGGTTTGAAGATCACTGTCTGTGCGGGCGTCGCGGTCGTCGCCGCGGTGCTCATCCCCACGGCGTACGCCTCGGGGGACGGCGGCCGTGACGATGGCGGCCGGGGCGGGAGCGGAGGCGCCGGGGTGTCCGTCACGCCGTCCAGGCCGTCGCCGGGATCCGAGGTCACGCTGAAGGCCACCGGCTGCGACGCCAGGACGGCCACCGCCGCTTCGCCCGCCTTCGTGGCGGACGCGCAGCTCGTCGTCGCGGAAGGCGCCGCCGGCGGGCTCGTCGGCGACACCCGGGTCCGCTCCTCGCTCGCGGCGGGCGGCTACGACGTGCGGATCACCTGCGCCGGCGTCCAGGTGAAGGGCCGGATCGAGGTCCTGGAACCGGCGTCCGCGACCTCCGGCGATCCCTCCGCGACCTCGGACGATCCGTCCGCTCCCGCTCCCGCTCCCGATGCCCCCACCCCTCCCGCCGACCTCAACGCTCCCGCCCCTCCCGCGAAGCCCGTCGCTCCCGCTCCTCCAGCCACGCCCGTTCCCACCTCTCCGGCCACTCCCCTCGCCGCCGCCTCTCCGGCCGCCCCCGGGGCCGTCTCGCCGGCGGCTTCCGCGTCTCCCGTCGCCCCGGTGCGTGCGGGCGGTGGCGGGGCCGCTCCGCTGGCCTCGGTCGAGGATGTCCGGGTGGACGCGCACGGTCCCGGCACGGTGCAGGCGGTCGTCGGTCTGGTGCTCGCGGGCGTCGCCGCGGCGGTCGTCGTGTACCGCGGACTGCGCAGGCGACGCGGGACGGACTGACCGGTGTCCGACTGTGAACGCCTCCCGGGCCGCCTCACCACCGGTCTGACCTGGGCGGTGCTGCTGCTCGGACTCTGGCTGTGGGGGCGCGAGGTGACCGAGGCCCGGCCCGGCCCGGCCGCCCCGTCCGCCGGTGACCCGGCCGCGGTGGTCCGCCCACCGGAGACCGCGCTCCCGCCCGCGGCGAAGCCGTGGAGACAGGCGCTGCCGCGGCGCATCGACATCCCCCGTCTCGGCGTCCGGGCCCCGGTCGTCGCGCGCGGTCTGGACGCCGAGGGGGCGATCGACCCGCCGCCCTTCGGCCAGCCGGGCGTCGTCGGCTGGTACGCCGGCGGTGTGAAACCCGGCGCCCCGGGCGCGGCCCTGCTGGTGGGACACGTGGACACCGAGACCAGGCCCGCCGTCTTCCACGGACTCGGCACGCTGGCGCGCGGCGAGACGATACGAGTGGTGCGCGACGACGGGAAGGTCGCGGAGTTCACCGTGGACGACGTCGAGGTCGTCCGGCGCGACCGCTTCGACGCCCGCCGGGCGTACGGCTCCCGTCGGCCGGGCCGGGCAGAGCTGCGCCTGATCACCTGCGGCGGAACCTACGACCCGGTCGCCCACGGCTACACGGCCAACGTGATCGTGTCGGCGTATCTGACGGGCGCAGCCGTCTGACCTGACGTCACCTGGTCCGGTCGGCGGCCCGCTCCCCCGAAACCGCCGACCGGACCGGTCCTCGACCGCGCGCGCTCGGGTTGCGGGAGTGACCCGGCGTCCGGCGCGGGAGGCTGCGCGAAGCCACGGAGAGTCAGGGGATGGCCGAGGCTCTGTAGGAGAGGTACCCCGCAAAGGTGCGACATGAACGAAGGCCCCTCGCTCTCGCGAGAGGCCTTCGATGTCTGTGCGCCGCCAGGGACTCGAACCCCGGACCCGCTGATTAAGAGTCAGCTGCTCTAACCAACTGAGCTAGCGGCGCCTGCTGACAGGAGAACTCTACAGGACCTGCGAGGGTGCCCAGGACCACCCGCGCCGGGTGCCCCGGGCGGCGGGCGGCCGCATTGGGCCGGGCGGGTTCCGCGTACATCATTCGGACCGTCAGCATGCGCGTCGGGAAGACAGTTGAGAAACTGCGAGCGTGCACAGTCGCGGACATTTCCAGCTGCAGTGTGAGGGGAATCGCATGGAGGCTCCGGTATTCGAGGAATTCGATCCCGAGAGCGACTGCGACTGCCCCGGATGCGTATCGCGGCGGCGGGCGGGCCGCCTTTCCCCGCTCGTCCCGTTCGGCGGCCGCCCGTCCGCCCACCGGGCCCTGGTCGTCGCCACCGCGACGGCCGCCGCGCTCGGCGCCGCCCTGGCGACGCCCGCCGTCGCCGCCCGGCAGGCGCCGGACCGTGCCGGTGTTCCCACAGGTGACGAACCCGCGACCCCGCAGGGAGGCAAGGCGCCGCTGCATGGCCCGGCCGGGCGGCCCGCACGTCCCGGAGGGTTGGCGGGGCCGGTCAGAACTTCCCCGACGACCCGGGCGGACATCATCCGGCGGGCCAAGCAATGGGTCTCGGCCCAGGTGCCGTACAGCATGAGCGCCTACTGGTACGACGGATACCGGCAGGACTGTTCGGGCTTCGTCTCCATGGCCTGGAACCTGCCGGGGAACGAGTGGACGGGCAGTCTCGACCAGTTCGGCACGAGGATTTACAAAGAGGAACTCCAGCCCGGCGACATTCTGCTGTTCCATAACACGGCCGACCCCGAGAAAGGCTCGCACGTAGTCATTTTCGGCGGCTGGACGGACTACACGCACAGCTACTACGTCGTCTACGAGCAGACCCGCCCGACCACTCGGCGTCAGGCCACGCCGTACGCCTACTGGAGCCATTCCGACCAGTACGTCCCCTATCGCTACAAGGGGCTCACCTCGCCCGCGCCGGGCGACGCCGAAGTGGTCGCCGCCGGTGGCGCGGGCGGCGGCAAACCCGTCGGCGGGAGCGTCTCGACGACGGCGTTCCCGGGGCGGGCGGCTTTCGGGCCCGGCGCGAACAACCCGTACGTCACCCTGCTGGGACGGCTCCTCGTCGAGCGCGGCGCCAGGCGTTTCTACAGCTCGGGCCCCGGTCCCCGCTGGTCGGCGGCCGACGGCAGGGCCACCCAGGCCTTCCAGCGGGCTCAGGGCTGGAGCGGGTCCGACGCCGACGGCCTGCCCGGCCCGAGGACCTGGTCGCTGCTGATCACCGGAACGGGCAGGGACATCGGGGCCCCGCAGGCCACGGGGACCGGGGCAGGGGCGGGGAGCGGGACCGGGGCGGGGAGCGGGACCGGGAGCGGTTCCGTGTCCGGCGTCGGGCAGCCCCAGCCTCCTGCGACCGGCCCGAGCGCCGGTCCGGGTGCGGGGGCCGGACCGGGACCTGGTGCCGGGACCGGTGCGGCCGGGGCGCCCGCCGCTCCCTCGGCGCCGCGCCTCCCCGCGTATCCGGGCCGGGCCGTGTTCCGGGCCGGGGTGCAGAGCGCGCACGTGACGCAGCTGGGGAAGCAGTTGGTGAAGCAGGGGTTCGGCATGTTCTACACAGCGGGTCCGGGACCGCGCTGGGGTGAGGCGGACCGGCGAGGAGTCGAGGCCTTCCAGCGCGCCCAGGGCTGGCGCGGCGGAGCGGCCGACGGCTATCCGGGCCCGGAGACCTGGCGGCGGCTCTTCTCATAGGCCCCCAGGCCAAGCTCCCCCAACCCCCCCCAGGCTGCCGAGCCCGCAAGCCCGCAAGCCCGCAAGCCCGCAGACCCACGAACCCGTAGACCCGCAAGCCCGCAGACCCACGAACCCGCAAGCCCGCAGCCCCTAGACCCGCAAGCCCGTAGACCCGCAGTCCCGTTAGCCCGTATTTCCGAAGTCCCTTATCGGGACCGTCCGGGGACCCGCTCGCCGCCGGAGTCCCGCTCACTGTCATGGCGTATCTGGCGCGGAGGCTGGAGGCACGCAATGCACACGACCACTTCACCGACACCCGAGCCCGAGGGGCCCACCAGGCCCACCCGGCTCATCCAGAACGAGGCGACCACCGAGATCCCCGTCCACCTGCTGTTCCGCGACGAGCCGGAGCCGCGGCCGGTGCCGCTCGGGCCCGCCGTGGTGGGCAGCCGGGCGGGCACCGGGGAGCAGCCGCGGCTGCGCCGCCCGGCGCCGGCCAAGCCCCGACCGGTGGCGCAGGTCGACCCCGACCTGGTGGAACGGCCGGCCCGGGTGCTGCCCGGTGTCGTGGGCGTGTTCGCCGGGGTCTGCGGGGTGGCCGGCTGTGTGGCCGCCTCGTGGTGGGCCGGGGTGCTGCCCCGGGTCGCGGTGCGGGCGCTGCGGCTGCCGGAGTTCGCGGGCGCCGGGCTCGGTCCGGCGCAGTGGGCGGCGTACGCGGGCGCGGGCGCGCTCGGGCTGTTCGGCTTCGGCGGACTCGCCCGGGGGCGGACCGGCCGGGCCTGGGTGCTCGGTCTGTTCGGCCGTTACCGGGGGACCGTGCGCCGTACCGGCCTGCTGTGGGTGAACCCGCTGCTGTTGCGCCGTCGGGTGGACGTGCGGCTGCGGCACTGGCGCAGCGAGCCGATGCCCGCAGCCGACGGCAGTGGTGTCGCGCTGCGGGTGGTGGCACTGGTGGTGTGGCGGGTGCGGGACACGGCGCGGGCCACGCTCGGCGTCGAGGACCACGAGACGTATCTGCGGGAGTGCGTCGAGGCGGCGCTGGTCCGGATCCCGGTCGAGACGCCGGGTGCGGGACGGGGATCGATGGAGGCGGCGGGCGAGGCGCTGAGCAGGCTGGTGGCGAGGGAGGCCGGCGCGATCGGGCTGGAGGTGTTCTCGGTGCAGCCGGTCCGGATCGAGTACGCCCCCGAGGTCGCCGCCGCGATGCACCGCCGCCGGATCGCGGCGCTCGACGCCCAGCACCGGGCGACGGTGCTGACCTCCGTGGTCGACTCGGTGGAGGACACGGTGACCCGGCTGACGATGCGGGGGCTCGTGGAGTTCGACGACTATGAGCGCAAGGCGCTGGTGAAGGACCTGACCGTGGCGTTCTGTGCGGGGCGGCAGGAGCAGACGTGATTGGTCTGGACATGACCAAGAAACGGCAATAATCTCACACTTGGTCTAGACCTGCACGCGGACCGATGGCGCGGCGCGGCCGGGCACGGCCGGGCACGGCCGGGCACGAGACCGCACCGCACCGCACAGCTCACCGAACTCCTGAACTCCCCACGTTCACCAGGAGCGCCAGCATGCGCGAGAAGAACCGCACAGGAACCGGCAAGAAGACCAAGTGGTACGCCGCCGCGCTCGGGCTCACCACCGCGGGGGCCTTCGTGCTCACCGCCGGGGGCGCGAGCGGGCACGGCTACACCGACCTCCCCGTCAGCCGCCAGAAGCTCTGCCAGAACGGCTCCGTCAGCAACTGCGGCGACATCCAGTGGGAGCCGCAGAGCGTCGAGGGGCCGAAGGGCTTCCCGGCCTCCGGACCCGCGGACGGCCGGATCTGTTCCGGCGGCAACACCCGCTTCGCCCAGCTCGACAGTGCGAAGACCCCTTCGGGCGGGGCATGGCCGACGACCAGGATGACCGGCGGTCAGAGCTACACCTTCCGCTGGCAGTTCACCGCGATGCACGCAACGACCGACTTCAAGTACTACGTCACCCGGCAGGGCTGGAACCAGAACCACAACCTGGCCCGCTCCGACCTCGACCTCACCCCGTTCCTGACCGTCCCCTACGGCGGTCAGCGGCCCCCGTCGACCCTCTCCCACACCGGCACGCTGCCGTCCGGGCTCAGCGGACGTCACGTGATCGTCGCGGTGTGGACGATCGCCGACACCGCCAACGCCTTCTACGCCTGCTCCGACGTCACGTTCTGACCGACCGATTTTCCTGAGCGTCGCTTGAGCTCCCCCGGGCCCGCACCCGGGTACGTTCCCTGCACGCCGACTCGACCAGGCCGGCGTCAGGACATCGGGGGAGTTCATGGAAGCGTTCTTCTACGTCGTGCCGACCGTCATGGCGGCCGGTCTGCTGTTCGGCATGTTCCGACTGCTGGTCCGGTCCCGGCGCATCGCCCGGGCCTGGAACAGCGGCCTCACCGCGGAGGCGCGCTGTCTGCGGTCGTACGCGACGGCCAGCGGCGGCGGCGACACCATGATCAGCACGACGCTGCACCACGTCTTCGAGTTCACCACCCGTGACGGCCGGGTCGTTCGCTTCGAGGAGGCGGACGGCCCCGGGACGATCCTCGAGGGCGACATCGTCACCGTCCGCTACGCGGCCGACCGCCCCGAGGAGGCCACGGCCAAGGCGCCGGCCCGCGGCCGGCTCCTCGCGGAGTCGGGGTGCCTGCTGGGCTTCCTGGGCGTCGCTCTCGCCTTCTGCGTCTTCTTCATGGTCACCGCCCACTGGATGTTCGGCGAGGCGGACAACCTGATGCCGTGACCCTCCACATCTGACGCCATGTCAACTACCGTGCGCCGCCATGGAGTCCACCAAGGCGACCGGTACCGTCGCCGAACTCGTGGCGGCCCGGTGGGGTGACCGCCGGCCGGGGCTGTGGTGCGAGGACACCGTCCTCACGCACCACGAGGTCGCCGCGGGCGCCGCCGCCCGGGCGGCCCTGCTGCGCGATCTGCTGCCGCCGGGCGGCCCGCCGCACCTGGGGGTGCTGCTGGACAACACCCCCGAGTTCCCCCTCTGGCTGTCGGCCGCGGCCCTCGCCGGGGCGGCCGTGGCCGGGATCAACTCCACCCGGCGCGGCCCCGAACTGGCCCGGGACATCCTGCACACGCAGTGCCGGCTGCTGATCACCGAGTCCGCCCACCTTCCCCTCCTCCAGGGTCTCCACCTGCCCGGAGTCCGGTTGCTGAGCACGGACGCGCCGGAGTACGAGGCCCTGCTCGCCCCGTATGCGGACGCCCGCCCGGATCCTTCCCGGGCCACCCCCGCCGACCGGCTCCTGCTCTACTTCACCTCCGGCTCGACCGGCGCGCCCAAGGCGGCGATCTGCACCCAGGGCCGGCTGGCCGCCGCGGGGCGCTCCCTGGCGGGCCAGTTCTCCGTCGGCCCGGACGACGTCCATTACGTGTGCATGCCGATGTTCCACGGCAACGCGGTGATCGCCGACTGGGCGCCGGCGCTGACCGCCGGGGCCGGGGTGGCGCTGCGCCGGCGGTTCTCGGCGTCCGGGTTCCTGGCGGACGTCCGACGCCACCGGGCGACCTACTTCACCTACGTCGGCCGGGCCATCCAGTACGTCCTGGCCACCGAGCCGGGCCCGGACGACCGCGACCACGCGCTGCGGCTGGGCTTCGGCACGGAGGCGGGCGCGGTGGACGCGGCCGCGTTCGAGCGGCGGTTCGGCGTGCGGCTGGTGGAGGGCTACGGCTCCTCGGAGGGCGGGGCGGCCGTGCAGTGGTCGCCGGGGACTCCGGCGGGGGCGGTCGGCCGGGCGGGCGCCGGTCTCGTCGTCCTCGATCCGCAGACGCGCGCGGAGTGCCCGCCGGCCGTGTTCGACGCGGCGGGACGGCTGCTGAACGGCGACGAGGCGATCGGGGAGCTGGTCAACCGGGGGCCGAACCCCTTCGAGGGCTACTGGCGCAACCCGGCGGCGGAGGCGGAGCGGCGCCGTGAGGACGGCGCGTACTGGACCGGCGACCTCTTCTACCGCGACCGCGCCGGCTTCCTCTACTTCGCCGGCCGCACCGACGACCGGCTCCGCGTCGACGGCGAGAACCTGGCGGCCGCGATGATCGAGAACATCCTCGCCCGCTACGAGGGGGCGGCCGCCGTCGCCGTCTACGCGGTGCCGGACCCGGTGACCGGGGATCAGGTGATGGCGACGCTGGCCGGGACCTTCGATCCGCTCGGCTTCGCCGAGTTCCTGCTCGCCCAGCCCGACCTGGGGACGAAGATGGCGCCCCGGTTCGTGCGGGTGACCGACCGGATGCCCGTCACCGCGACGAACAAGATCCACCGGGCGCTGCTGCGGCGCGAGGGGCCGCACTGCGCCGACCCGGTGTGGTGGCGGCCGCCCGGAGAGACCGGCTATCGGAGACTGACGGCGGAGGAGGCCGCGGAATCCGGTCGGGGCGCGGAGTCCGGCCGGGGTACCGAAACCGGTCGGGCCGCGGAATCCGGTCGGGGCGGGGACGCGCAGGGAGGGGAGGAAGTGGGGCGGGGCGGACAAGGCGAAGGGCCCCTCGTGTCCACGAGAGGCCCTTCATCTGTGCGCCGCCAGGGACTCGAACCCCGGACCCGCTGATTAAGAGTCAGCTGCTCTAACCAACTGAGCTAGCGGCGCATGACTCTCGCCCTCCGCCTTCGGCGGCTGGCGACGGAGAAAATACTACCTGGTCCTCGGGGGTGCTCCCGACCACCCGGCCAGGCCCGCGGCGACGGGCCCGACGGGTCTCAGATGGCCAGCGACAGCAGCACCGGCGCCGCGTTCCTGTTCAAGGTCTCGGCCGCCTGACGGAGCCGGTGGGCGTGGGCGACGGGCAGGGACAGCGCCAGACAGCCGGCCGTGGAACCGGCGGTGATCGGGACGGCCGCGCACACCGTGCCGATCGCGTACTCCTGGAGATCGAGCACCGGGACCGTGGGCGGCTGTGCCTCCAGGCGGGAGAGCAGCAGCTTGTCGCTGGTGATGGTGCGCGAGGTGAGCCGGGCCATCTTGTGCCGCGAGAGATGGTCGCGGCGGCCGTTGTGGTCGAGTTGGCCGAGCAGGCTCTTGCCGAGCGCGGTGGCGTGCGCCGAGGAGCGGAAGTCGACCCACTCGTTGACGGACGGCGTGGCCGGGCCGTCGGCGTACTGGGTGATCGTGACCTCGCCGTCGACGTACCGGCTGATGTAGACGGCGGCGCCGACGGAGTCGCGGAGCCGGTCCAGGGTGTGCTGCAGCTTGTCGTGCAGGGCCTGTTCCCGCTGGTGCGTGGAGCCCAGCCGGGCGAGGGCGTCGCCGGTGACGTACGCCCCGTCGGCGATCTGCTCCACATAGCCCTCGCGGCGCAGCATGCGCAGGAGCGTGGTCAGCCGCTCCGCGCCGAGGCCGCTCTCGCGGGCGAGTTCGTCGTCGGTGACACCGGTGGAATGCCGCGCCATCGTCTCCAGGACGCGCAGCGCGTCCTGGGCCGAGTGGTACGGCGCGGTCGGCTCGTGCTTCAGCGCCACGGTTCCCCCTGCGCCGCCTGTGTCGGCTGCGCTGCTGTAGTGGGCCGTAATCCGGTCAGTGAACCGCTTCCACCATAACGGCCAACTGCCCTGCGGGGAGGGGGTCGAGAGGAATACACCCCTCTCATCAGGGAGATTGTTCCGAAGGCATATGCCATCGGTGAGGCCCGCACCCTGGTACGCGAGTCCGGTTCCCCGGGTCCGGACGCGAGCCCGGCTCCGGAGAGACCGGGCTCGCGTCGCGGCGGGCTCACAGCACGGCGCTGAGGAACTCCCGGGTCCGTTCCTGTTCCGGATCGCTGAAGATCTTCTCCGGCGGGCCCGACTCGATGACGCGGCCCGAGTCGAACATCAGGACCTGGTCGGAGATGTCCCGGGCGAAGCTCATCTCGTGGGTCACGCAGAGCATCGTGATGTCGGTGGTGCGGGCGATGTCCCGCAACACGTCCAGGACGCCGACCACCAGCTCCGGGTCCAGCGCGGAGGTCACCTCGTCCAGCAGCAGGACCTGCGGCCGCATCGCCAGCGCCCGGGCGATCGCCACCCGCTGCTGCTGCCCGCCGGACAACTGGCCGGGGTACTTGTCGACGTGCTCGCTCAGACCGACCAGTTCGAGCAGGTCGCGGGCGCGCTCCTCGGCCTCGTCCTTGGACAGGCCGAGCACGGTGACCGGCGCCTCGGTGATGTTGCGCAGCACCTTCATGTTCGGGAAGAGGTTGAACTGCTGGAAGACCATCCCGATGTTCTTGCGGACCTCGCGCACGTGCTTCTCGCCGGCCCGGACCAGCTTGCCGCCCCGCTCCTCGTGGGTCAGATAGTCGCCGCCCACCCTGATCGTGCCCTCGTCGGGCGTGGTCAGGGTCATCAGCAGCCGCAGGATCGTCGTCTTGCCGGAGCCGGACGGGCCGATCAGCGTGACGTGTCTGCCGGAGTCGACGGAGAAGTCGAGCCGGTCGAGGACGGTGTTGTCGCCGAAGCGCTTGGTCACCTGGTCGAAGCGGATCAGTTCGCTGCCGTCCACGGGCGGATTGGCGAGGGCGTCGAGGGTCTGTGCGGTGTTGGCGTCAGCGGACAAGGCGTCGCTCCAGGACTCGGATCAGGAGGGAGGCGGGGTAGGCGATGACGATGAACGCCACGCCCACCACGGTGAGCGCCTCCGTGGTGAAGGTCTCGTTGCTGAAGGTCTGGGCCTCGCCGAGCATGTCGAACGCTCCGATGGTCGCGATCATCGGAGAGTCCTTGAGCATGGCGATGACGTAGTTGCCCAGCGGCGGGACGACGCGGCGGATCGCCTGCGGCAGGATCACCACCCGCCAGGTGCGGCCCCTGGACAGGCTCAGCGCCGTGGCCGCCTCCCACTGGCCGGCCGGGACGCCGTCGATGCCCGCCCGGTAGACCTCGGCGGTGTACGTGGAGTAGTGCAGCCCCAGGCCGACGACGCCGGTGGTGAGCGGCGACATCGAGGGACCGAAGTTCGGCACCACGTAGAACAGGAAGAACAGCTGCACCAGCAGCGGGGTGTTGCGGATGAACTCCGTCACCGCGACGACCGGCCAACGCACCCAGACGCGCGAGGACCGCTGCGCCAGCGCCCAGACCAGACCGAGCGCGAAGGCGATCAGGCTGCCGACGGCCAGCGCCTGCAGGGTGACGAGCACACCGTCCCAGAACCGCGGCATGAAGTCGTCCACGACGTTCCAGTCCCAGTTCATCGCACACCTCCCGCGGACTGCGAACCTGCGCGCACGCTCGTGGCGCGTGCGCCGGGCCGGGCGCCGATGCCGCCGGACTTCTCCGGCCGCTCCCCGACCCCGGCCTTGGCCCTGCGTTCCAGCATCCGCATGCCGCGGGTGATGACGAAGGCGAGGACGAAGTAGAGGACCAGCAGCAGCGTGTAGATGGGGGTGGTCTCGTTGGTGCCCAGCCGGAACAGGTTGCCGGCGAACGTCATGTCGGCCACCGTGATGACCGAGACCAGGGCGGTGCCCTTCAGCAACTCGATCAGCAGGTTGTTGAACGGCGGCATCATCTCGGGCCAGGCCTGGGGCAGTTCGATCAGACGCAGCCGCTGCCACCGGGTGAAGTTGAGCGCGACGCCCGCCTCCTTCTGCGCCGTGGGTACGGCGGCCAGCGAGCCGCGGACGATCTCGGAGCCGTAGGCCCCGTAGGTCAGGCCCAGCGCGCTGACCCCGGCCCACAGGGGCTCCAACTGCCAGCCGAAGAGCGGCAGCGCGAAGAACATCCAGAACATCAGCACCAGCGCCGACATGCCACGGAAGACCTCGAAGTAGGCGCCGGCCACGAAGCGGACGATCCACAGCCGTGAGCCGCGGGCGAGACCGATCCCGAACGAGACGGCCGCGCCGAGGACGGCCGCGTAGAGGGTCACCTGGACGGTGACCCAGACGCCCGGCAGGAACCAGGTGGTGAAGAACTCGGAACTCATCATCAGCCGCACAACTCCTTCGCCGTGAGGCCTGTCATGTCGGCCTTGGTGAAGCCGAACGGGCCGACAATCCCGAGGAGTTCGCGGTAGTCGTCCTGTTTGAGCTTCAGCAGTTCCGCGTTGAAGGCGTCACGCAGGTTCCGCTCGGACTGCCGGAAGGCGAAGCCGCCCGCGCCGTAGGCGGGCTTTCCGTCGACCACGGGCTGGAACGGTTCGGTGGCCGACACCCGTGCGGAACCCGCCACCGCCGACTTGACCGTGATGCGGGTGGCCGCGAAGGCGTCCACCCGGCCCTGCGCGACCGCGTCCAGCCCGGCCACCTGGTCCGGCAGGACCAGGACGTCGCGGATGCCCGCCGCCTTGGCGTAGTCGGTCTGGGCGGTGGCCTTGCCGGTGGCGAGCTTCAGCCCCTTCTTCTTGGCGTCGTCGTATGTCTTGATGCCGTGCGGGTTGCCCTTCCTGACGATGAAGGCGTCCAGCATCAGATAGTCCGGGTCGGCGAACAGCACCTGCTCGCACCGGACCGGGTTGATGTACATCCCCGCGGACACCACGTCGAACTGCCGCGCCTTCAGCCCGGGTATCAGGGCGGCGAAGTCCACCGGCACCGGCTTGACGTCGTCGATGCCGAGCTTCTTGAAGATCACCCTCGCGATCGCGGGCGCTTCTCCGGTGGCCTGACCGTCGTCTCCGACGTAGCCGAAGGGTGGCTCGCTCGCGATGCCGATCTTCACGGATCCTTGATCGCGCAGGGCGTCCAGGAGGCTGCCTCCCAGCACCTTCCCGTCGCCCGGGACGCGGCTGCAGCCGGCCGCCCCGAGACCCCCCGCGATGCCCAGCGACACCGCTCCTGCAAAGAGCGAACGGCGGCTCAGCCCTCCGGGGGGTCTGGTGCCGGTTTCTGATCGGTGTGCATGTGGTCGAGCCATGGGCGCGCGGCTACCCGACTTCATACGAGTCATGCCGGTCACTTCCGGCCCCGATCGTCGCAGGGCCCCTCGGTCGCGGGACGGGTGCGGCGGACCCGGCCGGTCGCCGTGTCGAAGCCCCGCTGGTCAGGAGCGGATCATCGCCATGGCAAAGGCGCTCGGCGAGTGAGCCCCGGTCACCCGCGCGATGCGTCCGGGACTCCCTCCCGCTCACCGGTGCCGTCCAGCATGCCGAACGGCCCCATGACGGGATCTGCGCCCCTTTTCACGTCTCTCCCCCTTCGCGGCGCAGGGGGACATGACGGGATGATCCGACCGCGCCGGAAAGACTCGCTTTCCGTGCGCGGTCGCCCGGCGCGCCTCCCTCGGGCGGCCTGAAATTGACCCATGAGAGTGCCCCCTTATTGAACCCCTCGCCGGGTCTTTCGACCGCCTAGATTTGTCTGTGTGCCCGTCCTGCGGCTCCGCCCGCGGACCACCGACCGACCCGACCGACCTCCGGGAGTCCCCATGAGCAGCAGCCCCCTCCTCGTCCGCGCCGACCAGGCCGAGACCGTGCAGGACGGCGCCCTCAGCCTGATCACCCTGCTCGCCGACGCGGGCGCCACCGACGGGGCCGTCACCGCCAACAAGGCGACCTTCGCCAAGGGGTCGCCCGGCGCCCCCGCGCACTTCCACACCAAGGCCACCGAGGTCTTCCTCGTCCTCGACGGCACGATGCGCTTCCTGGTCGGCGACGAGGTGCGCACCCTGGGCGCGGGCGACTTCCTGACCGTCCCGCCGACCGTCCCGCACGCGTTCGCGCCGGCTCCCGACAGCACCGCCGAACTCCTCGTCCTGTTCACCCCCGGCCTGCACCGCTTCGACTACTACCGGCTGCTGGAGCGGGTGTACCGCGGCGAGGCGGACGTCGAGGAGATCCGGGCGAGCTCCGAGCTCTACGACAACCACTACTTCGCGAGCCCGGTCTGGCAGGAGGAGCTGCGCCGGACCGCTCCGGCCACCGCCTGACCGCCCGCGGCCGTCAGTGTCCGGGGACGTAGCCTCGCTGCTTGTCGACCACGTTCTTCAGGGGCCGGCCCGCCGCCCACCGCTCGAACAACTCCACGAACTGCGCGCCGAGTTCGTCGTACGACCCGACGATGTCGCCGCTCATGTGGGGCGAGATCAGCAACCCGGGGACGTGCCACAGCGGGCTGTCGGGGGCGAGGGGCTCATCGGTGACGACGTCCAGGGCGGCGCCCGCGATCCAGCGCCGCTCCAGCGCCCGCACCAGCGCGTCCTCGACGACCAGCTGCCCGCGGCCGACGTTCACGAACCGGGCGGAGGGCTGCATCACGCCGAAGCGACGGGTGTCGAACATGCCACGCGTCTGCTCGGTGAGCGGGGCGGCGGCGATCACCCAGTCGGCGCGGGCGAGGAGCCGGTCCAGGTCCTGGGGGCCGTGGATGCCGGTGCGCGGGACCCGGCCCACGACCGCGGCGGTCATCCCGAGCGCCTTCAGCGTGCGGGCGATCGCCCTGCCGATCGGCCCGGAGCCGACGACCACGGCCCGGCCCCCCGCGACCCGCCGGCTCTCCCGGTGCAGCCATTCCCCGCGCTGCTGGAGCTCCCAGGTGCGCGGCAGGTCCTTGGCCATCGCCAGGACCAGCGCGGCGACGTACTCGGCGATCGGCTCGTCGAAGATGCCGCGCGCGTTCGTCACCACCGTGTCCGACGCGGCGAGTTCCGGGCACATCACATGGTCCACGCCCGCGCTCGCGGTGTGCACCCAGCGCGGTCTGGGCCCCTCGCCCGGCCAGGCGGCGCGCACCGCGTGCGAGGTGAAGTCCCAGACCAGCAGCACGTCCGCGGCCGGGAGCCGTTCCGCGAGCGAGGCCTCGTCGGTGTGCAGCACGCGGGCCCGCCCGGTGAGCCGGCCCAGCCGGGGGAGGGGATCGGCGTCGAGGACGAGAAGCGTGGGAAGAGCCGCGGGGGCGACGCTCATCCGGTGCCCCCTTCGTCCCTGACCCCAGTGTCTGACGTGCGCGGATCGACCACGTTCGCACCCGAACCCACGGTCGTCAACACGGCGGCCCCACCGGCTTGTTGCCTCCGGCCCCTCCTTCCCTTCCCCGGGCCGGCTTCCCCCCTTGCCGCTTCCCGGTTCCGGCCGGCCCCGCCCCCGCCCGAGTGCGGAATCGCATATACCGGTCATCTCGGCCAACCAGGTGACCGGGTGGGCGGCGCTGCGCCGATTGGGTACCCGAGCGGTGGGACCGTACAGGCGTTGCTGGAAGTCCCGGCGCGCGTGTGGCCCACCGAACCGCCGGACACCCGTGCGCTGCGGGAACTCTCCGTACCGCGGGAAGCCCCGGCACCGACGGAAGAAGAACAGCAGCAGGAAGGCTGGACATGACCGCACTCGGTTTCCTCTACCCGGGCCACTCGGCCGAGGACGACTACCCCCGCATCGAGCAGCTCCTGGGCAGCGACATCCGGGTGGACCTCGTCCACACGGACGTCGTGGAGGACACGCACCGGGTCGACGCGCTACAGCAGATGGGCGCGCCCGAGCGGCTCGCCAAGGGCGTCGAGGAGTTGCGGCTCGCCGGCGCCGAGGCGGTCGTGTGGGCCTGCACGAGCGGCGGCTTCGTGCACGGCTGGGACGGCGCCCAGGAGCAGGTGCGCACCCTGGCCACCACCGCGGGGATGCCGGCCTCCTCCACCTCCTTCGCCTTCGTGCACGCGGCCCGTGAGGTCGGGGCCGCACGGGTCGCCGTCGCCGCGACCTACCCGGACGACGTGGCCGCGCTGTTCGCCGGTTTCCTGCGGGCCGGCGGCCTGGAGGTGACCGGCGTCCGCAGCGCCGGGATCGTCACCGCGGCCGAGGTCGCCGCCTGGGGCGAAGGCGAGGTGCTCGCTCTGGCGCGGGCGGCCGACACGCCCGAGGCCCAGGCGGTCGTGCTGCCCGGCACCGCCCTGCACACCGCCGCCTGTCTGCCGGCGCTGGAGAAGGAGCTCGGCAAGCCGGTCCTGACCGCCAACCAGGTCACGGTCTGGGAAGCGCTGCGGCTGACGGACCGCCGCGTCCACGCGCCGGGGCTCGGCGCGCTGTTCGTCCGGGAGCCGATCGTGCAGGTCTGATCTCCGGACCGGACGGGAATAAGCGGGGACAGCCTCCTGTTAGTGCGACGAGGACGGACACACGGTCGACGACAGGAGGACCCCCGTGGCGGCGGACGAGACGGCGGCGGACGCGACGGCGCCCAGGGCGACGGCGACCGAAAGGCCGACGGCCGAAAGGCCGGCGACCGGGACGGCGGGGGCAGGGACGACGGCGGACGGGACGCCGGCGACCGGTGTCGCGGCCTCGGACGAGATCCGGGGTTCGGCGCGGGGGAGTGCTCCGGTCCCCCTGTCCGTGCTGGACCTGGTCACCGTCGGCTCCGGCCGGACCGCCACCGACGCCCTGCGCACCAGTGTCGAGCTCGCGAAGTTCACCGAGTCGCGCGGCTTCCACCGCTACTGGGTCGCCGAGCACCACTCCATGCCGGGCGTCGCGTCCTCCTCGCCCGCCGTGATCCTCGCGCACCTCGCCGCGCACACCGAGCGCATCCGGCTCGGCTCGGGCGGTGTCATGCTGCCCAACCACGCGCCCCTCGTCATCGCCGAGCAGTTCGGGACCCTGGAGGCGCTGGCCCCGCACCGCATCGACCTGGGACTCGGCCGCGCTCCGGGCACCGACGGCGCGACGGCCGCCGCCCTGCGCCGGTCAGCCACTCTGAACGAGGGCGCCGACGACTTCCCCGAGCAGCTCGCCGAGCTCACCCGCTTCCTGGACGACGACTTCCCCGACGGTCACCGCTACCGCCGGATCCACGCCATCCCCGGCCCGGTCCAGGGCTCCTCCCCGGGCGGGGTGCAGTCGCCGCACCGGCCGCCGGTCTGGCTGCTCGGCTCCTCCGGCTTCAGCGCCCGGCTGGCCGGACTGCTCGGTCTGCCCTTCGCCTTCGCGCACCACTTCTCCGCGCAGAACACCGTCCCCGCCCTCGACCTGTACCGGGAGTCCTTCCGGCCGTCGGCGGTGCTCGCCGAGCCCTACGCGCTGATCGGCGTCTCCGTGCTCGCCGCCGACGACGAGCGCGAGGCCCGCCGCCAGGTCCTGGCCACCGGCGTCAACATGGTCCGGCTGCGCACCGGCCGCCCCGGCCTGTTCCCCTCCCCCGAGGAGGCGGAAGCCTACGAACTCGGCCCGATGGAGCGGGAGTTCGTCGACTCCTGGACCGCGAACATCATCCACGGCACCGCCGACGAGGTCCGCACCGGCCTCGACGGCCTCCACAAGCGCACCGGCGCCGACGAGTTGATGCTCACCAGCCATGCCCACCGGGGCGAGCTGCGCCTGCGCTCCTACGAACTGGTCGCCGACGCCTACGGGTTGCCGACGGCGTAGGTCTGCGTTCCGGAGCCCTCCGCGGACTGCGTTCCGGTTTCCGCTCCCAGCAACTCGGAGATGCGCTCCGGTGACACCGGGCGGGAGTACAGCCACCCCTGCCCGGTGTCGCAGCCGATGCTGCGCAGCCGGGTCGCCTGCGCGGACGTCTCCACGCACTCGGCGGTGACGGTGAGTCCCAGCCGGTGGGCGAGGTCGATCATCGCCTCGACGACGACCTGGTCGGCCGGGTTCGGCGGGGCGGCCCCTTCCTTGTCGCTCTCGTACTGGAAGCCGCGCACGAAGGACCCGTCCAGTTTCAGCACCGACACCGGCAGCCGGCTCAGGTAGGCGAGATTGGAGTAGCCGGTGCCGAAGTCGTCGATGGCGATCCCCACACCCATCTCGCTGAGCGCCTGCAACGCCTGCAACGGCCGTCCCGCCGAGCCCATCACCGCCGACTCGGTCAGCTCCAGCTGCAGCAGACGCGGGGGGAGCCCGGTCTCGGCGAGGATCTTCGCCACGTCCGCCACCAGGTCGGAGTCCCACACCTGCCGGACCGCCACGTTGACGCTGACGAACAGCGGCGGCTCGTCGGGGTTGTCCAGCTGCCACTGCCGGGCCTGCCGGCACGCGGTGGCCAGAACCCATCGCCCGAGCGGGACGATCGAGCCGTCCTCCTCGGCCAGCGCGACGAACCGATTCGGCGACAGCAGACCGAACCGGGGGTGGTCCCAGCGCACCAACGCCTCCACCCCGCGCAGCCGGCCGTCCGACATGCCGACCAGTGGCTGGTAATCGAGGCGGAACTCACCGCGCTCGATGGCGGGCCGCAGTGTGGAGGCCAGGGCCTGCCGGGTCATCAGATGGGCGTTGCGCTCGGGGTCGAAGAGCGTCCAGCGGTCCTTGCCGTCCACCTTCGCCCAGTACAGGGTCGTGTCCGCGGCCTGCATCAGTCCGGTCGCGGTCGTGCCGGCCGCGTGCCGCTCCACGACGCCGATCGAGGCGGAGACGGCCAGCCGGTGTCCGGCCAGGTCGAAGGGCGCCTGGAGCGCCTTGAGCACGCACTCGGCCAGGTCGGCGAGCTGATCGGTGCCGGTGGAGTCCTCGACGAGCAGGGCGAACTCGTCGCCGCCGAGCCGGGCCACCAGCGGCACGCTCGGCCGGGTCTGCCCGGCCGCGGCGGCGCACTCCGTCAGCCGCTGGGCGACGGCGGTCAGCAGCCGGTCGCCGACGCGGTGACCGAGGGTGTCGTTGACGGCCTTGAAACCGTCGAGGTCCAGGTAGCACAGGCCGATCCGGCCGGTCCCGCTCTGCTCGTACGCCTCCGCCTCCAGCGCGGCCGACACCCGCTCGAAGAAGAGGGTGCGGTTGGGCAGCCGCGTCACCGGGTCGTGCATCTGCAGGTGGCGCAGTCTGGCCTGCAGGTCACGATGGGCGCTGACGTCGGTGACGGACAGCAGCACGCCGGGTTCGTCCGCGTCGAGCGGGGAGACCGTGATCTGCGTCCACAGCGAGCGGCCGTCGGGCTGCTTCAGCCGCCGGCTGCAGCGCAGTTTCGCCCGTCGGCCGCGCAGCACCTCCCGGTAGGCGTGCCAGGTCCGGGCGTCGGAGGCCAGGTCCAGCAGGTCGGAGGCGACCCGCCCGGCCAGCCCCGTGCCGCTGCCTCCGCTGCCGAGCAGCGCGCCGAACGCGTCGTTGGCGTCGACGATGCGACCCTCGCTGTCGACGACGGCCATGGCGAGGGGCGCCGCGCCGAAGACGGAACGGTAGGCCGGCGGCTGGGGGCCCGGCGATCCGCTTTCCGTACTGTCGATGTCACTCTCTGTGACGGCTGACCGGTCGAGGTCTGCCGCGGGCGTCGGCCCTTCGGACGTTCCGCTCACCGCTCGCTCCCGCAGTGCACTCGATCTCTGTCCGTGCAGGAAAGTCTGCCGATCATAGTGGCTGCCCCCGGACCCGCGCAGCCACTGCCCAGTGTCCCGGAACAACCCACCCTTCTGACAGATCGTTTCTGCCCGCACCTGGCCCCGTTCTGAGGGTGGGCGACCGCTTGTGACGTTCCGTGAGAATTCCGGGGGTGTCGGGGTGATGCCCGATTCCCGCCGCCTCACTCGTCTGGGGCAGACAAACAGGGCGTAGTACGACAAATTCACACAGGCTGGGTGGCGGTGTCCCGTGAACCGCACCCGGAGGTCTCTGTGCCGCGTCTGCCGCGACCCGTGCGACTGTTCCCCTACCCCCGGCTGCGCAGTACCGCGGCCGTGTTCACCACCCTCTCGGCGCTCGCCGCGACCTCCCTGATCGGCGGGCCCTCGGTCGCCGGGCCCTACTCCGCCGCGCCCTGCGCCTTGGCCCGCACCGACGCCCACCACTCGGAGGGCCTGGACACCTGGAACACCGCCTACCCCCGCCCGACGCGCGCCCTCGACGCGGTCATGGTCTTCCTGTCCTTCCCGGACTGGACCCCCATGGCGTCCCCCGCCGAACTGGCCGCCGATCACTTCCCCGCCACCAGCCGCTTCTTCCGGCAGGCCTCCTACGGCAGGTTCAGCCTGCGCGCACACCCGCTCAAGCGGTGGATCCGCATGCCGAAGCCGTCCACCGCGTACGCCATACAGCGCGACTGGAGTGCCGCCGGCCGGGCCGCCTATCTGCGCGACGCGCTCGCCGCGGCCGACCCGCACGTCGACTTCTCCCGCTACGACCTCGTCTACTTCGTGGCCGACCCCGACGCGCCCGGCGTCGACTCGGACGCGACGAAGGTCGTCAACCTGCAGACGCCGCTGCACGCCGACGGCACGGACATCCCCCGCGTGGTCACCGTCTTCGAGAAGCACCCCCCGGACCGGCTGGTCCTCGCCCACGAGACCGGCCACGTCTTCGACCTGCCCGATCTCTATCACCGGCCCGCCGACGGCAAGGGCGACTGGGACACCTACGTCGGCGACTGGGACCTGATGGGCAGCCAGTTCGGTCTCGCCCCGGACCTGTTCGCCTGGCACAAGTGGAAGCTGGGCTGGCTGGACGACCGACAGGTGGTGTGCGTGCGGGGCCCGGGCCCGACGCGGCTCACCCTGGAACCGCTCGCCGCCGGCCCCGGAGTGCCGGTCACCCGCGCCGCCGGCCCGCCGGCCTTCGGGCTCGGCGGCGGCGTCAAGCTCGCGGTGGTGCGCACCGGCCCCGACAGTGCGCTCGCCTTCGAGGTGCGCGCCCCGGTGGGCGACGACAGCGCGGCCTGCCGCTCCGGCATCCTCGTCTACCGCGTCAGCAGCGGGGCCCGCTCCGGCCGTGGCCCCGTGGAGGTGCTCGACGCCCATCCACGCACCGAGGCCTGCTGGGAGAACTCCGTCTACCCGCCCCTCGCGGACGCCCCGGTGGGCCTCGGCGAGAGCTTCACCGTCCCCGGGAACGGCGTCCGCGTGGACGTGGAGGGGCGCACGCCTTCGGGCGAGTGGACGGTGAAGATCACACCGGGCGTGAACCTCTGAGAGCGCGCCCGTGCCGGACATGCGAGAGGCCCCTCGCTTCCGCGAGGGGCCTCTGCCGTCTGTGCGCCGCCAGGGACTCGAACCCCGGACCCGCTGATTAAGAGTCAGCTGCTCTAACCAACTGAGCTAGCGGCGCCTGCTGACGTCGTAGACCTTAGCATCCTGGTCGGGGGGAGGAGAAATCGATATGCGCACCGCCGAGCGGGCCGCCCGGACCGCCGCCCACAGCAGGATTTCGGGGCCCGGCAGCCAGGGATGACGGGTGTCCGGGGCCACCACCCACCGGGTGGCGCACCCGGCGCCCGAGGGGGTGAGCGCGGGCACGGTCACCGCGTCCCCGGTCCCGTGGCACAGCAGTGGCGGCACGGTCGAGGTGCGGCCCTCCCGGCGGCCGTCGACGCCCCACTCCTCCCACTCCAGCAGTGAGGGCAGCCGCTGGGCGGTGCCCGGCGCGGCGAACAGCAGCGTGCGTCCGCGGAACGCGGCCACCGGGCCGGAGCCCGGCCCCTCGGCCCACAGCCGGTCGAGCATCAGCCGTCCGAACATCGAGGGCGCGCTGACGATGTCGAACACCGAGCCGCACGGCAGGACCACCGGGGCCCGTGGGCGCTCCTCCCAGAGGGCGAGCGTGCTGCGCGGATACGTTCCGGCGGACGCCAGCCAGGCCGCGCCGTCCGGGGTGACGCCGAGAGGTTCGTCGTATGCGCTGCTCATGCCCCCAGGTCTACCTGGAGTGAACGGTCGATTTCACAGGGTTGCCGGAAACCGGGACGCCGGGTGCGGGGGAGGAGTATCTTGCCCGCCCGGCATATGCCAGAGGGTGGATGCGGCTCGGCCCGGCGCCCAGGCGCCCAGGCGGCCGGGTGTTCAACGGCTCAGACCGGGTCGGCGTGGCCCCGGCCCTCGGAGTCGCCCCGCAACAGATCACGGCCGAACTCGACCATCTTCTTCGCGTAGTCCTCGGTCCACTCGGCCCGCTCGGCGATGTCCGCCGCGGTCAGCCGGTCGAAGCGGCGCGGATCGGCGAGCTGCGCGGCCGCCATGGCCTGGAACTCCACCGCTCGGTCGGCCGCCGCACGGAACGCGAGCGTCAGCTCCGTCGCCCGCGCCAGCAGCGCCCCCGGATCGTCTATCGACTCCAGGTCGAAGAAGTGTTCCGGATCACCGGTCGCCTCGGCGGGCTCGAAGAGCAGGGGCGCGGGGCGTAGCCGCGGTTCGTTCCGACGCGGCGTGGGCTCCGCCATGTCTCGGCCTCCTCGTACGGTTCGGATGACGCCACAGGTGGACAGCACCGGTGGAGTGGACCACCTTCCATTGTCCCCCGGTGACGCAAGAGCCATTCGGCCCCGGACTCTCAAGCCCCGAACGCCCCCGGATGTTCCCGGCCCCGTGGGACTCACGGACTCCACGGGACGCGGTGTTCCGCGAGGTGGGCCAGGACGGCGTGGTTGGCCTCCCAGCCGTCCGGGAACTTCACCAGCGTCCCCAGCTGGACGGGCTCCGTCGACGGGTACTCGTCCAGCAGGTCGCCCACCCCCGCCCGGCACACCACCACACACGCGTGCCGGTGGCGGGAGGCCAGGACGCACAGGCGGCCCGTCTCCAGGTGGAAGGCCGTGGCGTCGGGGCGGCCGGAGAGCGGGTGCAGGATCACCGTGACGTCGAACTCCATGCCCTGCAGCCGGTTCGCCGTGTCCACGGTCACGTCCGCCACGCCCAGCTCGGTCAGCGCCGCCCTCACCGCGGCCGCCTGGTCGCGATGCGCCGTGCCGACGGCGACCCGGCCGGCGGTCAGCGGGGTCGGGTCGGGGGAGCCGTCCGAGAGGGCCGCGCCGCCCCGGTCCAGGAGCCGCCGCACGACCGTGGCGACCGCCCGCACCGCCTCCGGATCGGTGCGCGGGGTGTGCCGGGCGGGCAGCTCCAGCAGGCCCCAGCCGGACTCCGCCGCCTCGTCGATCACCCGGTCGGCGCCCGAGCCGTCCGACGGGACGGCGAAGGACAGCAGGCGGTCGCCGTGGTCCGTCCCGCTGCGGAACGGCGTGTACGGGTAGAACGCGTCGGAGACCAGCGGCGCGGCGGACGCCGGGAGCCGCCAGGACACCGGCAGGCGGTGCTGCGGCAGCTGCGGGTTGTGGGCGAGCAGGGTCGACACCGCCGAGGCCGACGGGTCGTAGGACAGGCCCGCCCACTGCTCGCCGCCCACGATCGAGAACGGGTCCAGCTGTCCCGGGTCGCCCACGAACAGCGCCCGCTCGAACAGCCCGGCCACGGCGAGCAGCCCGTCCGACCGCATCTGGTACGCCTCGTCCACGATCGCGTGCCGCCAGGGCTCGTCCACCTTCACATGCGCCCACTTGGCGGCGGTGGAGATCACCACCGGCAGCCCGGCCAGCTCCGCCGCCTTCGCCGACTTCCGTACGTTCGGCAGCCGCTCCAGCGCCTTGTCGTACGGGTCGGCGTCGCTGCTGTGCAGCCGGCCCACCGGCAGCTCGGGGTTCTTCCGGGCCAACCGCTCGACCAGGTCGTCCACTTGGGCGTTGGTCTGGGCGACCACCATCAACGAGCGTCCCGCTTCGGCGAGTTCGAGCGCGGCGCGGACGACGAGCGTGGACTTGCCGGCGCCCGGCGGGGAGTCGACGACGACCCCGCGCGCGGTGCCGTGCAGCGTGTCGCGCAGGATCGCGTCGGTGGCACGGGTCGCGGCGGTACCGGGGTCGAAGGCGGCCTCGGTGCTCACAGAAGGTCCTCCTGGGTGACGGAGTCGGGGGCCTCGGGCGTCTGCTCGCCGGGCGGCCCGCCGTGCGTCCACGGCGTCTCCTCCGGATCGGGCAGCTTGGCGCCGCCGCGCTGTTCGTGCTCGAAGAGCGTGAAGCAGAGCCGGTCGCCCTTCTCCGGCACGGACCCCGCCTCCGGCTCCTTGCCGCGCCCCATCTTGTCGACGATCCGCAGCACCAGCAGACCCTCACCGTCCGCGCCGTGCCCGCCGTCCACGCCGGCCGCACAGCCCTCGGCGTCCCAGCGCACGAACTCCGCCGCCTGCGGCTTGCCGCCGAGCGACCGGTACACCTTCGCCCGCTCCGCGAGATGCGGCAGGTCCTCCGTGCGGACGGTGACCAGAGGGCGCGGGCTCGGCCTCTTCCCCTCGCTGTACGCCATGACGACGTCGACGACCTCACCCGCGAACGCCTCTCCGGCGAGCCGCCGTGCCGCCATCACCAGCGGGTCGTCTAGCGCCTCCTGGGCCTCCAGGCGGGCCTGTTCGCGCTCGCGCGTGGCGAGCTTGTTCGCGGCGGTGACCGCGTCGTCCCGGCGCGGCTGCGGGGGCTCGCCGGCGACGACCCGGTCGCGGTGGCCGGTGAACGACCAGCGGTCGCGCGTCCACCGCTCCTCGACGTGCGCGCCCTCCGGCAGCGACCGCAACAGATCGAGGCCGCGCCACACCGCGTCCCAGGTGGGCAGCGTCCGGCTGCTCACCAGCGCGCGGATCTCCCCCTCGGCGGCGGTGAGCGCGCCCAGCCGGTCGTCGGCCTGCAGCCCGTCCTCGGCGGCGGCCAGGGCGGTGCGCGCACGGTCGTAACGCTCGATGGCCGGCGCGAGCAGCCTGTTGTCGAACGCCGGGTCGGTCGCCGGACCGGCCGGCGGGCACAGCAGTTGGCCGTCCGCGTCCCGTGCCAGCTCCGCCCGCAGCGCCGCCTGCGCGCCCGTCTCGCCCGCCGGGGGGTCGATCCAGGCGAGCAGGGCCCCGAGGTGCTGGTCCTCCAGGGTGGACTGGCCCGTGGCCCAGTGCCGGCCCAGCAGCTCCGTCACGGCCTGCAGCAGGGAGGAGCCGGGCACCCGGGACCGCTCCCCGAAGTGGGTCAGCCACCGCCCGAGCAGCGGCACGCGCGGGGGCGCGGGATACGGCGTCTGCGGATCCTGCTCCGCCGTCCGCCGGAACCGGGTGGAGCGGCCGAGGAGGCGCACGTAGTCGACGCCCGCGCGGCTGGGGACGATCAGCTGGGGCGCGTCGGCGCACAGTTCGACCTCGACCTTGACGCGCTTACCGGTCTCCGGGTCGGTCTCGTTGCGCTCCGCGGCCTCCACGACGTCGGCGTACGAGTCGATGTAGGGCAGCACGATGTCGGCCAGTTCGGCGAGGAACGCGAACCGCAGGTCGCGGTCGCGCGGCTGCGGCACGACGAGCAGGCGCGGCGCGTGCCGGTCGGTGCCTACCAGTGCGCCCAGCGGGGCGCCGGCCTCACCGGCGGTGGTCAGCGGCACGAAGACGAGCGGCCGCTCCGACAGACGCCGGTGGCGGACGGTGGCGGTGGGCTGGGCGCGTCCGGTGGCGACGGCCTCCAGCCGGGCGAGGGTGGCGATCAGCGACACGCGGGCACCGCCCCGGCGGTCGGCGTCAGCCCGCTCCACGGAGCGGCCGCCGGCTCGGCGCGCGAGGAGGCCGCGTCCAGCGCCTCGGCCCGCAGTCCGGCCGCTCTGCGCAGTGCGGCCACCGCCGGGTCCCGAGGGTCGCCGATCTCGCCGCGCGCCGCCGCCAGCACGTCCTCGACCGTCGTCAGCGCGCCCAGTTCGGCCCGCACGGACCGGCCCAGGGAGGTCACCGCGCCGGCCGCGCGGGAGCGGTCACGGCAGTGGAACGCCAGCTCGCAGGCGGCCAGGCATTCTGGCGCGTACGTCGCCGCGACCGACTCGACGGCCGCCGTGAGCTGTTCGGCGGGCAGCTCGGGGGAGAAACAGACGCCCTGGGGAAGGGCGTCGGCGATGTCCTGGATCCGGGTGAGACGGGCCAGCTGGCGGCTGGTGACCGCCCGCTGCTTGCGCACGTCCACGGCGGAGGCGGTGGGCAGGTTGGAGAAGTCCTTGGGGCAGACGAGCAGCACGCGGTGGCGCACGCGCGGGGCCGGGTCGAGGCGGGCGGCGACCTCCTCCAGGGCCAGCACGTAGACGGCGGCCTGCCGGGCGGCGGCGCCGACCTTGGCCGGGTCCGCCGACCCGTCCAGCATCGGGAAGGACTTGATCTCCACGACCGTCCAGCTGCCGTCCGGGTGCACCACCACGGCGTCCGGCTCCAGGAAGGCGGCGGAGCCCGCGACGTCGAGCGCGAGCATGGGGTGGTCGAGGAGCGTCCAGCCGCCGGCCGCCGCGGTGGCCTCGCGCAGTGCGAGCGCCGTGCGGGCGGTGCGGCCCTCGGGGCCGATCGCGGACAGCTCGGGCACGGCCGCGTCGACGGGCGGCGCCGCCGCCGGGTCCAGCCGTTCGTGCACCAGCCGCAGCAGTTCGGCGCCGCCGTCCGCCTTCACCTTCGCCTCGAAGGCGTTGCCGCGGGTCAGGGCGAACTGCGACTGCCCGAAGGCCGAGGGCGAGCCCAGCGCGCCGGCCAGCGCCGCCTTGTCGACCCCCGCGCCGTCGAGAATCGCGCGCCGCTTGCAGCCCGGGTTCGCGGCGAGCGCCGCGAGGGCCCGGGCGTCCAGCGCCTTGGCCGGTACGTCGGGACCGCGCAGCTCAGCGAGCCGCTGCCGGAGCGCCGTCCCCCGCGTCCGAGGGAGAGGCGTCGGGCTCGGCTCCGGGCCGGTGCCGTGACTCGCGCTGCCGTGGAATTCGCTCACCCGTGGAAGTCTGGCATCCGCCACTGACAATCGAGGCCGATGTGTCCGTGGAGGCCGCCGGGACCAACGGGACCCGGGCCGTGAACCACACCCGGGCGCGGTCCGCGCCGCGCATCACCAGCGGGGTCAGCAGCAGGCCGACGCCCATCACGGCCGCGCCCGCGACCGCGTCGAGGAAGTAGTGGTTGGCGGTGCCCATCACCACGAGCGTCGTCACCAGCGGGTAGACGACGCCCGCCGTCTTCGCCGTGCGCGTGCCGCCGTGCCGCCACAGCATCACGCCGCACCACAGGGCCCAGCCCACGTGCAGGCTCGGCATGGCGGCGTACTGGTTGGTCATCCCGCCCATGCCGCGCGGCGCGCTCGCCTCGCCGCCCCACCAGCCGTACGAGCTGTACTGGGCCATGGTGTCCACGAAGCCGTGGCTCGCCGACAGCAGCCGGGGCGGGCAGGTGGGCATCAGCGTGAAGCCGATGAGGCCCATGAAGGTGGACGCCATCAGCCAGGTGCGGGCCGCCCGGTAGTGCAGCGTCCGCGACCGGAACAGCCAGACCAGGATCGCGGGAGTGACCAGGTAGTGCAGCGACGCGTACCAGAAGTCGGCCGGTACGCCGATCCAGGCGTGGGCCGTGAACAGGCGGTTCAGCGGGTGTTCGGCGTTGAGGTAGAAGACCTTCTCCACGCGCAGGATCGCCAGACCGTGGTCGACGGCGGTGGAGACGTCACCGCGTGCGAGCAGCCGGCCCGCCGAGTAGCAGAGGTACACCAGCACCAGCAGGGGCAGCTCGGTCCACCAGCGCAGCCGCGTCCGCGGGGCCGCCTCGGTGCCTGGTGTCTCGGTCTGCGGCATCCGATCGCCTCCCCCTTCTTGTCTGTGTCGTCGCTGCGGCGCCGGTGGCGCGGGACAGGCCACTTTACGGCGTGTGCATGAGCCGGCGATGAGCGCCCCGGATCTCAAAGACGCGGGGATCGCCCGTCGGGTTGCCCCTGTTCAGGGTGAGCGATGATGGAGGGGATCGGCCCCTGATCTCTCCCCTGGTTCGTCCCGGGGTTCTCCCGGAAAGGTCCCCCATGGCACCGCGCATCCTGCTGGCCCGGCACGGACAGACGGAGTGGTCGCTGTCCGGCAAGCACACCGGCAGGACCGATGTGCCCCTCCTGGAAGAGGGACGCAGGGGCGCGAAACTGCTGGGCGAGCGGCTGCACCGGGCGCCTCACGAGGGCATCGCGGGAGTGGAGACACGCACCAGCCCGCTGGTCCGCGCGCGGGAGACGTGCGAGCTCGCCGGCTTCGGGGAACGCGCCACGACCTGGGACACCCTCATGGAGTGGGACTACGGCGCTTACGAGGGCATGACCCCCGCCGAGATCCAGGCCGTCCGGCCCGGCTGGCTCATCTGGCGCGACGGCGTCCCCGAGGGCGAGACCCTCGCCGAGGTGACGGCCCGCGCGGACGAGGTCGTCGCCTGGGCCCGCTCGGCCGACCGGGACGTCCTGGTCTTCGCCCACGGTCACATCCTCCGCTCCATCGGTGCACGCTGGCTGGGTCTGCCGCTGGACTTCGCGGCGCGGATCCGCCTGAACCCGACGTCGCTGTCGGTGCTGGGCTGGGCGTACGGCGAACCGGCGATCGAGAGCTGGAACGACCTCGGCCACCTCGCCTAGCGGCAGGGCCCGGGCCGGGCCGTAGCGGCCGCCGCCGTCCGCGCCGCCCCTGACCCGCCGTCTCTGACCCGCCGTCTCTGACCCGCAGTCCCCGGCCCACCGGGAGACACCACCGGGTGTTCCTCAGGGCATCCGCGGTGTCGAGGCGTGCCGCTCCAGGAACGCCGAGACGCCCCCGGCGCGCCGGTGCGGCAGCAGCACCCTGGCCGTTCCCGCCAGCATCGTCTGGATCCGGGACGACTGGACCTGGTCCAGCAGGTCCAGGACCCGCATCCCGGCGACCGCGGCCTCGTCGGGCCGCCCCCCGCGCGCGAGGTCGTCCGCGAACTCGGCCGTGTACAGGGCGATGTTGCGGGTGAAGTGCGGGTCCTGCAGCTCTGCCGCCCGCCTGGCGTGCCGGGCCGCGCGCGGCCACTCGCCCAGGGTGGACCAGCACTGGGCGGTGAGCCCCTCCAGTTCGGCCTCGCCGTAGAAGCTCATCCACTCGGGGTCGTGGTCGCACGGGCCCCGGTCGTAGAGGACCTGCGCGCGCACCAGGGCCTGTTCGCAGCCGGCCCGGTCGGCGAGCCCGGCCCAGCCGCCCGCCTCGCGCAGCGCGAGCAGCGACATCAGACGGGGCGAGCCCAGCGGGCGGGCGACGCGCTGCGCGGCCTGCGCGGCCCGCACGGCCTCGCGGGGACGGCCGGCGTCCCGGGCGAGGAACGCGGTGTTGCAGAAGGCGTGCGCCTCCAGCGCCGGGTCCCCGGTCATCCGCGCGGTCGCCAGGGCCTCGGCGTAGTGCGAGCGGGCGTCGTCGAAGCGGCCCGAGTCGTGGGCGAGCCAGCCCACGGAGATGGCGAGCTCCCCGGCGCCGGAGTGGAGCCGGTCGGCCGTCGTCTGCCGGGTGGTCCCGGCGTCCAGCAGCGCGTAGGCGGCGCGCAGCGGAGCGGCCGCGCGCCGGTAGAGGCCGTCGGCCCCGTGCCGGTCGTCCAGCAGCCGGATCCTGCGGACCGCTTCTTCGAGGGCGCCCGCCTCGCTCGTCCCCGCGCGGCGCGCGGGACGCGCGGCGGTGGACGCGTCGTGGGCGAACCCGAAGGGGCCCAGGGCGGCGACGGCCATCGTGGCGCCTCCGCCGGTCATGAATGCGCGACGCAGCACGTCGCTCTCCTCGTGGTCGTGGTGCGTGTCGTACGGGTTCTGCGTGTCATACGGCTCGTGCGCTCCACTCGTCTCACCCGTGTCCTGCTCGTCACTCGTGATGCGCGCGGGCTGAAGGAAGTGCGCGCGGGGCGCTTCCTCGGCGGTGCGCGCCCCCCGGCCGCGAACGGTCGAGCGAAGTGCGAAACCGAGGTCGGTGAGCGTGCGGCCGGGGAACATGTGCAGGAACACCCGCTCGTACGCGTAGTTGGGGCAGCGGATCTCACCGGCCTCGACCCGCCCGATGTAGCGCGCGTCGCAACTGACCCGCTCGCCGATGTCGCGCGCGGCCCGCCGCACGAGTGCGGCGAACTCGGCCGGTGAGCGCTGTCCGCGCAGCTGTCGGAAGGCGAGGTTGGGCCGTGGTGGCCGGTCGGGCCGAGGTGGGGTCAGCGTTGACGACGCCATGGCCGGGTCCTCTCGTGCGAACCGTCGAACCATGCCGGAGCAGGGGTGACGTGTCCGTGTGGCACCCTTGTTCCCGGCGGGCAAGAACGTACCTGCTGTGATCGGGCCGTCACGCGGTGTTTGGCTACAAACCGGATATCTCATCCGGGATCTGCCATGAACTGCCATCCTTTGCGGCGGACTTCCGCCGTAGCCCTTGACGCCGTGCGGCGTTGAACCTTGTGGACTACAGGCGGGCTGCGCGGTGGAGGCCGGGATGGAGACCAGCCAGAGCAACGACCTTCGTACGTCGTCGGTGGCGGCGTGCGACCTAGTGACGGTGCCCACCCGTCAGGGGTTGGAGGCGGTCGACATCCTGCGAAGGGCGTCGTCGGCCGGGGACGGGATGGGACCCGTTCTGCACGACGACGGCGACGACACCCTCGGCTTCGTGGTGCCGGCCGGCACGGCGGCGGCCTGGGACGTACCGGGCAGCACCTGCACCGGGACCGACGGCGGTGGGCTGAGACTCGCCCCCGAGCCGCCGCCCCGGGGCTCGGACTGGCTGGTGCCGCCCGGAGAGGCGGACCTCGCGACGGACCCGGCGGTCCTGCGCCGCGCGCTGGGCGAGGCGGCCCGGCTGATCGAGGCGGCGGACAGCTGCCGGTGAGGGCCCCCGCCGCCACGTGAGGCGAGGGGCCTCGCGCCGGCCCGCGCGAGCGGTCGCCCGCTCGCCCGCGCGCGTGTTGTGCGCCGGTGCCGACCGGGCGTACCGGGAGCGCCGCCGGCCTGCGAAAATGCTGTCATGGCAAAGTCCAGGAACACCCGGCGCGGGCGGGACGCCGACGCCGACGTCGTCGAGACCGTGGACGGCGGACTCGCCCAGCTCGTGCCCGACCGGGACCGGCCGCGGGCCTGGACGCTGCTCATCGACGGAGCCCCCCAGTCGCACGTCGATCTCGACGATCCCTCCTACCTCTCCTTCGAATACCAGCGGCGCCTGGGCCATGTCATCGACCTCGCCTCCCCGCCCGGCAAGCCCCTGCAGGTCGTGCACCTCGGCGGCGGCGCCCTCACGCTCGCGCGGTACGTCGCCGCCACCCGCCCCCGCTCCACCCAGCAGGTCGTCGAACGGGACGCCGCCCTCGTCGAACTGGTCCGCCGCGAGCTGCCGTTGGATCCGGGGGCCAGGATCAGGGTCCGGTCCGCCGACGCCCGGGAGGGCCTCGCCAAGGTGCCGGACGGCTGGGCCGACCTCGTCATCGCCGATGTGTTCAGCGGGGCCCGCACGCCCGCCCACCTCACCTCGACCGAGTTCCTCGACGAGGTCCGCAGGGCGCTGAAGCCCGGTGGGCGCTACGCCGCCAACATCGCGGACGGCCCGCCGCTCACCCACCTGCGGGGGCAGATCGCCACCGCGGCCGCGCGCTTCCCGGATCTCGCACTGGTCGCCGACCCGACCGTGCTGCGGGGCAGACGGTTCGGCAACGCGGTGCTCGTCGCCTCCGACCTGCCCCTGCCGATCGCCGAACTGACCCGCCGGGCGGCCTCCGACCCGCACCCCGGCCGGGTCGAACACGGCCGCGCGCTCACCGACTTCACCGGCGGGGCGGCCCCGGTCGCCGACGCGACGGCCGTGGCCTCGCCCGTGCCACCGCCCTCCGTGTTCCGCTAGCGGGCCCCCACCGGGGTCAGTACGTGCCGATCTCCACCCGGGGCGGCCCGTCGTGCCAGGTGCAGAAGACCGACACCCGGTCCGCCCCGGAGGCGAACTCCACCCGGATCCACGACTCCGTCTTCCACACCTGCATCGACCAGCCCGCGCCCGGGGTGGCCGAGACGAGCGTCGCCGAGGTCCGGCCGAGGTCGAAGACGGCCCGGCCGCCGCCGGTGTCGTAGCTCTTGACGGTGCTCCCGGCCGTCGCGGAGGAGGCGGGGGAGGGGCCTGCCGTGGCCGTCCTCGAAGGCGTCGGCGGGGCGGGTGTGCGACTCGGGCGCGGGGACGGGCTCACCGACGGGGTGGGGCTGCTCGTCGAGGAGGCCCGGGGGCCCGGCTCCCGGGTGGTGGCGTCCGCCGCGGTGAGCGGCAGGGCGCGCGGCGGGTCGTAGACCGTGCCCGCCATCACCGTGTGGACACCCCACCACGACAGCGTGACCGCCGCGCCGGTGGCGAGCGACCAGGCCAGTACGTGTACGAGTCCTCTGCGCATCGCGGGCCATCTTGCCCCACCCGTCTCACCCGTGTCGCACGGATGTGCCCCCGATCCGGTACGGCGCCTCACCGGTCGTCCACAGGAGCCGAGTTGTCCACAGGCCCGGATGGCGCTCGCCGGCATGGCGTAGGTTGCGGCGCATGGCAAGTGTGCTCGTGGTCGAGGACGACCAGTTCGTGCGCTCGGCGCTCATCCGGCAGCTGACCGACGCCTCGCACACCGTGCGCAGCGTGGGCACGGCGTTGGAGGCGCTGCGCGAGGTCGCCCATTTCCGCTTCGACGTGGTCGTGCTCGACCTCGGCCTGCCCGACCTGGACGGCTCCGAGGCCCTGAAGATGCTGCGCGGCATCACGGACGTCCCGGTCATCATCGCCACCGCGCGCGACGACGAGGCGGAGATCGTCCGGTTGCTGAACGCGGGCGCGGACGACTATCTGACCAAGCCGTTCTCCGTGGAGCACCTGTCGGCGAGGATGGCGGCCGTGCTGCGGCGGGCCCGGTCCGGCGCCGGGGAGGCCGCGCCGTCCAGCGTTCTGCGCGTCGGCGGTCTGGCCGTCGACCCGCTGCGCCGGCAGGCCGAGCTGGACGGCGCACGACTCGACCTCACCCGCCGCGAGTTCGACCTGCTCGCCTTCCTCGCGGGCCGGCCGGGTGTCGTCGTCCCCCGTCGTGAACTGCTCGCCGAGGTGTGGCAGCAGTCCTACGGCGACGACCAGACCATCGACGTCCATCTGTCCTGGCTGCGCCGGAAACTGGGCGAGACGGCGGCGAGCCCGCGCTATCTGCACACCCTGCGGGGCGTCGGAGTGAAGCTCGAACCACCGGGGGAAGGAGCGCCGGCGCTGTGAGATGGGCTCTGGTCAAGGTCTGCCTGGCGGTCACCACCATGGTCGTGGTCGCCTTCGCCGTCCCGCTCGGCCTGGTCGTCAAGGAGATGGCCCGCGACCGCGCGTTCTCCAACGCGGAGCGGGAGGCCGCGGTCGTGGTGCCGGCCCTGTCCATCACCACCGACCGCGACCAGTTGGAGCGGGTGGTGGCCTCCGCCGGCGCCGACGACGGCATGGCCGTGCACCTGCCGGCGGGCGACGGCCGGGCGGCCGTCGACCTCGGCCGGCAGCGCGCCGCCGCCTCGGACGTCGAGGCCGTGCGGAAGCTGGGCCGCGCCTCCACCACGGACGTCCCGGGCGGGTCCGCGCTGCTCCAGCCCGTCGCGCTGAGCCTGGGGACCGTGGTGATCGAGGTGTACGTCCCCGAGTCCGAGATGAGCAACGGCGTCGGCACGGCCTGGGCGGTGCTGGCGGCGGTCGGTGTCGCCCTGGTCGTCGGATCGGTCGCGGTCGCCGACCGGCTGGGTGTGCGCATGGTGCAGCCGGCCAGGCGGCTGGTCGAGGGCGCGCACGAACTGGGGGAGGGCAAGCTCGGCGCCAGGGTGCCGGAAGAGGGGCCGGACGAACTGCGCCTGGCGGCGGTCGCGTTCAACTCGATGGCCGATCAGGTGGTCCGACTCCTCGCCAACGAGAGGGAGTTGGCGGCCGATCTGTCCCACCGCCTGCGTACCCCCCTCACCGTCCTGCGGCTCAACGCGGCCTCCCTCGGCGACTCCCCGGCCGCCGAGCAGACCCGCACGGCGGTCGCCCAGTTGGAGCGCGAGGTCGACACGATCATCCGCACCGCCCGGGAGGCGAAACCGCAGACGGCCGCCCCCGGCCCCGGCGCCGGGTGCGACGCGGCCGAAGTGGTGCGCGAGCGGATGGCGTTCTGGTCGGCGCTCGCCGAGGACGAGGGCCGCAAGGTGCGCACGGCCGGCGTCGACCGACCGGTGCGCATACCCGTGGCCCGTGCCGACCTGGCCGCCGCCCTCGACGCCCTCCTCGGCAACGTCTTCCGGCACACCGCGCAGGGCACGGCTTTCGCGGTCGACGTCCACAACGGCGACGACGCGGTGATCGTCCTCGTGTCGGACGCGGGCCCCGGCATACCCGACCCCGAGGCGGCGATGGCCCGCGGCCGCGGCTCGGGCACGGCCGGTTCCACGGGCCTCGGCCTGGACATCGTCCGCCGTCTCGCGGAGTCGACCGGCGGCGACGTCCGCATCGGCTCCTCGGTGCTGGGCGGCGCCGAGGTCCGCGTCTGGATCCAGCTGGACGGCCGTGAACCGGTGCGCAGGGGCCACCGGGGCTCCGTCCGGCGCCGCAGACGCCTGGCGGTCGGGTGACGGAGGTGACGGGAAGGCGGGACGGCGGCGGGGAGGGGGAGCGTGCGCCCGACCTGGTGTGGGAGGACGTCCGGGGGTGCTTCGACCCCGACGGGGGGACGCTGCCCGACGTCGTCGTGCACGGAGCCTCCGCGGCCGACTGGCAGGCGGTCCTCGACCTGGTGGCCGAGCGCGGCTGGGAGCACGAGTACGCCGAGGGGGTCACCGTGCTGCCGGTGCCTCGGGCCGGGGTGGTGCACTCCCGACCGGCGGGCGCCGAGTGCCCCGAGCTGCGGGTGTGGCCGGCCCCGGACATGCTGGCGATCTTCCGCTTCTACTCGGTCGACGAGATCGACTTCGACGTCGACGTGCGGGAGGTGCAGGGCCAGGAGCGGCTCGACGAGTTCTGCGGGTTCCTCCGGGCGATCGGACGTCGTCTGGGCAAGCCCGTGGCGATGTACGCCGAGGGCGGTCGGACAGGCCCCGCGTTGATCGGGTTCGACCCCGGAGCCGACCGGGTCGTGCTGCTCCGCGAGGGGCGAACCGGTCTCGACCTTTAACCGGTCCCGATGCCTTCCTTAAGTGCGGCCTAAGATCCTCGGCCCCCGTCCCTGTCAGGCCTTTTGCCCCTTTCACGGTCGCTAGCGTGCTGCCGCACCCCACCTCCGGGAACCCCCGTGAACACTGAAGGCAGGCATGTCATGAGCACGCACCGGCGCAAGATCAGCCGCAGGAACAAGGTCATCGGGGGCGCGGTCGCCGCGGCCGTGGCGGGCGGCGGGGTCGCGCTGGTCACCGGCACCGCGCACGCGGCCGGGGTCGGGGCGGCCTACACCAGGACCAGCGAGTGGTCGACGGGCTACACCGCCCAGTACGTGGTGACCAACGACAGCGGCGGGGCCGAGGCCGACTGGAAGCTGGAGTTCGATCTGCCGGCCGGGGCGAAGCTCGGTTCGCTGTGGAACGGGACGTCGAGCGTCGCCGGGCGGCACATCACCGTGACACCACCGAAGTGGGACGTCGACGGGCTCGCCGCCGGGGAGTCCGTCACCGTCGGATTCGTGGTCGAGGGGACCGGGGACCCGGTCGGCTGTCTCGTCGACGGGGCCAGGTGTTCGGCCGACGGCGGGGCGACCCCCGAGCCGAGCGGGCGGCCGACGCAGTCCACCGCACCCACCGCCTCCCCCACATCGGCGCCCACCTCCAGCCCCGCCCCCACCGCCCCCGCCTCGCCCTCCCCGAGTGCGAGCGGCACTCCCGGGACCGGCACCCCCGCGTCCGCCGGCTTCGCCCCCTACGTCGACACCTCCCTCTACCCCGCCTTCGACCTCCTCGCGAACATGAGCGCGACCGGCGTCAAGGACTACAACCTCGCCTTCGTGACCGACGGCGGCGGCTGCACGCCGAAGTGGGGCGGAGTGAGCGACCTCGCGAGCGACGGTGTGGCCGCACAGATCGGGGCGCTGCGCGCCAAGGGCGGCGACGTGCGGGTCTCCTTCGGCGGAGCCTCCGGTTCCGAGCTGGCCACGACCTGCTCGTCGGCGGACGCCCTGGCAGCCGCGTACGGGAAGGTGGTGGACGCCTACCGGCTCACCAAGGTCGACTTCGACGTGGAGGGCGGGGCGCTGCCCGACGCCGCCGCGAACACCCGGCGCGCCCAGGCCATCGCCAGGCTTCAGCGGCAGCATCCGGGCCTGAACGTGTCGTTCACCCTGCCGGTCATGCCCGAGGGGCTGACCCAGGGCGGTGTGAGTCTGCTCGCAGATGCGAAGGCCAACAACGTGAGCGTCGCCACTGTCAACATCATGGCGATGGACTACGGTCCCGCGTACAGCGGTGACATGGGCGCCTATGCCGAGCAGGCGGCCACCGCCACCCAGGCCCAGGTCAAGAGTGTGCTCGGGTTGACTGACAGCGCCGCGTGGAACACCGTCGCCGTCACGCCGATGATCGGCGTGAACGACGTCTCCTCCGAGGTCTTCAAGGTCGAGGACGCCACTCAGCTCGTCGCCTTCGCGAAATCGAAGGGTCTGGGATGGCTGTCGATGTGGTCGGCGACGCGGGACAAGCAGTGCGCGGGCGGTGCCAAGGGCTCCGCGGACGCCACCTGCAGCTCGATCCTCCAGGCGCCTTCCGCCTTCTCGAAGGCCTTCGCGACCTTCAAGTGACCGCTCACGGCCGCCGGATGATCAAGATTGTAGAGAACAAGTGATCAAGGTGTGTCGATTACGTTTCGACAAATGAAAGCGACGGCTCTTGACGCATGACCGGACATGCGGCTGTTATTGCGCCACCTCGTGTTCGGTCGAGTTGATTTCTGGTCGATTGTGATCAGCTTTCAGTCGCCCTCATGGCTGAACCTCGCGTCAGGAGCCGTTCATGCATCACCTCTCCCCCTCCGGCCGACTCTCCCTCCCCTCCCCGAGCCGCCGCACGCTGCTGCGCGGCATAGGCGGGGCGGCCGTCCTGGGCGCCGGGCTGCCGCTGCTGTCCGCATGCGGCTCCAGCGGCTCGGCCGCCGACCCGAAGACCGTCACCCTCGGTTCCAACGCCTCCGACGCGGTGCCGAAGAAGGCCTTCGCCGAGATCTACGCGGCCTTCAAGAAGCAGTCCGGGATCGCGGTCGACGTGAACACCAAGGACCACAACACGTTCCAGGAGCAGATCAACTCCTACCTCCAGGGCACCCCGGACGACGTGTTCAACTGGTTCGCCGGCTACCGCATGCAGTTCTTCGCGGCCAAGAAGCTCGCCTCGCCGATCGACGACGTGTGGCAGAAGATCGGGGGCAACTTCCCCGACGCGATGAAGCAGCTCTCCAAGGGCGAGGACGGCAAGTACTACTTCGTGCCGCTGTACACGTACCCGTGGGCGCTCTTCTACCGCAAGAGCGTCTTCCAGCAGCACGGCTACCAGGTCCCGACCACCTGGGACCAGCTGGTCTCCCTGTGCAAGCAGATGAAGAAGGACGGCCTGGTCCCGATCGCCTTCGGCGACAAGGACGCCTGGCCGGCGATGGGCACCTTCGACCAGATCAACTTCCGCCTCAACGGCTACGACTTCCACAAGTCCCTGATGGCGGGCAAGGAAGCGTGGACGGACCCGAAGGTGAAGGCGGTCTTCGACCACTGGGCCGAGCTGCTGCCCTACCACCAGGACGGCTTCATGGGCCGTACCTGGCAGGACGCCGCGCAGACGCTGGTGTCGAAGAAGGCGGGCATGTACATGCTGGGCTCGTTCGTGGCGCAGCAGTTCACCGACAAGGCCGACCTGGACGACCTCGACTTCTTCGCCTTCCCGGAGATCAACTCCGCGTACGGGCAGGACACCGTCGAGGCCCCCACCGACGGCTTCATGGTCAGCAAGGCCCCCAAGAACCACGACGGCGTCGTCAAGCTCATGGAGTTCCTGGGCACGCCGGAAGCCGAGCAGATCTACCTGAAGGCCGACTCCAGCGTGGTGGCCGCCTCCAGCAAGGCGGACACCTCGTCGTACACCACGCTGCAGAAGAAGGCGTACACCATGATCAGTGAGGCCAAGAGCCTCACCCAGTTCATGGACCGCGACTCCCGCCCGGACTTCACGTCCACCGTGATGCAGCCAGGCCTGCAGAAGTTCCTGCAGAACCCCAAGGGCGTCGACAGCCTGCTGTCCTCGATCGAGCGCCAGAAGAAGACGATCTTCGCGTCCTCATGAGCATCGACACCTCCTCGAAGAGCCCGGAAGCGGCCCCCGTGCCGCCTCCGGGCCCCGCGTCTGCCGTCAAGCGGGTCCCGCAGGGGCACAAGCGCCTGCTCACCCGCCGTGACCGCGTCACGCTCGCCTTCATGGCGGGCGTGCCCACGGTCCTGCACGTGGCCCTGGTCTGGGTCACCGCCCTCGCCTCGATCGCCCTCGCCTTCACCACCTGGGACGGCATCGGCTTCGACTCCATCAAGTGGGTCGGCCTGGACAACTTCAAGCAGTTGTTCACCGACAACCCGCAGTTCTGGCCCGCCGTCGAGCACAACGTCATCTGGTTCGTCGTGCTCATCCTGATCCCGACCCCGCTCGGCCTGTTCCTGGCCATGCAGCTGGACAAGAAGATCCGCTTCAGCAGGGTCTACCAGACCGCGTTCTTCCTGCCGGTCGTGATGTCGCTGGCCGTCACCGGCTTCGTCTGGCAGCTGATCTACAACCCCGACACCGGCCTGATCAACAGCCTGATCGGGGCCAACAAGCCCGGCCACTACATCGACTGGATCGGCGACCCGCACCTGAACCTGTGGGCCGTGCTGGTCGCCGCGTCCTGGCGGCACACCGGCTACATGATGATCCTCTACCTGGCCGGCCTCAAGGGCGTCGACCCGTCCCTGCGCGAGGCGTCCTCGCTGGACGGCGCGAACGAGTGGCAGACGTTCAAGAACGTCATCTTCCCCACCCTGCGCCCCACCAACACGGTCGTGCTGGTGGTCACCATCATCGAGGCGCTGCGCGCCTTCGACCTGGTCTTCGTCTTCAACAAGGGCGCTCAGGGCACCGAGCTGCTGTCGATCCTGATCACCAACAACATCATCGGCGAGTCCAGCCGGATCGGATACGGCTCCGCGATCGCCGTCGTCCTGCTCGTCATCTCCCTCGCCGTGATCATCCCCTACCTGATCGCGACCTTCCGGAAGGAGCGGCGCGCATGAGCACGGCCCTCGCGGCGAAGAAGCGCGCCCCCGTCCGACCAGCGCGCGTCCTGCTGCACACCTTCCTCGTCGTCACGGCGCTCGCCTGGCTCGCCCCGCTGCTGTGGGCGGTCTTCGCGGCCCTGCGCCCCTACGCGGAGACCAGCGACAAGGGTTACGTCTCCTGGCCGGACAAGCTCAGCCTCGACAACTTCACGAACGCGTTCGAGCAGTCCGACATGATGCACTACTTCGGCAACACGCTGATCATCGCGGTCCCGGCCGTGCTGCTCACGCTGCTGCTGGCATCGATGGTCGCGTTCTACGTCAGCCGCTTCGACTTCCGGCTCAACATCGCGCTGCTGCTGGTCTTCACGGCCGGCAACCTGCTGCCCCAGCAGGTCATCATCACCCCGCTCTACCGGCTGTACCTGCTGGTCGACCTGCCCGGCATCACCATGAGCGGCAAGCTCTACGACTCCGCGCTCGGCCTGGTGCTGATCCACGTGGCGTTCCAGTCCGGCTTCTGCGCGTTCGTGCTCAGCAACTACATGCGGATGCTGCCGCACGAACTGACCGAGGCCGCCCTCGTCGACGGCGCCTCCGTGTGGCGCATGTACTGGCAGATCGTGCTGCCGCTGTGCAAGCCGGCGATGGCCGCCCTGGCCACGCTGCTGTCCATCTGGATCTACAACGACTTCTTCTGGGCGATCGTGCTGATCTCCACCGGCGAGAACATGCCGATCACCTCGGCCCTGAACAACCTCTCCGGCCAGTACTTCACCGACCCCAACCTGGTCGCCGCCGGCGCCCTGCTCACCGCGATCCCCACCCTGATCGTGTACTTCGTGCTCCAGCGCCAGTTCGTCAGCGGCCTCACCCTGGGCGCCAACAAGGGCTGAGCCCGTTCCTCCGTGAAAGAGACCCCCGTGCACGACCCCTTCACCCCGGTGGCCACCGTCCCCGTGGACCCGCGCCGCGCGCGCGTCCACGAGGAGGGCTGGCAGTCCTGGAGCCCGAGCGGCGCCTACGCCCTCGACGCGCGCCCCCACCGTCCGACGAACGCCGACTGGGCGACCGTCTGCTACCGCCCCGGGGTCACCGCCCCCGCCGGCGTCTTCCAGGGGGAGGGGCTGCTGGCCCTGGACCCCGGCGACGGCTCGCCGGTCCGCCTGTGGGCGGCGACGGACCCGACCCGGGAGGTCCCCTCGATCCGGCTGACCGCCCGGGCGGGCCGCGCCGAGGTGACCGCCGACGGACCCGTCAAGGAGTACGCGGGGGCGGAGGGCGCGGACCTTCAGGCGACCCTGGCCGACTGGGCCACGTCGTGCGGTCTCGCGGCCCCCCGCCCGGCGCCCACCGTCTGGTGCTCCTGGTACGAGTACTTCACCGCCGTCACCGAGGACGACGTCCACGAGAACCTCCGCGCCATGGACACCCTCGACCTGCCCGTCGACGTCGTCCAGATCGACGACGGCTACCAACGGGCCCTGGGCGACTGGCTCACCCTCTCCGGCCGCTTCCGCTCCCGCGAGGGCATCGCGGACGCCATCCGCGCGCGCGGACGCCGGGCCGGCATCTGGACGGCCCCCTTCCTCGTCGACCCGGCGAGCGACCTGGCCGCCGTCCACCCGGACTGGCTCGTCCGCGACGACGACGGCGGCTTCGCGCACGCCGGCCGCAACTGGGGCCACGACCTGCGCGTCCTGGACACCACCCACCCCGACGCGGCGGCGTACCTGACGGACGTCTTCCGGACCCTGTGCGCCGAGGGCTACGACTACTTCAAGGTCGACTTCCTGTACGCGGGCGCGCTGGACGGCGTCCGGCACGACGACCGCGTGGACGCGACCGCCGCCTACCGCCAGGGCATCGCGCTCATCCGCGAGGCCATCGGCCCGGACGCGTACCTGCTGGGCTGCGGTGCGCCGATCCTGCCCTCCCTCGGGCTGTTCGACGCCATGCGGGTCAGCCCCGACACGGCCCCGCACCGCCGCCCCGAGGCCGACGACTACAGCCAGCCCGGCCAGGACCCGGCCGAGTTCACCGGCGTCGGCCGCCAGTGGCAGCACGGCCGGCTCTGGACCAACGACCCCGACTGTCTGATGGCCCGCCCCGCGGTGGAGACCCGGGAGCGGTGGGCCGCGCACGTGGAGGCGACCGGCGGACTCATGGCCTCCAGCGACCGGCTGCTGTCACTCGACGAGTGGGGCGTGCACACCACGCGACGGCTGCTGTCGGGAGGCCGGTGATGGAGCGCCCGCTGAACATCCCCGGCATCGCCTATGGCGGCGACTACAACCCCGAGCAGTGGCCCGAGGAGGTCTGGGCCGAGGACGTGCGGCTCATGGCCGAGGCCGGCGTGAACATGGTCAGCGTCAACATCTTCTCGTGGGCGCTGCTGGAACCCTCCGAGGGCGTCCACGACTTCACCCGCCTGGACCGCGTCCTCGACCTGCTCCACGCCCACGGCATCGCCGCCGACCTGGCCACCCCGACGGCGGCGCCCCCGGCCTGGTTCTTCCGGGCCCACCCCGAGGCCCTGCCGGTGGACCGGTACGGCCGCGGACTGTCCTACGGCAGCCGTCAGACGTTCTGCCCGAGCAGCCCGGCCTACCGGGAAGCGGCGCTGCGGATCGCGGGCGCCCTCGGGGAGCGGTACGCGGGCCACCCGGCGGTGGTCATGTGGCACGTCCACAACGAGTACGGCTGCCACAACGCGGAGTGCTTCTGCGACACGAGCGCGCAGGCGTTCCGCCGCTGGCTGCGGGCCAGGTACGGCGACGACCTGGCGGCGCTCAACCACGCCTGGGGCACCGCGTTCTGGAGCCAGTGGTACTACGACTGGGACGAGATCCTGCCGCCGCGCGCGACGGGCGCGGTCCCCAACCCGACCCACCGGCTGGACTGGCGCCGCTTCTGCAGCGACGAACTGCTGTCCCTGTGCACGGCCGAGCGGGAGGTGCTGGCCCGGGCCGCTCCCACCGTCCCCGCCACCACCAACTTCATGGTGATGCACAACTTCGACGCGCTGGACTACTGGCGCTGGGCGCCGGAGCTGGACATCGTCTCCAACGACCACTACCTGCGTTCCACCGACCCCGAGTCGGAGATCGACATCGCGATGAGCGGCGACGTGGTGCGCTCGCTCGCGGGCGGCCGCCCCTGGCTGCTGATGGAGCACTCCACGGGCGCCGTGAACTGGCAGCCCGTCAACCGGGCCAAGAAAGCGGGGGAGTTGCGCCGCAACGCCCTCGCGCACGTGGCGCGCGGCGCCGACGGCATCGCCTACTTCCAGTGGCGGGCGGCCAAGGCGGGCGCCGAGCAGTGGCACTCGGCGATGCTGCCCCACGCCGGCACGGACAGCGCGATCTGGCGGGACGTCGTGGCGCTCGGCGCGGACCTGGCGGCGCTGGCGGAGGTGCGCGGCAGCACGGGCACCGCCGAGACGGCGATCGTCTGGGACTGGGACGCCCGCTGGGCGCTGGAACTTCCCTCACAGCCCAGCGAGCAGGTCCGCTTCCTGGAACTGACGAGGTCCTGGTACGAGCCGCTGTGGCGGGCGGGCGTCGCCGTGGACTTCGTCCGCCCGGACGCGGATCTGACGGCGTACCGCCTGGTCCTCGCGCCGAGCCTGTATCTGGTCGACGACGCGGGCGCGGCCAACCTGACCGCCTTCGCCGAGCGGGGCGGCACCCTGGCGGTCGGTTTCCACAGCGGGGCCGTCGACGAGAACTGCCATGTGCGGCTGGGCGGTTACCCCGGAGCGTTCCGCGAGGCGCTCGGCGTCCGCACGGACGAACTCTTCCCGTTGCTGCCGGGGGAGACGGTGGGGCTGAACGGGGGCGGCACGGCCTCGCTGTGGTCGGAACGGGTCCGAACGGCGGGCGCCGAGCCGGTGACCTCCTACACGGACGGCCCCCTGACCGGCGTCCCCGCGGTCACCCGGCATGCGCACGGCGCCGGCGCCGCCTGGTACCTGGCCACCCTGCCCGACCCGCACACGCTGGCGGCGCTGCTCACCCGGATCCGCGAGGAGGCGGGCGTGCGGCCGGTGCACCCGGACGTGCCGCCGGGCGTGGAGGCGGCCCGGCGCCGGGGGAGCGAGGCGGACTACCTCTTCCTCATCGACCACGGCGGGACGGGAGCCGAAGTGGCGGTGGCCGCCGGGGCGGTCGAACTCCTCACCGGGGAACCGGCGGCGCACGGCTCGGTGCCGGTCCCGCCCGGTGGCGTCGCGGTGGTACGGGAGCCGCACGGAAGGTGACCGGGGCGCAAGGCCCTCTTGTCGGCCGCTCGAGGGCCTCCTACCCTGCTCTTCCCGCGAGTGGCATCCGTCGGCGAGGGGAAGCGCGTTGGCCAAGGCACCGTCCGAGGAAGAGATGCTCAAGGCGGTCGAACGGTACGTCTCCCGGCCCGGCGTCACCGCTCACCTCACCGTTCCCGGCGCGGCGGCGCTCTCCTGGCAGTCGGTCCTCGAGTGCCGCATCGTCCGTTCCATCGAGCGGCGGACCGAGCGCGCGATGAGGGTCAAGGGCAAGCGGAGTGCGATCGCGGGCCGGCCGACGTACACCGACCTCGACGCCTGGCCCGTCACCCCGCCGGACGATCCGGGGACCGCGCGGCGGGTCGAGCTCGTGCGGGAGGGCTCGCTGGCGGAGGAGCCGTGCGGCGACTGCGTCGACGGCAAGCAGGAATGCCGCGGCTGTGCGGGCCGGGGCGGTCGCCGGTGCGCCCGGCACGTCGAGTGCGACGTCTGCCAGGGCGGCCCCGACGCGTGCTGGGAGTGCGACGGCACGGGCCATCCGCGCACCCGCCGGGCCCGGCCGCAGCGGCCCCGCACCGAGGGGGCGCAGGAGCGCGCCGCGTGCAAACGGTGCCGACGCCCCGACGTGGCGTGCCCGAAGTGCCTGGGAGAGCGGCAGTTGAAGTGCCCGACCTGCGACGGCACGGGCCGGGCCGTCTGCGGCACCTGCAAGGGCGCCAAGCGTCTGCGGCACGAGAAGTGCGGGGGCACCGGCCGGTTCACCGTGTGGACCGAGGGGGTGATCACCCACACGCCGACCCCCGACGGGATCAAGCCCGTCTACCCGCCCCTGACCCGGTCGAAGGCGGACGGCGCCGGTCGATGGCACACGGCCGTCCTGTCCTCGCCCTCCGAGGAGCTACCGGAGTTCCTGGAGGACGACCAGGTCAAGCAGGTCGCACCGCTCCTGGCCGAGAAGGAGGGGGAGGTGCGACGCCGGGTGGAGCTCCGCTGTCTGCCGCTGGCCAGGGTCGTGGTGCGCACCGACCCGGACCGCGTCTACTACGCCTTCCCCGGGGGCGTCGACATCGAGGTGATCGGCCGCCCCAGCAGACAGCGCCTCACGGCCCTCGCCTGGGCGGCCGTCGCCGTCGCCGCCCTGGTCGCGGTGGTGTCGCTGACCGTACTGCGGTGACCTGCGGCGCCCCTCGCCCGCGCGGCCCGGCTCGGCCCCCTCCGGACGGCCGGGGCGCGGCAAGCCCCCTCGACCTGCCGCGCCCTCCCCTCCCCTGCCCCTTCCCCCGGGCAGGTGGTTCTGTGGTCAGTCCGTCCCGACCTCCGGCAGGGTCCCCGTCCTGGCCGCCCGGCCGTACCAGATCGCGCTCGACTTCGGGGTGCGGGCGAGCGTCGCGTAGTCGACGTACACCGCCCCGAACCGCTTCTCGTAGCCGTACGCCCACTCGAAGTTGTCGAGCAGGGACCAGAGGTAGTAGCCGCGGACGTCCGCGCCGTCCGCGATCGCGCGGCGTACCGCGCTCAGGTGACCGTGCAGGTACGCGATGCGCTCCGGGTCGTGGACGCGGCCGTCCGAGTCGGGCTTGTCGTCGTAGGCCGCGCCGTTCTCCGTGACGTAGAGGGGAAGGCCCGGGGCCTCCTCGACGTAGCGCATGATCAGCTCGTGCAGCCCGGTCGGGTCGATCGTCCAGCCCATCTCCGTGCGCTCGCCCGGAGTCTGGTGGAAGGCGACGTCGTCCGCGCCCGGCCAGGGGGAGTGGGCGCTCTTGCCGTGGCCGTCCGAGCGCGGCCCCCTCGGCTCCGCGTCCGCCGCCGAGACCAGGGTGGGCGTGTAGTAGTTCAGGCCCAGGGCGTCCAGCGGCTGGTTGATGCTGCGCAGGTCGCCGTCGAGGACGAACGACCAGTCCGTCAGCGACGAGGTCGCCGCCAGCAGCGTCTGCGGGTAGGCGCCCTTCAGGATCGGGCCGTGGAAGACGCCGTTGGCGAGATCGTCGATCTTCTGGACGGCCGCCAGGTCCGCGGCGTTGCCCGGGGAGAGCGGGCGCACGACCGACGAGTTGAGGCTGAGCGCCACCGCGTTGCGGGCCGGCATGACCGAGCGCAGCGCCGAAGTGCCCAGCCCGTGCGCCAGGTTCAGGTGGTGGGCCGCCTTCAGCGACGCCGCCGGGTCGGTCCGGCCCGGCGCGTGCACCCCGGACGCGTAGCCCAGGAACGCGCTGCACCACGGCTCGTTCAGCGTGATCCAGTTCTCCACACGGTCGCCGAGCGCCTCGCCGACGATCTGCGCGTACTCGGCGAACCGGTGGGCGGTGTCCCGCTCCGGCCAGCCGCCCGCGTCCTCCAGTTCCTGCGGGAGGTCCCAGTGGTAGAGGGTGACGGCCGGCTTGATGCCCTTCGCGAGCAGCTCGTCGACCAGGCGGCGGTAGAAGTCCAGGCCCACCTGCACCGCGGGTCCGCGGCCCGTCGGCTGCACCCGGGACCAGGACACGGAGAAGCGGTACGCCGTCAGGCCGAGGTCCGCCATCAGCGCCACGTCGTCGCGGTAGCGGTGGTAGTGGTCGACCGCGATGTCACCGGAGTCGCCGCCGGCCGTCTTGCCCGGCGTGTGGCTGAAGGTGTCCCAGATCGACGGCGTACGGCCGTCCTCCCGCACCGCCCCCTCGATCTGGTAGGCGGACGTCGCGGCGCCCCAGAGGAAGGAAGGAGGAAAGGCCGCGGTCATCAGGTCGGGCATGAGGTCGCTCCCGTGAGTCGGGTGAGCGCCCATTATGCATGGGAGCGCTCCCACGGCGAAAGGGGGATGCGCAAAGGAGGAGGGGAAAAGGTCCGGTCTTTCGCCCCGCCCTCCGTCGGCGGGGGTCCGGTCCCGCTCCGGGCCCCCCTCCCGCGCGAGCGGGCGCGAGGGCCGGGATCCGCCCCCGGTCCCCGGGCCCCGCCGGCCGCGTCGATTCCCGGACGGTCCGGTGGCGCCTCGCTCCGGGGGCGCGTGGGGCTGATCGTTCACCTTCCGGCGTCCCGTCCGAACTCGCCTCGTTCCGGGTCGGAAAAACCGTGCGCGGACGTCGGCGAGCGGCGCCGGGCCCGCGTGCCGGGCGCGGACCCGTTCGTGACCTGCGTGATTCCTGCGGGCAGCCGGCTGATGTCCGGGTGGGTGACCCGGTCCGGTGCGACACATTCACGTGACGCAGAGAACACGCTTGCGCAACAACGCCGTTTTCAAGTCTTGACACCCGGTCCGGCAGCAAGGAGTCTTCCGGCATGCCGCGTGGGAGCGGTCCCACGGACAGTCGGGGGCCCTCTCCTCCGCGACCCGAACTACCAACAGCCCTTCCCTCTGACGCACATGGCGCACCGTTGACCAGCACGTTTTCACCGCACGCCATGTGCTGTGGGCTGGCCACCGCTCGAATCGAGAGGGCAGGTCGGGAGCGTCGAACCCCGGCGGTCCGATTCCTGAGATCCCGTTCCCCACTGGAACAAGGAGTAGTGGAATGCGCATCACCCGTACCAGCGGCGGTCGCGGCCGCAGAGCAGCGGCCCTGACCACCACGGTCTTGACGGCCTCGGCGCTGCTGCTGACCGGCTGCAGCGACGACGGCGACTCGGACGCCTCGGACTCCAACGGGAACATCACTCTCAAGGTGGCCGACTTCGGGCAGTTCGGCTACAAGGAAGCCGGTCTGTTCGCGAAGTACCACACGTTGCACCCGAACATCACGGTGACGGAGGAGACGACCGCCAACGAGCAGGACTACTACCCGAAGCTTCTTCAGCAGCTGAACACGGGCAGCGGTCTGGCGGACGTCACCGGCATCGAGGTCGGTCGCATCAAGGAGGTCACCGACACCCAGGCGGCCAAGTTCACCGACCTGAGCAAGTCGATCAACGTGGCCGACTGGGTCTCCTGGAAGGAGAAGCAGGCCACCGCGAAGGACGGCACGGTCATAGGCGCCGGCACCGACATCGGCCCGATGTCCCTGTGCTACCGCAAGGACCTGTTCGAGAAGGCGGGCCTGCCGGCCGACCGCGAAGCCGTCGCGGACGCGGTGAAGGGCGGCTGGGAGGACTACATCAAGCTCGGCGAGAAGTTCAAGGCGAAGGCGCCCGCCGGCACCTTCTTCATGGACTCCGCGAGCGCCATGTACAACGCGGTCGTCGGCTCCTCCCCGAAGCAGTACTACGACGCCGACGGCAAGGCGATCTACAAGGACAGCCCCTCCGTGCAGCAGGCCTGGAACCTCTCCGCCGAGGCCGCCTCGAAGAAGCTGACCCAGGGTCTGCCGCAGTTCACCGACCCCTGGAAGGCGGCGCTGCGCAAGGGCACCGTGGCCACGGTGGCGTGCCCCGCCTGGATGGCCGGCCAGATCTCCATCAACTCCGGTGACGCCTACAAGGGCAAGTGGGACATCAGCCGTGCGCCCGGCGCCACCGCGGCCAACTGGGGCGGCTCCTTCCTGGCCGTGCCCAAGGGCGGCAAGCACACCAAGGAGGCCACCGAGCTCGTCAAGTGGCTGACCGCTCCCGAGCAGCAGGCCGCCGTGTTCAAGGCGATCGGTGTCTTCCCGTCCAACAAGGGCGCCTACGAGCTCGCCGACGTCAAGGACGCGAAGCTCCCGTACTTCAGCGACGCCCCGATCGGCCAGATCTACGCCGAGGAGGCCAAGGCCATCCCGGAGACCGTGCTCGGCCCGAAGGACGCCACGATCAAGGACACGATCTCCACGCAGATCAACAACATGGAGAAGCGCGGCACCAAGCCCGCTGACGCGTGGAAGGCCGCGACCGACACGATCGACAAGGTGATCGGCTGACATCCGCCGGTGCGGGCGGCCCCACGGGCCGCCCGCACCGCGCTGCGGCGCGCGGGGCCGTACTGCGGCCCCCGCGCCGCGGGCACGGAGGTGGTCCACACCAGGTCGGCCGTCCGGCGCCGGTCTGCTCCGCGGCGTCCGGGCGTCCGGCAGACACCCGCCGGACGCCGCGGCACCGTGTCGTCCGGGGCCGGCGACCGGAGCCCGACGACATGGCACGGGTCTCGTGACAGGCTCCGCGGGCAGGGGCGCCACGTCCCCGACCGAGCGCGGGCCGCTCACCACCGAACCGATCCGCGCGGGCGGCGGGACCGGCGCCCGGCCCGTGACCCCGCCTTCCGCCCCTACCCGGCCCAGCTCTCCAGGGAAGGACTCCCTCCGTGGCAACGACAACCCCCACACGGGGTGCCCACACCCCGCCACCCGGCGGCTCCGGCGCCACGTCGAACGGACCCAGCGCGTGGCGTACGCGGCTGTGGCGCTTCGACGACAAGGCGTCGCCGTACGCGTACATCGCCCCCTTCTTCCTCATCTTCGGCGCCTTCGGGCTCTACCCGCTCCTGTACACGGGCTGGATAGCCCTGCACCGGGTGGAGATGACGGGCCTCGACCAGTCCGAGTGGGTCGGCTGGGACAACTTCGCCAGGATCCTCCAGGACTCCGAGTTCTGGACGGCCGTCACGAACACCTTCGTGATCGGCGTCATCTCCACCGTCCCGCAGCTCCTCGTGGCGCTGGGCCTCGCCCACCTGCTCAACTACAAGCTGCGCGCCAGCACTTTCTGGCGGACGGTGATCCTCACCCCGTACGCCACCTCGGTGGCGACCGCGGCCCTGGTCTTCGCCCTGGTCTTCCGGGCCGACGGCGGCCTGCTCAACTGGGTGCTCCACTTCGTCGGCATCGGCAACACCGACTGGGGCGACGGCGAGTGGACATCCAAGATCGCCATCTCCATCATCGTGATCTGGCGCTGGACCGGCTACAACGCCCTGATCTATCTGGCGGCCATGCAGGCCGTGCCCACCGACCTGTACGAAGCGGCGTCGATCGACGGTGCGACGCGCTGGCAGCAGTTCCGCAAGGTGACCGTCCCCTCGCTGCGACCGACGATCCTGTTCACCATCGTCATCTCGACGATCGGATCCATGCAGCTGTTCGGTGAGCCGCTGCTGCTGCAGGGCGGCACGATCGGCGCCGTCGGAGGCAGCGAGCACCAGTACGAGACCCTCAGCATCTATCTCTTCAACTACGGCTGGAAGCTGGGGCATCTGGGCCCGGCGGCGGCCGTGGCCTGGGCCATGCTCGTCCTGCTGCTGCTCATCGCCTTGATCAACTGGATCGTCGGCCGGTTCGTGCGCAAGAGCGCGGCCTGACGGGAGCGATATCGATGACCACGACCAGTCCCACCAAGACCGTGCCGGACCTCGCCCCGGCACCGCTTCCCGCCCCCACCGACAAGGGCGGCGGCCGTTTCAAGCTCGGCGCCGGCCAGCACCTCAAGGGCGGCCCGTTCACCTATGCCGCCCTGATCGTCGTCGGCCTGGGCTCCGTCTTCCCGCTGTACTGGACGCTGGTGGCCGCCTCCCACGACCAGCAGCGGGTCCTCGACAGCCCGCCGCCGTTCCTGCCGGGCGGCCGGCTGTGGAGCAACCTCCAAGCGGCTTGGGACCAGGCCCACTTGGGCAAGGCCATCGTGAACAGCTTCATCGTGGCCGGCTGCATCACCGCGGCCACCCTGTTCTTCTGCACCCTGGCCGGATACGCCTTCGCCAAGATGCGCTTCCGCGGCCGCGGAGCCCTGATGACCGCGGTCATCGCCACCCTGACGATTCCGCCGCAGCTCAGCGTCGTCCCGCTGTTCATGATGATGGCGGACATCGGGTGGGGCGGAAAACTGGAGTCGGTGATCTTCCCGACCCTGGTCGGCGCCTTCGGCGTCTTCTTCATGCGCCAGTACCTGCTGGAGGCCCTGCCCTACGAGCTGATCGAGGCGGCCAAGGTGGACGGCGCGACCAACATCCGCATCGTGTGGAACGTGGTCCTGCCCGCCGCCCGGCCCGCGATGATGGTCCTCGGCATGCTCACCTTCGTGCAGGCGTGGAACGACTTCTTCTGGCCCTTCCTCGCCCTGAACCAGGAGAACCCCACCCTCCAGGTGGCCCTCGGCCAGCTCAGCGCCTCCTACACCCCCGACCAGAGCATCGTCATGGCAGGAGCGCTGATCAGCACCCTGCCGCTGCTGCTGGTCTTCGTCGTCTTCGGCAAGCAGATCGTCGGCGGCATCATGGCGGGCGCAGTCAAGGGCTGATCCAGGCGAGCGCCGGGGGCCGGCACGACGCCCCGCCCCCCGTTCGCCGTTCCGTACGGCCCGCCCCGCCCGCGGGCCGTGCCCGGCCGGGCGCCCAGTGCCGTGCCCCGTCCGCTTCCCCCCATCGCCGGATCACCGTCCGGCCCTTCTCACGCCACTTGGGAGCGTTCTCTCCATGACTGCCGTACGAACCGAGACCAAAGCCGAGCCGGCCGCAGACACCTCCTTCCCGTCGGGGTTCCTCTGGGGCGCCGCCACCGCCGCGTACCAGGTGGAGGGCGCCGCCGCGGAGGACGGCCGGACCCCCTCCATCTGGGACACCTTCAGCCATACCCCCGGCAAGGTGCGCAACGGCGACACCGGTGACATCGCCGCCGACCACTACCACCGGTACCGCGACGACGTGGCGCTCATGAAGGACCTCGGCCTCGGCGCGTACCGCTTCTCGGTCTCCTGGTCCCGGGTCCAGCCCACCGGCCGCGGCCCCGCCGTGGAGCGGGGACTCGACTTCTACCGCAGGCTCACCGACGAGCTCCTGGAGGCGGGCATCACTCCCGTCGCCACCCTCTACCACTGGGACCTGCCGCAGGACCTGGAGGACGCGGGCGGCTGGCCGCAGCGCGACACGGTCCACCGCTTCGCCGACTACGCGGAGATCATGGGCCGGGCCCTCGGGGACCGCGTCGGGCTGTGGACCACCCTCAACGAGCCCTGGTGCTCGGCGTTCCTGGGCTACGGCTCCGGTGTGCACGCCCCCGGCCGCACCGACCCGGCCGCCACCCTGCGCGCGGCCCACCACCTCAACCTGGGCCACGGCCTGGCGGTCGGGGCGCTGCGCGCGAACCTGCCGGCGTCCGCGCAGACCTCCCTCACCCTCAACCTGCACGAGGTGCGCCCCCTCACCGACAGCCCCGAGGACGCCGAAGCCGCCCGCCGGATCGACGCGGTCGGCAACAGGATCTTCACCGGCCCCGTCCTGGACGGCGCCTACCCCGAGGACCTGATCGCCGACACCGCGCACCTGGTCGACTGGGCGGAGCTGGTGCACGACGGCGACCTGGAGGAGATCTCCCGTCCCATCGACGTGCTGGGCGTCAACTACTACGCGCCGACCGTGGTCTCCTCCGGCGACGGCACCGGCACCAAGAACGACGGCCACGGCGCGAGCGACCACTCCCCGTGGACCGGATCCGAGCACGTCGACTTCCACCTCGCCAACGACCAGCTCACCGCGATGAACTGGGCCATCGACCCCAATGGTCTGCACACCCTGCTGACCGGCCTGGCCGCGTCGCACCCCCGGCTGCCGCTCATGGTGACCGAGAACGGCGCCGCCTTCGACGACTACGTCTCTCCCGAGGGCCGGGTGAACGACCCGCAGCGGATCGCCTACCTGCACGCCCATCTGGAGGCCGTCCGGCGGGCCGTGGCCGACGGAGCCGACGTGCGCGGATACTTCCTGTGGTCCCTGCTGGACAACTTCGAATGGTCCTACGGCTACTCGAAGCGCTTCGGCGCCGTCTACGTCGACTACTCCACCCAGCGCCGCATCCCCAAGGCGAGCGCCCACTGGTACGCCGAGGTGATCCGCCGCAACGCGCTGCCGGCCGCCGGACAGGACTGAGCCCGGTCCCTTCCGGCGCCCGGGTCCCTGCACCGGCCGGGAGGGACGCCGCCGGGACACCCGGCGTCCCCGCCGCGTCTCCCGGCGGCCCGGTGCGGGAAGCCACCGTTCGGCGAGGGAGAATGGGCCGGGGAGGGCCGGGGCGACGACTGTTACATTCCTGGCCTGAATGCTGCGAACGGAAGGCGGCGACCATGGCGGTCAGCAGTGGGCGGAGCCGGGGCGGCCGTCGGCCGACCCTGGAGGAGGTCGCCGCTCGTGCCGGAGTCGGTCGCGGCACGGTCTCACGGGTCATCAACGGCTCGCCCCGGGTCAGCGACGCGACCCGCGCGGCCGTGGAGGCGGCGGTCGCCGAACTGGGATACGTCCCGAACACGGCCGCCCGTGCCCTGGCCGCCAACCGCACGGACGCCATCGCCCTGGTCGTTCCCGAGTCGGAGACCCGCTTCTTCGCGGAGCCGTACTTCTCGGACATGCTGAAGGGCGTCGGGGCCGAGCTGTCGGACACGGAGATGCAGCTGCTGCTGATCTTCGCGGGCAGTGACAAGGAGCGCCGCCGGCTCGCCGAGTACCTGGCCGCGCACCGGGTGGACGGCGTCCTGCTGGTGTCCGTGCACGCCGACGACCCGCTGCCCGACCTGCTCGCCCAGCTGGAGATCCCCGCCGTGATCAGCGGCCCGAGGTCGGCTAGCGAGTCGCTGGCGTCGGTGGACTCCGACAACTACGGCGGTGGCCGTTCCGCCGCCGAGCACCTGCTGGCCCGCGGCTGCCGCGAGATCGCCCACATCACCGGCCGCCTCGACGTGTACGGCGCCCAGCGCCGCGTCGACGGCTACCGCGAGGCGCTGCGCGACGCGGGACACACGGCGGACGAACAGCTCATCGAGCAGGGGGACTTCACCGAGGAGGGCGGGCGCCGCGCGATGGCCGCGCTGCTCGACCGGCGCCCCGGCCTGGACGCGGTGTTCGCGGGTTCGGACGTGATGGCGGCGGGCGCCCGCCAGGTCCTGCGCGAACGGGGCCGCCGTATCCCCGACGACGTGGCGCTGGTCGGGTACGACGACTCGGCCATAGCCCGTCACATGGACCCGCCGCTCACCAGCGTCCGCCAGCCCATCGAGGAGATGGGGCGCCGGATGATCGACCTGCTGCTGTCGGAGATCGCGGACAGCAGCCCGACGGTGTCCCGGGGTCCGGAGCGGCGGCAGGTGGTGCTGGCGACGAAGCTGGTGGAGCGGGCGTCGTCCTGACGGGAGGAGCGGGAGGCCCGTGCGTCGCGGGCCTCCCGTACAACGCGGACCGCCCGTACAACGCGATCAGCCGGTGACCTCCTTCGCAGGAGGTCACCGGCTGATCGCTCAGGGTGAGTGACGGGACTCGAACCCGCGGCATCCTGGACCACAACCAGGTGCTCTACCAGCTGAGCTACACCCACCACGCCCGGCAGTTGGACTTTGCGGTCTCCCTACCGGCCGAGAAAAAGTGTACAGGGTCCGAAGGGGTGCTCGCGCACGGCTTTTCCCGAGGCCGTCCGAACGTCGTTGCGGGGTCCCTACCCGGCGGGCAGGACGTGCTTGGCCGCGATCGACTTCGCGGTGTCGGAGTCGGGGCCGGGCTGCGGCACGAACACGGCCTCGCGGTAGTAGCGCAGTTCCGCGATGGATTCGCGGATGTCGGCGAGGGCGCGGTGGTTGCCGTTCTTCTCCGGGCTGTTGAAGTACGCCCGCGGGTACCAGCGGCGGGCGAGCTCCTTGATCGAGGACACGTCGACGATCCGGTAGTGGAGGTAGTCCTCCAGGGCCGCCATGTCCCGGGCCAGGAAACCGCGGTCGGTGCCGACGGAGTTCCCGCACAGGGGCGCCTTGCCCGGCTCCTTCACGTGTTCCCGCACATAGGCGAGGACCTGTGCCTCGGCCTCGGCGAGCGTCGTCCCGCCCGCGAGCTCGTCGAGCAGTCCGGACGCGGTGTGCATCTGACGCACCACCTCCGGCATCGTCTCCAGCGCCCGGTCCGGCGGGCGGATGACGATGTCCACACCGTCGCCGAGGATGTTCAGCTCGGAGTCGGTGACGAGGGCGGCTACCTCGATGAGAGCGTCGTCTGACAGCGAGAGGCCGGTCATCTCGCAGTCGATCCACACCATGCGATCGTTCATGCGACCACCCTAAAGCTGACGTCGCCTTTTGAGGCGTCCTGTGTCCGGCGGCCTTGCGGGGACGCGCCCCGACGCGGGTCGGGCCGGGACCTCCCGGCCCGACCCGCGTCGGGGTCGTTCACATGCCGCTGCGCTGCCCCGGCACACTCGCCCGCGAGGTCGCGTACGCCTCACGCGCGTGCTCGGACGGCAGGGTCGCCGACGAGCCCATCGCCCCGGCCGTCGCGGCGGCCGTGCGCCGGATCTGCGGAGGCACCGGCCCGGGCGACTCGGGGTGCAGCGACGGCGGCGGCGGCGGGGGCGACGGCTCGCTGTCCGTCGGCCGCTCGCTCTGCGGCCTGCGCGCCCGGTACGCCGCCCGGTACGCCGCCGGCGACGAGCCGAGCTGGCGGCGGAAGTGGCCGCGCAGGGCCACCGGCGAGCGGAAGCCGCAGCGGCCCGCGACCTCGTCCACCGAGTAGTCCGACGTCTCCAGCAGACGCTGCGCCTGCAGCACCCGCTGGGTGATCAGCCACTGCAGCGGCGCGCTGCCGGTCAGCGACCGGAAGCGGCGGTCGAAGGTGCGCCGGCTCATGTAGGCGCGTGCCGCCAGCGTCTCCACGTCGAACTGCTCGTGGAGGTGCTCCAGCGCCCAGGCGACGACCTCGGCCAGCGGGTCGGCGCCGATCTCCTCGGGTAAAGACCGGTCGAGGTAGCGCTCCTGGCCGCCCGACCGGCGCGGTGGCACCACGAGCCGCCGGGCCAGCGCGCCCGCCGCCTCGTTACCGTGATCTGTCCGCACGATGTGCAGACACAGATCGATTCCGGCCGCGGTGCCGGCCGACGTCAGCACGTCGCCGTCATCCACGAAGAGCTCTCGTGGATCCACGTGGACCGACGGATAGCGCTTGGCCAGCGTCGGCGCGTACATCCAGTGGGTCGTGGCCGGACGGCCGTCCAGCAGGCCCGCGGCGGCCAGCACGAACGCGCCGGTGCACAGGCCCACGATGCGGGCGCCCTCCTCGTGCGCCCGGCGCAGTGCGTCGAGCGCCTCCTCCGGCGGTGGCGACGTGATCGAACGCCAGGCCGGCACGACGACCGTGCCCGCCCGCGAGATCGCCTCCAGGCCGTGTGGTGCGGTGAGTTCCAGGCCCCCTGTGGTCCGCAGCGGGCCTTCTTCTCCGCCGCACACCAACAAGCGGTAGCGCGGTACGCCGGCGTCCTGGCGGTCAATCCCGAACACCGACAACGGAATGGAACTCTCGAATATGGGGCCGCCGCTGAACAGCAGCACCGCGACGATCTCCTTGCGGCGTCGCCCGGACAGCTTCCGGGCCACGGCTTCCGGCGCGGCAGTGGAGTCGTGGCTCATCCTGCTAAGCCCCCCTCGGTGGTCGCGGCTCCTCGGTTGTGTCGCTCCTGCACGTTTCCCCTCGGTCCTGCACGAGTCCCCCGCCGTAGACAGTCAAGATCGAATCTAACGTGTCGCACAATGCCGACGTGGCCAGTTCACCACCCGGCAGATTGTCGACATGGCAACTTGGCGTGAAGCATTCGATCACGAAGCGTTGCACTCGTGGGCCGCGCAGGGAAGTGCGCCTCGGTGCGGTGGCCAATCCCCGTAGGGTGCACGGGTCCCCCGAGGCCCTTTCCGTGCAGGTGGAACGGGGGGTGGGGGGTGGTTGCGGCAAGAGATGCACACTTACCGGAAGTTGGCTGAAAACATTCGGGTCCGTGCGTGAAAACCGGTCAACCGACCGGTGAGTTTCCCCCGGAGTGACGACCCCCGCGACGGGACCCCGTTCCGGTGCGCTGACGGTGCCCCCGGTGGTGCGCCTCGGGGGCGGGTTCGTCGGCGAGGAGCCGGACCGCACACCGCTCGGAGCGGCGCAGCAGCACCCGGCAGACGGCCGTGACGGCGGCGAGGCCGAGGGCGGTGCCGGCGGCCCCGGCGAGGGAGGCGCCGTACCAGAGGAGGACCACCGGGACCAGGACGCAGGTGAAGGCCGCCCAGCGGATCAGGTCGGTCGTCCGGTCGTCGCCGGGGCGGGGCTCGGGGGTGGTGCGGGGCGAGAGCATCGGACGGGCTCCTTCCTGGGTGGCGGCGGTGCTGTGGCCGGGCGGTGCCGGGGGCTCGGTCGGCGGGGCGGCGGGGCGGCTGTTCACGGGGTTCAACGCCTGTTCGAGCGGTCGGTCACTGCCGGGAGGGGTTCGGTCTCAGTGAATCCTGCGCAAACCGCCTGTACGGGGCAGCAACCATTGCGTTACGGGCGTCCGCTCGTGCATGCTCCCTGGAACCCCCACCGGGGGCGTGCGGGCTCTGGGCCCAGGAGGCGTGCCGCCGTACCCTTGGGGGTATGGGGTCGGGAAGATGATTCCCGGACAGCTCCGCCGCTCACCGCCGTCCCACCCGTATAAGGATCGATACGCCGAGACAGCCATGGCCGGTCACGAATTCTTCGAACCCGCGGACCGCAAGCGGCCCGTCGCCGATCACACGGCGGCCGAGCCCCTGGCGGCTGAAGAGGCACGTCATTCCTGCGATCCCGCCTTCAAGCACGGGGTGGTCGTCGGTTTCGACGGCTCCACGTCCAGCGAACGCGCTCTCGCGTACGCCATCGGCATGGCCCATCGCTCCGGGTCGGGCCTGATCATCGTCCACGTCGCCAACCGGCTGCCCACCACGGTGTGGGCGGGCTGCGAGCCGCCCGTCTTCGTCGACGTGCCCGACCATCGCACCGAGGTGCTCGGTCTGGAGCTGGCCTGTGCGGACTACCTCGCCGAGGTGCCCTGGATCCTCGTCGAGCGCGGCGGCGACATCTGTCACGAGCTCGAAGAGGTCGGGCGGGAGTACGAGGCCGACGCGATCGTCGTCGGTTCCACGCACGGCCTCGTCGGCCGGCTCTTCGGCTCGGTCGCGGGCCGGCTCGCCAAGCGGGCCAAGCGTCCCGTCGTCGTCATTCCGTAACTCCCCGTTCTCCCAGGTGGGATGAGATCCGGGTGCTTCGGGTCCCCTCTGCGCGCGCCATGAAACTACTGACGCGTACGGGTGTTTGTGCCTTTGTGAAGGGCATATATCGCTCACACAACTGCACATGCATGAAGGGAGCTTGCCGTGGACAACGACGTCTCTGCGGGAAGCAGCACCGCCACGATCGCCGGCCGACTCGCCCTCGGCGTCACCCTGCTGGCCTTCGGGCTCGGGTACACCGACCTCATCGACGGCGTGACGGCTGCGGACGCCGTATCCGTCGCCCACTACGTGGGCGGGGTCGCTCTGTTCGCCGCCGGCCTGTTGGCCCTCCGCGACCGCGACGCGGCCGCCGGCACCGCCTACACCGTCCTCGGCGCCTTCTGGTTCACCTGGGCGGTCTCCGCCGCCGCCCAGGTCTCCGACAACGCCGCAGGGCTCTTCCTGCTCCTGTTCGCCCTCGTGGCGCTCTCGCTGGCCCTCGCCGGCGGCGACCAACTCGGCCAGGCGGCCTACGGGTTGCTCTGCGTCGGTCTCGTGCTGACGGCCGTCGCCCGGTTCGCCGACAGCGACGGACTCACCAAGGCGGGCGGTTGGTTCGCCGTCGCGGCGGGCGCGGTCGCCTGGTACGCGGCGACGGCGGCTCTGGCGCACTGGCCGACGGCGTTCTCACGGCGTGCTGCCCGTCCCGGCGTGACGGCCGCGGGCTGAATCGGCAGCCGGCGCCGGGGAGTCGGGCGTCCCCGGCGAATGAAGCGGGCCCCCCGTGCACGGTGGCGTCACGGGGGGCCCGTTCGTCGGCCGCTGCGGGCCGGTGGGGCTTGTCCGGCGGTCTCCCGCGCCCCTGGGTGCGACTACTCGACGGTCACCGACTTCGCCAGGTTGCGCGGCTTGTCGATGTCCCGGCCGAGCGCCTTCGCCGTGTAGTAGGCGAGGAGCTGGAGCGGGATGCCCATGAGGATCGGGTCGAGCTCGTCCTCGTTCTTGGGGACGACGATCGTCCGGTCGGCCTTCTCCTGCTCGCGGTGGGCGACCGCGACGATCCTTCCGCTGCGGGCCTTGATCTCCTCCAGGGCCGCGCGGTTCTTCTCCAGCAGGTCGTCGTCGGGCACGATCGCCACCGTCGGGAGCGCGGGCTCGATGAGCGCCAGCGGGCCGTGCTTGAGCTCGGAGGCCGGGTAGGCCTCGGCGTGGATGTACGAGACCTCCTTGAGCTTCAGCGAGGCCTCACGGGCGACCGGGTAGCCCCGGACGCGGCCGATGAAGAGCATCGAGCGGGCCTCGGCGAGTTCGTCGGCCAGCTTCTCGATCTCCGCCTCCTGCTCCATGATCTCGGCGATCTGGGCGGGCAGCTTGCGCAGGCCCTCGATGATCCGCTTGCCGTCGCGCACCGAGAGGTCGCGGGTGCGGCCCAGGTGCAGGGCGAGCAGCGCGAAGGCCACCGTCGTGTTGGTGAAGCACTTGGTCGACACCACGCAGACCTCGGGACCGGCGTGCACGTAGACGCCGCCGTCCGCCTCGCGGGCGATCGCCGAGCCGACCACGTTGACCACGCCCAGCACCCGCGCGCCCTTGCGCTTGAGCTCCTGGACGGCCGCCAGCACGTCGTAGGTCTCACCGGACTGCGAGACGGCGATGTACAGCGTGTCGGGGTCCACGACCGCGTTGCGGTAGCGGAACTCGGAGGCGGGCTCGGCGTCCGCGGGGATGCGGGCGAGCTCCTCGATCATCTGGGCGCCGATCATGCCCGCGTGGTACGAGGTGCCGCAGCCGAGGATCTTCACGCGGCGGATCTGGCGCGCCTCGCGGGCGTCCAGGTTGAGGCCGCCGAGGTGCACGGTGGAGAAGCGGTCGTCGATGCGGCCGCGCAGCACGCGGTCCACGGCGTCGGCCTGCTCGTGGATCTCCTTGTGCATGTACGTGTCGTGGCCGCCCATGTCGTAGGAGGCGGCCTCCCACTCCACGGTGGTGGGCTCGGCCGTGGTGCGGGTGCCCTCGGTGGTGTAGGTGCGGAAGTCGTCCGCCTTGAGGGTGGCCATCTCGCCGTCGTCGAGGGTGACTATCTGGCGGGTGTGGGCGACGAGCGCGGCGATGTCCGAGGCGACGAACATCTCCTTCTCGCCGATGCCGAGGACGACCGGGGAGCCGTTGCGGGCGACGACGATGCGGTCCGAGAAGTCGGCGTGCATCACGGCGATGCCGTAGGTGCCCTCGACCACACGCAGCGCCTCGCGGACCTTGTCCTCGAGCTTCTCGGCCTGGGCGCGCGCGACGAGGTGGACGAGCACCTCGGTGTCCGTCTCGGAGAGGAATTCGACGCCGTCGGCCTCGAGCTTCCTCCGCAGGTCGGAGGCGTTGTCGATGATGCCGTTGTGGACGACGGCGACCTTGAGGTCGGCTGACATGTGCGGGTGGGCGTTCACGTCGGAGGGGGCGCCGTGGGTGGCCCAGCGGGTGTGGGCGATGCCGGTCGTGCCCTTGAAGCGCGCCGGGACCTTGGCCTCCAGGTCGCGCACCCGCCCCTTGGCCTTGACCATCTTCAGGCCGGCCGTCTTCGGGGAGGTGACGACTATGCCCGCCGAGTCGTACCCGCGGTACTCCAGGCGCTGCAGGCCCTCCAGGAGCAGGGGAGCGACGTCACGCTTCCCGATGTATCCGACGATTCCGCACATATATACGTATCCCCAAGCTTCGGTTCAGCCGTAGACGATGCGTCGCAGTTGCCTGAGCGTGAGCTCGGGCGGCGCCACCGCACGGTATTTCAGGTCCGCCTCGATCCGTTCGAAGATCTCCGCGTTCACCAGGCCCTGGGCCTGGAGCTCGCGGTGGCGGCGACGGACGAAGTCCTCGGTCGTCTCGTCGAAGTAAGCGAGCACGTCCTGGATCACCCGCAGCGCCTCGCCCCGCTGGAGGGGCGTGGAGCGCGTCAGGTGATCAACGAGTTCGTCGTGCACCCGGTAGATCCTGAGGTACGCGAGCCGGTTTCGCAAGAATCGTGCCCGATTTCGGGCAAGCGGCTGTTAAGGAGCCTTGGGAGAACATTGAATGTGTTATGGGTCGCTGTTCGCGCATCGTCCATTCGGCGTCTTGCGGCCCGTCGCCGGAGGCGACGAGTTTCAGACGTCATGGACACTCCTCGCATGGGCGTACCCGAGCAGCTCGCCGACCGCATGAGCATGGCCGAGCAGCACGAGTACCTGCGCGCCAAGTTCTCCCGGCGCACGATGATCAGAGGCGGCGCGGTCACGCTGGGCGCCGTCACCGGTGGCGCGTTCGTCACCGGCGCCACGGCACAGGCCGCCGTTCCCACCCAGCCCCTCTCGCACACCGAGGCCGTCGACGGCGCTCTCGTCGCCCCCTTCGGCCGCCACCTCGCCTACGGCAACGACCCGCGCACCGAGATGACCGTCTCCTGGCAGGTGCCGGTCGCGGTGAAGAAGCCGTTCATCCGCATCGGCGCCCACCCCTGGGACCTCTCCCGCAAGATCGAGGCCGAGGTGCGCACCCTGTACACCCCGGCCGGCGTCGGCGCCAGCGGCGACCACACCCAGTACTACGTGCACGCCGAGCTCACCTGCCTCAAGCCGGGCAGGACGTACTACTACGGCGTCGGCCACGCGGGCTTCGACCCCGCCGCGCCGCACCTGCTGGGCACCCTGGGCACCTTCACCACGGCCCCCGCCCACAAGGCGCCCTTCACCTTCACGGCCTTCGGCGACCAGGGCGTCAGCTACCACGCGCTGGCCAACGACAGCCTGATCCTCGGCCAGAACCCGGCCTTCCACCTGCACGCCGGCGACATCGCCTACGGCGACCCCGCCGGGCAGGGCAAGACCTCCGACACCGTCTTCGACTCGCGCACCTGGGACCAGTTCCTCGCCCAGACCGAGTCCGTCTCCAAGTCGGTGCCGTGGATGGTGTCGTACGGCAACCACGACATGGAGGCCTGGTACTCGCCCAACGGCTACGGCGGCGAGGAGGCCCGCTGGAACCTGCCCGACAACGGCCCCGACAAGAAGAACCTCCCGGGCGTCTACTCCTTCGTCTACGGCAACACGGCGGTCATCTCGCTGGACCCCAACGACGTCTCCTTCGAGATCCCGGCCAACCTCGGCATCTCGGGCGGCACCCAGACCAAGTGGTTCGAGGCGCAGCTGAAGAAGTTCCGCGCCGCCAAGGACATCGACTTCGTCGTGGTGTTCTTCCACCACTGCGCGTACTGCACCTCCACCGCGCACGCCTCGGAGGGGGGTGTGCGCCAGGAGTGGGTGCCGCTGTTCGACAAGTACCAGGTGGACCTGGTCATCAACGGCCACAACCACCAGTACGAGCGCACCGACGTCATCAAGGGCAACACGGTCACCAAGAAGCTCCCCATCGGCGGCACGGCCTACCCCGAGACCGAGGGCGTCGTCTACGTGACGGCGGGCGCGGCCGGCCGCAGCCTGTACGCCTTCACCGCCCCGGACTCGTACGAGGGCCATGAGCACGAGGTCGATTCGGTGGCCTCGTTCGTCAACCTCAAGGACGGCAAGCAGAACGAGACGGTCGCCTGGTCGCGGGTGCGCTACCTGAACTACTCGTTCCTGCGCGTGGACGTCACTCCCGCGCCCAAGGGCCACTACACGACCCTGAAGGTCCAGGGCATCGCGGAGACCGGCGACCGGATCGACCACTTCACGGTGGCCCGCCGGGCGAAGTAGCCGGAGCCGCGCGCCCGGAAGGCGGGGCGCACCCCCCCGGGGCTCCGGCACCCGGCCCCGGCCGACAGACGGTCCTCATCCGCTAGAGGCGCTTGAGGACCGCCTGTTTGGCCAGGGTGAACTCGTCGTCCGTCAGGACGCCGTCGCGGTGCAGCTCGCCGAGCTCGCGCAGCCGGCGCAACAGGGCGTCGTGGTCGCCCTCGGCGGCAGGACCCGGCAGCTGCGGCCGTACGGCGTCCCCGGCGGTCGCGGCCGGATGCGGGAGCCGTGCCTGCACGGCCGCCGCGACCAGGGCCATCAGCGGGTCCCTCCTGAAGCCCCACAGCTCCACGGCGTTCGGGTCGTACTTCGGCGGGGTCGTGGTGGGCGCGTGCCGCAGCCGGAACCGCAGAGCGCCGTTCTCCAGGCCCACCGCGGGCTGCCACTCCACGCCGTCGATCTCCGCGACCGACAACGTGCGTGGCCCGGCGGAAGCCTTGGCCTCCTCCGTCTTCCAGTTCCACTCCAGCCGTACGGTGTCGCCGTCGAAGCTCGCGGTGCCGTCCCCGGCGGAGACGGACAGGGGCACGGAGGGGCCGGGGAGCAGATAGGCGTCCACCGGGTCGGACGGGACCTCGTCCAGCAGCAGCGCATTGCGCACCTCGTCGACGAAGTACTCGGCGACGCCGTACCGGTCGGGTTCGACGAGCAGCTGGTACGGATCGTGCGGCTCGGCCAGCCGGCCGCCGGTCGCCTGGAGCAGCGGATCCGCCCCGTCCCGCAGCCGCAGCCGCAGCCGTCCGCCCTTCTTCCCCTGTTCGAGCGACAGACCCGCCAACGCCCGCAGTGGGAGGATGAGTTCACCCAGCTCCCGGCGCAGCAGCCCGACGCTTCTGTCCCGTCCCGGCGTCAACCGCAGGGCGTCGCCGTCGAAGATCCACGTGCCGTCCTTCTGCAGGATTTCCGCCATGCGGGGATTGTTTCACCGCCCCGGGCCGGGCACACGGCGGCGGGGCCCGGCACACGGCGGCGGGCGTCCCGAGGACCGTACTCGGGGCGCCCGCCGCGTCGGATCAGAACCCCGCGACGGGATTCCTCAGGGTTCCGATCAGCTGGAGGGCGCCCGACGGGTCGGCCAGGTCCACCATCTGCCGGTTGTCGCGCAGTTGGAGGCGGTTGAGGCAGGACAGCGCGAACTCGGGGGCGAACATGTCGTACTGGCGGAACCGGTCGGCCAGTTGGGGGTTCGCCTCCTGGTAGGCGCGGGTGACCTCGGCGACCGTGCGCCAGAACCCCTCCTCCTCCAGGACGCCCTCGGCGGCCAGGTCGGCCGCGAGGAAGCGGAAGAAGCAGTCGAAGACGTCCGTGAAGATCGACAGGAGTCTCCTGTCCTCGGGCACGTCCACGCGGATGCGGCGGACCTCGGGCGGCAGCACCGCGTCCGGATCCATGACGGCGATCTCCTCGGCGATGTCCTTGTAGATCGCCCGCTGGACGACGCCGTCCTTCAGCACGAGGATCGTGTTCTCGCCGTGCGGCATGAACACCAGGTCATAGGCGTAGAAGCTGTGCAGCAGGGGCGTGTAGTAGGCCTGGAGGTAGGCGCGCAGCCACTGGGCCGGGGGCAGGCCGGAGCGCTCGATCAGTGCGCCGGCCACCGACCGGCCCTCGTGGTCCACGTGGATCAGCGAGGCCATGGTCGCGAGCGACTCGCCCTCCCGCAGCGTCGGCACCGGGCTCTCCCGCCACAGCGCCGCCAGCATCTTGCGGTACGGCGAGTAGCGGTCCGTCGCGGCCTCGTACTCCAGGTGCCGGTAGCCGACGGCGGCCCGCTCCCGGATGATCGACAGACCGGTCGACTTGAGCACCGGGTCGTTGTCGACGATCTGGGCCAGCCAGTCGTTGATGGCCGGGGTGGCCTCCATGTAGGCGGCCGACAGCCCGCGCATGAACCCCATGTTGAGCACGGACAGGGCCGTCTTCACATAGTGCTTCTCGGGATGCGACCGGTTGAAGAAGGTGCGGATGGACTGCTGCGCCAGGTACTCGTCGTCGCCCTCGCCCAGGCACACCAGGTTCCCGCGGGCGATCTCGGCCGCGAAGGTGACGGTGAGCTTGTTCCACCACTGCCAGGGGTGGACGGGGATGAGGAGGTAGTCGGCCGGGTCCAGGCCGCGCGCCCGCAGGGCCGCGTCGAAACGGTCGACGGTCGCCGAGCCCAGCTCGTCGCGCACGAACGACTCGTAGGCGATGCCGACGCCCGCCGTGAACGCGGCGCGCGAGCGGTGCGCGGCCAGCCACACCAGCCGGACCGGGCTCGCCGTCTCCGGCGCGTACGCCAGGTACTCGTGGATGCCGAAGCCGAGCCGCCCGTTGTTGGCGACGAAGCAGGGGTGGCCCTCGGTCATCCCGGTCTCGATGGCCTGGAAACCGCTGCGGACCAGTTCCGCCGAGGTGATCCGGGGCTTGGTGAGCTTGTAGCAGGTGCCGGAGAGGGTGGAGGAGATCTCCTCCAGATAGACCGGCAGGATCTCGTCGCTCAGGCCCAGGGCCGACTTCAGTTCGATGAAGAAGTCCAGTGCCTCGAGGGGGAGTTCGGCTCCGTCGCGGGTGCGGGTGATCGAGTCGGCGTCCACCTGCCAGTGGTCGAGGGCGCGGCGGACGGCGGTGAAGCGGTAGGACGTGAGCCCGTCGTCGCTGCGGACGACGTACCGGCCCTGTGTCCCCTCGGGCGTCGTGAGCTCCTCGGGCGTGACGAGGCGCTCGTGGGCGAACTCCGCGAGGGCCTTGCGCACCAGCAGACGGTTGGCCTTCGCCCAGTGCTCGGGGGAGAGGTGGGCCACCGCGTCGGTGAGGCTCATGCCGTCACCCCTGTCGCCGCGACGAACCGCTCGCGGGTGCAGAAGCTCAGCAGCGCCGTCTTCTCGGGCTTGCGTATCTCCCGCTCGGGCACGAAGCCGACGGCCTCGTTGAGGGCGTGCACGGCCGTATTGGAGACGTCCGGTTCGACGACGACGCGCCGCACCGACGGATCCGCGAAGAGGTGCGCCACGACGGCGGTGATCACCGCGCGGGTGAAGCCGTGCACCGGCCGGTCCGTGGGGGCGACCAGGAAGTGCATGCCGACGTCGCCGGGCAGCGGTTCGTACAGGCCGGCCAGCTCGCGGTGGACGGGGTCGTAGTGCTCCATCAGGAAGGCGGGCTCGCCGTCGTGCAGCCCGAGGAGCGCGTGGTGGTGCTCGTCGGCGGCGATGTCCGTGTAGGCCCGCTCGACGTCGGCGAGCGTCGCGTCCTGCATCATCCAGTACGCGGCCTTGGGGTGCGTGACCCAGCGGTGCAGCAGGTCGGCGTCCCGGCGGGGGTCGAGGGGACGCAGGGAGAGGCGGCCGACGGCCGCGGGGGTGGTCATACGCCGAACTCCTGGAATGCGATGGTCTTCTCGACCGGGTAGTACTCGCTGCCGAGCAGCTCGCGGATGATGTAGCTGTTGCGGTAGGCGCCCATGCCGAGGTCGGGTGAGGTGACGCTGTGCGTGTGCACGCCCGCGTTCTGCAGGAACACGCTTCGGCCCGTGGTGTCGATGGCGTAGTTGCGGGCGACGTCGAAGTTGCCGTGGGCGTCGCGGCGCAGTCTGTGCCGGACCGGCGCGAGGAACTCGGGCTCGGCGTAGTGGTAGCCGGTGGCGAGCACCAGCCCCTGGCTGCTCAGCTCGAAGTCCTTGCCCTGCTCCTCCTGACGGAAGGACAGCGTGTACGTGCCGTCGGCGTGGCTCGCGCCGGTGAGGGCGGAGTTGGTGAGGAGCCGGGTGGGGACGGGGCCGCCGAGGCTCTTCTGGTAGAGCAGGTCGAAGATCTCGTTGACGAGGTCGCCGTCGATGCCCTTGAACAGGCCCTTCTGCTCGGCGGCGAGACGGTAGCGGGTCTGCTCGGGCAGCGCCCGGAAGTAGTCGACGTACTCCGGGGAGGTCATCTCCAGGGTGAGCTTGGTGTACTCCAGCGGGAAGAAGCGCGGGGAGCGGGTGACCCAGTTCAGCCGGTAGCCGTGCACGTCGATCTCGGAGAGCAGGTCGAGGTAGATCTCGGCGGCCGACTGACCGGAGCCGACCAGGGTGATCGACTCCTTCTTCTGCAGCTCCGCCTTGTGCTGCACGTAGCGGGAGTTGTGCAGGAAGTCGCCGCCGAGGCCGGCGCAGGCCTCGGGGACGTACGGGGAGGTGCCGGTGCCGAGGACCAGCCGCCGGGCGCGGTGGACGTTCCCGTCGGTGGTCCGCACGGCGTACAGCGCGTCGCCCTCGTCGTACGTCACCTCGGCGACCGTCGTCGAGAAGCGCACGCTGGTCAGCTTGTTCGCGGCCCAGCGGCAGTAGTCGTCGTACTCGACGCGCAGCGGGTAGAAGTTCTCGCGGATGTAGAACGAGTAGAGCCGGCCCTTCTCCTTCAGGTAGTTGAGGAAGGAGTAGGGGGACGTCGGGTCGGCGAGGGTGACCAGGTCCGACATGAACGGGGTCTGGAGGTGGGCGCCGTCGAGGAACATTCCCGCGTGCCACTCGAAGTCGGGCTTCGACTCCAGGAAGAGGCCGTCGAGTTCGGCGATGGGCTCGGTCAGACAGGCCAGTCCGAGGTTGAAGGGGCCGAGTCCGATCCCCACGAAGTCATGGACAGCGTCCGGGGATTCAGCAAGCGCGGTCAAGGGACTCTCCCAGGTACTGCTCGGCATGGCCGGCGATCAGGTCGAGGACGGCGGCGATGTCGTCGGTCGTGGTCTCGGGGTTGAGCAGGGTGAACTTCAGGTAGTGGCGGGCGCCGACCTTGGTGCCCGCGACCACCGCGTCGCCCGAGGCGAACAGGGCCTTGCGGGCGTAGAGATTGGCGCGGTCGATCTCGGCCGGGTCGGTGACGGCGGCGGGGATCCAGCGGAAGACGAGGGTGGACAGCGAGGGCTGGACGACGACGTCGAAGCGCGGGTCGGCGGCCAGCAGCCGCCAGCCGTCCACGGCCAGGTCGCAGACCTCGTCGAAGAGCTGCCCGATGCCGTCGGCGCCCATCGTGCGCAGGGTCATCCACAGCTTGAGGGCGTCGAACCGGCGGGTGGTCTGCAGGGACTTGTCCACCTGGTTGGGGATGCGTTCCTGCACCATGCGGCGCGGGTTGAGGTACTCGGCGTGGTAGGTGGCGTGGCGCAGCGTGGACGCGTCCCGGACCAGGACGGCGGAGGAACTCACGGGCTGGAAGAAGGACTTGTGGTAGTCGACGGTGACGGAGTCGGCTCGCTCGATGCCGTCGATGCGGTCCCGGTGCTTCACGGAGGCGAGGAGTCCGCAGCCATAGGCGGCGTCGACGTGCATCCAGGCGCCGAACTGCGCGCACAGCTCGGCGATCTCGGGGAGCGGGTCGATGGAGCCGAAGTCGGTGGTGCCTGCGGTGGCGACGACGGCCATGGGGACGAGGCCGTCCTTCGTGCAGCGCTCCAGCTCGTGGGCGAGCGCCACGGTCTGCATGCGCTTGTCGTGGTCGACGGGGATGGTGACCACGGCGTCCGGGCCCAGGCCGAGCAGTTTCGCCGACTTCTTCACGCTGAAGTGGCTCACCTCGGAGGCGAAGACGCGCAGTCTCGCCAGGGAGTCGGACTTCGCCTCCTCGCGGGCCAGCAGCAGGGCCTGGAGGTTGGACTGGCTGCCGCCGGAGGTGAACACCCCGTCGGCGGCGGGGCCGAGACCGATGCGGGCGCACGTCCAGTCGATCAGTTTCCGCTCGATGAGGGTGCCGCCGGCCGACTGGTCCCAGGTGTCGAGGGAGGAGTTGACGGCGGACAGGACCGCCTCGCCCAGCACGGCGGGGATGACCACGGGGCAGTTGAGGTGGGCGAGGTAGCGGGGGTGATGGAAGTAGATCGCGTCGCGGAGGTAGACCTCCTCCAGCTCGTCGAGCACGGCGGCGGTGTCGCCCAGGGGCCGGTCGAGGTCGATCCCGTCGATGCGGGGCGCGAGGGCGTCGACCGTGACGCCGGTGAACGGACGGTCGGTGGCGGCGAGTTTGGCGGCCACCCGCTCTACTCCTTCGGTCACGGAGCGGCGGTAGTGCTCCGCGGTCGTGTCATTGAGCAGGTGCGAGCGCATGGTGGGGGTCCTCCGGGGGTGGGGACGGGGGCCTGGGCGGGGCGGTTCGGGGACGGAACCTCTGATCAACTTAGGTAAGCCTAACCTGACTTCGAGCGCGAGGATCCTGGGTGTGCCGTGACGGTGGTCACGTGCGCGCCCCCGCACGCACGGCTGCGGGGGCGCGGTGTCGCTACTCGGTCTCGCGGAGCTGTTCCTCGCTCATGCCCCGGCGCCAGTACCCGACGAAGGTGACCCGGCGCCGGTCCACGCCCCGCTCCTGCACGAAGTGCCGGCGCAGCGCCTTCACGGATCCCGACTCGCCCGCGATCCAGACGTACGGGTTCGCCGCGGGCGGCAGAGCGGCCGCGCGGACGGCGTCGACGGAACCCTCCCCGACCACCCAGGTCACCTCGGCGGCCGCGCGGGTCGTCAACTCCCGCACGTCGGCAGGATCGTGGACCTCCAGCCAGACCCGGGTGCGCTGTCCGGCCGGCAGTGACTCCAGTATCGACGCGACGGCCGGCAGCGCACTCTCGTCGCCCCAGAGCACCAGCAGGTCGGCGTCGTGCGGCGGACGGAACCGGATCGCCCGGTTGTCGGCCACCGCGGGCCCGAGCAGCACCACCCGGTCCCCGGCGGCCGCGCGCGCCGCCCATGCGGAGGCGGGCCCGGCGGGGGTGTGCAGCACGAAGTCGACGTCGATCTCCACCGTGCGTCCGAGCGCGTCGGCGCGCAGCGCACGCAGCGTGTACGAACGCATCACCGCCCGTACGCCGTCCGGCAGTTCACGCCATCCCTGCCACCATCCGTCCCCGAGCTCGACGGGGACCTGCGGCTCCTCCTGACCCGGATGCGGCAGGAACAGCGACAGCGACTGGTCGCGCCCGTCGGAGAAGAAGTGCCGCAGGTCCTCCCCGGTGAGACTCACCCGGACCAGGGACGGCGACAGCCGCCGCGTCCGTGCGACCTGGAGCGAGAAGAACCGGAAGGGGGCGGCGACGGCTGTGGTCATGGGGGCTCCTGAAGACGTGGGGCAGGGCGGCTCGCTCAGGGGCGCGGGGCTGCATCGGCATGCGGCTCCGCCGCGTGGGCGTGACCGCGGCCGGACCGCGGCGCGCCCACTGCGTCAGGTCGCCGTCGTCAGGCGACCTTCTTCGCCTTCTCCAGCGCCGCGGCGAGGTTCTCCAGCAGCGGCACGCACTTGTCGTAGGACAGGATCGGCTCGGGGGAGCGCGCGATGACCTGACCGGCCTTCACCGCGGGCAGCTTCTTCCAGGTCGCCTTGGTGATGTCGGCGGGCTGGATGGTCGAGGAACGGTCGTCCATCATGATGATGTCGGCCGGGTACTTGTCGACGTTCTCCCAGCTCAGCGACTCGTACCAGCCGCCGCCCTGGGCCTTGGCGCTCGCCGGCGGCTCGACGAAGTTCACGCCGAGGGCCTTGAAGTACTCGAGGTCGACGGAGAGGTCGGTGCCGGAGACGTAGAAGAGCTCGGGGCTCGCGGAACCGGCCATCACCCTGATGCCGGGCTTGGCCTTGGCGGCCGCGCGCAGCCGGGCGGCCGCGTCCTCGAACCTCTTCTTGGCGCCGGTGACGGCGGCCGCCGTCATGTCGGCGCCCAGCGACTCGGCCAGCTCCCACATGCGCTGCAGCGGAGCGGTCAACTGGCGGTCGTAGACGGAGATGCCCACGCTCGGGGCAAGCTTGGCGATCTTGTCCTTGGAGGCCTCGGGGACGTACCAGAGGGTGCCGGCGCCGTCGAACATCGTGGAGATGAGGACGTCGGGGGCGAGGGCGGCGTACTTCTCGACGTTGAACTCGTCCCAGACGTTGCCGAGGACCGTCACCTTGGTGACGTCCATGTCGCCGGCCTGCACATCGGCCTTGCCCGAGGCGGTCCTGGTGGGTCCGAAGACGCCCTTGACCTGGATTCCGTAGTCGTGGAGGGCCGCGCCGACGCCGGTGAAGGCGACGATGTTCGCGGGGACGGCGTCGAGCTTCACCGTGGTGCCGCGGTCGTCCTTGAAGGTCCACGGGCCGGACTTCGCCGAGGCGTTCGCCGCCGGCCCGGAGCCGCTGCTGCCCGCGTCTTCGTCCCCGCAGGCGGCGAGCACGGCGCCGAGGCCGAGGGCGCCACCGGCGGCGAGGATGCCACGGCGGGTGGGACGGACGGCGCTGGCGTTGGACATGAGTGTGGCCACTTTCGAACGGGGCGGGATCACCCGAGGACGGTTCGAATGTAGGTTAGCCTAACCTCAGCTCGTGTCCAGGGGGCGGCCCGCGGGGCCGAGGCCGGGCACGGCGAGACCTGTCCCGCGCCCGTGCACTGCCTGTCGATCGAGGGCGGACGGATCCTCAGCAGCGCGTCGGGGAAACGGAGTCGGCGGCCTCAGGCGGTTGACCTGAGGCCGCCGAGCGGCCGATCGGGGCGCGCAGGCGCCGGGAAACGCGAGGCGGCGTCCGGTCAGGCGGGGAGCCCCAGCTCCCGGGCGATCAGCATCCGCTGCACCTCGCTCGTGCCCTCGCCGATCTCCAGGATCTTGGAGTCGCGCCACATGCGGGCCACCGGGTACTCGTTCATGAAGCCGTAGCCGCCGTGCACCTGGGTGGCCTCACGGGCGTTGTCGACGGCGACCGTGGAGGAGTACAGCTTCGCCAGCGCCGCCTCCTTCTTGAAGGGCTCTCCGGCCACCAGCCGCGAGGCCGCGTCCCGCCAGGCCAGCCGGGCCGTGTGCGCCTTCATCTCCATGTCGGCGATCTTGAACTGGACGGCCTGGTTGGCGCCGATCGGACGGCCGAACGCATGCCGTTCCTTGGCGTACTTCACCGACTCGTCCACACAGCCCTGCGCGAGCCCGGTCGCCAGCGCGGCGATGGCGATGCGTCCCTCGTCGAGGATCCGAAGGAACTGCGCGTACCCACGGCCCTCCTCGCCCAGCAGGTTCGCCGCCGGGACGCGCACGTCGGCGAAGGACAGCTCACGCGTGTCGGAGGCGTTCCAGCCGACCTTCGAGTAGGGCGCCGCGACCGTGAAGCCCGGGGTGCCGGACGGGACGATGATCGCGGAGATCAGCGGACGGCCGTCCGGCTTGCGGCCCGTCACCGCGGTGACCGTGACCAGCCCCGTGATGTCCGTGCCCGAGTTGGTGATGAAGCACTTGGCGCCGTTGATCACCCATTCGTCCGTGTCGGGGTCGAGACGGGCCGTGGTGCGCGTCGCCCCCGCGTCCGAGCCGCCGTCCGGCTCGGTCAGGCCGAAGGCGCCGAGCATCTCGCCGGAGCACAGGCGCGGCAGCCACTCCCGCTTCTGCTCCGCGGTGCCGAAGAGATGGATCGGCATGGCGCCCAGCGAGACGCCCGCCTCCAGCGTGATCGCCACGGACGAGTCGACCCGCGCGAGTTCCTCCAGCGCGATGCCCAGGGCGAGATAGTCGCCGCCCATGCCGCCGTGCTCCTCGGGGAAGGGCAGCCCGAACAGGCCCATGCGGCCCATCTCGCGGACGATCTCGTAGGGGAACTCGTGCCGCTCGTAGAAGTCGCCGATCTTGGGCGCGACCACGTCGTGCGCGAACTCCTCGACCGTGCGGCGGAGTTCTTCCAGTTCGGGGGAGAGACGGTGGTCCATGTCGGGTCACTGCTCCTTGTGGGGCTGTGTCGTGGTGCCGAGTGCTCGGACGGTGCGGGACGGGCTGGGTCGGCCCAGGTGGGTGGCCATCCACTCGCTTGTGGCGACGAGACGGCCGAGGTCCACCCCGGTGTCGATGCCGAGGCCCCGCAGCATCCACACGAGGTCCTCGGTGGCGAGGTTGCCGGTGGCGGACTTGGCGTACGGACAGCCGCCGAGACCGCCCGCCGAGGCGTCGACGGTGGTGACGCCGTGCTGGAGCGCGGCGAGGGTGTTGGCGAGCGCCTGACCGTAGGTGTCGTGGAAGTGCACCCCCAACGCGTCCGTGGGGACGCCCTGTTCGTTCAGCGCGGTGAGCAGGGCCCGCACATGGCCCGGGGTGGCCACGCCGATCGTGTCGCCCAGACTCAGCTCGTGACAGCCCAGGCCGAGCAGGGCACGGCAGACCCGGACCACCTGCTCGACCGGGACCGCGCCCTCCCACGGGTCGCCGAAGCACATGGAGAGATAGCCGCGCACCCGCACGTCCTCGGCCCTGGCGCGGGCCACCACCGGCTCGAACATGGCCAGCGCCTCGTCCACCGTGCGGTTGAGGTTGGCCTTGGCGAAGGACTCGGTGGCGCTGGCGAAGACGGCGACGCCGCGCGCGCCCAGCGCCAGCGCCCGGTCCAGTCCGCGTTCGTTGGGCACCAGCACCGGCAGCGCCACGTCGAGATCGCTCACCATCGGGAACAACTGCTCGGCGTCCGCGAGTTGGGGGACCCACTTCGGGTGCACGAAGCTGGTGGCCTCGATGGTGGTGAGGCCGGCGTCTGCGAGGCGGTGCACGAACTCGGCCTTGACGTCCGTGGGCACGGTCGTCTTCTCGTTCTGCAGGCCGTCGCGGGCGCCGACCTCGTGGATGCGCACCCGCGCGGGCAGGCCCGGAGCGGGTACGGCCATGGGGAGCGTCGTCACTTCTCCTCCTTCGCCGGATCGGTCGCCGGGTCGGTCGCCGGATCGGTCACCGGGGCGACGACGGCCAGTACCTGGTCCATGGCGACCGTCGTGCCCGGTGTCACGTCGAGTTCGGCGACGGTGCCGGCGTGCGGCGCGGAGATGACGTGTTCCATCTTCATCGCCTCCACGACCAGCAGGCTCTGGCCCGCGGCCACCTCGTCGCCGACGGCGACCTTGACGACCGTGACCGTGCCGGGCATGGGCGCGGTGAGCGAGTCGGCGCCCGCGTGGGCCCCCCGGGTGAGGGAGGCGGCCACCGGGTCGTGGTCGCGCACCTGCCAGGCGTCGCCGTCGCGGCCCAGCCAGGTGCCGTCCGGCAGCGCGGCGAAGGCGTGCGTGACCCCGTCGAGCCGGCAGACGAAGCGGGGGTCGTCCGGTCGCGGGGGCAGGATCCCGGAGCTGCGCCGCGGGGTCTCCTCCCCGTCGAGCAGCACCTCCCGCCCGCCGTCGGCCGTGCCGCGCACCCGGACCGTCACCGGGTCGTGTCCGGGCACGTGCAGGTGGTGTGCGGTCCAGGCGGGCTCGCCGCCCAGCCGCCAGCCGTCGGCGACCGAGAAGGGGTCCACCCACCCCGTGCCGGGCGCGGGGGCCGGCGCGGGCCGGCGCAGCAGCGCCGCCGCCGCGTAGACGTCCGGCGGGACGTCGGCCGTGACCAGCGAAGCGGCCTCCCGTTCCACCAGTCCCGTGTCCAGCTCGCCCGCCACGACCGCCGGGTGGGCCAGCAGCCGCCGCAGGAACCCGGCGTTGGTCTGCACGCCCAGGGTGACCGTGTCGGCCAGGGCCGCCCGGAGTTTCCTGAGGGCGCTCTCCCGGTCCGGACCGTAGGCGATCACCTTGGACAGCATGGGGTCGTAGAGGCTGCCGACCTCGGCGCCCTCGCTGAGCCCGGAGTCGGTGCGCACGCCGTCGCCCTGCGGCTCGTGCAGCCGGAGCACCGTGCCGCCGGACGGCAGGAACCCGCGCGCGGGGTCCTCGGCGCAGACGCGGGCCTCGACGGCGTGTCCGGTCAGCCGCACGTCCTCCTGGCCGAACGGCAGCGGCTCGCCGGCGGCCGCCCGCAGCTGCCACTCCACCAGGTCCAGGCCGGTGACCAGTTCGGTGACCGGATGCTCCACCTGGAGCCGGGTGTTCATCTCCATGAAGTAGTACGACGACGGATCGCCGCCCGGCACGATGAACTCCACCGTGCCCGCCCCGCGGTACCCGCAGGAGCGTGCCGCCTGCACGGCCGCCTCGCCCATCGACGCGCGCGTGGCCTCGTCGAGCAGGACGCTCGGCGCCTCCTCGACGATCTTCTGGTGCCGGCGTTGCAGCGAGCACTCGCGTTCGCCGAGGTGGATCACGTTGCCGTGGCCGTCGGCGAGCACCTGGATCTCGATGTGCCGGGGCCGGTCGACCCACCGCTCGACGAGCAGCGTGTCGTCGCCGAAGGAGGCGCGGGCCTCACGGCGGGCGGCGGCGATCTCCTCGGCCAGCAGCGACGCGTCGCGCACCAGCCGCATGCCCTTGCCGCCGCCGCCCGCGCTCGGCTTCAGCAGCACGGGAACGCCGATCTCGTGGGCGGCGGCGATGAGCTGGCCGTCCGTCAGGCCGCTGCCGCTCGATCCGGGCACCACCGGAACCCCGGCCTCCCGCACCGTCGCCTTGGCCCGGATCTTGTCGCCCATGAGAGCGATGGCCTCGGCGGGCGGCCCGATGAAGACCAGCCCGGCGTCGGCGCACGCGCGGGCGAAGCCGGCGTTCTCGGCCAGGAACCCGTACCCCGGGTGGACGGCCTGGGCGCCGGTCCGCGCGGCCGCCTCCAGGAGCCGTTCGACCGACAGGTAGCTGTCGGCGGCGGGCGGCGGGCCGATCCGGACCGCCGTGTCCGCCTCCCGGACGTGCCGGGCGTCCGCGTCGGCGTCGGAGAAGACCGCCACCGAGCGCACGCCCATGGCGCGCAGCGTGCGGATGACGCGGACGGCGATCTCGCCCCGGTTGGCCACGAGCACTGTGTCAAACATGAAGTCCCCTCCTCACATCCGGAAGACGCCGAACCGGGGCTCGCCCAGCGGCGCGTTGGCGCAGGCCGTCAGGGCCAGGCCCAGCACCTGCCGGGTCTCCTGCGGTTCGATGACCCCGTCGTCCCAGAGCCGGGCGGTCGCGTAGTAGGCGTTGCCCTGCCGCTCGTACTGCGCACGGATCGGATCCTTGAAGGCCTCTTCGTCCTCGGCGGGCCACTCCTGGCCGCCGGCCTCCAGCTGGTCGCGCTTGACGGTCGCGAGGACGGAGGCGGCCTGCTCACCGCCCATGACGGAGATCTTGGCGTTGGGCCACATCCACAGGAAGCGGGGCGAGTAGGCCCGGCCGCACATGGAGTAGTTGCCCGCGCCGTACGACCCGCCGACGACGACCGTCAGCTTCGGCACGCGCGTGCACGCCACGGCCGTCACCATCTTCGCGCCGTGCTTGGCGATGCCGCCGGCCTCGTAGTCCTTGCCGACCATGAACCCGGAGATGTTCTGCAGGAACACCAGGGGGATCCCCCGCTGGTCGCACAGCTCGATGAAGTGGGCGCCCTTCTGGGCGGACTCGGAGAACAGGATGCCGTTGTTGGCGACGATCCCGACCGGGTGGCCGTGGATCCGGGCGAAGCCGGTGACCAGGGTCTGCCCGAACTCGGACTTGAACTCCGCGAAGCGGGAGCCGTCGACCACGCGCGCGATGACCTCGCGCACGTCGTAGGGGGTGCGCGAGTCCACCGGGACGGCGCCGGTCAGCCCGTGGGGGTCGACCTTGGGCTCCACGGAGGGCCGCACCTGCCAGGGCAGGGGTCCGCGCTCGGGGAGCGTGGCGACGATGGTGCGCACGATCCGCAGCGCGTGCGCGTCGTCCTGCGCGAGGTGGTCGGTCACGCCCGACACACGCGCGTGCACGTCGCCGCCGCCGAGCTCCTCCGCGGTGACCACCTCTCCGGTGGCGGCCTTCACCAGCGGGGGCCCGCCGAGGAAGATCGTGCCCTGGCCGCGGACGATGACCGCCTCGTCGCTCATGGCGGGGACGTACGCCCCGCCGGCCGTGCACGAGCCGAGCACCGCCGCGATCTGCGGGATCCCGGCCCCGGACATCCGGGCCTGGTTGTAGAAGATCCGCCCGAAGTGCTCGCGGTCCGGGAACACCTCGTCCTGCATGGGCAGGAAGGCGCCGCCGGAGTCCACCAGGTACAGACAGGGCAGGCGGTTCTCCAGCGCCACCTCCTGGGCGCGCAGGTGCTTCTTGACCGTCATCGGGTAGTACGTGCCGCCCTTGACGGTGGCGTCGTTGGCCACGATCACGCACTCGCGCCCGCCGACCCGCCCGATCCCGGCGATGACGCCGGCGGCCGGGGCCTGTCCGTCGTACATCCCGTCGGCGGCGAGGGGGGCGAGCTCCAGGAACGGCGAGCCCGGATCCAGGAGGGCGTCGACCCGGTCGCGGGGCAGCAGCTTGCCGCGTGCGGTGTGCCGGGCCCGCGCCTTCTCACCGCCTCCCAGCCGGGCCGCGGCGAGCTTGCCGCGCAGCTCCTCGGCGAGCGCGCGGTGCGCCTCCTCGTTGGCCCTCCAGGCCTCCGACGCGGGGTCTGCCGCGCTCGTCAGCTCCGGTGCCTCTTCCATCCTCGCGGTCCCCTCACGCCAGTGATCGACTGTTAATGAGCGTTAACCATTTCCTTCAGGTTAACGACCGCTAACCTCCCTGTCTAGAATTGCCCTCATGGCCACGAGAACAGACGCTCCCACCCGGCGCGAGCAGATCCTCAGGGAGGCCGCGCGTCTGTTCGCCGAGCGCGGGTTCCACGGCGTCGGGGTGGACGAGATAGGGGCCGCGGTCGGCATCAGCGGTCCCGGGCTGTACCGCCACTTCCCCGGCAAGGACGCGATGCTCGCCGAACTGCTGGTGGGCATCAGCGGCCGGCTGCTGACCGGTGCGAAACGACGCCTGGAGGAGGCCGACGGGGTGTCCTCCGAGGCGGTGCTCGACTCGCTCGTCGAGGGGCACATCGACTTCGCCCTCGACGACCGTCCCCTGATCACCCTGCACGACCGCGAACTGGACCGCCTCCGCGACAGCGACCGCAAGCTGGTCCGCCAGTTGCAGCGGCAGTACGTCGAGCTGTGGGTGGAGGTCCTGCGCGCGGTGTACCCGGGCCTCGCCGAGCCCGCGGCCCGCTCGGCGGTCCACTCGGTCTTCGGCCTGCTGAACTCCACCCCGCACCTCGGCCGACCGGGTTCCCTCCCCGGTCGCACGGCCACGGCCGGGCTCCTGCACCGCATGGCCCGCGGCGCGTTCGCGGCCGCGGCCGCGGGGGAGTGACGAGCGTTACGGCCGACCCTATGGACTCCTCTCCCTACCCGCCGGTACGGTTGCCCTGAGCAAGCGCTTAGCCATGGGGGCCACCGCAGCCACTCATCGCGGAACCCCCACGGCGAGCAACCAGGTACGCGAGAGCGGCGCCGGTTCAGGCGCACAGAAGGGTGGCGGCGGTGCGCCGTACGGTGTTCAACGAGGACCACGAGGCGTTCCGGGAGACCCTCCGGGCCTTCATCGAGGCCGAGGTCGTCCCGGTCTACGACGAGTGGTTCGCGGCCGGCCAGGCGCCGCGCGACTTCTACTACAAGCTCGCCGAGCTGGGCGTCTTCGGCATCCGCGTCGACGAGGAGTACGGCGGCGCCGGCATCGACTCGTACAAGTTCGAGGCCGTCCTCTACGAGGAGACCGCCCGCGCGGGCATCACCTTCGGCGGCTCCGGCGTGCACGTGCTGCTCGGCCTGCCGTACATCAAGCTGCTCGCCACCGACGAGCAGAAGAAGCGCTTCCTGCCGAAGTTCGTCTCCGGCGAGGAGATGTGGGCGATCGCGATGACCGAGCCGGGCACCGGCTCCGACCTCGCGGGCATGAAGAGCACCGCCAAGCTCTCCGAGGACGGCACGCACTACGTCCTCAACGGCTCCAAGACCTTCATCACCGGCGGCGTCCACGCCGACCGCATGATCGTCTGTGCGCGTACCGCCGCGCCCAGCGCCGAGGACCGCCGTCACGGCATCTCCCTCTTCGTGGTGGACACCAAGGCCGAGGGCTACTCGGTCGGCCGCAAGCTGGACAAGCTCGGCCTGAAGACCTCCGACACCGCCGAGCTGGCGTTCGTCGACGTCAAGGTGCCCGTCGAGGACCTCCTCGGCGAGGAGAACAAGGGCTTCTACTACCTCGGCCACAACCTGGCCTCCGAGCGCTGGGGCATCGCCTACGGCGCGTACGCGCAGGCCAAGGCCGCCGTCCGGTTCGCCAAGCAGTACGTGCAGGAGCGCACGGTCTTCGGCAAGCCGGTCGCGCACTTCCAGAACACCAAGTTCGAGCTGGCCGCCTGCCAGGCCGAGGTGGACGCGGCCGAGGCCGTCGCCGACCGCGCCACGGAGGCCCTGGACGCCGGTGAGCTGACCCCGGCCGAGGCCGCCAGCGCCAAGCTGTTCTGCACCGAGGTCGCCCACCGCGTGATCGACCGCTGCCTCCAGCTGCACGGCGGCTACGGCTTCATGAACGAGTACCCGATCGCCCGTCTGTACGCGGACAACCGCGTCAACCGCATCTACGGCGGCACGAGCGAGATCATGAAGTCGATCATCGCGAAGGACATGGGTCTGTAAGCAGCCCGCAATTACGGGCCGCTACAACTAGATGCCATGAGCCAGGCACTACAGGATCTCCTCGATCTGCTCGACCTGGAGCAGATCGAGGAGAACATCTTCCGCGGCCGGTCCCGGTCCGCCGTCGTCCCGCGCGTGTTCGGCGGGCAGGTGGCGGCCCAGGCGCTGGTCGCCGCCGGGCGCACGGTCCCCGAGGACCGGCACGCCCACTCCCTGCACGCGTACTTCCTGCGCATGGGCGACCCGGGCGCGCCCATCGTCTACACCGTCGAGCGCGTCCGCGACGGCCGCTCCTTCACCACCCGCCGCGCGGTCGCCGTCCAGCACGGCCGGCCGATCTTCACGCTGTCGGCGTCCTTCCAGACGTACGAGGAGGGCCTGGACCACCAGACGCCCAGGCCGCCCGCGCCGGACCCGGCCACGCTGCCCACCTCCGAGGAGCGGCTGCGCGGCTACGACCACCTCGATCCCGTGGTCGTCGAGAAGTTCCTGGAGGCCCGCCAGGCGATCGACCTGCGGTACGTCGACGACCCGCCGTACGGCCGGTTCGGGGAGCCTCGCGAGCCGCACAGCCAGGTCTGGTTCCGCACCAACGGCAAGCTGGCGGACGACCCTCTGCTGCACGTCGTCCTGGCCACCTACGTCTCCGACATGACGCTGCTCGACTCGGTCCTGCTCGCGCACGGCCGCGGCGGCTGGGCGGTCGGCGACGTCGTCGGGGCGTCCCTGGACCACGCCATGTGGTTCCACCGCCCGTTCCGCGCCGACGAGTGGCTGCTGTACGACCAGGAGTCGCCGTCCGCGCACGGCGGCCGCGGCCTCGGCCAGGCCCGCATCTACACGCAGGACGGCCGGCTCGCCGTGTCGGTGATCCAGGAGGGCGTGGTCCGCGTCCCCCGGGAGGACTGAGGGAGCGTCCACGGACCGGACCGGTCCGCCTCGCGCAGGCCCGCCTCCCGCAGGCCCGCGTCCTGCAGGCCCGCGTCCTACAGGTCCGCCTCCCGCAGGCCCGCCTCCGTCAGCAGGTAGGCGACCATCGGGTCGTAGTGGCGCGGGCTGACGACGTGGTCGTCCAGGGGGACCGCCACCTGGACGACGCCCTCCGCCTCGCCGATGAAGAGGGCCGGGTCGTTGCAGTCGGCGTAGCCGACGGAGTCGACGCCGTGCCGGCCGGCGTAGCCCGCCCAGCCGTGGTCGGCCACGACCAGGTCCGGCAGCGGGCGCCCCGCGCGCTCCAGGGCCGTCAGGATGGCCTTCATCGGCTCGCCGGAGTGGGTGTGCCACAGGGTGGCCCCGTGCTCCAGCACCGCCACGTCGGCGACCTGCCAGACGTACCCCTCGTCGGTCTGCAGCCCCTGCGGGATGACGACGATCTCGCAGCCCGCCTCGCGCAGGGCGGCGGCCGTGGCGCGGTGCACGTCGAGGAGGCCGCCCGGGTGGCCGGTGGCGAACAGGACCCGCTGCCGCCCGTCGGCGGCCTTGCGCAGCCGGGCCGCCATCCGGTCCAGGCCGTCGACCGTCAGCTGCGGGTCGATGGTGTCCTGGCCGTAGCGGTACTCGGGGTCGTCGTTCACGCCCACCCGCTCCGCCATCACCGCGAGCACGTCCTGCTCGTCGCTCCAGCGGTCGCCGAGTTCCAGACCGAGCCAGAAGTTGCGGACACCGTTGGCGAGTTGACGGTAGTGGGACAGGTTGTTCTCGCGGGGCGTGGCGACGTCCCCGGCGATACGGGTCCTGACGAGGTGGTCGACGAGTTCGGCGCGGCTGGGCGTCCCGGGTATCGGCATGGTCTCCATTGTGAGGCAGCGGGCTGTGCGCGTCCTCGCCGTTCCGGCCGCTGGGACACGCGTCACTCACCGGTGTTTCAGGGCGAACCACAGCTCCATCCGCACGTCCGCGTCGTCCAGGTCGGCGTCCAGCAGGGCCGCGCAGCGGGCGATCCGCTGCCGCACGGTGTTGCGGTGCACCGACAGGGCGACCGCCGTGCGGTCCCAGCTGCCGTGCAGCGACAGCCAGGCCCGCAGCGTCTCGGCGAGTGCCGGGGAGGCGGCGAGGGGCGCGAGGAGCGCCCGCGCGTGCTCGGCGGCCTCGCCGGGCGGGACCAGGCCCGCCAGGGCCGTTCGCCCACCGTGCCGGACCAGGGCCGTGCGGGTCGCCAGGGCGCGGGCCAGGGCAAGGGCCGCCTGCGTGTCGGCGAGCGGCCACTGCGACGGCTCGACGACGGCGCTGACCCCGATCGTCCAGCCGGGCTGCGGCCCCGGTTCGCGCTCGGCCGGCACGAGGACCCGTACGACGTCGGAGGCGAGGTCGACCAACGGCGATCCCAGCGCCGCGCCGAGCGCGGAGGCGGCGACGGGGCCGGGCTCCGCCGCCTCCGGACGCGCGTGCACGACGGTCCACCGCTCGCCGCCGAGCAGCGCGGCCACGTCCTCGGGCGCACC
>NZ_MJAJ01000017.1 GCF_001746365.1 Streptomyces sp. LUP30
TGGCCGGGATCCGCCCCCGGGCATGGCCTTTCGAGGGTTGGCCCGGCAACCGCCGCGACGAGTGGCGGACCCTCACCCGTGTCGCACCTGCCCGGCAGGGCTCCTGGACGGTGACGGTCGCCGACCCCGCGGGTCTGCGCCCCGGCGCGCTCGTCCTCCTGCGCCTCGCCGACGACCCCGCGCACACCCTCCTGGAGCACATGGCGGGCGGGGGCCCCGGCCCGGAGGCCAGGACGGCGGCCCCTTCGGCGGCCCGGGCGGGTCCGGGGGCTCCGGGGGCTCCGGGGGCTCCGGGGGCTCGGGGGGCTCGGGGGGCTCTCCCTCACCCGGGCAGTCCGAGGCGCCGAAGATCCGAAGCGGCTCGGTGAACGACGCGCTCAACGGCATCAGCATCCCCATCCCGGCCGGCTGGGCCGGCCAGGAGATGACCGTGGGCGCGCAGGTGACCTCCGACTCCTCCTACAAGTGTCCGGGCGACACCTCCAAGACCTGCACGAAGGGGGGCGTGTACTCGGCGCCCGCGGAGGTGCTGAAGACCAAGGGGACGACGGCCGAGGAGGTCGCGAAGGCGGACATCGCGGCCAATTCCGTGGAGTCCTACGGCGGCACGACGTACGGCGCGATCACCTCGCACCAGGTGCTCGCCTCGAAGGCGGTGACGGTGGCCGGGCAGAAGGGCTACCTGGTGCGCTGGAAGGCGGTCACCAGCAAGGGCGCGGACGGTTACGTGGAGTCGCTGGCCTTCCCGGCCCCCGCCGACGCCAAGCGGCTGGTGGTGCTGCGCTTCGGCCTCGACGCCGACCAGAGCGCGTCCGTCATCGACACCATCACCCAGGGCATCAAGGTGTACACGGGCGGCGGCGCCGGACAGCACGTCTGAGCCGGGCCCGGCCTCGGGGAGACGGTCGGCCGGGTGGGGCGCTCCTCCGCTCGAGGAGCGCCCCACCCGGCCGGGGTGCGCGCCGCCCCCGTCCCCACGGTGCGGCGCGGGACAGGTCGCCGTCCGGTCATCCCGTGGACGGCGGCCTGAGCCTTGTGGCGAGCTCTCGTCGAGCTCTAGGTGAGGCCGAGCGCCGGCAGCACGGCGGCCTCCACGAAGCGGACCAGGTACTCCTGGTCCGCGTACTCCCCGTCCACGACCGGACGGGCCCGGATCACGCCGAACATCTGGGCCGGGACGTACTCCAGCGCCGGGTGGTCCCGCGGGACCTCGCCGCGTTCGACACCGCGCCGCAGGATCTCGCGCAGCGCGGCGATCTCAGGGTCGATGAGCGCCTCCCGCAGCGCCTTCGCGAGTTCCTCGTCGCCCGTGACGGCGTGGCCGAGCGCCTGCAGCAGCTTGGAGTCGTTGGTCGACCAGCGGCCGGTGGCCCGCGCGGCCTCGCGCAGGTCCTCGGCGAGCGATCCGGTGTCGATGCCGGACAGCCGGGCCCGGCGGCGTGAGCGCAGCGCGGCCACCACGAACTGGGGCTTGGTCTTCCACTGGCGGTAGAGCGTGGACTTGCTGCAGCGGGTGCTCGCGGCGACGCCCTCCATGGTGACGGCCTCGTAACCGCACTCGCGTACCTGGTTCAGGACGGCGTCGAAGAATTCCTGCTCACGCTCGGGCGTGAGCTTGGAGCGGCGCGTGGCGGCGACCGACTCGGGTCCGTCCGCAGCCTGCGACGTCATCTGCTCTTCCTCCCTGATCCGCTTCCGTTCCGGCCTGTGCACCGAGGGCCCGGACGGGCCCGGTCTCCAGTGTGGCGCACATCAATCGAGACGCCAGTGTACCGGTACGGGTCCGTATCGGTACACTGGCGTATCGGTACGACATCGTATCGATGGTGTATGCACGAGTTACGCGCACGGCAGCACCACTTCACCGCACCACCGTCAGCGAAGGGGCCGGGGGATGAATGCCCGCACCGAGCCTGCAGAAGCGGAGCCGGCCACACCGGCGCGGCCGCCCATAGTCCGCGAGTTCCTGCTCGTCGCAGGACTCTTCCTCGTCTACAAGTTCGGCCGGCAGCTGGTCGCCGGCCACACCGGCGAGGCCTTCCGCGACGCCCATGACGTGTGGCGCCTCGAACGATGGCTGGGGCTGCCCGGCGAAGGCACGGTGCAGTCCCTGCTGCTGCACGGCGACGCCCTGGCCGAGGTCGCGAACACCTACTACGCGACCGTGCACTTCCCCGCCACCCTGGCGTTCCTGGTCTGGCTGTACCTGCGCCGGCCCGCGCACTACGTCTGGGCGCGCCGGGTGCTGGCCGCGCTCACCGCCGCGGCCCTCCTGCTGCACCTGGCGTTCCCGCTGGCTCCGCCGCGGATGCTGGCGGCGACCGGACTGGTCGACACCGCGCGGGTCTACGGGCCGTCGGTGTACGGGCCGCCGCAGACGGACCATCTGTCCAACCAGTTCGCGGCGATGCCCTCGCTGCACTTCGGCTGGGCTCTGATGCTCGCGATCGGACTGATCGTCGCCACCCGGTCACGATGGCGCTGGCTGTGGCTGCTTCATCCGCTGCTGACCCTCCTGGTGATCGTGGGCACCGCGAACCACTACTGGCTCGACGCGATCGCGGCGGGCGTCCTGCTCGGCCTCGCACTCATCCTGATCCACGCTCCCCGAAGCACGGCCACCACCTCCGCACGCGGGCCGCGTGCCCTCGTCCCGGCCGAGGAGCCGCCGGTCCTGGTGGGAGCGGGCCGATGAACGCCAACCTGGTCGCCGTCGTCCTCTCCCTCTTCTCGGCCGTCGCCTACGCGGCCGCCGCCGTCGCCCAGGAGCGGCTGGCCTCCCGGCATCCCGGCGACGGCCTGCTGCGGCTGCTCGGCAACGGGGCCTGGTGGTGGTCGGTGGGGCTGAACGCCGCCGCCGCGCTGCTGCACGTCGTCGCCCTCAAGTACGGCCCGCTCACGGTGGTGCAGCCGCTCGGCGCGCTCACCCTGGTCGCGGCGGTGCCGATGGGCGCACGGGTGGCCGGGCGCCGGGTCAGCACCGCCGAGTGGCGGGGCACCGGCCTCACCCTGGCCGGTCTGGCCGCGATCCTGGTCACGGCGTCGGGACCCGCTCCCGAGGACGTGCTGAGCATGCCGGAGGCGGTCGCGGTGGCGGGAGCCACGGCGGCGCTGATCGGACTGCTGGCCCGGCGCGGCGCACGGCCCGGGCTGCGGCACGCGACCGCGTCCGGATTCGCCTCGGGCGTCGCCTCGGCGCTCACCCAGACGGTGACGGTGGCCGCCACGGACCGTTCGGGCTCGCTGCTGAGCATGCAGGTGATCGGAGTGGCGCTGCTGGTCGCGGCCTTCGCCACGGGCGGACTCCTGCTGTCGCAGACCGCCTACCGGGACGGCCTCGGCGCCCCGCTGGCGATGGTGACCCTGGCCAACCCGGTGGCCGCCGCGGCGATCGGCCTCGCGCTGCTCGGCGAACGGCTGCAGGGCGGCCTCCTGGGCATACTCCTCGCGCTGGCCGGGGCGGGGCTGGCGGGCCGGGGCGTGGTGCTGCTGTCGCGGGCCGCGCCGCACCCGGCGGCCGTGGCCGACGAGGACCGTCCGGTCGTCGACGACGAGGACCACCCGGTGGCGGCGGTGCTGGCCCTGAGGCCGGAGACCGCCTCGGCCGAACCCGCGCTGTTGCCCCGGCCGGCGAACGGACCTGAGCACCTGACGCCGCTGTAGCGCCACGCACACGGGGGCGCCTTCCCGGGGAAGGCGCCCCCCTTCGCCGTACCGGTGCGCGGCGGCGGCATGCCGGCCCAGCCGCGCGCCTCGGAGCGGACACGGCCCGGCCACGACCGGACCGCGCACGTCGACCCGGGCCGCGCGCGTCAGCCCAGTCCGCGTGCGTCAGCCCAGACCGCGCGCGTCCTGCTTGAGCGCGGTGTCCACGGTCAGGGCCGTGGCGACGACCAGGCTCAGCAGCGGCTCGGGCAGCTGGTAGTGGATCTGCAGGACGTAGTTGTCCGCGGTCGTGAACATCGTCTTGGCGAGGCCTTCCCAGGTCTTGGTGATCCGGGCGACCTCGTTGTCCTCGTGGTCGACGATCGCGAAGTTCCAGGCCCGCCAGTTCTCCGCCTTGATCGCGCCGACCTGTCGGCCGTCCGCGTTGATCGCGAAGTTGATCTTGCCGAAGACGTTCTGCTGGACGAGCTCACCGACCGGCTGCCCGTCGGGGCGGGTGACGATCACCCTCGACTTGAAGATCTTCGCCGGTCGGGTCAGCAGCAGCACCGGCTGCCCCTGGGCGTCGCGGATCTCCAGCTTGTGCCTCAGGTACTGGTCGAAGTCGGAGACGAAGCGCACGATCTTCCTGAGCACCCCCTGGCCGACCTGGACCACCGAGCCGAGCTGGTTGCCCTCCTGGTCCATGACCTTGTACTCGTTGGTCAGCTCGATGAGCTTGGCCTTCTGGTTCACCACCAGCACCGGCTCGCTGAACAGCGTGCCGCCGCCGGGGCCGCTCGGTGCGACGCCGGCCTGCTGCTGGACCTGGCGCCGGACCCGCTGGTCCGGCGCCGGCTGCTGCGGAACCTGCGGCGCGTCCTGCCCCGTGCCCTCGGGCTGGGTCTGCTCGGTCCACTGGACGCCGTCCCAGTAGCGCATGGTCCGGGAAGCCCCGTGCGGATCCGGATACCAGCCTGCAGGTGTGTTCGATTGCGTGGTCACCGGGGCACACTATCCCGAGGCCACCGGGGAGCTGAACAGCTCCAAGTCCCCGCGCCTCGCCGAGCGTTCACCGTCCTGACGGAGCCGGCGGGTCACTCCGTGACGATCGCCGGGTCGCTGAGGCCGGGCCGCCCGTTCTCGACGTGTCCGGCGAACCGCCTGAGGAACGCCCGGTCGGCGGCCGAGGTGACCGTGAGGTCGTACCAGCGTCGGCTCGCGTGCAGGTCGACGGTCCGCTTGAGCACGGCGCCGGGGCGCAGCCTGACGGTCGTGGTGCGCCCGCCGTAGCCGTCGGCCACCGTCAACTCCGCCGTGTCCTTGCCCCGGTGGGTGAAGATCAGCTCGACGCCGTCTCCGACGTGCCGTGCGACCACCTCGGGTCCGGTCGCCTTCCCCGCCCCCTTGAAGACGCGCAGGAATCCGTTCGGGCCGTGCACCGTCAGGTCGTGCGAGCCGCCGGAGTACGCCGAGTTCCAGGTGTCGGAGACGGTCGCGCCCGCCCCGGTGGTGTAGCTCCACGGGCCGTCGGCGCGGTTGCCGGAGGTCACCAGGAAGGCAGCTCCGGCCTTGGCGCCCGAGGCGAAGGTGAGGGTGAGGGTCCCGGCCATCGCATCGGCCGAACCGTCCACCTGAGGGGCGTACTTGAGCGGACGGGTGGGACGCGAGCCGCGCTCCTGCTTCGGCAGGACGGGGTGGGCCGGCGGGGTGGGCACATAGTCGGGGTGGCGCTCCCGGTCCGGGGGCCGGTAGCCGTCGGTGCCGGGCAGGGCGACGGGTCGGGTGTCCGTGCGGGAGAAGTCGAACGCGGAGGTCAGATCGCCGCAGACGGCGCGCCGCCACGGCGAGATGTTCGGCTCGTGCACACCGAATCGGCGCTCCATGAACCGGATGACCGAGGTGTGGTCGAGCGTCTCGGAGCAGACGTAACCGCCCTTGCTCCAGGGGGAGATGACCAGCATGGGCACCCGCTGGCCCAGCCCGTAGGGGCCGGCGGGGTGGCTGCTGTCGCCCGTGAAGAGGTCCGGCCCGACGTCGACGGTCGAACGGCCCTGCGCGGCCGAGGCGGGCGGGAACGGCGGGAGCAGGTGGTCGAAGAAGCCGTCGTTCTCGTCGTAGGTGACGAAGAGGGCCGTCTTCGCCCACACCGCGGGGTCGGCGGTGAGCGCGTCCAGGACCTGGGAGACGTACCAGGCACCGTAGTTGGCGGGCCAGTTGGGGTGCTCGGTGAAGGCCTCGGGCGCGACGACCCAGGAGACCTGCGGCAGCTTCCCGCACTTGACGTCCGCCTTCAGCCGGTCGAAGTAGCCCTCGCCCGTGCGGGCGTCCGTGCCGGTGCGGGCCTTGTCGTGGAGCGGGTCGCCCGGTGCGGCGTTCTGGAACTGCTTGAAGTACAGGAGCGAGTTGTCGCCGTAGTTGCCGCGGTAGGCGTCCTGGATCCAGCCCCAGCCGCCCTTCGCGTCCAGGCCGTCGCCGACATCCTGGTAGATCTTCCAGGAGACCCCGGCCTGCTCCAGGCGTTCGGGGTACGTGGTCCAGCTGTAGCCGGCCTCGTCGTTGCCGAGGACCGGCCCGCCGCCCTTGCCGTCGTTCCCGGTGTACCCCGTCCACAGGTAGTAGCGGTTGGGGTCGGTGGAGCCGATGAACGAGCAGTGGTAGGCGTCGCAGACGGTGAAGGCGTCCGCCAGCGCGTAGTGGAAGGGGATGTCCTCGCGGGTCAGGTAGGCCATCGTCGTGGCGCTCTTGGCGGGCACCCACTTGTCGTACCTGCCGCCGTTGAAGGCGGCGTGGCCGTCGTTCCAGCCGTGCGGCAGGTCCTGGACGAAGGCGAGGCCCAGGTCGTCCGCGTCGGGGCGGAAGGGAAGGACCTCCTTGCCCGCGGCGTCCGGCTGGTGCCAGACCGGCCTGCCGTTCGCGAGGGTGACCGGGCGCGGGTCGCCGAAGCCTCTGACGCCCCGCAGAGTGCCGAAGTAGTGGTCGAAGGACCGGTTCTCCTGCATCAGGACGACGATGTGCTCGACGTCCTCGATCGACCCCGTGCGGTGGTTCGCGGGCAGCGCCGCGGCGCGTTCCACGCTGCTGGACAGCGCGGTGAACGCCGTCGTGGCGCCCGCGAGTTGGAGAAAGCGTCGCCGGTTGACTTCGGACATGGGTGAGGCACCTCTCGTACAGAAGGGTTCTGCCGGCCGGTTCGTGACGGGATGCGCGCGCAAGGAGTTTTGCAAGGGCACCGAACGTCAGGGAAGGGTCGGATGACGCCCATGTGAAAGTCGTCGGTACGCGGGACGTGCGACAGGCCAAGAGATCGCCAAAAGGACCAGCACCGCCGGTCGCCCGGGACCGGCCCCGCTTCCTCCTGCGCCGCGTGCCGGGGCGACCGCACCATCAGCCGGCGCGGGGAGCCGGTGCGATCACCGGGGACGGCAGGTCGGAGCGGCGGGTGAGGTCGAGTGCCGGTAGGTCTTCTCTCCGCGCGAGTGGTAGGTGTTCGTCAACTGCTCCAACGTGCAGACGAGTTCGTGCACCGACCGAACGGGGTCGCGCAGGGGGCGGGGAGCGGCCGACGGGGGGCCGGTGCGCGGACACGTGCTGAGCGAGTCGCGCGACAAGGCTCTGACCGGCACTTCCGTAGAGATGCTTCCGCCTGGCGGAAGCCGCCTTGCGCGGCGACCACGGCCGTCAGGAACCTGTTCCCCATCACGGCACGCGGGGCGACGAGGCCCCGCCGACAGGGACGGGAAACGCCCATGCCTCACACCACCGCCTTCGCCAGGAACCAGTGGTACGTCGCCGCCTACAGTCACGAGGTCGGGCGCGAGGAGCTGCTCGGCCGGACGATCCTCGGTGAGCCGCTCGTCTTCTACCGGACGCAGGAGGACGGCACGCCCGTCGCCCTGCACGACCGGTGTGTGCACCGCAGGTTCCCGCTCTCCGAGAGCCGACTCGACGGCGACCGCATCGTGTGCGGCTACCACGGCTTCACGTACGACACGACCGGCGCCTGCGTCTACGTGCCGGGCCAGAAACGCATCCCGCGCACCGCGCGGGTGACCGCCTACCCGGTCGTGGAGCAGGACTCCCTGGTGTGGGTGTGGATCGGCGACCCCGCCCTCGCCGATCCGCGGACCCTCCCGCGCGCCCGGCACCTCGACTCCCCCGGCTGGACGACCGTGCGCGGGATGGAGCCCATCGACGCCGACTACGGACTGCTCGTCGACAACCTCCTCGACCTCTCCCACGAGACGTATCTGCACGGCGGTTACATAGGCACCCCCGAGGTCGCCGAGACGCCGATCACCACGGAGGTCGACGAGGGCGCGGGGATCGTGCGGGTCAGCCGGCACATGGACGACGCCGAGTGCCCGCCGTTCTACGCCCGTTCCACCGGCATCGACGGGCGGATCACCCGCTGGCAGGACATCGAGTACCACGCCCCCTGCCTGTATCTGCTGCACAGCCGCATCGCACCGGTGGGCGTCCTGCCCGACGCCGACGGCAGCGACCCGAACGGCTTCCACACCGAGATCACCTACGCCATCACGCCGTCCGCCGACGGCAAGGTGTACGACTTCTGGATGGTCTCGAGGGACTGGGCGACGGACGACGAGGAGGTCACCGAGTTCCTGCGGGGCAACAACCACACGGTGGTCATGCAGGACGTCGACGCGCTCAACCTCCTTCAGCGCACGCTCGGTTCGGAGCGCTCCGGCTACCAGGAGCTGAGCATCAACATCGACACCGGCGGCCTGGCCGCCCGCCGCATCCTCGCCCGGCTGGCGGAGGAGGGCGACAAGCCGGTGGAGAAGGTCCTGTGAGCACCGGCGACACCGGCGAGATCTACCGCGTCGACTGGCTGCCGGGCACGGACGTCCTGCACGGCACCTGCCACTGCGGCGCCGAGCACGCCTCGCAGGACCCGATCGAGATGTGGGAGTGGATGCTCGGCCACCCCGACGGACACCAGCCGCGGGGAAGCACCTCATGAGCGACGTGTACGAAGCCGAACTCGTCGTCGGGCGGCGGGAGTTCGCGGCCGAGGGAGTGCTCGCCCTCACCCTGCGCCACCCCCTGGGCGAGCCGCTGCCGGCCTGGGAGCCCGGCGCCCATGTCGACGTGGTGCTCGGACCGGGCCTGGAACGGCAGTACTCCCTGTGCGGCGACCCGGCCGACCGCGCCGTCTGGCGGATCGCGGTGCTGCGCGAGGCGGACGGGCGAGGCGGATCCGCCCATGTGCACGAGCGGGTGAGGCAGGGGGACAAGGTCGCGGTGCGCGGCCCGCGCAACCACTTCGCGCTGCGCCCGGCGCCCCGGTACCGCTTCATCGCGGGCGGCATCGGGATCACCCCCGTCCTGCCGATGCTGGCGGCGGCCGAGGCGGCGGGCGCCGAGTGGAGCCTGCTCTACGGCGGCCGCACCCGCGCCTCCATGGCCTTCACCGACGAGCTGGCGGCCTACGGAGACCGGGTCACCGTCGCCCCGCAGGACGAGGCCGGACTGCTCGACCTCGGTTCGGTGCTCGACGCGCTGCCCGAGGACGCCCTCGTCTACTGCTGCGGCCCCGGCCCGCTGCTGGACGCCGTGGAGAAGCGCTGCCCGGCCCACGCGCTGCGGGTCGAGCGGTTCCAGGCGAAGGAGCAACCGGTCGCCCAGGACGGGGCGTTCGAGGTCGAGCTGGCGCAGAGCGGCCGTACGCTCACCGTCGCACCGGGTGTATCGGTGCTGGACGCCGTGCGCGCGGCGGGCGTCGAGGTGCTCTACTCCTGCACCGAGGGGACCTGCGGCACCTGTGAGACCGACGTGCTGGACGGCACGCCGGAACACCGGGACTCCGTGCTCAGCGCCGAGGAGCGGGAGGCCGGGGAGACGATGATGATCTGTGTGTCACGGTGCCGGGGGAAGAAGCTCGTGCTGGACCTGTGACCCGAGGAACAGTGGGGCGCGCGAGTCTGCGTGCGGGCGTCGGCCGGCGTGGACGGGGTGCGTGCGGACCGGCGCGCCCGGTTCGTGTGGGGGACCCCCGCGCTTCGCCGGTCCGCCCGCCCCGTACCGGCACCCCGACCAGGGTGCCGTCGGCGACCTGAACGCCGACGGCACCCGGCCCGGCCCGGCCCGGCTGGGGAGGGGACCCCGTGGGGGCCGACCGGGAGAAACAGGAAGGCCGAGAAGGGACCGCTCGCTCACGGGCAGCCCGTCCGACGCCCGACAGGTGTCCGACGGACGTCCTCGCCGTGCACGGCGTGTCATCCACGGCCCGCAGCGGAGGCGGGAGCCTTTCGCAGAGGCGGGCGCGCCGACCGAGGTCAGCTCTCCCGGGTCGGGACCACGCTGAGGTGACTCGCGCCGCGGCGAGCGCTGCGCGCCCTGCGGGGCGTGGCCGCCGGACGGGTCTCGCGCAGCACCATGGTCAGCCGCGTGTACCCCATGTCCCGCAGGGTCCTGGGGGTCTCCCCGACGATGCGGCACTCCGTGGCGCCCCAGCGCGGGTCGGGGTGCAGGAGCGGGCGGACCGCCCCGTCGTGCTCGACGGCGCCCTCGCCGACCGCACGGATCCAGTGCGGCAGCCCTTGCCGGTAGGCGGCCTCCATGATCGGGTCCTGGGCGATCTCACGACGGATCGCCTGCAGCGCGTGGTCGTGCACGTGACGTTCGACGGCCGCCGCGAAGCCGGCGAGCATCGGCAGGCACCAGCCGGCCTCGTGGTCACCGAGAACCGAGGGCGCGTCAGGATGGAACAGGACGAACCGCAGGAAGTTGTCGCCCGGCAGAGCCGTCGGGTGGGGACTCACGTCCCGGAAAAGTGACGCGAAAGCGGCGTTGGACAGCACCACGTCCCAGCGGTGGTCGAGAACGACGGACGGGAAGGGCACGGCCTGCAGATATGCGGCGTAGTCCTGCAGATACGCCTGGGCCTCGGGACTCTCGGGGACGGGCCGCGGTACGGACCGCTGCCCTCCTGCCTGATATGCCATCGGGAGGTCACCCCTCTTGCCTATGCGGCCTTCACGCGGCGCCTCGATCCTGCTGCCCGGACGCGAGGCATGTCAACTATCGTGGCATTCCGTGGTCGTTGACGGCTGAAATTGGCCACAGTTGTGGCGAGACCTGGATGTGAGTTCGAAAAACCCGCTACCCTCCACCCAGTTCACGGCGACCGTCCGTGCCGGTGATCGTGTGCCTGTGAGAGGGACGTGAGAGACCTAGGAGACCTGTCGGTGTCGGAGGATGGCTTCGAGGTTCCGGGCGCCGCGGCGACCGTGCTGCTGTCGGCCGTCGTCGCCCGTGTCGCCGCGCTCGCCGACCGGCTGGGCGTGCCGCACGCGGAGGTCTTCGCCACGGGGCGGCTGTCCGTCGCCTCCGGGGTCCCGGAGTCCGTGGTCAAGGCCCTGCTGAGCGGCCGGCCCGCCGGGGAGCCCGACGTCCAGGCCCGGTTCCTGCAGCGCCTGGACCTGTTGCGCCGTACGCGGCTCAAGCCCAACGGCCGCAAGTACACCCAGCAGGAGATCGCCGACGGCGCCGGCATGTCGCGCCAGCAGGCGGGCGCCCTCATCAATGGCGACCGGCGCCCCACGATGGAGCACTGCGACGCCCTCCAGCGGTTCTTCCGCGTGCACGCCGGGTTCCTCACGGCCGAGGACCCGGAGGCGCTCGCGGGAACCCTGCAGCACACCGAGCAGGAACTGCTGCAGAAGCTCGCCGCGCGCGAGGCGGCCGCGGCCGCCGAGGACCCGCTGGAGCGGCTGCTGCAGGACCACGGCGTACGCGGGATCGCGTGGCGGGCGGCCCAGCTGCCCACCGACCAGCACCGCGACAAGGTCGCCGAGTGGCTGGACATGCTCCTGGAGAGCGTGAAGCGGCCCGAGTCGTGATCCGGGGGAGAAGCGTGAACATCGCCAAGGAAATGCGCCGTCTCAGCGGCGAGCTGGTCTCGGAGCTGACCCTCCCGGCCCCCTCGGCGCCTGCCGCCCTCTACACCGCCCTGTGCGACGGCATGAGCAGACGGCGCGGCCGCCCGGTCCACTTCCGCATGGCGTCCTTCCCCGCCGACACCGCGAGCGGGCTGTGGCTCGACATGGCCGACCAGGACCTGGTCGTCATCGAGGAACGCACCGCCCCCGACCACCAGTTGGTGATCCTGGGGCACGAGCTGTGGCACATGAAGGCGGGCCACTGCAGCCATCACGTCGAGGGCGCCGCGGTCGCGGCCCGTTTACTCAACGACGGGGCGGATCTCCAGGCGACCGTGCGCAGCGTCGCCGCGCGCACCCGCTTCGATCTCGCAGACGAGCGGCAGGCCGAGACGTTCGGCCTGCTGCTGGCCAGCAAGTGCCGTGCCTGGCTGCCGGGTTCGGCGCCACGCGGTCGTGGGCAGCGCGACCACCTGGCGGGCCGGATCGAGGCGTCGCTCGGATACCTCGGACCGCAGAAGTAACCGACCAGGTCCTGACGCGGGGCGGTCAGGTGCCGCTGCGTTCGCTCGCCTCGCGCAGGTCCTGCGCCGTGCCGTCGGGCAGGCCCGTGGTGACCGTGCGACGGCCCGCGCGCAGGAGTGCCCGCCAGTGGTCCCGGCTCCAGTCGGCCGGGGCGGTGGTCCGGGTGAACTCCTCGACCAGGGCACGGAACCGGTCCGGGTCGCTGTGGAACGGGAAGTGCCCGGCGCCCTCGAAGATCTCCAGCCGGCTGCCCGGCATCGCCTCGTGGGCGCCGTACGCGTGCCGTACCGGCACGACGCTGTCCCGGTCGCCCCACAGCAGCATGGTGGGCATCCCCGCCGTCAGATAGCAGCGGTCCAGCATGGTCACGACCTGCCCGCGCCAGTCGACGACCGCGCGCAGCGTGCGGATGAAGGCGTTGCGCGAGGTGGCGTCCGGCAGGGCGTCGACGAGCTGGAGCAGTTCGGGGGCGTCCTGCCCGAGGTCGGTGTCCAGAAGCCGCATCAGGCGCACGACGAGGCCGACCTGGAGGCGGGCGCCGGGCAACCGCAGGGCGGACAGCGCCAGATGGGCGCCCGGCAGCGACGCCAGGCGCAGCGCGGGGTTCACCTCCCGGCCGACCCCGCCCGCGCTGACGAGGATCAGCCGTTCGGTGCGCTCGGGGAACTGGTAGGCGAACTGCATGGCCACTCCCCCGCCGAGCGAGTGACCGACCAGCGTCGCCGACTCGACACCGAGGGCGCTGAGCAGATCGCGCAGCCCGTTGGCGTAGGCCGCCACGGAGTAGTCGGCGCGGGGCTTGTCGGAGGCGCCGTGGCCGAGGAGGTCGGGGGCGATGACGGTGTGGGTGCGGGCGAGGGCGGGGATCAGCCCGGCCCAGGTCGCCGAGGAGTCGCCGATGCCGTGCACGAGGACCAGCGCCGGCCCCTCGCCTGCCATGCGGAAGGCCCGCCGGTGCCCGTGCACGACCCGGTGGCGCAACTCCGGTTGCCCGTCGGCCGACGGACGCGCCGGTGCGGTGCGCACGGCGCGTCGCCGGGGGACGTCGATCACCTGCTCGCCTCCTGTTCCCGCCGTCCGCCGGCGCTGGACCGAAAGCCCTTCACCCCAGCGTAGGACCCGTTTCCCACCGGGGATTTCGCAGAGGTTTCGCCTCGGCTAAGCGGGCGAACCGACGCGGTGCACGGCCGGATTGTCAGTGGTGGACGGCAAGCTGGGGAGTGCGCCGCCGCACGGGGGCGTACGCGCCGTCGGGGCGCGTGGGAGACGACGCCGACACGGGGAGAGCCGACCGATGCCCACAGCCGTACTGACCGACCGCGAGCGCACCGCCGTGCAGGCCTACCTGAGGCTGCTGCACACGGTACGGGCGGCCTTCGGCGACGAGGGGAGGGGCGAGGGCGCCGGCTTCTCCGGCCCACCGCACGACCGGCTGCCTCCCGTGGTCCCGCCCGGGGTGCTGGCCGAGGCGGAGCGGGCGCTGGCGGATGCCGGGCTCACGGGCAACGAGGAGGAGTTCTTCCGGCTGCTGCACAGCTGGTGCCCCCGCGCGTGACCGCCGGGCCGGCGGCGTCAGCCGTGCCGGACCGTCACGGCCGTCGCCACCAGGCCCCGCCGGACGGTCCAGCGGCCCTCGAAGTGCCCGAGCCGCCGGCCGCCCACCACCGGGCCGGGCACGAGCAGCCGGGCCCGGAAGGTCCCCTGCGAGCCCGCGTCGGGGCCCGCGGCCGTGAGGTCGATGTCGGCCTCGCTGAAGTCCAGCCACTTACGGGTGAGGGGGAACCACGCCTTGTAGACGGATTCCTTGGCGCTGAACAGCAACCGGTCCCAGTGCACCTCGGGACGCTCCGCGGCCAGGCGTTCGTGCCGGGCCGCCTCGGCGGGCAGGGCGACGGCGGCCAGCACGCCCTCGGGAAGGGGGGCGTGCGGTTCGGCGTCGATGCCGAGGGAGGCCAGGTCGTCGACCCGGACCAGCGCGGCGGCGCAGTAGCCCTCGCAGTGGGTCATGCTGCCCGTCAGGCCGTCGGGCCACTGGGGCGCGCCGCGCTCCCCGGGCAGCACGGGCTGCGGGGCCACGCCGAGCTTCTCCATGGCCCGCCGGGCGCAGGCGCGTACCACGGTGAACTCGCGACGGCGTTTGTCCACCGCCCGCGTCAGCAGCGCCTCCTCCTGCGGGTACAGCGGCGCGTCCCCGAACTCGCGAACGCCCTCCTCGCCGAAGGCCTCCACCGCGACCACCGTCCCTGGCAGCAGATCCTCGATCACCGGGCCTCCGTCTTCCGTCCGGACTCGTCCGCGCGCTCCCCGGGCCGCCCGGGGCGTTTCGCGGGCTCCTCGGACTCCCCGGGGTCCGTGGGCAGGATGCGTCGCAGCCGGCCCGGCGGCTCGGAACGTCTGCGCCATTCTCGGGGGTAGCCCACCGACACCTCCTCGAAGCGGACGCCGTCCTGCCAGGTGGTCCGCGGGATGTGCAGGTGGCCGTAGACCATGGCGGCGACGCGGAAGCGGCGGTGCCAGTCCGCGGTCAGCGTGGTGCCGCACCACATGGCGAACTCCGGGTGCCACAGCACGTCCATGGGGTGCCGGTGCAGCGGATAGTGGTTGACGGGGACGACGGGCAGATCGCCCGGGATCTCGGCGAGCCGGCGTTCGGTCTCGGCGACCCGGGCCCGGCACCAGGCCTCGCGGGACGGATACGGGTCGGGGTGCAGCAGGTACTCGTCGTTGCAGACGATGCCGGTGCTCTCCGCGTAGGCCAGCCCCTCCGCCTTGGTCGTGCAGCCGGCCGGAAGGAGCGAGTAGTCGTACAGCAGGAACAGCGGCGCGACGACGACCGGGCCGCCTGGGCCCTCCCACACCGGGTAGGGGTCCTCGGGCGTCGTCACTCCCAGGTCGCGGCAGACCTCGACGAGGTGCTCGTAGCGGGCGACCCCGCGCAGCGGGACCGGGTCGCTGGGATGGGACCACAGCTCGTGGTTCCCGGGGGCCCAGACGACCTTGCGGAAGCGGCTCGCCAGGGTCTTCAGGACCCAGCGGATGTCGGCCACGTTCTCCGAGACGTCGCCCGCGACCAGCAGCCAGTCCTCGTCCGTCTCCGGGGCCATCGCCTCGACCAGAGCCCGGTTCTCCGGATATCCGATGTGCAGATCGCTGATGGCCAGCAGTCGTCCGGCGCCACCGGCCGTCGTCGTCACCTCGAGTCCCCGCTCACTAGACCACGCTCCGCGTTCCCGCGAACACACATGTGCTCCCCACGAGAACACATCCGGGCCCGCGGGACAAGGTCGAATCCGGCCGCCCGCGGCACCGCACCGGCCCCCACCTGCGCCGTAGCGCGCCTCTACCCGACCGGGCCCCGTTCGGGAACGAGATCGGTGAATCCGTAACACGCGTGTTGCACGCGGCACCCCCGAGAAGCCGTATGATCGCCCCAACACCACCGCCATGGATGCCCCTTCACGCAGGGCGGTTTGGTGACCCACCATTTCCCCTGCCCGGGCCGGGCCTGCTTCGCCCTGCCCGCACACCGTGAAAGGCGGCCTCGCATGGTCTCTCGCGTACGCGTCTGGCTCAACCGCACGTACGCGGAGAACGTGTTCTTCACGGATCAGCTGCGACGAAATCCCAGCGACCGGGCCGTCGAGATCCACGCCACGCACGGTGACGCCGACTCCCCCGTCCTGGCCGCCGCCGACACCGCCGAGCTGGAGCCGGAGGGCCTGTCCCCGGCCGCGTACGTGGAGTACGCGCTCGCCCAGTGCCGGCGTCGTGGCATCGACGTGTTCGTGCCGCGGCTGCACCAGGCGGCCGTCGTGGCGCACCGCGCCGACTTCGAGGCGGTCGGCACGGCGCTGCTGGCGCCGCCGCCGGAGGCGGTCGCCGTCTTCCACGACAAGGTGATCGCGTACGAGGCCGTGCAGGCGATCGGGGTGCCGGTGCCGCCGTGGTACCGGGTCCGCTCGGCGAGCGAACTCGTCTCCGCGGTGGAGGAGTTGGAGGAGGCGGGGCACAGGGCCTGCTTCAAGCCCGCGTCCGGCGCCGGCGGGGTGGGGTTCCGTGTGATCACCCGCAAGCCCTTCTCGCTCGCGCACCTGACCGGCTTCCCCAGCCCCTACGTCCAACTCGACATGGTGGTCGAGGTGTTGCGGCAGGCCGAGGAGCAGGGCGACGACCAGGTCGACTGGCTGGTCATGCCGCGACTCGAGCAGCCGGAGGTGTCGGTGGACTGCCTCACCGGCCCCGACAACGTCCTGCGGATGGCCATCGGCCGGACCAAGAACGGCCGCCGCCGGGGCTTCACCCTGCACGAGCAGTGGCTGGAGCCCGCGCGTCTCATCGCCGAGGGCTTCGGGCTGCACTACCTGTCCAACATCCAGTTCCGGATGTTCGGCGACCGGCCGGTCCTGATGGACGTCAACACCCGTCCGGCCGGCGGTCTGCACCAGCTGGCGCTGTGCGGCGTCAACGCGCCCTGGGCCGCGGTGCAGTTGGCGCTCGGCGAGGACCCGGGCGAGATCGTGCCGCCGTTCCTGGGGCAGGACTACACGGTCGTGTCGGGCCCCCGGCCGCTCCGCGCGGTCGCGCTGCCGCACCAGCGGCTGGAGGAGGCCGAGCCGTTGCTGTCGGCCGTGCCCGCACCCGGCGCTTCCACCGAGTCGGTCGCGTCCCTCGAGCCGGTCGCGGTGACGCACGCCGACGCCGCGGAGGCCCTGCCGCTGTAACCCGGCCGCCGCCCGCGGCCCGCGAGGAACAGAAAACAGCTCACCGGTATGGACCAATTCCGTCGCTCTCCTTGACAGGCGGATTGGTCCATACCAACTTTGTTGCGCACCCCTTGCACAGCTCTGCACTCCCCTGCACTCCCGGACACCCCCATTCCTTCAGGGAGATCGCGTGCGCAGCACACCCCTCGGACGCCCATGGCGTCGATTCCTCGCCCTGGTCGGCACCGCCGGCCTCGCCCTGGCCGGAGCAGTGGCCCTGCCGGGCACCGCTCAGGCGGCCAACATCCTCGCCAACCCCGGGTTCGAGTCGGGCTCCCTCTCGCCCTGGTCCTGCACCGGCAACCTCGGCTCCGTCGTCTCCTCGCCCGTCCACAGCGGCTCCAAGGCCCTCACGGGGGCGGTGAGTTCGAGTGACATCGCGCAGTGCAGCCAGACCGTCTCCGTCCAGCCGAACACCACGTACGCGCTGACCGGCTGGGTACGCGGCTCCTACGTCTACCTCGGCGTCGACGGAGGGGCCTCCACCTGGACGACGTCACCGTCGGCGTACAGCCGACTGTCGGTCTCCTTCACCACCGGGGCCTCGCAGACCAGCGCCACGATCTACGTCCACGGCTGGTACGCCCAGGGCGCCTACCAGGCCGACGACGTCAGCCTCGACGGACCGGGCGGCGGCGGCTCGGACACGCAGGCGCCGACCGCGCCCGGGGGGCTGACCTCGACCGGCAAGACCTCCTCCAGCGTGTCGCTGTCCTGGAACCCCGCGACCGACAACGTCGGCGTCACGGCCTACGACGTCTACAGCGGGTCGTCGAAGGTGCTCACGGTCTCCGGGACCTCCGCCACGGTCGGCGGGCTGTCCGCGAGCACGGCGTACTCCTTCACCGTGAGGGCACGCGACGCCGCCGGGAACACCTCCGGAGCCTCGAACTCCGTGAGCGTCACGACCAGCGCGGGCGGCGGAGGCGGTACCGGGTTCAAGCAGGCCGCGCCCTATCTGTTCGAGGGCTGGGGCGATCCCCCGAACGTGACCACGGTGATGAACGCGACCGGCGTCAAGTGGTTCACGATGGCGTTCGTCCTCGACGGCGGCGGCTGCAACCCGATGTGGGACGGCAACCGGCCGCTGACCGGAGGGGTCGACCAGAGCGTCATCAACCAGGTCCGCTCGGCCGGCGGGGACGTCGTGCCCTCCTTCGGCGGCTGGCAGGGCAGCAAGCTAGGCGCCAACTGCTCCTCCGCCGGCGCGCTCGCCGGCGCCCTGCAGAAGGTGATCGACGCCTACTCGCTCAAGGCGATCGACATGGACATCGAGAACTCGGACGAGTTCGAGAACGAGGCCGTGCAGGCGCGGATCCTCACCGCGCTGAAGACCGTCAAGTCGAACAACCCGGGGCTGAAGACCATCGTGACCTTCGGGACGTCGACGACCGGACCGACCTACTACGGCAACCGGCTCATCGAACAGGCCAAGTCGCTCGGCGCCGACATCGACGTCTTCACCATCATGCCGTTCGACTTCGGCGGCGGCTCGGACATGTACGGCAACACCGTGAACGCCACGGAGGGGTTGAAGAACAAGCTGAAGTCCACCTTCGGCTGGGACGACGCCACCGCCTACGGCCACATCGGCATCTCCGGTATGAACGGCCTCTCCGACCAGCAGGAGAACACCACCCCGGCGATCTGGACTCTCAAACCTGTTTAGGGATGGCATAAGTTCGCTAGCATCGGCGCATGCCCTACGCGCCTGAGTACCTGCACCTGGTCTTCCCCGGCACCCAGTTCGAGGCGTACCTCTACGGACGAAACAGCGATGGCGACGGCACAGGCAGCTCCGTCTCCGACCAACTCGCAACCGGCCGCAAACTGTGCAACAGCCACAGCTGGCACGTGAAGCGCGAGTTCGAGGACACCGACACCTCAGCCAGCAGGCGCCGCTACTACCGCGACCTCGAAGCCTACGTCCGCCTCCGCAAAGTACTCCGCGCCACGAACACCCTGCTCTGCTACAACGGACAGGTCTACGACCTCTCCCGCAGAGACGACCTCAAAGCCACTGCGATGCACGCCGTCGACGCCGAGGACGAAGCCGAGGGCATCCGCGACGGCAACCTCCGCGCAGCCACCTCGCAAGCACAAGCTGGCCTCCCCCACGGAAAGCTGCTGTACGGGTACGTGCGCACGTACCAGGTCTCCAGCGGGCGCCGACGCTGCACCGGGCAGGACGAAGACCCGGTCCGCGGGCCGTTCGTGCTCCAGGCGATGCAGCGCGTCGATGCAGGGCATTCCCTCAGGTCGCTCATCAGGTGGCTGAACTCCGTTCCTGAGGCCGCGCGGCCGGACGGGAAGCCGTGGGATGAGAAGTTCGCCCGGTCGGTCCTGATGAACCGCGCCTACCTCGGCGAGAGGGCCCACAAGGGCCAGTACCTGAAAGCCGTCTGGGCTCCGATCAAGGGGCTGGAGACGCCTGAGGGCCGGGCGATGTTCAACCGGGTCACAGCGAAGCTCACCGACCCGTCACGCATCATGCAGCGCGGCTCGGAAGTGGCGCACCTGTTGTCGTACCTCGCTCTGTGCGGAGAGTGCGGCGACCATGTCGTGCTGCGTCATCTGTCCGGGAGCGCGAAGCGGAAGCCGGGCTTGTGCTGCAGCGAGAAGAACGACACCAGCATCGCGGAGTTCCGCCTGGACGCGTATGTGGAGGAGGCGTTGATCGCATGGTTCACCGATAAGGCCAAGGCTCGGGCGGCGTTGGTCCCTGCGGATGACAAGGTCAAGGAGATGGCTGCCTCCGCACAGAAGCTGATCAACGCGTATGAGGAGCAGCTTCGGGATGCGCGGGCGCAGGCTGAGGAGTATGACGCGGAAGCCGGCCGGTTCAGGCTGTCTGCTGCCTCACTTGCTGGCATGGAGGCACGGCTGATGCCGCAGTTGGAGGCGGCACGGGCGAAGTTGCGCACCTACACGCGGGTGTCTCCGCTGGTGTTGCGGATGTTGGAGTCTGATGACCCGGATGTGGTGTGGAACGGACGACCTGAGGGTGAGGGGAGGCCGGCGGTTCGGGGGCTCACGCTGGATCAGAAGCGGGCGATCATCAAGGAGATCGTCACGGTGAGACTGTATCGCGCCCGGGTGTCTGGTCGGCGCCCGTTGGACGAGGGCCGTATCGGGTTGGCGTTCTTCGGCGAGCCCGGGTTCAGGGCCCAACGACTCCGTGCTCCCGAGCCCGTTGACGCTGGGGCTCCTGCTGGGGGAAGGGGATGAGCTTCCCGGCGGCGGCTACGTCGGGGGCGAACTTGCCGTTGTGGAACATCTGGACGGTGGCTTCCATCGTCTGCGAGATGAGCGTGGCGCGCTGCTCCTCGAAGTCTTCTTCTGCTTTGCGGCGTTCGACGGCGAGGCGTTCGGTGAGCGCGGCTGATTCTGCGCTGATGTCCTGCCGTAGGCGGCCCTGTTCGACTTCGAGGGCCGCCTTGAGGGCGATGTAGCTTGCGTATTCGTCTTGGGCTCTGCGTTCGGCCGTGGCGAGGTCGAGGCGTTCATTGCTGGTGTCGGCGATCCAGCGGCGGATGGTGACGAGAACGATTGCGGTGCAGGCCGTAACGGTGAGGCAGGTGCCGCCGAGGGCGCGGGTGTAGTCGTCGAGGACGATGCCGTAGAGGGTGAGGGCTAGACCTCCGAGCAGTACCGTTCCCGCCGCTGTTGCCGTGGCTCGCGTGCCGCCCGTGAACTTCATGCACACCCCCGCTTCACATCTGAGCTGCCGTCCCTCCGTTGTCGGCGGTGTCGGGGGACTCGTCCTCAAGACGCTTGAGACGCTCAATGGTTGCGTAGAAAAGTTGGCGTCCTACTTCGTCCCGAATTCCGAGCCCCTCGGCCGCTTCTTCCGGAGTAAGGGCAGAGCCTACCTGCGACCGATCCGTTTCGGACAGTGACTGAAGGGATTCGGGTGACATGAGGCCGCTCTGCACGAAGAACTCGCCGGGGTGTACGCCGAGGGCGTCGGCGATGGCCTGAAAGAAGCGGGGCTCTGGGATCGTCTGGCCGCTGAACATGCGGCCGACGCTGGATTCGGTCATGCCGGTGTCTCGCGCGAACTTCGCCTTGGCGCCGCGGCCGGTGTAGCCGGCTCGTTCGGCGGCTGGCACAACGATGTCGCGGAATCGCTGCGCGCGCGTGGGGGTCGCATCGGTCATGTCCCGTGACTCTACCTCCCTAGATAGGGAGATAGCTAGAAACTTGCTGAGGCGCAAGGGTCGCATTTGGGTCACTGACCTGCATCAATGCAGCTCGCCGCACGCCTGGAACGCATGTTCGAACGAACATTTACCTCGGCATATGCGAAACCACCCTTGCGCGCAAGCAAGAAGCGTGGCAGAGTCTCCCTCGTGAGCAAGGAACCCCCGCCCACCAGTGACAACTCCTGCCAACCCCCCATAGAGGGAGGTGACTACGTGTTCCGACTGGACGTTCCCAAGCTCCTCGAAGCCGCCAAGCAGCGCGGCGACCACCACAACGCTGCGATCGCCCGCCGGACCGGTATCGCCGAATCGTCCGTATCTCGCATCGTCCGCGGCGAGGCTCAGCCCGACCTGAACTCGGCCATGCGCTTCGCCGAGCAGTACGACCTCGACCTCCGACGCGTCATCAAGCGCGTGCCCGTAGAGGTCGCCGCATGACCCGCGAAGAACGCCTCGCGATCCTCGGCCCCGCCACCGTCGCCAAGATCCACGCCCGCGTGAAAGAAGCACCCGAGCCCAGCGACGAACTGGTCGAGAAGCTCCGCCGCATCATGACCAACCCCGGCGGCGAGATCCCGGCTCCCAGGCCGGCGGTACCTGCCGAGCCTGCGGCCGTCGCCGCCTGACTCATCACACGCCGAAGGGCCGCCCTCCTTGCCCGGCTGACGGCCCTTGATCGGCAACCCCACTCAACTCAGAAAGTGAGGCCTTCGATGGCCACATCATTGCAGACCCCCGCAGTGGAGCTCGACTGGTACGAGCAGAGCCAGCTGCGGGAGCGGAACGACTTCTCCTACCGCTCCACCGTCGACTACCAGCAGCTGCCGCAGGCGGACCGTCACGTCGCCCACCAGGCGTTGTGGGACCGGGTGCTGGTGACGGCGACGGACATGGATGTCCTGGGCGAGTGGCTGTACGTCATGGGCGGGACGGTCACGAAGGTGGATCTGCCGCACGGGCAGACGGTGTGGACGCTGGCCACGTCGACGTGGACGGACTCGCCTCGGTTCCCGGTGGTGCCGGTGTTCGTGTCGGTGACGCAGGCGTCGGACGCGCCGGTGATGCACGAGATCGCTGCGGCGGTGAAGCGATGAACACGAAGGCGCTGAATTCGCTGGCGGATCTGATCTGTCGGGCGCAGGAGCAGGACCGGACGCCGATGGGGATCGCTCTGGCGGTCGACGCGGCTGGCCGGCACATGTCGCCGGAGGTGGCGGCGGAGTTGAAGTCGCTGCGGGCTGAGGTGGCTGCGCTTCGCGAGGAGCGGCACTCGACGAACGAGGCGCTCGACGACGCGGTGCGGGAGTTGCGGTCCCGCCGCGAGGACGTGACGCCGGACGGGATCACGCAGCGGATCGCGCCAACGCAGGCTCTGCGGGAGCTGGTGGTCGACGGCGAGCATTACGCGCTGGTGCATCACAGCTACCGCACGGGCCGGGACCTGCCCGAGACGGGTCGACCGGACGAGTGGTGCACCGGCTGCAACACGGACCACGGCCCCGACGAGTGCGGCTACCGGCCCGAGACGGGCGGTGCCCGATGACGCGGGCCACGGTCGAGCCGTCCGCCTGCCGGTGGTGCGGGATCCCGAAGCGTCTGCACTGCCAGCAGTGGAAGAAGCCGGTCGGCTGGCACGAGTGGACGCAGCCGTTGCAGGAGCAGATCAAGGCGCGGATGTTGGCGCGCCGGGTTGCTCGGGCGGGTGGCCAACGGTGAACGTCCTCCTCTTCTTGTTCGCCGATCTGACCCCGGTCAGTGCCGTGTTCGGAGCCGTCGGCGCGTATGCGGCGGGTTGCTCGCTGCTGTACCTGACCTGCGACGCGGATCTCGCGGACTTCGATCCGCGGCCCGCTGTGCGTCGTGTGGTGGACGCCGGCCGTCTGGATGCGGTGTTGGTGCGGGTGGCGAATGCCCGGTTCGACGTCCGCGAGTTGGCGGCTGAGACCCGCCTGTACGCCGCCCTTTCCCTGCGCGACACCGCGATCACTGCGACCGCGCTGCTTGCCCTCCTCGTTCCTGCTCCCTCGGAGAGTGTCCGATGAACCACTCCAGCAAGCCCGGTCTGTCGTTCAACACCGGTTCAGATGCTCTGCACGGTGTGCTGCGTGTCGACCAGATCCGCAACGAGACGCTTGTGCAGTTGGTGCAGCACTGGTCGGAGCCGAAGGACCGCGACGCGATCATCGACGCGCTCGACGAGTTGGCCGGCGTGGTCTGTGGTGTGGCTCGTGAGGGCGAGTTGGACGCCGCTTTGGAGCAGGTCGAGGACGCGGCGTGCATGGACTCGGCGCAGGTTCAGGTCCACATGCACGACGTGCGTCGTCTGCTGGCGGAGCTGAAGGAGGTCGAGCACCGCACGTCGCGGTTCGCGAAGGGCGCGTCGGACATCAAGCACCCAGCGATGCTGCCGACCCGCCGCCACTTCGAGGCGAACCCGCTGCCCGAGCAGACCGACCGGCGGTGGACCGCATGAGCCACTACGAGAACGTTCCGGTGCAGGTGTACGAGGTCACCTGGCAGTCCGGGCACGTCGAGACGGTCATCGCGCACCAGGTGTCGCACGACAGCCTCCGCACGCGGGTGGCCGCGCTCGGTGACGGGGCGTTCGCTGCGGACTCCGAGGGCGCCCGGATCAAGTTCCACGCGGAGGTCGACGGGCGGTGGACGCTGCAGTTGTCGGCGCACGAGGCGGACATCCGGACGATCCGGAACGTCACCCGTGGCGAGCAGGCCCCGGGCGGTGCAGCGTGAGGGCGGCTGAGCGGGCTGAGTACATCGTGCAGTGCATCCGTGATTCCGGGTCGATGTACGAGGCGGATGCGCGCGCGTTCCTCGCCGAGCACGACGCGCACGGCCGTGCTAAGGCGCTGGCGGAGGTTACGGCGTGGCTGGTGAAGAAGGCTCGCGAGTTCCGGGCGGGCAACACCCGAAAGGCCGAGACGCAGGCCAACGCGGTCCTGTGCATGGCGTCGAAGATCAGCCGTGGCGCGGTCCGCCCCGACAACCTGCGGATGCTCCCCGACCCCGGCTTCTTCGAGGTCGACCACACCTACGAGTACCGGGGCGACCGGTTCCGTGTCCTCGCCCTGGACCCCCACCCCGTCAGCGGTGTTCTGACGGCGATCGGCTGGCTGATCGAAACCGACGGCACGTGCTTGATCTTCCGCATGACCGGTCCGGACTGGGACTCCGGCAAGTGGACCGAGGTGACCGCATGAGCACCGCGATGAAGGCCCTCGTCCACCGGCAGAAGCAGGCCGTCCTCCACCGCCGCCGCCGTCAGCTCCTCAGCGTGATCGAGGAACAGGGCGGCGTGTGGAAGACCGGCGACGTGATGCGCCTGTACCGCGAGAACGGGTGGGGCTGCTGCCGGTCCACCGCCCGAGGCGACCTGCAAGTGCTGGCCCGGCAAGGGTTTCTGGTCGAGCACGGCATGGTCAACGACCGCCGGTACGTGATCGCCGGGGGTGGCCGGTGAGCCGCTACATCCCCATCGTCGGCTACGTCCTCGCGGTCACCGCCATCGCCTGCGCCGCCACCTGTGCCGCCAGCCTCCTACCCATCGGCAACCCGCTCACCGCGTGGGCCGTGTGCGTGACGGCTGGCTGCTTCGCCACCGCCGCCGCCACCACCTGGCTGCCCTTCCCCTGCCCCTGCCACCGAAAGGACCGTCACTCATGACCGGCCCCGAGCACTACCGCGAGGCCGAGCGCCTCACCGACCAGGCCAACTCGTGGGCCAACGCCGACACGGGCTGGAAGGCCCACCTGTCGAGCGAAGAGCGGATCGCGTACCGCATGGCCGACCTCGCCGAGGCGCAGGTGCACGCCACGCTCGCCCTCACCGCCGCCACCGCCATGCAGGCCGCCGTCGACGGCTCCGAGACCGGCATGGGCTCCGCCGAATTCCACGAGTGGTACCAGGCCGCAGGCGTGAAGCCCACGAGGGGCGGTACCGCCGGATGACGACGACCGTGCAGGCCGAGGCTCCGGCCTCGGCCGCCGGCCCGGTCATCACCGAGCCCGGCATCTACCAGATGACCAACGAGGAGTACCACGCCGACCGCGGCAGCCTCTCCTCCAGCGGCGCCCGCCTGCTCCTCCCCCCGTCCTGCCCCGCTCTCTTCCGGCACGCCCAAGACAACCCCCAGGAGCCGAAGAAGACGTTCGAGCTGGGCACCGCCGCCCACAAGCTCGTCCTCGGTGAAGGCCCCGACCTCGTCCAGGTCGATGCCGACAAGTGGACCACCACCGCCGTCAAGGCCGAGGTCGCAGCCATCCGCGACGAAGGCGGCATCCCGTTGAAGCCTGCCGAGTACCAGCAGGTCCACGACATGGCCGACGCCCTACGCCGCCACCCCGTCGCCTCCGTCCTCTTCGACCCGGCCCGCGGCAAGCCCGAGCAGTCCCTGTTCTGGAGGGACCGCCCCACCGGCGTCATGCGGCGGGCCCGCTTCGACTGGCTGCCCGACGCCCGCTCCGGGCGGCTCATCATCCCCGACTACAAGACCTGCCGCTCCGCCGAACCGGGCGCGCTCGCCCGGGCGGTGGAGGAGTTCGGCTACCACCAGCAAGACGACTGGTACCGGGCCGCCGCCCGTGCCCTGAACCTGGCCGACGACAGCGCCGCGTTCGTCTTCGTCTGCCAGGAGAAGACCGCCCCGTACCTCGTGACCGTCGTCGAGATGGACGCCGAGGCCCGCCGTATCGGCGCCGCCCGCAACCGACGCGCGCTCGAAGTCTTCGCCGAGTGCACAGAGTCGGGCGTCTGGCCCGGCTACAGCGACGAGATCGCCTACCTCTCCCTGCCCACTTGGGCTGCCATCCGTGACACCGAGGAGTACCTGTGAGCTACCCCGTCGAGCGCCAAGCGCCCGCCGCAGCCCCCGCCCGCATCGGCCAAGGGACGGCCGTCGAGCAGTCTCGCGCCGTCGCCGAGGTCCAGGCCGCGATCGTCGTCGCCCAGCAAGTCCCACGCGACATCAACTCGGCGATCTCCGAGATGCGCCAGTCCTGCCAGCAGATGTTCCTCGCCGAGCGCGCGTTCTTCCGCTACTCCCGCGGCTCCGGAAACATCACCGGCGCCTCCGTGCACCTCGCCCGAGAGCTGGCCCGCTGCTGGGGCAACATCCAGTACGGGCTCGTCGAGATGCGCCGCGACGACGAGTACGCGCAGTCCGAGATGCAGGCCTTCGCCTGGGACGTCGAAAAGAACTCCCGCAACTCCTCCACCTTCATCGTCCCTCACAAGAGGGACCAGAAGGGCGGCCCGAAGCAGCTCACCGACATGCGGGACATCTACGAGAACAACGCCAACAACGGTGCCCGCCGTGTCCGTGAGGCGATCTTCGCGATCCTCCCCCCGTGGTTCGTCGAAGAGGCCAAGCAGATCTGCACCAAGACGCTGGCCGACGGCGGAGGCAAGCCGCTCCCGCAGCGCATCGCCGACGCGATCCGCGCGTTCGAGGGGATCGGCGTGGTGCAGGACCGCATCGAGACGAAGCTCGGCCGGCCGTCGGGGAAGTGGACGGAGCACGACGTGGCGCAGCTGCTGGTGGCGTTCCAGTCGATCCAGCGCGGTGAGGTCACGGCGGACGAGGAGTTCCCGCTGCCGCGGGTGACGGTCGACGAGATCAAGCAGCAGGCGACCCCGGAGACTGCAGCGCCCGGCAAGCAGGAGTGGCCGATGGCGGCGCAGCCTGGCGGTGGCGCATGAGTACCGGCCACCGTGCCGAGGCCGAACGGCACCTGAGCCAGGGGGCGTTCGTCAGCAGCCCTGAGACGCAGCACCCGGTCGACCCGGTCGCCACCGACTTCCATCTGCGGATGGCCCAAGTCCACGCCACCCTCGCGGCGGGCGAGACCGGCGCGGCTGATGTTGCCGCGTACCGGCACACGATCCAGACCATGCGGTTTGCCCTGATCCGGCACATTGCGGATGGCCTCGCCCACAGCGAGAGCGACGAAGCCCACCAGCACGCCCGCGGCCTGGCCCAATACCTCGACTCCGTCGGTCTCAACGTCGACCGCGAGGTGGACGCCCACAACGAGGAACTCTTCGGGGCCGCCTACGCCCACGCGGTGTGGGAGTCGCCGTCCGTCCGCCGCGCCAAGAGGGACGCCGAACCCCTGCCGTTCTGAGCCCGCACACGAGAGGGCGCCCCCGCGGATATCGGGGGCGCCCCGCCCAAGGCAACCACACCCCTGAACGGAGAACCACATGAGCTGGCATCTCGGCCGCCTCTGCGGCTTTGACCTGGAAACGACGGGCGTCGACGTCGAGCAGGACCGCATCGTCACCGCCTGCATCGTCGAAGTCGGCGGGAACACACCGCCCATCGCTGCGAAGTGGCTGATCAACCCCGGTGTCGATATCCCGGAAGCCGCCGCCGCGGTTCACGGCATCACCACCGAGAAGGCCAAGACGGAAGGGCAGGACGCCGCAGAGGGCGTCGAGGAGATCGTGGCCGCCCTGACGCAGGTCGTCCTCGCGGGCACGCCCATCGTCATCATGAACGCCCCCTACGACCTCACCCTGCTGGACCGCGAGGCCCGCAGGCACGGCGTCCAGCCCCTCACCGACGTCGTCGGCGACGAACTCCACGTCGTGGACCCCCGCGTGATCGACAAGCATGTCGACACCTACCGGGCGGGAAAGCGGACGCTGACCCACCTCTGCGCCCACTACGGGGTGAAGCTCGACGGCGCCCACTCCGCTGACGCCGACGCGATCGCCGCATGCCGGATCGCCTGGCGGTTGGGCAACATGCATCCGCGGCTGGCCGAGATGCCGGTGTGGGAACTACACAAGGCACAGGCTGCTTGGCACGCCGAGTGGGCCGCAGACTTCCAGCAGCACCTGCGGAGCAAGGGCAAGCCGGACGTCATCGACGGCTCGTGGCCGCTGCGCCCGGCCGCGACGGGCGGTGGCGCATGAGACTCGTCAGCGCCTCTAAGTACGCCGCCCTGCAAACCCGCTACGAGCGCACCGCCGCCGCTTTGGAGAAGGCAGAGAAGCTCGCCGCGGAACGCCAGGCCGCCAACAGCCGCCAGGCTGCCGAACTGGAGCGCCTCCGCGACAGGCACCCGGACGCGCCCGTGTTCCAGGCGCAGCCGGTCCAGGGGGATGTTGAACTGCGCCGTCAACTGAACCTGGCGCGTCGGGCCCTGCGCGAGCTGGCGGACCAGATCGACGTGTTGCAGACGTCGCATGTCGCGGACACGCGCGAGTTGCACGACCTCCGCCAGAACGGGGCGACGTCGTGAACGACCGCATCCACGCCGGTGTCACCGCCCTGTCTGTGTCGTTCGTCGGCGCTGTGGGTCTCGTCCGCTACGCCGTCACCGGCGGCCGCCGCGGCGAGCACCGTGGCCCGCGTGCCCCGCGCCGGATCGAGGTCGAGGTCCCCGGCCACCACCTGATCCCCGCCCTCGCCGGGACGGGCTGGCCTGCGACCGCGTTCCGGCACTGCATCGGCTGCCAGCGCACGGTCCCGGTCGTCGTCCACGACGGCGCCCACCGCTGCGACTACGGCCACACCACCGTCCACACCGCGGGGGTGGCGCCGTGAGTGAGTGGTCGGATCTCCCGCACTTCGAGCGGCTCGCCCTGTCCGCGAACACCCGCGACGAGCAGCTGGCAGCCGCCCGCTACACGGCCGCCCAAGCCGTCGACGCCGACGACTGCCGCCAACTCCTCGACGCCCTCGGCCTACTCCCCACCCAGCCCAAAACGAAGCGCGCGACGCCGCCGCGACCGACGACCACCGACTGCCCCACCAACACCCGGAGGTGACGTGATGCCCTTCACCCAACAAGTCGAAGACGCCTACTGGGCTTTCGCCGTCTTCGACGACCTCGGCCACGCCCACTGGACCGGCCCGACCGCCAGCAACCAGTCCCCGAAAGTCGTCGCCGGCGAAAAACCAGAGACCGCCTACCGCGTCGCGTTCCGCCTCCACCACGGCCGCCAGCCCGACGGCCCCGTCCACCCCGCATGCGGCATCCCCCGCTGCGTGGCCGGTGCCCACCTCATGGACGCCCCCCTGCGGCACGCCAACCCCGACACCCGCATCCGAAGGCCGTCCACCCGCCGACGCAACGCCTCACGCGCCGACGTGGTAGCGCTCCTCGCCGAAGGCCACTCCAACAAGGAGATCGGCCGGCGCCTGCACACCGACCCGCACTACGTCGGCCGCATCCGCGTGGAACTGGGGTTCCCTGCCTGGTCGCGGATCGCCCTGCCGATCGGGGAGTGCTGGGCGGCTCTGGTGCGGCCCGTGCACGGCGGGCACGCCAGGTGGGCGGGCCCGCTGCGGGACGGCATGCCGAACCTCGTCCACGGCCAGCGCAACCACTCCGCCCGCCGAGTCGGGTTCGCTCTCGCCCACGGGCGTGAGCCGATCGGCCGCGTCCTGCCCACCTGCGGCGCCGCATGGTGCGTGGCCGGCGAGCACGCCGCGGACGCACAGATCCGCCGCGCCGACCACCTGTACAGCCGGATTTTCTCGGGAGTCGCCGCATGACCGCCACCGACACCAGCCCCGCGCCGGTCCGCAAACCCGACTGGCGCGACAACGCCGCATGCCGCCACGAGCCCAGCGAGCTGTTCTTCCCTACCGGTACCACCGGCCCGTGCGCCGTCCAGATCGAGCAAGCAAAAGCCGTGTGCCGGCGCTGCCCCTCCATCGACGCCTGCCTCACGTTCGCACTCGACGAGGGCATTCCTTCCGGGATCTTCGGCGGCCTCACCGAAGACGAACGCCGCAAGGTGCGCAGCAACAACCCCTCGAACCGGGCCAGCATCGACGCCTTCACCGGCACCTCGCGCTCCAAAGCGCAACCCATGACCCTCGCCGAATCGATGGCCGCCTACACCGAAGACGTCGACGGGCATCGACTGTGGGTCGGCGGGCTCGGCGTCCGCTTCCAGAACGTCACATACACCCCGAACCAGGTCTCCTTCTACCTCGACCGCGGCGTGTGGCCGACAGGCAAGGTCATGCGGACCTGCAAGACCGCCGGCTGCGTACTGAGCGTGCACCTCGCGGATGAGGAAGAGCGCACCCGGTGCGGGACCACGGGCGGCTACCAGAAGCACTTGAGGGAGAAGACGAAGTCGTGCCCTGCGTGCCGTCAGGCGAATACGGACGCCGACAACCGGCTCCGACGCACCGGAACCACGAAGGCCACGGTATGAGCGACTCGTGTGCGCACTGGATCGGCGCCGAGTCCCGTTACTGCGCGGCAACGGGCGGCGTGCGCATGTTCCTGGTCGGCCTGTGCTGCCCACTGCACACCCCGAACGCGTTGCGCGGCCTGCCGGAGCCGCAGCCGGGTCCGGGCTATCCGGTCGGGGCGTGGACGACGCCGTCGCCGATCTCCGACTCGCGGGTGCACGACGCCCGCGCGGTCGCGTCCGGCAAGAGGAGGTCCAGCCCGCACGTCTACCGCGCGGCACAGGCCGCCGTCGACAAGACCACCTGACCCCGCAGAGCAGCCCCGGCCGCAGCAACCGGCCGGGGCCCAACCCCAAGGAAACACGATGACCGACCAGCCCAACACCCTCACCCCGGACGTGGTCAACGCGATCGTCCGCGACATGGACGACCCCCGCTACCCCAGCCAGATCACCGTCTTCTGTGACCACTGCGGCGTCGAGAACACCGGCGAGTACATGGTCTCGGCGGAGATGAGGAGCCGTGAGCGTCTCGCCGTGGCCCGCCAGCACCTCGTGAACAACGAGGGCTGGGAGCACACCGACGACGGCGACGACTTCTGCCCCACACACGCCGGGAGCAGCGAGTGATGGCCCGCTTCCTCGTCGGCCTGGTCCTCGGCGCCTGCGGGTCCGGGATCACCTACGTCGCCACCGACAGCCGCCACTGGGCCGCCATCACGGGGGCGGTGGTCTTCGTCCTGGTCTGGCTCGGCGAACTCATCCTCGACGACCTCCTCTGAAAGGCACCCACGACATGGGCTACTTCACCTCCGCCTACCTCGCCTACGGCATCCAGATCCCCGACACCGACGAGGACACCCTCGACCGCAGCATCCCCAAGGGAACCGAGGTCGGCCACCTCCGCGCCGGCAGGTACGACCGCGAGATGACGTTCCTCGTCACCGAGTGCACCGAGGCCGACCTCGGCGACGCCGAGACCGTGAACCCCCAGCAGGCCACCCCCGAGCAGTACGCCACCTGGGACCGGGACTTGAAGGCCGCCACGGTCGCGCTCGGGGTGGCCGCTTACGGCGAGCCGTCCTGGCTGCTCATCCCGAGCGTCTCCTAGCCACCCTCCCCGGCGGCCGTTCCCCCACGGCCGCCCACGGGGCGCGGGAGGCCCTTCCCCCACCGCCTCCCGCGCCCCACCACCCCGCCAGATCGGAGGACCCGATGCCCGTACAACCCACCCTCGACGGCACCATCCCACCGCCCGACTACCACGCCTGGGCCGACACCGTCCGACCCGCGTTCGTCCAGGTCGCCGAAACCGGCCGCCGGTTCACCACCTTCGAAGTCGCCAAGGAGTACGAGCTTCCCGAGCCGCCATGTCCCCGCGCCGACTGGGGCAATTTCGCGCAAGCCCTCGCCCGTGACGGCCTCATCGAACACTGCGGCTTCGACCGCAGCAGCCGGCCCACCGGAGAGAAGAGCGCGGTCGCCGTCTGGCGCGGCACCCGCGCCGCACAAGCCGGGAGGGCCGCATGAGCTGCCCCCGCTGCCACGCCCCCGTCAGCCCCGGCCGTGGTTTCTGCGGCGCCTGCAACGCACCCATCGGCCAGTAGCCGCACACGACAAAGCCCCGCCGTGGCGGGGCCAAGGAGAAGAGAGGAGGAGTGGTGTCAGGACTCGGGAGTGGCGAGCACGCGTTGTTCGCCGAGCGCAGCCAGTGCGCGCTCGTAGAAGTCCATTCCCACGATCACGGCCACCCGCTTGCCGCGACTGGTCAGCACGGTCGTCTCGTCGCTGTAGCGGGCACGGCCCACGGCGTCGGCGAACGAGTTGCGGACGTCGGCGATCCGTTCCTCGTGCTCAATCTTTGGCGCGGTCATAGCGAGATGGTAACGCAAACCCTTCAAAGGCTCTATGGGCTACATGTACATAAGCGCTATGATGTACCCGTGAAGCAAGGTGAATGGCACCGCTCGTGCCAACACAAGAGCTACCGCCTGACCTGCGCCGACTACGAAGCCCTCGTGGCCGAAGCGGGGAACCGGTGCCAGATTTGCGGTACGCCAGGCCCCAGCACGTGGCGCCGCAAGCTGGTCATCGATCACGACCACGAGGTCGGCCAGTGGGCTGTACGAGGACTCCTCTGCCCGCCCTGCAACACGACTCTTCCCGAAGGGCGTACCCCGGCGGCCGAGCAGGCTGCATACCTGGCCGCGCCCTGGTATGCGCGCTTCGTTCAGCCGCTCACGCTCCCGGAACCGGATGACGGTGCAGGCGTGAGCGATGGCATCAACGGCCTCTGGGAGCGCAGCGGAGACCTCTGGTTCCCCCGCAAGGGCTACTACCGCGAACCCCGGACCTGGCAATGGCTCCTGCACATGTTCGGACCGCACCGCATTCGTATCCCCAAGGAGCAAGCGTGACCGAGATCCTGACCGCCTCCGAGAGCAGCGCCCTTACCGAGCATGAGGCCGTCATCGAGCGCGGCATCAAGACCTTCTATGAGGTAGGCATGGCGCTCGCCGACATCCGCGACCGGCGTCTGTACCGCGCCGGGCATGGCACCTTCGAGGACTACTGCCAGCAGCGGTGGCAGATGAGCAAGACCCACGCCAACCGCATGATCCAGGCAGCCGAGGTCGTGGACAGCGTGACACCAATTGGTGTCACGGCCCCCGCCACCGAAAGCCAGGCCCGCGAGCTCGGCCGTGTGCCGGAGCCGGAGCGCGCCGAGGTCTGGGCCGAGACCGTCGAGCGCACCGACGGCAAGCCCACCGCAGCCGCCGTCCGCGAGACATACGAGCAGCGGCAGCAGCCCGACGACGCCCTCCTCGACGGAGACGACTGGGTCCAGCCCGCCGGCCCCGGCTTCGAAGCAGCCGTCACCCCGCCGCCGAAGCCGAAGCGCCGCCCCCTCCCCGAGGCCCTCACTGACGCCGGCCGCGACCTCGCGCGCACCGCCGAACGTCTCGTCCGCCTCACCGAAGACGACCGGTTCCCCAGGAACCGGGACACCACCCACCACCAGATGCCCGAACTCCTCGGTGCCCTGGACAACACCACCCGCCTGATCCAGGCCATGCACCTCGACCAGGCCCAGACAAGCGAAGAGGCCCGCCGCTGGTGGGCGACGAGCCTCCACAACATCTCCGACGCCCTCACCGACGTCGCCAACTCCCTCGAACAGGAGAAGTAATGAACAACCCCATCGTACCCAGCACCACCCACGACGGCCCGATCTACACCGTCGTCGACATCACTCCCGACCTCGCCAAGAAGTGGCTCGCCCAAAACACCCACAACCGCAACCTCCGCGAGCGCGTCGTCAACGGCTACGCCGCCGACATGCGCGACGGGAACTGAGTCGAAGACGGCCAGAGCATCAAGTTCGCCAAGGGCGACATCGTCCTCCTCGACAACCCGCCCGTCATCGGCGGCGCGCTCCTCGACGGCCAGCACCGCCTCAGCGCCGTCGCCACCGCCAACACCACCATCCGCATGCTCGTCGTCTCCAACCTGCTCGACAGCACGCAGGAGACCATGGACACCGGCGCCAAGCGCAGCCTCGGCGACGTCCTCAAACTCCGCGGCGAGGAGCACTACGTCTCCCTGGCCGCCGCCCTTCTCCGCGTCTTCGTGTGGAAGCACGGAGCCCGCCGCAACCTCAGGCTTGCAGGGGAAGCGCGCCCGACGCACCGCCAGCTCCTCAAGGTCCTCGAAGAGCACCCCGAACTGCGGCGTTCCGCCGAGATCGCAGGCCGCGTCAGGAGCTCCGTTCGCCTCACGTCCAGCACCGCCGGCCTGTGTCACTGGCTCTTCAACCAGATCGATCAGGGCGACTGCGCCTTCTTCTTCGCCCGCCTCTGCGACGGCGCTGGCCTGATGCCCGGTGACCCCGTCTACGCCCTGCGTCGTGTGGTGGAGAACCTCGCCAAGGGGACCGGCCGCCCCGACGAGGCGTACATGACCGCGTTGGTGATCAAGGCGTGGAACCTCTACCGGGCTGGCCAGGAAGTCCAAACGCTCGCCTTCAAGTCCGGCGGAGCGACCCCTGAGGCGTACCCCGAGCCCAAGTAGCACCACCCGCGGGGCCGTCCACCGCGACGGCCCCGCCTCTCTCCCAGATCAGAACGAACGAGAGAAGCACCGATGCCCTGGTTCAAGATCGATGACAAGGCGCACTCCCACCCCAAGTTCATGAGGGCTGGAAACGCCGCGCTCGGTCTCTGGCTGCGCTGCGGCTCCTACAGCGCCCAGCACCTCACCGAGGGCATCATCCCGGGCCCCATCGCCCAGATGTACGGCACCGCCCCACAGGCCGCGAAGCTCGTCAAGACCGGCCTGTGGCACGAACACGGCCACACCTGCGAGCGCTGCCCGCAGCCGAGCGCCGGCGACTACGTCGTCCACGACTTCTTCGAGGCCGGCCGCAACACCACCCGCGCCCAGTACGAGGCCAACAAGAACGCCGCCGCCGACCGCGCTGCGAAGAGCCGCGCGGCACGAAAAGCCGCCGGAACCGAAGACGAATCGTCGACGAAAACGAATCGATTCGAAGACGAATCGAAGACGAATCGTCCTCGAAAAGACCCCCACTTTTCGGAACCAACCGCAGGTCAGGACGTGCTGTCACACCGCACGCCTGCTGACGGTGTCACACATACCCATGCCACTACCACGCCTTTGCCGGGTACTTCCTCCGGAAGTACCCCTGCTGCAGCACGCGGGCGCGAAGCCGATCCACCGATCCGTTCCTGGGACACCCTCGGCGACCTCAAACGCGCCATCGCCGAAGCCGGACTCACCGGCGTCAGCTGGAACCTCCAGCCCTCCCAGATCGAACGCACCCGCCAAGTCCGGGACCGCATCGGCATCGCCCCCATGGTCGCCATGGCCGTCGGCAACGCCAACTACCGCGGCCTGCCCGGAAGCGCCAGCGCATGGATCGCCGACTGGGAATCCCTCGAACCCGAAGCCGCACCCCAGCAGCCAGCAGCCAGCCAACTCCCCGCCGCCGTCGGCGACAACGTCCTCCGCTTCCAGCCCGGCGCCCAACGCCCAGCCACCACGGACCTCCGCGTCCAACAGGCCGTCGACACCGGCCGCCGCCTCCAAGCCCTCGCCGACGCCCAGAACCAGGAGAACCAGTGATCACCTTCGAAGACGCGGGGCGCATCCTCGGCCTCGCCGCGGCCCGCGACCAACGCATCGTCGGAGACGCCGACGTCCTCGCCTGGTCCGCCGACCTCTCCGCAGCCGGCCTCACGCTCGCCGACGCCGAAGCCGCACTCACGGTCTTCTACCAGGAGATGGCCGCCCGCCAGCCGCAGGACCGGTTCCGGGTAACCGCGGTCGACCTCATCGACATCGCCAAGCGGGCCCGACGCGAACGCGTCGCCAACCTCCGCTACGACGGCGACCCCGACGAAACCCCCCAGCAGTACCTCAACCGGCTCCGCGCCCGCACCGCCGCTCTCGCTGACGGACGCATCGGACCCGACACCGGACTCCGCGCACTCGGCCCCGGCAGCCCCGACCCGCGGCTGATGCGCGAACTCGCCGCCGTCGGCCATGACGTACCCGGAGACGACCCCACCAGCACCCGCCGGCCGGTACGAGTCGGCCCGCTCACCGTGGCGTGCCCCGCCTGCCTCGCGCCCCTCGGCAAGCACTGCCGCAGCAACGGCCGCCCCCGCACCGTCGCCCACGCCGCCCGCCGCCGTGCCGCACGCGACGCGCACGACCTGCCCCGCGAGGACAGCGCGCAGATCGCCGCCCGCAAGGAAGCCTCCGCCGCCCACCTCAACCAGCTCACCGCCGAGCAGCGCGCCGAACTCGAACAGTTCCAGCAGCAGCTCACCGAGGAGACCGGCACATGAGCAGCAACCCGCCCGCCTGGTCGATCCGCTGCCCCTGGTGCGGCGCCCCGCCCGGATCCCGCTGCACCAGCCCCCGCGGCCGGCGCCTGCCCATCGAATCCCACGACGCACGCCACACCGCCTGGAACCAGACCAACCGCACCGAGGAGTCCCGATGAAGCCCGAGACCGAATTCGCCAACGCGGCCCGACGCCTGCGCGCTAACCCGGATGCCCAGCTGGAGCCGGAAGTCGTGGAGTACCTGGCTGACTGGCTGGGCTGCCTGCCCATGCTTGACCCGTCCGAGCGTGGCGGTGACGAGTGCGGCTGGTGCGGGACCAATCACGCCCTGCAGATCGCCCGCGTCGTGAACGGGACGAGCCGATGACCGCCGTCCTTCGGTGTGCGGGCTGCCGCCGCCGTCTCAAGCATCCGTCGCCTTCCGGGTTCGGCCCCACATGCGCCAGGAAGCTCGCAGGGAAGCCCCAGGAGGCCCGTACAGGGTCAGGGGGCCCCGGACTGCCACCCAGGCCCCCGCAACGCCTCAGAAGCGCGCCTGTGAACCCACAGCCCGGCCAGACCGAACTCCCGCTGGAGGACCAGTGACCATCGCCGACCACACCTGCATCACCGTCGCCTGCGACATCTGCGGCTACGCCTACGACGAAGACGAGTACACCGCCCACTTCCCCAGCCTCGACGACGCCCGAAAGGCCATCCACTCCCAGGGCTGGACGATCACCGCCGACCGCAAGGTCATCTGCGCGTCTGGCGACACCGAGCACCAGGCCGCCCTCGATGCCCTCATGCCGCCCGAGCCCGTCATGCAGGTTCCCGGCCAACTGGCCATCGACGGGCCGGAGGACGTCCGGTGACCCCGCTGGAGCGGCTCCTCGCCGAGGCGATCCCGACCGGCACGTTCGGCCACGCACTCCCGCCGCCCCCGCCCGAGCCCCGCCCCATCCGGCCGTGGACCCCGGAGGAGCAGGCACAGCACGTCGCCGACCTCCTCGCCGCACTCGACGGCTGGGTCTGGGACGAAGACGAACGCGCCGACCAGAGACGGCACCTCCGCGCCGTCGACGCCGCCTGACCTCACCACCCGAAGGACACCACCGTGAGCTACCCCGAACTCCTCACCCCCGAAGAGAAACTCGCCGACGGCAAGAAGCGCCTCAACATCCCCACCATCGTCGCCATCTGCGGCAGCACCCGCTTCATGCAGGAGATGACCAAGGCCGACCTCCACGAGACCGCCGCAGGACGGATCGTCGTCAAGCCCGGCTGCGACATGAAGCAGCCTCACGCCCTGTGGTCCGACCCGCTGGAGGCGGAACGACTCAAGGGCCGCCTGGACCAGCTACACCGGGCCAAGATCCGCCTCGCCGACGAGGTCCTCGTCGTCGGGAACTACATCGGCGACAGCACCCGCGCGGAGATCGCCTACGCCCGCGCCCTCGGCAAGCCCGTCCGCTTCACCCACCCCGAAGTCGACCCCACCCCCGCTGTCTGACCCGCCCACACCGGAAGGCCAACGCCATGACCAGCACACCAGCCGCGACCACCTACCTCGTCGAGTTTGGACCCGCCTGGCCCGTCCCACCCATCACCGTCGACTTCACCGACCGCGGCGCGGCGATCAACGCCGTCACCGAGCACGCGATCCCGCACTTGAAGCCGATCCTCACCGAGAAGGGCCGTCCGGAGCTGGCCGACTGCTTCTTCCGCACGGACCCGGGCCTGACTGAGGGCTCGTTCATGTGGATCAACCTGGCCGAGGGGATGAGCGCCCTGTTCTGCCCGGCCCGGCTGACGCCCGTCGACCCCGCCGCGCCCGACCCGCTCGCCTACGGCCCCACCGGCTACCGCTGCGGCTGCGGCAAGGACGCCCACTCCAACCTCGTCCCCTGCCAGCCCGACCGCCCCCGCTCCGCCTGACCGCGAAGGAGATCCGATGCCGATCAACGCCAGCTACGAAGTTCAGTGCGACGTCTGCCACGGATTCATGGACGGCCGCTACGACACCCACGAGGACGCCGAGGACGCCCGCCGGGAACTCGGCTGGGACGACCCCAACGGCGGCACTGCCTGCCCGGAGCACAACACCCGCCCCGCCGCGTCTGCCGTGTCTGGTGCGGCCGACAGCAGGCAGCCGTGAACGGGCGCGCGTCCGACCTCCGGTCGATCAGCTACGGGGGGGGCGTCCAGTCCACCGCGCTCCTCGTCCTCGCCGCGCAGGGCCGCATCGACTTCCCGCTGTTCCTGATGGCCAACGTCGGCGACGACTCCGAGAACCCGGGCACGCTCCGGTACGTCGAGGAGTACGCCCGCCCGTTCGCCGCCGAGCACGGCATAGAGCTGGCCGTGCTGGACCGAGTGAAGCGCGACGGCACCGTGGAAACCCTGTGGGGGCGTCTCACCCGCGAGGGCTCCCGTTCGCTGCCCATCCCCGTCCGCATGTCCAACGGGGCACCAGGCCAGCGCTCGTGCACCGCCGACTTCAAGATCAAGGTGATCGGGAAGGAACTCAAGCGGCGCGGCGCAACCGAGGCGACCCCCGCAACGATCGGGATCGGGATCAGCGTCGACGAGATCCACCGGGCGAACAACCGGCGCACCGAGCCGCACGAGGTCATCACGTACCCGCTGCTCGACCTCGGGCTGCGGCGTACCGACTGCGCGCGGATCATCCGCGACGCGGGCCTCCCGGTGCCGCCCAAGTCCAGCTGCTTCTTCTGCCCGTTCCACCGCCCGGAGACCTGGCACGACCAGCGCCGCGACGAGCCCGAGCTGTTCGAGAAGTCGTGCCAGCTCGAAGAACTCCTCAACGAGCGGCGTGACGAGCTGGGCAAGGACCACGTCTACCTGACCCGCTTCAACCGGCCGCTTCGCCAGGCGATCCCGGAGGGCGTGGATCTGCTGCCGATGTTCGACGAGGCCGACGGCGCCTGTGACTCCGGCTACTGCTTCACCTGACCAGGACCGGCCGGCCGTGTTGGAGCCACGGCCGGCCGGCTACCCCGATCCCACCACAGGAGGACCCGATGCCCAACACCCCCGACCCGCAGGCCGCCCGCTACCGTCAGCGCCCCAACGAGGCCGAAGCCATCCAGTGGACCGGCGACAACGCCGACGCCCTGCGCGCCTTCGCCGGGCAGCACTTCGACACCATCGACCCTGAGGACCGCATCGACGACCCCGACCAGGACGCGCAGCTCCTCGTCGAGGCCAGTCACTGGGTGGGCATCAAGCCCACGGACTGGGTGCTGAAGTTCGACGGCTACTTCGTGGCCAAGTCGGATGTGCCGTTCCGCGCGGTGTGGGAGCCCGCCGTGCCGTCTGCCGCCGAGACCACCAACCGGGCCGCTGACAAGGCGCCCGCCGACTGGATCGACGGCCACCCGCAGTTGGAGGCGATCGCTGCCGCGGTGTGGGAGCGCTGCGAGCACCACGACAGCGGGCTGATCATCGACGACCCGCGGAACATCGCGGTGGCTGCGCTCGCCGCAGTGCTGCCCGCGCCCGCAGACCAGACCGCCCGCCTGCACGACGAGAACCTCACCCTCAAGGCCGAGATCGCGAAGCTCCGCGACCTGCTCGCCAAGGAGAACCGACGGGCGAACGACGCCATCGACCGCGAGGAGATCGCAGAGCAGGCCGCCGAGCCCGAGATGGAGTACGTCGGCGGATGCACCTGCGCCCCAGGACCGGAGCGCCAGCACGCTGGACGCTGCGGCTGGGTGCCCGCGTCGCCAGCGCGCCCGCCCGCCGACCGGGCCGCGCTGCTCCGGGAAGCGGCCGAGGAGGAGCGTCCGCTGTCACCGGACTATGAGCACCCCGAGTGCGGCTTCCACTGGCACGGCCGCGACGGCATGGACATCCCGATCCGCGACGGTCAGCCCGTGTGCCCGCGCTGCGAGCTGGCCAAGGTGCAGAAGCAGCTGGCCTACGTCCAGCGGATGCGCGACGAGGTCGGTGAGGAGTGCAAGCGGCGCGGCCGGATCAAGCTGGAGCAGGCCGAGCGCATCGTCCGCTTGGAGCGCGAGTTGGACGGTGTGCGCGATCAGCTCGGCAAGGAGATGCTGCGGGCCGATGAAGCCGAGCTGCGCCGTGTGGCCGCCGAGGAACAGCCCGCCGAAACGCAGGACGACGGGCGCGCGGAGGCCCGTATCCGGGCGCTGCACCAGCAGTACCGATTCGCAGGCGACGACACCACGGACTACTGCGCGCACTGCAACCAGATCAGCGGCGGCTGGATCCCCTGGCCCTGCCCGACGATCGCCGCACTCGACGCCGAGCGGCCCGCCGTCGGGGAGCAGCCCGACACCCAGACACGGGAGGCCGGGCGTGGCTGACGTCGCGGCGAATGACGACAACTGGATGACCCACCCCGACGAACGCTGCCCCGGCTGCGGCAGCACGGGAACCCGTCGCGTCTCCGTCGACACGGACTGCCCGCGCTTCATGCAGAACGGGCGCCTCATGGCCTGCCTCGGCTGCGGCAACGCCGTGCGCTTCGACTGCCGCACACCGGACGCAGACGGCGATCTGCTGGACGACGGCTGCGGCTGGTGGTTCCAGTACCCGCTGCATGAGCAGGCGTCGAACCGGGCGTCGATGGGCCCGGCCCCGTCGTGGGACTACGCGAGGTACCGGCTGTGACCGGCCCCGCCACCCTGCCCGCCTGCCTCCCGGCCGGGATCGCCGCCTGCATGGTCGCGGCCGGGGTGGGGCGGAACAGGCCCGAGAAGCCACAGAACGGGGCCTAGGAGCCACGAACACGGCCCGCGGGTCCCCGTGGAGCCGGAAGCCGCAGAACGGCGCTGAGAACCGCCGCCCCGAAAGGAAACCCCCGTGACCGACACCCCCGCCCCCGCCATCGGCCAGATCTGGCAGGACAACGACCCCCGCGCCGGCGAGCGCCTCATCTGGATCGAACGCACCGACGACACCCACGCCCAGGTTCGACAGGTCGCCCTCACCCCGGCTGGCGAACCCGTGCCCCTGCCCGGCGTCCGCCGCACCCGCATCCGCCTCGACCGCTTCCGCCCCACCAGCACCGGATACCGCTACGTCAGCCCCGCCTGACCCCGCCCCTCGGCCGCCCCCACCCGGGGCGGCCCGAAAGGAAACCCGCCATGCCTGAGACCCCCGCCCCCGACTTCGGCAAGCCCTTCGTCCTCGTCCGCGACACCGACATCAGCGGCGTATCCGGCGTCGGCATCGTCGCCAACGGCATCCTCTGGCCCGACGGACAAGCCGTCATCCACTGGACCGGCAGCACCTACCCCACCACCACCCCGCACCCCGGCGGCATGGAATCCGTGATCGCCGTCCACGGCCACGGCGGAGCCACCCGCGTCGTCTGGCAATCCATCGAGGCCAACATCCCCAAGCCGCGCTACGGCGAGGTGTGGACGGAGCTCGTCGGCTACGTCCAGGAAGCCGTCAACGACGGCGGCCAGATCGACCCCGCCCACCTCGCCGCCTACATGCGAGAACTGCGCCACAGGGCCATGGCCCCGACGCGCGAGTGGATCCGCTCGATCACCGACCCCGACGACGGCACCGACACCCCCGCCTGAGCCGCACGCCCGACCCGAAAGGCCAGCCGTGACACCCGCCGACGAACTCCGCGCAGCAGCCGCCCGACTTCGCCAAGCCCGATTCCCCGCCGCCATGACCGCAACAGCCAGCACCGCCGCCCTGATCGCGGCACGCCTGCCGCTCGCCGACTGGCTCGACCTTTTCGCCGCCACCCAGTTCGACCCCGAAGCGGGCATCCAGGTCACCGACCGCAGCCACGAATGCGCCCTCGCCTTCGCCCGCGCGGTCCTCGGCACCCCGGACCGGCAGCCATGACCGGCGAACAACTCGCCCTCACCTGGTCGGAGCCCTGCAACACCCCATCACCCGCCAACCGGCCACCCACCCGCTTCGACCTCCGCCAACACGAAATGTGGGACATCCGCGGACAACGCATCGAACCCGCCGCCTATTGGACCGCCCACACCATCACCGTGAAGGGAGACCTCCTGTGACCCTCCTCCTCGCCGCGGTCCTGGCCCTCGCCGCCGGCTGGTGCATCGGACATCGCACCGGACGAACCCTCCGCCGCGCCTCCGCCCAAGTCGACGCCATCATCCGCACCACCATCCCCGACCCGGCGCCCATGCCCGACTGGGAGCGGATCGCTGAACAGACCCGCTACGACGAAGCCTTCGGCCAGATCACCCGCCACTGGAACGAGGACGCCGCATGACCCGGCACACCGTCAACACGATCACCAGCGACGCCCTCGACGCCCTCTACGAGCAACTCGAAGCCGCCGAAGACAGCGAGGCCCAGCGACAACTGGCCACCGCACGGGAAGCCCTCGCCTCCGCCGCAACACGGGCCGCCCGCGCCGAACACGAGCTGGCTGCGCTCCGCCAAGTCGCCCGCGGCTACTGCCCCGCCTGCGGACGCGGCGACGCCGCACCCACCGTCACCGACTGGGAACGCGAGCGGCAGCGCGCCGAGGAAGCCGAAGGCCACCTCGCCCACCTGCAAGAGAGCAGCGAGGCTGTCGGACGCTTCCTCACCCGAACCGTCGACGAACGCGACCAACTCCGGGCCGCCATCCGCCGAGTGCGCGACTACGCCGCCGACATCGAACGCAGCAGCTGGACCGGGCCCGCAATCGCCCGCCGCATCCGCGCCGCCCTCGACGAGCCCGCGGCCAGCCCGGCAGCGACCCAAGCGACCGACACCACGAAGGAGAACTGACCATGGGATGGGGATCAGCCGGATCAAAGTTCTTCAACCCCGTAGCCCACGCCCTCCAAGAAGCCGGCGCCTCCGACGAGCTGAAGGAACGCGTCCTCACACCGCTCATCGCCAACCTCCAGAACGAGGACTGGGACACCGAACTCGACTCGCTGCAAGACTTCCTCGACGACCCGGCGATCGTGAAAGCGTTCGCCGCCAATGGCATCACCTGGGACTGACCACCTGTGGCATCCTGACCGTGGCAGTACGGCATCCCGGGGATGCCACCCGCCGGCCGCGAACCGGTACCGCCTTCCGCCCCGTGCCTCCATCGAGGACCGGGGCGGACGTGCGTCTGGCATCCTGGGACAGTTCCCCCGTAGCTCAACCTGGCAGAGCGCCCGGCGGGGAGGTTGCGCGTTCAAATCGCGTCGGGGGAACGTCTTCCGGGACAAAGGCCGGAACCAGGGAACTGGATCCCTCCCGCCTTGAGCGGGTTGTGGCCCCCGGAGACGCGAACGCCCCGCCGACTAGGTATCGGCGGGGCGCTCGCATATCTGGCATCCTGAGGGTGCGGCATCCGGGTGTGAGACCTGGCGCGCGTGACTCGCTCCGTTTAGCGAGAGGTGGCCCGTCCAGGGGACGGAAGACCCCTGTGCCGCTCGCACCAGCCCGGCGCCAACCGGGAGGCATCTCGGCCTGAGAGCCCGCGCCCGCCCTCGTGAGCAGCAGACAGGGGCGGGCGCTCCCGCGTTGTCGGCGGCCGGTCGTACCATCACAGTGCGGGCTGGTTTCCATGGCTGGATCAGGCCGTGCTGCTACAGCAAAGCGCCCCCGTCATCGGTCGACGGGGGCGCAGCTGTTGGGCGGTCCCTACGGCTTCCACTCGTCGCGGTAGCCAGGGCGGTCGGCGTAGATCGCGGCCAGGCAGAGGACGCAGGACTGCAGCGCACCCGCCACCTGCACCCACACGGCATCGTCCTCACCGGCAAGGGCGAGCCGGACAGCTTCCTTGGATGCGAAGTCATACCGGGCGACGATCGCCCTCTTCGCCTCGATCTCCCGCAGCACCCGAGCCGGATCATGACCGAGGACGTGGTCGATGACCGGGCCTTCCGGCCAGCGCGTCACACGCCCATCGAGCGCGCCGCCAACCGAGGGGATCACCCGGCCGCCGTCGGCGTCCGCGACGCTGCCCGCACCATCCATCGACCACGGACCCGGCGGCGCAGCCTTCGCGATCCGCTCATCCTCGTCGAGCTGCACGCTCAACCAACGCACCAGGCCATCCATCAGCGATCCCACCCTGCGCCGTCGTCGCCGTCGAGCCAGGCGTAGTAGTTGCTGCCGCCGCCGCTGGTGTGCCGGGTGTGATATCCGCGCTCGCCGCAGTACACGGTGTCCGGCATCGGCTCCTCGCGGAACGTTGCCGCGCAGGGCGCGTCGTCCTCCGCCATCTCATCCACCGTCGGCCTCCTTCTCCACCTTCGGCCGCGTCGTCCCGGACCCCTTGCCGCGGAACACCGCCTGCACCGTGCTGAACCCAACACCAAGGCGCGCCGCGATCTGCCGGTAAGAGAGCCCGTTTCCCCCGTTCCACAACTCCCGGATCAGATCGTCGCGCTCCTTCGACCAGTCAGCGTTGCGCCTGGCCTGCTCAGCCATGATCTTGCTCTTGGCTCTGATCCGCTCCTCGCGGTCCGCGATCTGCTCGATCGCGTTAAGGGCGTCCGACACGCGGCGCACCTCCTCGTCGCTCATCCCGGCCCCTTCATTCGGTGGGCCGCTTGCCATGGACTGTAGGGGACCCCTACAGTCGGGAGCAAGCAGTCCGACTGCTGATGCACAAAGCCCCCGGCCCGGCGCTGGAACGCCATATGGGCCGGGGGCGGACCCACCCCAACAGCGACGAAAGAGCAGGTCCGCCGTGAAGCGTATCGACCCGCAACCCCAGAAGCACGACCCCCGCACCTGCAACAACTGCGCCACCCTCCGCCACCCCGCACAAGCAGCCCAAGGCCGCGCACTGGCCAAGCACCTCGCGCAGCACCCCTTCCCCCAGCAGGCGGCCCAGCGATGAACGAGCAGCAGGCATCCGCGCTCCCCGACTGGGTGGCCAGCCAACTCGCCTACCGCGCCGCGTGGGCTGACCACACGATCGCCCGCTACCTCACCGTCGGCGGCGCCACCATCGACATCACCGAAACCGGCCCCCGCGACGGCGACCTCCTCGAAGTGACCATCGCCTCCTGTGGCGGATGCCCCGCCACCCGCCGCGAGCAATGGCCGGACGGCACCTACGACTACGCCAGCCAGTTCCACCCGATCAAGCGGGCGGACGCTATCGCGATCGCCGAGGAAGCCGCCCGCGCCTGGGCCCAAGCCCACGCCGAAACGTGCCGCGCCCTGCCGCGCCCGGCGGCCGCCCAATGAGCGCCCCCACCCCGCCCCCCTGCGGCACCTGCCACGGCCAAGGCGGCACCGTGAACGACACCAGCAGCGGCGGCATCACCCGACAGAACTGGCAAACCTGCCAGCCCTGCCACGGCACCGGCGTACAAGGCGGAGGCCGCTGATGGCCTGGTTCCGCAGCCGCGACCAAACCAGCCGCGACTACCCCGCCGCCGGAACCTCCGTCACCGCCTCGGCCGGCCGGTTCTTCCGCTCCAAAACGGCCGGCGCCCGAGCAGCAGGCCGCGCCGCCGACGACTGGGAAACCCGCGACCGCCAATCCGAACGGCAACGCCGCGGCCCCTACGCCCAGTAGCCCAACCCCTGATCGGCCGGCCTCCCGCGACTCCGTTCCCCCACGGCCGCGGGAGGCCGGCTCCTCGTCCCGCTCCCGGAGGACCACCGTGCCCCGCCGCCGCACCATCATCCGCCACATCGGCCTACACGACCCGCTCGGACGGTGGGGCTTCACCGTGCTCGCGGCCTTCGCGCTCCTCAACGGGCTCATCCTGCCCGGCCTCGTCTGCACCGCCATCGCCCTCTACGCCTGGAGGAACCGGTGAAGAAACTCACCAGAGGACAGAAAGCTGTCCTCATCCTCACCACGATCCCCATGATCGCGGTCGGCATCGGCGGCGCGATCGGCACCTACGCCAACGCCGCATCCGTCCTCCACCGCAAAGAGACCGCCCTCGGCGTCGTCGCCGCCGGCGAAGGCGCCACCCTCGTCGCCGCCCTCGTCATGATCGTCGTCACCATGCTCGGACAAACCGCACCCACCACCGTGCGCGCAGCCCTCTGGCTGCTCCCTGCCGCCGCCTCCGTCATGGGCCTCGCCATCGCTCCCACCGCCGCCGAGATGGTCGTGTTCGCCCTCACCCCCCTCGCCATGACCGCCAGCGCCGAGGGCATCAGCCTGCTCGCCCGCCGCATCGTTGTGCACCGGACCGGCGTGGATGTTGAGGCGCAGCGCCGTGACTCGGCGGTCGCCCGCAGGCTGAACTGGCACCAGGCCAGCGCCGACCACCACCCCTCAAAGCGGCAACGCAAGCGGTCCGAACGCATCGCCTGGAGGCTGGCGAGCAGGGTTGCAGCGCACGACACCGAACTCCGGGACAGCCTGATGGAGGTCCAGCGAGAGCGCATCGTGCAGGGAGCGGACAAAGCACTCGCCGAGATGTTCGGCCTCTCTACGGCCGCGCAGCCCGCCATCACCCCAGCACCGGCCGGCTTCGAGGAGGCGGCGCGAGAGGCGCTCTCCGTCGCTGGCGGAGACCCGCAGGGGCCCGCAGCTCTCCCACCCGTGCAGCTGCGCAAGCGCGCGCCCAGCGAACAGCCCCCGTCCACTCCAGCCGGCCCGCTCGGCGAACCCGTGGAAGACATCCCGGCGCTCTTCGGGAAGGCGCACGCGCCGATCGTGTACTTCCTCCGCAACGGCAGTCGCGTGAAGATCGGCGTCTCGCAGAACCTTCGCCGCCGCGTCGCCGCGCTCTCGCTGCGCCCAGACGACGTCATCCGCGTCGTGCACGGACACGCCGAGTATGAGCGGTCCATGCACCGTCGTTTCGCCGATCTCCGAGTGGACGACACGGAGTGGTTCGAGCTGCGCGCCGAGCTCGCGGAGTACCTCGGCGTGGTCGTCGAGGACGCCGTGTCCGGGCGCCCGGACACGGCGACGGACAACCCGCCGGACACGTCCGGACAGCCGGACAACGCAGCGGACACAGCGTCCGGACACGAGAAGACCGAGACCACCACCGAGACTCTGACCAGCCCGGACACGCGTCCGGACAGGCCGGACCCCCTGTCCGAGATCGCCAAGGCGGCGTCCGGACCGTCCGACCTCGTCCGCTCCCTCGCCACCCACGGCGTACCCAAAGACGCCCTCGTGTCCGAGGCTGTCCGGCTGCGTCCGGACATGGTCGCGGACAGCATCCGCCGTATCGCCAAGCGCCTCGGAGAGGGGCCGTACCTGTGAGCACCGAGCAGGGAGCCGACGAGCTCCGCATGCGCGCCCTCCTCCTCACCCGCGAGGTCGGCCCCGACGCCATCCCGCCCAAGCCCAAAGGCCGGCCGCGGGATTGGCTGGACGACCTGATCGACGACGAGCACGCGCCCGCCACAGAGCCCGCAGAGGAGCCCGCCTCCGCCCCGCCGGCCGCCGCTCCCAAGCAGGGCAGCCCGAGTCCCTCCAAGGCCCGGAAGAAGAAGGCGAAGAAGACGAAGCCGGGCGTCCCCCGGGCCGCCGTCGACACCCGCCCGCCCTCCCCGCGGCAGTCCCTCGCCGACGCCTGGGACGCCGTCCCGCCCCGGTTGAAGTGGCTGGCCTACCACGCGTCCGCCGCCTACCTCGGCTGGACCGTCGGCCTCGTCGACTGGGCCACCTACGTCACCAGATGGATCGCAGCGACCGGCCCGACCAGCGGACAAGCCTGGTTCTGGTACGTCGCCGCCGCCGGGACCGCCCTCGTCTACCACCGCACCCGCGGCTGGTGGCGGCCCGTCGCCTGGCTCGCCGCCGTCCCCGTCACCTCCACCGTCGCCGGCGTACTCCTGTACGCCCCGTACTCGTAAGGACCCCTCGTGTTCGGGAACCTTGGCACCGTCGGCCTCGCCGCAGCCCTCACCTGCCTGATGATCTTCGGCATTCCGGGGGGCGGCCAGCTCAAGCCCCTCGGCTGGTGGACCACCGTGTTCGTCGCGCTCCTCGCCGCCAGCGCGTACAAGGCCGCGGGAGGCCCGTTCAGCGTCGTCCCCGACGCGGCCGGGACGGTCATCTCCTTCCTGCAGAGCTTCCTCAAGGGCGTCACGATGCCAGCCCTCGCCCTCTGCGTTCTGATCTTCATGCTGTTCAAGAAGCTGACAACCAAGCAGGTCGGCATCACCGCCCTGCTGTTCTTCTACATCGCCACCGGAGCCGGCGGCACCTGGGCCTACCTCGCCGACGCGATCGAGAACGCACGGGCAGGCCTCCAGTGACGTACCACAGCCTGCGCAAACGCGCCCCGGAACCCGAACCGGAAGCGGCCGTCGAGGAAGAGCCTGGCGGGGAAAAGCAGGCCGAGTCCGGCACCGACGAGACCTCCCCGGCCGCCCGCGGCGGCGGCCTCTGGGCAGGCATCAGCGGGCCCGGCCTCTGGCTCGCAGCCCACGGCCGCACCGACCTGGCGTGGAGCCTCTACGTGGGGTCGGTGTGGGCGATCGGCTTCTACGGCGGCTGGATCGCGGCCGGCATTGTCATCGCATGGCTGCTCACGGTCGGGCTGTTCACGCCAAAGGAGTACCTGGACCGGCTCGCCACGGCCATCGAACGCCGCTTCTCCGGCCCCGCGCAGAAGCCGCCTACCGCGCCGCCCAGCAGCGGCGGAGAGGCCATTCGCGGGCTCCTCCTCGACCTCATCGGAGAGGGGAGAGGAGTGCACCTGCGCACCGTCCTCGACCACCTCCAGGAGCACGGCCAGTGGGAGGGCAAGGAGGTGTCTGATCTGAGGCGGCATTTGGAGGCCCTGGGCATCCCCGTCCGGCCCAAGGTGAAGGTGGGCGGAACACCCACCCGCGGGGTCCTGAAAGCCGATCTCGAAGCACTCCCCCCGATCGAGGAGACGTCCCCGTCTCCCGCCCCGTCTCCCGCCGTCTGACCTGCACGTCTACCTTCTGTCTCCCCGCCGTCTCCCGCCCCTCTCCCGGGGTGGGAGACATACCTGTACCCGAGGATGCGCCATGCCGTGGATCTATGAATGCCGGGCCTGCGAAGCTCGTTCGCCTGAGGAGCGGGAGCGCCGCGACGACGCCGAGGACGAACTCGTCGAGCATCGGCGCCGCGTGCACGGCGGGCTGCGGCCGGACGCCGGCGACGAGGTGCGGCGTGTGCACGCCGCGGCCCGCGGGGATGGTGTCCTGCCGGCCGGGTGGGGGTGGGCGCTGCTCGTCCTGCTGGCGCTTTTGTTGGCGAACTGCCGGGGCTGGTGACCCCCGGCCTGCCACACTGGAGGCACGCGCCGGGACCGCTCGGCACCACGAAGGCCCCACCGGGTTCCCCCGTCCCGGTGGGGCCTTACGCGTGAATCCCGCCACCCGGACAGCCCCATCCTGCCAAGAGCCGTGGGCTGACTGGGTTACCCGCTGTCAGCGGCCCCAGGTTCACTGCGCGGCATGCAAACGATCTCGCTGAAATGCCCCTGTGGACGGTTCATGGCACCCGACGGTCGAGCCGGGCGCGGGGCCTTCCGCTGCGGGTGCGGCCTGCGCGGAATCCGGGCTGTCGAGCGCATCGACTCAGTACGCCGTTGCACCTACGGCAACTGCCGAACCCGGGCAACCACGCCAGAGCCGCTGAAGTTCTGCCTGGATCACGAGGCCGAGGCTGCGTCTCGGTTGGGCTACCTGGCCGGCACGCAGGTACTGGAGCGCTTCCTTGAACGCAGCCCTCAAACGCGGGCCCGGCACTTCGGGGGTGCGGTCGCTCCGCTACCGAAGACGACGGATCAGCCGTCGGTGGTGTACTTCGCCCGGCGGGAGGTACTGATCAAGATCGGGACGAGTGTGCGGCTTCGTCAACGTATGTCCTCGCTGGCGACCCTGGTACTGGCGACTGAGCCCGGTGATCTTGTCCTGGAGAGCCAGTTGAAGCGCCGGTTCCGCCACCTGCTGGCGGTGGGGCGGGAGTGGTTCCACCCGGGCCCGGAACTCATTGCCTACATCAACGATGTGCGTGCGGCCTCCGGAGCCCCACCAATTAGCTGACCGGCCTGATGAGGCCCCGTCCCAGAATCCGGGCGGGACCTTCGTCATGCCGGCGCTCAGCTGGCGGGTAGCGCGCTGGTGTCGCACTCCATGCACCGGAACCCAGGCGGTGGCGCGCCGTGGCAAGTCCTGCAGTTCGCGGGCGGCAGGAGCAGCTCCTCGATGCCTGTGTCGAAGACGGCCGCCAGCGCGACGAGGTCGTCAACGTCGACGTGCCGCTGCCCGGTGTCGATGGCGCTCAGCCCGAGTGCGGGGATCGCGCGGCCGACGCGCGCGAGGCGTTCCTCCACGTCTCGGTACCCCCAGTGGCGCTGCTCGCGGAGGCGTCGGACGTTGCGTCGCACGTTGTTCCCGGCCGAGCTGAGCGGGCCGCTCGCCGCCTCGCTCACGTCTGCTCCCCGTCCGGGCGCACCGGGCCCGCGCCGCGCAGCCGTGCGATCTCCGTCCGGAGAACCTGGATCGTCATCACGAACTGCTCGGTGGTGTGCGTGGCCAGATGCTCGCGCAGTGCCGCCTCCGTCTGCTCAGCGTTCTGCCGCACCAGCTCACCGGCCATCCTCTGGATCGCTTCGGGGGCGATCGGCGTAGAGGCGTGTGACGGGATCCAGGCGTCGGGGAACGGCACTCGGTCGTGGTGCCAGCCGCATTCGAGGGGGCACAGGTAACGGGTCGTACCCGCGACGGGGCTCATCCGGTCGTCTCCTCGCTGCCCGCCGGGCGCTCCCGTCGCTTCCTGTTGACCCGCTCGTGCATCAGCTCGATCAGGACGTCAGACCGTGAGCGGCCCTCCTCGACGGTGGCGTCGAAGGCTCGGCGTAGCGCCGGGTCGGCTCGGAACGTCACCACCTTGGTCTGCCCCGTCGCGGGCCTCCCGCCGCCACGTCCCTGAGTCATCTTGCCGTTCTCGTCCGGGCGGATGACGTTCCATCTGGGGTTCTGGGTAGTGATGGTCTCCGCTTCCGCCGCCTCGGCCTCGGCGCGGGTCGCCTTCCACTCGACGTCACGCCGCTCCACCTGTGGCCACCACGCCTTCTGACGTGCGTGGTAGGTCCAGCGGACGTCGGGGTCGTTGGTGATGCCTACGTACAGGAGGTTGCTCTCCTTGTCGTAGAGGCGGTAGAGCGCGGTTCGTTCGGCGGCGACCAGAGTCATGACGGCTTGACCTTCCCGTCGCGGATGCGGGCGACGTACTCGCGGGTGAACCCGGATGCCTTGACGACCTCGTTCAGCCGGCCGCGCACGGGGTCCTCGCCGCGCAGCTCGGGGAAGACCTGCGGGATCAGTTCGAAGACCCGGGCTCGGTCTGCGGCCATGCGTTCGGTGAGCTGCTGGATCTCTTCGATCTTCTGCTCGTCGGTGTCTGCCATGCCCTCAGTATGCCATCTCAGTAGGCGAACACGATAGGCCTACCCCGTTGACATGTGGAGTGAGTAGGCCTACTGTGTAGTCATAGCCAGTCGGGCACAGCACCACGGAGGCAGCAATGCAGAACACCACCCACGCCAACTGCCTCCGCTGCGGCCGCACCCTCCGTACCGCCAAGTCGCAGGCCGCCGGATACGGCGCGAAGTGCGCCGCCAAGGTCCGCAACGCCCCCGTCGACACCACCGACTACAAGACCCACCAGATCACCAGCGCCCGCGAGTTGATCGAGGACGGCGCGATCATCCCCCTCCGCTCCGTCATCTTCATCACCGTCAGCACCGACGGCACCGAGACCTACAAGACCGCCCCCACCGGGTGTACGTGCCCCGCCGGCACCAAGGGCAGCCGCTGCTACCACACCCTCGCCGCACAGATGCTGCTCGCAGCCTGAACAGGAGAAACGCATGACCGACACCACCCAGCCGCAGCCCCTCGCCGTCGACCAGGAGGTCGAGTTCGACGACGGACGCGGGAACACCCTCACAGGCGTCATCACCCTGGTCTGGGACAAGCCGAAGACCGACCCCTACGTCAGCATCGTCACCTCGTTCGAGGACCAGCCCCGCAAGTTCGTCCGCAGCTCCAGCCGGGTTCAGCGCACCGCCACCGCCGGAGCGAGCAGCGGCCCGCTGCCGGACTGCACGGTCGCGCAGCACGGGGACGAGAGCCTCTGCGGCTGCATGGGCTGCATCGAGTACACGGCCGACCAGAACGGCGACTACGGCTGCTGAGTGTCGAGCCCGGCCCTCGACAGGGGCCGGGCCTCGCCACGGTCACCGTGCTCTACCCCGTCGACTGCCTGATCGCCCGCCGCGTCCAGATGCTCGCCGACGCCCTCGCTGCCTAGGAGCCCCCGATGCCCCGTTCCGAACACCTCGCCGACATGTCCACCCGTGGCCTCCAGGAGGAACGCGAAGCCTGCCTCCAGCTCACCGACAGCAACTTGAACAGGTGCAGCGAGTCCGTGACCGAGTACCACGCCGACTATGCCGACCGGATCAGCGACGAAATCGACCGCCGAACCAACCCCTGAACCCCGCCCCACCGCCCGCCCGACCACGACAGGATGAACCACATGACCGAGCAGCCCGCGCCGCGCCCCTGCGCCTCGTGTCCGTACCGGCAGGACGTCCCCTCCGGGGTGTGGGCGGCGAGCGAGTACGCAAAACTGACCCTGTACGACGCCCCGACCCACGCGCAGCCGCCCCGGCTGTTCCTGTGTCACCAGCACGACCGTGACGACGACCGGGCCCGCGTGTGTGGTGGGTGGGCGGGATGCCACGACGGTGACCACCTGCTTGCCTTGCGGGTCGCGGTGTCGTCGGGGGAGATCAGCGTGGAGACCGCCGACGCTATCCGTGACTACGTGTCTCCGGCGCCGCTGTTCGCCTCGGGCGCGGAGGCTGCCGCACATGGCGTGCGCGAGATCCGAAGCCTCAGCCCGGACGCCTGTACCGCGATCCGCAAGATCAGCCGCAACCGCAGTGACCTCACCGCCTGACCCCTGCCGGCCTCGAACCGCCACCAAGGAGGACCCCATGGCCCACACCATCCGCTGCGCACACGATGACTGCGACGAGTACTCCTGCCGCGCCCCCTTCCAACCAGAGCCGCCCGACCTACAAGCCATCGCTCATCGAGCGGCCCTCGCCGCCGACGGGTGGAGCGACATCGAAGGCCGGGACTACTGCCCCGACCACAGCCCCTGCTAGAACCCGCCTGACCGCCCTACGCTCAATCCTCCGCCACCGAAAGGACCCCGCCATGGCCAGTCACTTCGTGGACTGCATCACGATGCAGTGGTACGCGCTTCCCACCTCGCCGTGCACCTGCCCACCGTGGGTGGGGCTCGACCCGGACGGCTGGTACCGCCTCGACTGCTCCGACCCCGCCGACCCTCGGATCGTCGAGTACGGCGACGAAGACCGCGACGACGAGGCACCGCTGACTCTGGACGACGCGATCCAGGAACTCCTCGCCCTGGAGCAGCAGGACGACCCCGCCTGACCCCGCCGCACACGCCAAGGGCCCGCCCCCGGTTCGCCACCAGGGAACGGGCCCTCACTCATGCCCGCGTACACCCGATCCGGTCACAGCACCGTCACAACCACCACAACCCACCCACACCCCGCCTACGCTCCACCCCCACCACCACCCGCACCCGCACCAACAGGGGGAAGCACCATGACCCACCACAAGACCGCCACCATCACCGCCATCGGCATCCTCATCCTCAGCGGAACCGCCGCATGCAAAGACACCAGCAGCGGCAGCAGCACGAGCAGCGGGAAGACCACCACGGGCAGCAGCAAAGCCGCCGAGGCCAAGGCCATCCCCAACTTCGTCGGCATGGGCCTCCAATCCGCCCAAGACACCGCCCAAACCGCCGGGTTCTACGCGCTGAAGTCCCACGACTCCCTCGGCCGGGACCGCAACCAGATCCTCGACCGGGACTGGAAGGTCTGCACCCAGAACATCGCGGCCGGAAAGACGGTACCGACGGACACCGAGCTGGACTTCGGCGCCGTAAAGCTCGACGAAACCTGCCCGACCAAGGACGAGAAGGCACCCTCGACGGCCGATGGGACGATGCCCGACTTCAAGGGCAAGTCGGTGAAGGCCGCACGCGCCGCCCTCGACTCCGGCACGTCGATCACCGTGAAGGACGCCAGCGAGCACCGGTTCATCCTCGTCGAGTCGAACTGGCAGGTGTGCAGCCAGAGCCCGGCCGCGGGCACCACGCTGAACGGGCAGCCGGTCGAGTTCACCGCGGTCAAGTTCGGGGAGTCCTGCCCCTGAACGCGCCTGGGGCCCCGGGGTGTGCCGCCACAGCCACCCCGGGGCCCCTGCCCAGCCCGCCACTGCCCTAGTGACGCTTACGCCCCCGCGCTTGACGCGTGCGGGCGGCTTTCCTGGCCATCAGGCTGCGGGCTGCGTGAGTGCGGCCCTCGTTCGAGATCCTCGCGGCACGGGACTTCGACATGCCCTGACGTCGCAATGCGCGATACACGGCGAAGCGCGTCCGATAGACGAACCCTGCCCTACCGCCTCGGTCGGATACCATCGCCCGCCACCATCCAGCACGATCGAATCAAAGCCTCAACACTGCCATAGCCTACGATTCAAAGGTACTCGGTCGTAGGAGGCATCCACCATGGCCAACCCGAACCAAAACGTCCGCGGCCGCGGCGGCCGCTACATGCCCAGCCCAGAAACCGCCATCCGCGACGCCAAAGCCGCAGAGGTCCGCGCCAAAGGCCGCACCTACCAGCAGGTCGCCGACGAATGCGGCTACGCCAGCAGCCGCAGCGCCTGGGAAGCTGTACAACGCGCCATCGCCGCCGTACTGAAAGAGCCCGGCGAGGCGGTCCTGCACTTCGAGTTGGAGCGCCTCGACGCCGAACTCCTCCGCCTCGACGGCCTCGAAGCCGCCGCCCGCAAAGTCCTCACCGCCCGCCACATCACCGTCAGCAACGGCCGCGTCATCACCCACCCCGAAACCGGCGACCCCATGGAAGACGACGGCCCCGTCCTCCAAGCCATCGACCGCCTCATCAAGATCGAAGATGCCCGGCGCCGCAACGGGGAGAGGCGCGCCAAGCTCACCGGCATCGAGGCCGCGGTCAAGGTCGACGCCACCGTGCACGAGGTGACGCAACAGGACCTCGAACTGCAGGAGATGCTCCGCGACGCCAAAGCCCGCGTCGCCGCCCAAGAGCAGGCGCTTCGGGACGGCCCCGGCGGCGAGGCCTGACCATGACCACCGCCGCCCCGCCAGCGGCCGGCTACCTCGACGGCCTGGACGCCGAAACGTTCGACCTCCACACCTACCTCGCCCAGTTCGACGAACGCCTCCTCGCCGATCCCGAAGGTCGGCGCACCCTCACGCGTCTCGACCCCCTCCTGTTCGCCCTCGTCTACCTCAAGCACCACCTCAAAGACGACGAAGGCCGGGTCACGTTCGGCGACGCCCACCTCGACTGGTGCCGCGCCGCCCGCCACTGGATCCGCCAACCCGCCGGCCCCGGCGAGAACCGGCACGCCTACATCGCCCCCCGCAACATGGGCAAGTCCACGTGGTGGTTCCTCATCCTCCCCACCTGGGCCGCCGCCCACGGCCACGTCCGCTTCGCCGCCGCGTTCGCAATGGCTGCCGGCCCCGCGCAGACGCATCTCGCCACGTTCAAGCGGGAGATCGACACGAACGCGCTGCTCCGCCGCGACTACCCGAAGCTTTGCACCGCAGCCAAGCGTCCGTCCGGGACCAACATCGCGGACACCCAGTCCATGTACATGGCCGAGTCCGGCTTCGTCTTCGCGGCCCGCGGCATCGACAGCAGCAATCTCGGTATGAAAGTCGGCGAGCAGCGCCCCGACCTCATCCTGTGCGATGACATTGAGCCCGACGAGAGCAGCTACGGCCCCGAACTGGCACGCAAGCGGCGCACCACCCTCGTCGACGCGATCCTCCCCCTCAACGTGTACGCCCGCGTCGTCATCTCCGGGACCGTCACACTCCCCGGCAGCATCGTCCACCAGCTCGTCAAGCACGCCCGCGGCGTCGAGACCGCCGAGTGGATCCGGGACGAGGGGTTCGAAGCCCACTACACCCCGCCGATCATCAAGACGGCGGGCGGGTATGAACGGAGCGTGTGGCCGGCGAAGTGGCCGCTGTCCTACTTGAAGTCGATCGAGCACACCAGGTCGTTCGCGAAGAACTACGCCAACGACCCCATGGGCGCCGACGGTGACCTGTGGACGCCGGACGACTTCCGCTACCCCGGCGAGGAAGGCCCGGACCCGGTCACGCACATGATGCTGTCGATCGACCCGGCGGTCACGGCGAAACGCGCCTCGGACTTCACCGGCCTGGCCGTGGTGTCGTGGTCCGCGCAGACCCGGCGGTGCACGGTGCACGAGGCGCTCGCGGTGAAGATCCCGCCGGGTGAGCAGCTGCGTGAGCGGGTGCTGGCGCTGCTCGATGAGTGGCCGCGGATCGGTCTGGTGCTGATCGAGGTGAACCAGGGGCACGACGTGTGGAAGGCGATCCTGCACGACATGCCGGTGAAGGTGAAGCCGGTCAGTCAGACCGAGCCGAAGTTCGTGCGCGCGGAGGGCGTGCTGGGCTACTACCAGCGGGGCCGGGTGCTGCACGCGCGCAGGCTGCGGGAGTTGGAGGAGCAGATGTGCGCGTTCCCGAAGGCTCCGAACGATGACCTTGTGGATGCGGCGGGGAGTGCGATCCGCAGATTCATCCCGCCGGAGAAGAAGCAGGCGGCGCCGAGCGCTGCGCGCGCCAGCTACGTGTGATCCGTGGATTCGATGGTGAAGGCCTTCCTGTTGCGGTACTGGCGGGCTTGAAGTGAGCGGCTATCCTTCGATTCAAAGGTCACGTCTGGGAGGTCGCATTGGATGACGAGCACGTCGACCTCATGTACGGCATCGCCGAACTGAGAGAGTCCCGCCCCGCCTACGACCAGGCGCAGACCTACTACGACGGCAAAGTCCCCGAGGTCTTCACCTCCATCCGTTTGCGCCGCGCCCTCGCCGTCCACGACATCGACTTCGATCTGAACTTTGCGAAGACCCCCGTCAACGCCGTCACCAACCGGCTGAAAATCGCCTCAATCACGAGCCCCGACGAGGCGACGAACACCCTCATCTCCCAGATCTGGCAGGACAACCAGCTCAACCTGGAGATGAAGAACCTGTTCCGGCGGGCCGGCGAGTACGGCGACGCCTACCTCATGGTCCTGCCCGTCGAGGACGACAAGGGCAACGTCGTTCGCGTCGAGATGTTCTACAACTCCCCGCAGACCGTCCGGGTGATCTACGCCGAGGACAACCCGCGCCGTAAGGCGTACACGATCAAGAAGTGGTGTGAGGGTAAGTACCAGCGCGCCGAGCTGTACTACGACGACCGCACCGAACGCTGGACGACCGGCGAGAACTCCGACGGCAGCAAGCCCGGCGACTGGCTGCACTGGCCCGCCGACCCGGAGGACCCGGAGTCGTGGTTCCTCCCGCACGAGTGGGGCGAGCAGCCCGTCTTCCATTTCAGGACGGACAGGCCGTATGGGGTGCCGGAGCATTACGGCGCCTACGGCCCGCAGAACGCGATCACCAAACTCCAGGCCACGCATATGGGGACGGTCGACTACCAGGGCGCACCCCAGCGGTACGCCCTGACCGAGACCGCGACCACGGACACCAGCGACCTGGAGCCCGGCGACTTCGATGACGGCGACTGGCCCCTCGACGAGAACGGTGTAGGCCCGTCCGACTCTGGCGCCGACTCCAGCCTGAAGGCCGGCCCGGGTGAGATGTGGCTGCTCCGCGGCTACAAGAGCGTGGGCCAGTTCGACGCGGCAGACCCGGACGTGTTCCTCAACCCGATTCAGTTCAACGTGCGGGCGATGGCGCAGATCACCGAGACGCCTCTGCGCATGTTCGATCCGCAGTCCTCCAGTCAGCGCTCTGGGGTTTCCTTCCAGGAGGAGGACAGCCCTTTCATCAGCAAGATCGAGGACCGGCAGACGGGCTATGGAGCGGAGACGCACGCCGCCTTCGTGTTCGCGCTGCGCCGCCTCGGCATCGAGGACCCGGTCGTCACCGTCGACTGGGTGCCTGCCCGGTCGGTGTCGTCCGCGGAGGGCTGGCAGACCGTCAAAGCCAAGATCGACGCCGGAGTGCCGCGCCGGCAGGCCCTCATGGAGGCCGGCTACCGCGCCGAGCAGGTCGACTCCTGGCTTGCTGGGGTCGACGACGCGGAACTGCAGCGGCGGGTCGACGTCCTCGCCTCCCTCGCCGACTCGGCGCAGAAGCTGGGCACGGCGAAGACGTTGGGCGTCATCACCGAGGAGCAGGTCGCCGCGCTGATGGCCGGCGCGATCGACGACCTCGAAGCCCTCGCCACGGCGCAGGAGGAGTCCTGATGCCGTACCGCAGCAAGCACCTCGCCGCCCTCGTCCAAGGCGATCACACCAGTGAAGTCGTCGACTTGGAGGACGAGATCACCGGCCAGGCGCTGCGCGGTACGGACCGGGCGTTCGAGGAGCTGATTCGCCGGATCCTCGACGCGTGGACCCGGGCGTTCGGCGGCCCCGCCCAACCCGCTATGTCGGGCGGCGCGCTACGCCAGATCCTCGCCACAGCGCAGGCCGCGGTGCGTCGCCTCCTCAGCGATATCGCCGACCGCGCACCCGGTGCGCTCTCCGACAAGCTCGGGCCGGCCCTCGCGTTGGGGGTGCGTCAGGGCACGGAGTTCGTGCGTGCCGCGTCGGGGCGCCGCGAGTCCGAGCCGCGGGTGCCGGTGGTGGGTCGTGTGCTGCGTGCTGAAGCGCATCGGCTGCGGGACATGGTGACGGAGCGCCGGGACCGAGCCTTGTTTCTGCTGCATCCGGATCGTGTCCACCGGTGGTCGCAGATGCTGGCCGGGCTAGGGGCTGCTCGGGCCGCGATTCCCGCCGTCCGCGCGCACATCGCCTGGGTCATCAACACCGCCGTGCACGAAGGCCTGGACGCTGTCGTCCGGGCGACTGCCCCGCTGCGGCTGTGGGTGTCGGAGGCGGATGCGTGCGTGCGCTGCCTCGCCTACACCGGCCGTGTCGTGGCCGCGGATCAGCCGTTCCCGGGCGGTCTGTCGTGGGATCCGCGCCAGCGCGCCGCCCGCCTGCCGGGTGTGGAAGGCCCGCCCCTGCACAGCCACTGCCGCTGCCGCGCGGTGCCGTGGGACGACGCGTGGACCACTGCCGGGATCCCGTTCCCACTCGCCCTGCGGCGTGAGGCGCACCGGTCGATCGCCTACGGCCGCGCCCGCCCCTCCGAGTCCCGCGCCGCCCGCCTGCGAGCCGTCCGCGAACTCCTGCGCACCGAACCCGACCTGCTGCCCGCGGTCGAAGCCCGAGCCCGCACCGCACTCCAAGCCGGCCGATTCCCGGCCGCCGCATAAAGCCCGGTCCCCGCGATGGGCGACCGAACACCACCCCCGTGATGGAGGAACAGATGGGCATCCACCCCAACACCGACCACCCCGACGCGATCAGCCTGCCCCCGGGCACGATCCTCGGCTACCGCGCTGACGGCCGCCCGATCCACGTCATCGCTGGCGGCGCGGAGACCGACGACGAGCCCGACATTGAGGTCGAGGTCGACGACGAGCCCGAGGCGGAGACGGACGAAGAGCCGGAGCCCGACGAGGCACCGAAGCCCAAGCCCCCGGCGCAGAAGACGGAGCCGAAGCCCGAGGACGACGACTACACGCCGCCGTCGAAGACAGAATGGGCGAAGGCGCAGGCCGCGCTGAAGAAGGCCAACGAAGACGCCAAGCGCCACCGGCTCCGTAACAAGGAGCTGGAGGACAAGGCCCGCGGCGACGAGTCCGAGCACGAGAAGGCGCTCCGTGAGGCCCGCGAGGAAGGCGAACGCCGCTACCGGGCACCGCTCGTCCAGACCGCGGCCCGCTCCGCGCTCGTCGAAGCCGGGGCGCTCGCGTTCCTCCAGGACGAGAAGGACCCCGAATCCCAGGGGGCCCGGGAGAAGGGCGAGTCGCGGCTGAAGCGGCTGCTGAAGCTGGTCGACACCGACGCCCTGGACGTCGACGACGACGGCTCCGTGTCCGGTCTGGAGGCGGCGGTGGATGAGCTGCGCCGGGACTACCCGGAGCTGTTTTCTGCGCCGGCGCGGCGGGTGAAGGCGCGGCCGACGGGTGCGCCTCGTCCGGCGGCGGTGGAGCAGCCGAAGTCGACGGCGGAGAGGCACGCGCAGCGGATCCTCGGCAAGGCTTGACAGCCGCAGGTATATTCATCACCAGGTGAATTGCTCCGCGATGGAGCGACCACCGCCTTTTGCGAAGGCGCCCGTGATGGGGCCGCGCTGACCAGCACCCCCATCACGTCGCCCGCAGGAGGGCCCCCGTGGCACGCAATACCCTTGAGGCATGGATCCCGGAGGAGTACGAGTCCTCCCGCGTCATCCAGGCGATCAATCAGATGTCCGCGGTTGAGGCGCTCGCCTCCCGCATCCCGATGGGCTCCGACACCAAGCACGTACCGCGTACCGCGGGCATGGGCGTGGACGTCGTCGCTAAGGGCGGGGCCTACGGCGAGGACACGTCCCTCAACGACGAGGTCCTGCTGACGGCGCGCAAGTTCGGCAAGGCCGCGCGCATCGCGGAAGAGGACATCGACGACTCGGTGGCGAACGTCATCGAAGCGAAGATGCTCGGCTGGGGCCGCTCCTACGCCAAGATGATCGACAACGCGTCCCTCGCGGTCAGCGCTGCGGAGAACGGCACCACGATCCCGTTCACCAGCCTGTACCAGCTGCTCAACACCACGGACGCCACGCTCTCCTACACGGGCGGCACGAACATCACCACCGCCGCCAGCACCGGCATCCCGACCTACGGCGAGTTCTCCACCGCGATCGGCAACGTCGAGTCCGGGGACTACTTCGATCCCGGTGCCATGGTTGCGATCGCGCACCCGGCGTTCCGTAAGAGCCTGCGTGGTGTCGTCGACGGCCAGTCCCGCCCGATCTTCAACGAGAACGGGCAGGGCACCCCGGACACCATCTTCGGTGTCTCGGTCCGCTGGTCCCTCGGCGCGAAGATCTCCGCGACCGCCACCAGCGCCCCGACCGGCCGTCCGATCATGGCGTTCGTCAACCCCGAGCTGCTCCTCCTCGGCGTCCGCTCCGGCCCCGAGTCCGTGTTCATCGACGGACGCGACGGCCTCTCCGCGCTGACGGACGAGTCGATCCTCAAGATGCGCGCCCGCCGCGGCTTCGCCTACGGCCACCCGGGCGGCGCAGCGATCCTCGTCGGCTGACCCACCCCCGATACCCCGCACCGCCCGTGGCTCCGGGCGGTGCGGCGGCAAGGCAGGGAGGTGAGCCATGGCAGCACGGAAGACCACCAGCAGCAGCAAGACCACGGCCGAGCAGACGCAGCCCGCCAAGGACGAGGACCGCGAGCAGCTTCGGCAGCGGCAGTTCCCGGCGAAGGTCGGCGCTCCGGCAGTCGAGGTCGACGAGCGCTCCGCCGACGGCGCGGAGGGCACCCGATACGTCAAGACGTTCGTCGTCCACGGCGACAGCTGGACGGGCGAGGAATACCAGCACGAGGCCAACAAGGCGGCCGTCGCGAACGAGGCGATCCAGCGCGGCCTCCACCCCCGCGGCGAGGCCAGCTTCTACGGCGACGAGGACCACGAGGACGGCGTATCCGTCGTCCTCACCTACTCCGTCGAGACCGTCCCGTCGTCGGTCGACCACGCACCGGAGGACACGACCACGCCCCGCGACGTGATCGAGGCCGACGGCAAGGACACCAGCAGCAGCAAGCTGGAGCCCTGACGTGGACGCCTGGGCGAGCACACAGGACGTCATCGACGCCACCGGCGTGTCCGTGACGGACCAGCAGCTTGCCCAGGCGCAGGCCGCGATCGAGGTCTTCAGCAACCGCATCTACCCCGACCAGGATCGGATGCGGACACGAGACCTCTACTGGCTGGGCCGGGCCGTCGCCTACCAGGCCGCATGGATGGCAGGTCAGTTCGGGCTGGAGTCGCGGTTGGATGCCACGCAAATCCAGCAGGATCAGGTCTCCTCCACCCTGACGGGCGACGGCCTGGTCCTCGCACCCATGGCCGCCCGCGCCTTGCGCAAGGTGTCGTGGATGCGATCCCGGACCGTGCACGTCCGCTCCGCAATCGAAGGCGCGGGCCCAGTGGGGACCGTCCTGTCGGACGCTGCGGACGACTCGCTGGTCTGGGCCCCCTACCACGGGGGTGCGTGATGCAGGCCATCGCCACCACCCGCGTCAGCATCATCCGCGGCACCACCACCGACGCCTACGGCGACGAGCAAGACACCGACACCCCCGTCTGCACCGGGGTCCCGGCCAGCCTGACCGAGCAGTCCCGCCGCGTCACCAGCCGCGACGACCCCACCCCCCGCATCGTCCGCTACGCCGTGGCCCGCGTCCCGGCAGGCACCGACGTCACCGACCAGGACCGGCTCCTCGACGAGCGGACCGGCGCCACCTACATCGTCGACGCGACCTCGTCGATGGCGAACCCCGCATCGGTGCCGGACATCCGGCTCGACCTGCGGCGCACCACCTAACAGCACACGGGGCCACATGCCTGGGGAGACCAGGCGGCCCGCACGAGACCACTCTCTGGAGAGGAGGGCGGCCATGGCACGATCCGGGATTCGGATCGATCCTTCCGCGCGAGCGCATGTCGACGCGGCGACCAACGAGTGGATGCAGGACGTCATCGGCGACGCCATCCTCGGAGATGCCCGCGACTACGTACACAAGCGCAGTGGCCGCCTGCATGACTCGTTGCGTGCCGAGTGCCACGACAAGGTGTTGCGCGTCGGCTCGCTGGACTGCAACTACGCCACCGACGTCGAGATGGGCACGGCCCCGCACGTCATCCTCCCGCGGAACAAAAAGGCCTTGTACTGGCCGGGGGCCGCGCATCCGGTGGCGCGCGTCAATCACCCCGGCACCGCGCCCATGCCCTACCTCCGGCCGGCTCTGTTCCAGCGGAGGACGGCATGACGACGCCTGTGCTGCGCGCGACGCCCGAGCTGGTGGCAACGGCCTGGCTGTCCACGGTCGTCGGTGACCGCGTCGCCACCACCCTCCCCAAGCCGGGCGTGGACGGAACCCTGTCGTGGGCTGACGGCGGGTTCGTCACTCTCGTCGTCGCAGGCGGGTCGTCGAACATCTACGTGCCGTTGCGTACCCCGGTGATGGGCGTGTCCTGCTGGGCCGCCAACCCGACCTCGCAGAAGCCGCCGTGGAACCAGGCCGCCACTCTGGCTGAGGCGATCGTCGCAGCCTGCCTCGACCACCCGAGCATCCCGCAGACGCTCACCCTGCCCGGCAGCTACCCCAGCGTGCAGGTCAAGTCGGCCTACGTGGTGGGTGACCCGCGCAGGATCACAGACGACGCCTCCTCCTACGCCCGCTACGACATCCCCGGCCTCGTCATCGCCTGGACGGAGGTCCCGTCATGAGCCGTCGGTACGCGATCCAAGCCACCGCACTCGGCGGCGACCTCCTCACCTGGAACGGGCGCGTCATCGTCCACAACAGCCGGGGCGAGCTGGAGTTCCTGATCACCGGGCCCGTCCGCATCGTCGACTGCCCGCGGAGCATCCCGCCCGAGCAGACCATCGAGCTGCGCTTCCACCCGCAGTTCTCCCACCACCAGTTCCCCCTCGTGAGGAGTGCCTACCGATGAGTCGCACTGTCCGGACCACCATGCAGCCCGACCGGGACATCGAGGTCGACGACGCCGAGTACCTCGACCTGCAGCGGATGGGGCTCCTCGTCGACGACGACGGCACCGAGCCCGAACCCCCGGCCACGGCAGCGCCCCCGCTGCCGGTCAACCCCGCGAAGAAGCCCACCGCCGGCCCGGCCGGAAGCAAGGAGAACTGACCAGTGAGCGTGATCACGACGAACTTGATCCAGGGCCCGGCGACCCTCTACAAGGGCAACTTCGGTGCCGTCGAGCCCGCCGACACGGCGGTGAACGCGGTCCCGCCCGCGAGCAGCTGGACCGACCTGGGCGGCACGCAGGACGGCGTCAAGCTGTCCGTCGACCAGACCTACTCGGAGCTGGAGGTCGACCAGATCACCCTCCGCGTCGGCAGCCGGCTGACCAAGCAGGACTTCACCATCGAGACCTCCCTCGCCGAGGCCACGCTGGAGAACCTGTCGATCTCCCTGAACGGTGGCACCGCCGCCAGCGGTGCGGGCTTCAAGTCGTTCGACCCCAACGTGACCAGCTCGGCGACACAGCCGAACTACTTCGCCGTGATCATGGACGGTCTCGGCCCCGGCGGCACCCGCCGCGTCATCGGCCGCCGCATGCTCAACACCGACTCCACGGAACTCGCCTACACCAAGGACAAGCAGACGTTGCTGCCGGTGAAGTTCGCAGGCCACTACGTGTCGAGCGTGATCACCCCCTTCCACATCGTCGACCAGGTCTAACCGGCCTTCACCTCTGTCCGATCGAGGAGCATCACCCATGGCATCCACCACTCGTCAGACCACCGCAGCCCGCAAGCGGGCCGCCGCGAAGCCCGTGGCAGGCAGCGACCCGCTGGCGGACTTTGAGCCCATCCGGATCGCAGCCGACGCTGACGTGGAAGAGGAGCGCGTGCCCCTCTTCTACATCGGTGACGACGCGTACACGATCCCGAAGAAGATCGCCCCGGGAGTCGCGCTGCAGTACCTGCGGCAGGCCCGGGAGTCCGGGCATGAGTTGGCGACGCCGCCGCTCCTGATCCGTGTCCTGGGCGAGGACGCCTACATGGCGCTGGAGCAGTCCAAGGCCGTGGAGGAGGACCAGCTGGAGCGCATCGTCAAGCTCATCGTCGACCTCGCGCTCGGGCAGGCGGAGAAGAAGGAGGGAAAAGCGCGTGGCTGACCAGCCTGCATGACTGGCTGCTCACCCCGCCATGGCTGGACCCAGCCGCAGACCGGCTGCAAGAGGTCTCCTGGGTCCTGGACCACCTCGATGACCTCGATGCCGACTTCCTCGCGATCTACGGCATCGACCTCGAACAGCAGCCGATATCGGCCCGCCGCTACTTCGCTCTCGCCTACCGCCTGACCGCCTACCAGGGCGTGATGGCGGCCCGCGCGGAAGCCGAACGCGACGACCAGTCGGCCAGCACGACCCCAACCCGCACCAGCAGTACCCCCGCGCCCACAAGCGCGGACGGCGAGAACCGCGAGGTGTCGCTAACGGCGTTCCGGATGCAGTTCCCCGGACTGGTGAGCATGGGAGGCGGATGACGTGGCCGGGGCTTTTAGGATCGCCGAGGGATACGTCGAGGTCACGGCCGACGAGTCCGGCTACGACGCCGCCATGACCCGCCTCAAGGGCGCGAAACACAGCGTCTCTGTGGGGGTCGACCTCGATGACAAAGACGCCATCGCGAAACTCGACAGGCTCGTCAAGGACCGGGTCACTAAGATCACGGCCTCCGCTGAAACCCGCGTGGCTGCCGACGAGCTGAAGAACCTCGTCCAGCGGCGCAACATCCGGATCGCGACGGCCGCCGATACGGAGACGACGGCTGAAGCTCTGGCGCACCTCACCCGGGACCGCACTGTCCGGGTCGACGTGGACTTCGACGGCACCGCCCTTGCGGACCTTTCAGCTCTCCCGCGAACTGTCGACATCTTGGCGGAGGTGAATCAGGCCGCCTACGACCGCGCTATTGCGAAGCTCGACAAACTGACGGCCGACCGCACCGTCAAGATCCGGGCGTCCGTCGACACCCGCGTCGCCGCCGACGAAATCCGCAACCTCACGGCTCGCCGCCAGGTACGCATCGGCATCGACGTCGACACGAGGGTCGCGGCCGACAGCATCGCCAACCTCACGCGGCGCCGCACCATGACCGTGCAGGCGCGCGCCGACACCACCGACGCCGCCAACAGCCTGCGCTTCCTCACCCGCGACCGCACCGTCAACGTCCGCACGCGCATGCTCGGCAGCCTCGCCGGACTCGCAGGGCTGGGCGGCAACGCGAGTGGCGGGGCCGGTGGGGTCGGCATGCTGTCGTCCCGTCTGGTCATGCTGGCCGCGGCCGCCATCGGGGCGCTGCCCACGATCGCGTCCCTCGGTCAGTCGCTGGTCGCGATGGGCCCGGCCGCCGCCCTTGCGGCGCCCGCGGTCCTCTCACTCGCTTTGGCGTTCGCTGCGGTCAAGGTCGGCACCAGCGGGATCGGGGACGCGTTCAAAGCAGCGTTTGCGCCGGCCGAGAAGTCGGCCTCCGCCGCGGCGAAGTCGACGCACTCGCTGGAGAACGCTCAGCGGTCGCTGGCGAAGGCGCAGCAGGGTGTGCAGGACGCCGAGCAGCGTGCCGCGGAGGCGCGTGTCGCGGCGGCCCGGCAGATCGAGGACGCCCAACGCTCCCTCAAAGGCACGGTGCAGGACGTCGCGGATGCCAACCGCAGGGCTGCCCAGCAGGTTGCCTCCGCTGAACGCGATCTCGCCGACGCGCAGCGCGCGGCCCGGCAGGCGCAACTCGACCTGACCGGGGCCCGCAAGGAAGCCGCGCAGGAGCTGGAAGACCTCAACAACCGGCTCGAAGACGCCCAGCTCGACCAACGCCAGAAGGTGTTGGACCTTCAGGACGCCGAGCAGGAGCTGACCGCGGTCAAGGCCAAAGGCGGCAAGGCGACGAAGGAGGAGCTGGACAAGGCGCAGCTCGCCTATGACAAGGCCGTCCAAGCCCTGGAGGAGCAGCAGACCGAGACGGCTCGCCTGCAGACGCAGACCGAGGAGGCTAACAAGGCGGGTGTCGAGGGCTCGAAGAAGGTCGTCGGGGCGAAGCAGACCATCACTGACGCCAGCCAGGCAGCGATCGACAAGACGCAGGCGCTGCAGGATGCGGAGCGGGACCAGGCGCAGACGACGGCGGACGGTCTGCAAAAGGTCATGCTGGCCGAGCGGGAAGTCGCCGACGCCCGGGAAGCCGCAAGGAAAGCCGCGGTCGATGGGGCGCGGCAGATCGCCGACGCTCAAGACGCGGTAGCCGACGCCGCCCGGAACCTCGCCTACGCGCAGGAGTCCGGTGCGGCGGCCACGAACAAGCTCGGCGACGCCATGGCCAAGCTGGCGCCGAACGCCCGCGCCTTCGTGGACGCGGTCATTGCGCAGCGAGAAGCGTGGCGGGGCCTGAAACTCGACGTACAGAACCGGCTGATGGCCGGGCTCGGGCAGACGTTCACCAGCCTGTCCACCGCGGTGATTCCGCCACTGCGGGCCGGGCTCGGCGGCATGGCCGACAACCTCAACGCCATGGCGAAGGGCGCAGCGTCCGCGGTCATCGAGCTGTCGAAGACCGGCACCCTGAAGTCGATGTTCGACGGCCTGAACGCTGGCTTCGCGAACCTTAACCGGGTGCCGGGCCAGTTCCTCACCGGGCTCACGCAGATCTCCGTCGCCGCGTCTCCGGCGTTCGCCCGTCTGACTGCCGCGGCCGGCGGGGCTGCGGACCGGATCTCGCAGCGGATCGCGACGGCGTTCAAGTCGGGTGCGTTGGAGACGTCGATCAACGGTGCGATCGAGGTGGCCAAGCAGTTCGGGCACATGCTCGGCGACCTGTTCGGCGCGCTCGGCAACATCATGAAGGCTGCGGCTGCTGGCGGCGGGGATGCGCTGGGGACGCTCGGGGCGTTGTTCGCGGAGTTGCGCCGGGTTACGGCGATGCCTGAGGTACAGAAGGCCCTCGCCTCGATCTTCCAGGCGGTCAACGCGATCGCGAAGCTGTTCGCGGGGACGCTCGGCGCGGTGATTCAGGCGGTGATGCCGCTGCTGGCGGCGCTGGCCCCGGTGGTGACCGAGTTGGCGACGCGGTTCGGGCCGGTCCTCGCGCAGTTGGCGGACACGCTGGGCAAGGCCCTGGCGCCGATCATTGACGCGCTGCTCCCGGTGATCGGTGACATCGGCGGTGTCCTGGTGGGGCTGGTGCAGGCGTTGATGCCGCTGCTGGTGCCGTTGGGCGCGGTGATCGCGGAGATCGTGAAGGCCTTGGCGCCGGTGTTCAAGTCGATCGGTGGGGCGCTGGTGTCGTTGGTGGCGGCGCTGGCGAAGGGACTCGCGCCGGTGATCACAGCCCTGGTTCCGGTGATCGGCATGTTCGGCCAGTTGTTCGCCGCGCTGGCTCCGATGTTCCCGCAGCTCATCGCCGCGCTGGTGCCGCTGATCCCGCCGCTGACTCAGCTGGCGCTGTCGCTGCTGAACCTGGCGATGCAGGTGTTGATGCCGTTGATGCCGCTGATCATCAAGCTGGCCGGGCTGCTGGCGACGGTACTGGCGGGTGCGATCGGGATCCTCGTCCCGGTGATAACCACGATCATCGGCTGGCTGACGACGTTCTCCAACAAGGTGGGCGAGGTCGTCGGCTGGATCGTCGACAAGTTCCGTTGGCTGTACGACGTCCTCGTCGGGCACAGCATCATCCCCGACTTGGTGAAGGCGATCATTAGTTGGTTCACGCAGTTGTGGACGAAGACGAAGGAGATTTACACCGCGCTGAAGACGTGGCTGGTGAACACGTGGAACAGTATCTGGTCTGGCCTCACCTCCCGCTGGAACAGCTTTTGGTCGGGGATGCGGACGTCGCTCACCAACGCGTGGGCGTCCGTGAAGTCACAGTTCACGAGCCTGAAGACGTCGCTGTCGAACACCTGGTCGTCGATGTGGACGGGCGTCACGTCGAAGGTCACGTCGGTGATCGCCACGATCAGCGGAAAGATCGCCGCGTTCAAGTCGAACATGACCAACGCGTTCTCCCTGCTGAAGACGGGGATGGGCACCGTCTGGGACGGCATCAAGTCGAAGATCAGCGCCCCGGTGAAGTGGGTCGTCGACCACGTCTACAACAACGGCATCCGCAAGATGTGGAACACGATCGCCGGGAAGATCAGCAGCAAGCTGACGCTTCCCTCGATCGCGCTGGGCTTCAACAAGGGCGGCGTCGTCCCTGGCAGCGGGAATCGCGACACCGTCCCGGCGATGCTCACGCCCAAGGAGCGCGTCCTGTCGGTGCCCGAGGTCGAGCAGCTCGGCGGCCACCGGGCAATCGATGCCATGTTGCAGAAGGACCGCCCTACGAAGACGGGCGGGAACCCCAGCCCGCAGCAGGAGCGGCAGCGGTACCAGGGGCCCGCGCAGCACTTCGCGTCGGGCGGCATCGTCGGGAAGATCACCAGCGGGATTGGTGGCGCCGTCTCCTCCGTCGCGTCGTGGGCGAAAGACCTCGTCATCGGCGGCCTCAAATCGGCGGCACAGTCGGCTATCGGCTCCCTGGTCCGCCCCCTCATCAACTCCATCCCGTCGGGCGGTGTCGGCTCCCTGATGAAGGGCCTCTCCAACAAGGCGTTGGACTCGATGCTCGGCTTCCTCGGCACGGAGGACAAGAAGGCAGTCGGCGGGCCGGCCGTACAGAAGGCCTTGTCGTGGGTGAAGACGCAGAACGGGCTGCCCTACCAGTGGGCGGGCAACGGCAACCCGTCCTGGGACTGTTCGGGTCTGATGTCGGCGATCGAGTCGGTGATCCGTGGGGAGCGCCCGCACCGTCGCTGGGCGACCGGCTCGTTCGTCGGGAACTCCGGCCCGTCCGGGTGGGTTAGGAACCTGAACTCCCCCTTCATGATCGGGGTCACAAATTCCGGCGTGGGCCACACCGCGGGCACGCTCGCCGGAATGAACGTCGAGTCCTCGGGCGGGGCCGGCGTCCACATGGGCAAGGGCGCCCGCGGCTACAACGACCCCATGTTCACCAGCCGGTGGGGCTTCGCACCCGCGGCGAAGTACGACTCGGGTGGCCTGCTCCAGCCCGGCGCGACGCTCGCGATCAACAAGACGCGGAAGCCAGAAGCAGTCCTCACCGCCGAAGAGCACGAGGCGTTCCGCTCCATCGTGACCGGGCTGAGCGCGACCGACTTCGGCGGTAGCACGGTCAACGTGTCGGTCGAGGTGAAGTCGATGACTGTCCCGTCGCCTGCCGAGGTGAGGCGCTTCGCTGAGGCGATCGCCGACCCGGTGAAGGAAGCGATCCGTAAGAGCGACAGGAGCCGTGCCTGATGGCCGCATACAGCTGGGGCGATCTCACCATCGGGCGGATCCCCCTCCGTGAGACGTTCACCGCTACGGAGGGCGGTGGCGGTGACCGCACCCTCGACCTCGAAGGGCAGGAGTCGTACCCGCCGTTGACACGGGCGCAGGTCATCGCCCGCCACGACGGCATCAACGCCCTGGTCGCAGGCCAGTGCATCCCGGTGACTTTCACGGACAAGCCCGAGCGCTCCGGCTACTACACGGTCAAGAGCGCGGGGGCGACGTACACCGAGTACCTGAACGACATGGTCACCTCGACCTGGAAGGTCAGCTTGGAGCGGGTCGGCTCCGACGCCGAAACCGACCTCCAGTCCCGGCTGACCGGCGCAGTCAGACTGAACGACTTCTCCCTGACGGGTGAGCGGTGGCATGCGCCGCCGATCGGGCACTACGGCTACTACACCGGCTCCACCAACCCGACCACCATGACCCGGACCGGGGCGGACGGGGCGATGACCGTGTACCGCGGTGTCCCCGCCAACACCTCCCCACGGTGGGGCTGTCCGCCGACCGCCTACCTGGTCGGCCGGGTGAAGGTGACGACGACCGGAGCGCAGGAGGTGTACGGCGTCGACGTCCCCCTCGCAGCGTCCGGGTGGGCGCTGTCGAACGGGTTCGTCAACGTCGCACCCTCGGCCAGCGCAACGCTGGACGTGCAGGCGTACACGGGCGGCGCCTACCACTCGAAGCTATGGAACGTCTCCGTGGCCGGCTCGGCTGCGTCGATCACCTCGTGGGACGGGGCCACGCTCCTCCGCAATGACCCCGAGATGTGCATCATGCGGCTGACCAAGGGGCTGAACCCGGGCCGGGCGACCCTCGACCTCACGCTCCGCCGCGGCTCCCGGTTCGTCGAGGGCTACCTCCAGACCGGCACGTCGGCGACGCTCGCCGCCTACCGCAGCAGCCTGGAGACCAACACCAGCTTCGCCGCATCCGGGTACGTCACCGCCACCGCCAACGACTCCGACAGTAACCGCTTCGCCGTCGGATCCGCCCGCAGCTTCACCGCGCACACCAACGGAGGCGTCATCAAGAGCAGCGCCACGGCCATGGACTTCTGGATCGGCGTCGCGGCCGGCGGCGGGTCAGCGGTGTCGGGGGACGCGGCCACCGACCTGCGGAACCAGTACGTCTCATGCATGCCGGAAGCGATCTACGGCGTGAGGAGGTAGCGCGGGTGGCTGTTCAGGAGGTTCTCAAGGCCCTGGGTTCGTGGGAGATCAAGCTGCTCCCGCAGACGCCCCGCGACGTCCTCGACGCCCTCGACTATTTTGGGCATGTCGCGATCATCCCTGGCCGGTTGGACCCGGCGCAGTACGGCGACAACTTGCTGACGACCGCCCGCTACGTGGGTGTGCTGCGGACGAAGACGATCGGCGACGACGGCAGGACGAACGCCCCCCAGGACGATCTCAGCGTAGGCGGCGTCGGCATGGCGTTCTGGCTCGGGGATGAGGACGGCAAGGGCGACGTCTACGAGAACACCGTCGCCCCCGCCTCCACTTCGTTCGCGACCGCCATCAACATGCTGCTCCCCGCCAGCGGCGCCGTCACCGCAGGCACCATCTACAGCGTGGCCGGACAGTACACAGGCAGCCACAGGTATGAATCCCCGCGGACGGCGATCGGCTACGTCTGCGACACCATGTCCACCACCAGCGTCCCCGTCTCGTGGCGGGTCAACGGGAACGCGACGCTGGACGCGGGCCCGGACAGCAACCTCTTCGTGGTGAACCCGACGTGTGTGATCACGACGAAGGACGCCGGCGAGGACATGAGCCTGCGGGCGCTCCCTGGCAGCGTGGACGTGACCCGGGATGTGGAGGACTACACCACCCGCGTCGTCCTGCTGGCGGAGGGTGAGGGCACGAGCATCGCGACGGGGGCGGCGGACGTGTCGCCGGCCACTCCGTACAAGGATCTGCACGGCAATCCGCTGAAGCTGACCCGGCTGATCAGCGAGTCGGATACGGCGTCGACGAACGCGGCCACGCGGGCGCAGTTGCAGCTGAACCGGTTCACGTCCACGCGGAATTCGCTCACGCTGTCGACGTCGGACTATGACGTGCACGGGTCGTTCGTGGTCGGGGACCGGGTGTGGGTGTACGACCCCGACTCCGGGCTTGTCGACACGTCGACAGAGATCACGTTCCGCGGCAACCGGATCAACCCGATCAAGTTGCAGGTCACGGAGACGAACTGGGCTGTCACGGACGCCTACACGGTCGCCTACCGCACCAGCAGTGGCACGTGGATCAACCTGACCGATTACACCGAGTTCGAGACCGACGCCACCAGCACTGTCACCGTCGGGGACTTCTCCCGCGCGCTCACCGACGCGTCCACCGAGCCCATCGGCTCCCGCCCCAACGCCGACACCAGCACGCCCGGCCAGCCCACCCTGATCACCCCGTTCACCGGCGTTGCCTACCTCGACAACCGCGGCTACACCCGGGCCCGCGTCATCCTCTCCTGGAACGCCCCCAACAACACCGACGGCTCCACGGTCTTCGACGGCGATCGCTACGAGATCCGCTACGCCGTCGACACCGACATGCTCTACCCCTCCACCTGGGCGCAACTCTCCGCCGCCCGCTGGCAGGACCTGCAGACCTGGAGCCAGCCTTTCGCCGCGCCGACCGGCAAATGGTCGACGATGGTCGTCAACTGGGACACCACCACCGCCCAACTCCAGGACCTGTCGCCGGGTGTCGGGTACGACGTACAGATCCGCGCCGTCGACAAGACCGGCAACATCGGCGCCTGGTCGTCCACGACCACGTTCGTTGCCTCGTCCGACAACCTCCCGCCGTCCACGCCGGCCGCGCCCACGGTGGCTGGCTCGCGGATCGCGGTGCAGGTCACGCACACCCTCGGCAAGAGCTCCGGAGGTACGTTCAACCTCGAAAGCGACCTGGACCACCTGGAGATCCACGTCTCCTATGAGCCGACGTTCACGCCGACCGCAGCCACGCTGGTGGGGAAGACTGCGGCGAACGCGTCGATGATTCAGGCGCAGATCCCCGTCGTGTTCACGGCGCAGATCGAGGAGACGTCCGCCCGCTATGTGCGGGTGGTCGCGGTCGACAAGACCGGCAACAAGTCCGGCCCGTCCGACGCCGCTTCGGCGACCGCGCTCCTCATCGACGACGCCCACATCTCCGACCTGACCGTCTCCAAGGTGACCGCCGGGACGATCACCGCGGCCTGGGTGATGGCTGGCGAGATCAAGACCGCCGACACTGGGGCGCGCGCCCGGATCTCCGCCAGTGGGTACGAGCTCTACGACACGGGCGGCACCCGCACGTTCTTCGCTGACGCTTCCACCGGCAACGTGAGCATCGTCGGGCAGATCGTTTCCGGCACAGCGGGCAAGCGTCTGGAAATCAACCCGACCGGCATTCTCCTGCCCGAGATCCGCTTCTATCCGAGCAGCGGAACCGACTACGCGTACATCAACTCCACGTCATCCGGAAGCGACAGCAACCTCGGGTTGAACTCGTCACCCTACGATGACGGCGGCGGCACACAGGTCATGTCTCGGGCCTACATGCACACGGTATCTGGGGCCCGTCTAGAGGTGGTGACTCTGTCTGGAGAATTGGCCAGGGGCGGGTACGCGACCTGCTTGACCGGATCCTTTGCTTCTGGCCATAGGAGCAGCGGGACCGACGGCGGCACGTTTTACGCGAACTCGACGTATGGGCAGGTCGGCTGGAACTTCAGCGACAGCACGAACGCCCAGTACTTCAACTTCTCGTCTGGTAAGACCTACCACATCGGCAAGTTCGAGAACTACGTTACTGCCGCCTCCAACCAGGGCTTGTTCACTGGCAGCGTCGTGCAAGCTGCGGCCTTCGCAATGACCCTGACCTACGGGCCGACTATGGACTCTGCTCCTGTACCGGTCGCGACGTGCGCGGCCGGTAGCTTCGGATCTGCCACACCGACTGTGTGGGGCGTCCAATCTTTTGGAACAACCAATTTCACCGTCGCCTGGAATAACAGCATGGGAATGCGCGTCAACTTTTGGTGTTTCCGTACCTAAGGGAAGGGGAATTGACATGCCTGACAAATGGACGATCAGTGAAACGACTGCCCTCCAGATCGGCGACTCGCCATGCTGGCAGATCACCCTTACCCGCCCTGACGGGAACAAGGTGAACCATGTCATGCCGACGTCTGCTCTCGATTGGCGGGCCGCCGAATACGGCATCGACCCCACGGACACCGAGGCGCTCATGGAGATCCTCCTCCACGAGCCGTACATGGCGGTGGTCGACGATCCGCAGCACGGACCTCAGTACGCCGACAGCGGGCCCGACTTGTGGGCGGCTGACAGCACGGCCACAGCGCGTGAGGCGCATGTCGCCCGCATCAAGGGCTGCAGCGTCCGTATCGACGTGAAAAACAACAAGGGCCTCGACCCGGTCCGTAACGGGCACCGGCCCGACATGACGCGGATCCGGAAGATGCGCGAGCAGGTCGACACCAACCGCTGGATCAAAAAGCACGGGGGCCTGCCAGAGCAGCCGCTCCCGCAGACACCCGTCGTCAAGAAGGAGGCCGGTCGTGCCTGATCCGTCTACCACCAGGCTGTCCCTGTACAAGTCCAAGTCGGACGGGTCCGAGCTGGTCAACTACACGCAGGACCTCGGCCAGAACTGGGACAAGGTCGATGCTGCGGCGGGTTTCCAGGCGGTCACCTCGTCGACCCGGCCCTCGTCCCCCTACAGCGGCAAGCCGATCATGGAGACGGACACGTCGTACAGGACGTACTTCTCCAACGGCACCAGCCCGGCCAGCGCATCCTGGGTCGAAATCCCCAACGGCAGCGCCACCTACAACAGCACCCTCACCTTCGGCGCCACCAAACAGATCCGCTTCGGCGCTTCCGGCTCCGCCGCCAACCTCGCCACCCTCACCACCGCCACCACCGACGACATCCTCTCCACCCGCATCACCGGCGACACCGCCTCCCGGTTCCTCCTCGAAGCCGACGGCGCCATGTGGTGGGGGCCCGGCGGATCCACCTCCGCCGATACCACCATCACCCGCACAGGAGTCGGCCGGCTCACCGTCGGCGGCACCAACCCCGCCCTGACCATCGGCACCGGCACCCTCCGGCCGATCCCCTCCTCGTCGACCACCGTCGCCAACACTGTCAGTCAGTCCGTTCTCGCCGGGTACACCATTCCCGCATCCGACGCGGTTGCAGGGGCCGTGTACCGGATCAAGGCGTGGGGCACGCTCGCGGTGACGGGCACGCCGACGATGACGTTCGTATGCAAGCTCGGCGGGACAGTCGGCACGGCCATGGCCGTCTTCCCGGCCGTCACGGTCCGCTCGGGCGCAACGGACGGCACGTGGGAGGCCGAGTACTACATCGCCTGCGCCACCACGGGCGCCTCGGGGACGTGGTCGCCCATGGCGAAATACACCCACAACTGGCTCACCTCGGCGACCACCTACACACTCGTCGGCCCGATCACCTCCGCACCCGTCACCCGCGACACCACCATCAGCAACGACATGGTCCTGTGCGCGACCTGGAGTGCCGCGTCTGCATCGAACACGATCACGTGCCGCGGGTTCACCGCAGGACGCGTCGCCTAAGCGCCGTCGCCCATCGGGAACGGCGGCACCGCCGCGAGATCCGGGCCGCCGCTCGCCGGCCTGCTCTCGTCGGCGGCTTCCTTCAGGCGGGTGTTCTCCTCCTGCGCCTCCGCAAGCTGCCGCTCCAGGAACGCGACGTGCGACCGCGCGAGGAGCATTTCGTCGTGGAGTTCCCGGCACCGCTGCTGGAAGACCGGGAAGGCGTCCTCGACGGGGATCGTCTGTTTGTCCTGCCGCTGGCCCATCAGGCGACCGCCTTGTCTGCGAGGTCCCGGTACCGGTCCAGGATGTTGGTGGGGTTCAGGAATGCGTGCTGGGTGAAGAAGCTCAGGTGGCTGACGATCGCGTCAGCGCGCACCACGTTCGACGCGCCGGTGGCGAGCGGCCGGTGGATGGTGTGCCACGACTCCTCCTCATCCGGGACGAGGACGCCCGGCTGCTCCAGTCCGGCGTACATGCTGCCGAGGCTGGCGAAGCAGGACACGGAGAACTGGGTGCCGGGCGGGAGCTGGAAGTCGTGGTGCAGGTACAGATCCTCGACCGTGCCTGCCTCGATGTGCGACAGCAGCAGCTCGTGCAGCTTGACCGCGAAGGGGCCGTTGGCCCAGCCGACGGGGTCCATGCAGTACATGCCGACCTCGCCCCACTCGCGGGGGATCTTCCCGCAGGCCTGGAGGAAGTACGAGCAGATGGCGTTGTTGATGATGATGGGGAACACCGCGGTGGGGGCGGGCATCTCCAGCCGGGCGCGCACGAGGTTCTCGACGGCGTTCTCGTGCAGGTAGACCAGATCGTCGTCGAGCCTCAAGTAGACCGCGTTGGGGTCGACCATCTCCCGGTAGGCGAGCCCGGTGTACCTCTGCTTGGGGAGGTTGCCGAGGTCGACACCGTCGGGCCGGTGCTTGAGGTGGAACCAGTCGAACCGTTCGGCGAGTTCGTGAGCGTATGCGATGTCCGTCTCCTGGCCCACGGGGTCCGTGTTCATGTACGCCCAGACCTCGTCGATGAGGCCACGGCGGACGTCTCGTTCCAGGTACTTGATCAGGATGCTGTACGTCCGGACTCGTCCGTAGGGTGTCCAGGCGATGACGGGGCGGCCGTCGATCATGGGGTGTCTCCTTCGGTGCTGGCGCGCTGCGCCTTCGGGTCGATGAGGTCGGCGGCGTAGCCCATGCCATTGAAGAAGTGGTGGCCGCTCTCCAGCGAAGTGGTGCCCCGCTCCGCGCGGATCTGCTCGGCGAGTTCGTGAGTGAAGGCGTCCACCAGTTCTTGGGCGCGCTCGTCGTCCATGTACAGGTGGTTGTGCGTCATCTCCCGCAGGAGCTCATCACGGGCGCTCACGACGTCCTCCTGCTGGTGCGGTGCTTCGGCGGCCACTGCCGGGACTCGGCCGTCCATGGCAGGTCGGGGTGCAGGCGGGCGAGGAGGTCGACGGTCGCCGCGTGATGCTCGGCGCGGGCGTCCGACAGTTGCCCGGGGTGGACGCGCACGAAGTACAGCGGCGTCTCCACCACCGCGTACTGGGTGTATCCGGCCTTCCAGACGCGGATCCACCAGTCCCAATCCTCCGCCGTCCCGTAGGTGCCGGGCGGGGTCGCCTTCGCGCTGTACCCGCCGAGGGATTCCCATACCTCACGCCGGATGAGGGCCTTGTCGATGAGCGGCGGCCACTGCGCGAAGTCATCGAGGGTGGCGTCCGGCAGGCTGGCCTGTACGTGGTCGGCCTCGCCGAACTGCTGCGCATACGGCACCACGAAGTCCCGGCCCCCGTCCCCGTACATTGCGGCGACGCAGCGGGCGATGCACTCCGGATGCAGCTTGTCGTCTGCGGACGCAGTGAACAACGCCTCACAACCGTCGTCGAGCGCCAGCCCGGCGGCGGCATTGAGACTGCCGGCCCAACCAAGGCGCTTCCGGTTTCGTTTGAGGCCGGCCCAGCAGTCGGGGTTCTGCTTGAGCCAGTCGTAGGTGCCGTCGTCGCCGCGGTCTTCGGCGATGTACGTGTGTACGGGGTGGGTCTGGACTCTGAGGCTGCCGAGCATGGTGGCGAGGTACGGCAACGCGTTGCGGGCGGGGATGATGACGCCGACTTTCACCACTGGTCTCCGATCCAGGCGAGGGTCTGGCGGAGGCCGTCGAGCCAGCTTGTGGTGGGCGTCCAGCCTCGGACGGCGGTGATGGCGGTGTTGTCGGTGACGACGCGCTGGAGGTCGCCGGGGAGGCGTTCGTCGTGGACGACGTCCGGGCGGGTGCCGGTGTCTGCTTCCCACAGTTTGAGGAGGTCGAGGAGGCTGAGTTCGTTCTCTGCGCCGCCGCCGACGTCGTAGGGCTCGGCGCTGCGGTAGTCGTCGAAGTTCTCTGCGATGTCGACGAGGAGCGTGGTGAAGTCGTCGATGTGGAGGATGTCGCGGGATTGGGTGCCGTCGCCGTGGACGGTGATCTGCTGCCGGTTGTAGAGGGCGCGGAGGAACCAGGTCACCCAGCCGCTCTCCGCCGTGCCGTCTTGTCCGGGCCCGTAGACGGTGGAGGGGCGGAGGATGACGGACGGCAGGCCGTACAGGTCGTCGTAGAGGCGGAGGTAGTCCTCGCCGATCCGCTTCGACAGGCCGAGGGGAGCCACCTTGCCGTCGGCGCCCGGGTGCACCTTGACCGTGGACGTGTAGATGACCGGGATGTTTCCGGCCGCGCGGGCCGCCTGGCAGACGTTGAAGGTGCCGACGGCGTTGTGGTGGAAGTCCCAGCCCGGGTCGCCGAGGCTGACTTGGGTAGAGCAGGACGCGCCAAGGTGGGCGATGACGTCGGGTTGGGCGGCGTCGACGGTTTGTTGGAAGGCGGGCAGGTCGGTGGTCGGCCGCCCGTGCTTCCTGTCCACCCCAGTGACCCGGTGGCCGCGTCGGGTGAGGGCGCGGACGAGGTGGCTGCCGATGAACCCGGACGCCCCGGTGACGAGGATGTTCACGACTCGGCTGCCTCCTGCCAGGAGACGCGATCCGGCAGTTTGTCCTCGACCTCGATAGCGACGAGCGCGGCGAGGAAGTGGGCCTGCGCCTGGGCGGCAAGGATCTGACATTCCTCTGGCTGGAAGGCAACGCTGGACGCGCAGGAATCAGCGAGGAGCCGCTTCCCCTCACGAAGATGCTCAGGCCCGTTCACGGCATCACCCTTCATCGACGGCCAGCACGTACTGTCCGTCCCCGTCGTCGCCGATCCAGCGCACGGTGTAGAAGTCGCCGTTCGGCAGGGTGACGCTCAGGCTGACGGCATTGAATCGGCATCCCGTCTCCTTGGTGGCTTCGGTGAGTCGACGTAGTGCGATCGTGGCGAGTACGAGATCGTCTGCGCTGAGGGTGCTCACGGCTTCCACCTCTCGTCGTAGTCCGGGTGTGCGGCGAACGGGGCGGCGAGGAGTCGGAGTGTCCGGCAGGGGTGCCGTTGCGGGCTGCTGCCGCCGTGGGTGGGGTAACCCCAGCGACCAGTGACGCAGATACCGCAGTCACCATCGTTCACGTCGGGGTGCTCATCGACGATGGCGCGCTTCGCTGCGACGTCGGCGAGGACACGGGACGGGTTCTGGCGAGCGATATGCTCCGCGACGAGCCAGTTCAGCCCGTCTGCGACGAGCCGGACGCCCGGGAAGGTGTGGACGCTGCACGGCTGGGTCGGGTCGACCGCATTGCCGATGTACCACGGCCCCGGCGGTGCCTCACGGGCCAGCGCCTCGTCCTCGTCCAGCCGTGCCCGCAGGAACTCCACCAGCCCGCTCACGCCGCCACCTCCGCGCGTGCGAGCCACGACCATGCGGCAGGCTCCAAGTCCTCATCCTCATCCGCGCTGTCGAACTGTCGAACCAGGAGTCCAAGCACCTCTTACACAGCGGGAAGCTGTAGCCGGTCCGGGTCCTCCAACACGCGACGGTCGGACCGCAGCTATCGAGGTTGCAGGCACAGTTCACGCCGTCACCTCCTGCGGTGCGCGGACGGCTGCTTCCCACTGGTGGTGCAACGCCTGCATGATCGACCCGGATGCTTCCCCGCGCGCCGTCATCCCGATCCGCTGACGGAGCTCCGGGTCGTCCACGAGCCGCTTCAACAGACGGCCCCACTCGTGCTCATACCGGACCAAAAACCCGTTCTCCCCGTGCCGGATCACCGCCCGATACGCCGGCGTGTCTGACGCGATCAGGGGGATCCCCAGCACGCTGGACTCCAGCCACTTCGTCGGGAACTTCGCCGAATTGAACGCCGTCCCCCGGTACGGCGCCACCCACACATCGAACTCCGACACGGCGTGCAAGTAGTGCTCGATCCGCTCCACCCAACCCAACGCACCGACCTGGCGGCCCTTCAACCCCAACCCCATCGCCTGCCCGGCGTCGATCCCCACCAACCGCACCTGCACACCACCCGGCCGCGAGTACTGCGAGATCCGATTCAACGCGCGCACGGCTTCCGGCAACTCCGCCACCGTGCTGGACGTCCCCGCCCAGCCCACATACAGCGGCCGGCCCTCCGCCGTGTAGTCGCGCGGCCGGCCAAGGTACTGCGCCGGCAGACCGTTCGGAATCACCCGCACGTCGGGCGCGTAGTCCCGCAGCACCGCGGCGAGCGGCTCGGAGCAGCAGGTGACGAGATCCGCGATGCCCATGTTGTGGGCGAGTCGGCCGAGCATGTCCCGGTCCCACACTTCGCAGGCCCGCGTGTTGGAGGGGTCGAGGTGGAAGTAGTCGTCGTCGAGGTCGAGGATCAACCTCTTGCCCTCGTCCTTCAACTTGAGCCACATGCGGGACGGGTCGTGTTGGGCGACGCGGCAGCCGACGATGGTGTCGTAGGACTGCCAGTTCTGCGGGAGTCGCGGGTGGTGGGTGGCGGTGTGGCCGAGCCACGTGAGGCTCATCGCAGGCATCACGGCCCGGTACCACGCGGAACCCGCCATGTCGGCAGACCAGAAGTGAACGCGCACGTCAGCCCCCGTCCCCCACGGCCTGTTTCACATCGGTGACGATCCGGCGGGTGATCTCGTTGATCTCCTTGTCGCCGAGATAGACCCGCACCTGTGCAGGCCTGGCCTCCATCTCAGCCAAGGGCAGCGAAGCGTTCCCAGGGATCTCCATGGTCTCCGGGGTGACGATCACACCCCGCGCACCGATGCGGTCGGCGAGAGCCTGCCAGTAGTCGCCATAGGAGTCGTCAGCTCCGAGAGCGATGCGCTGCGGAACGCACTCGTCCACGACGAGGATGAACGGCGGCCGGTCGTCCCCGGGGCCGGAGGGAAGTTCGAGGATCTGCAAGCGGGCCACAGCCGCCTCCTTCAGGTCAGGCGGTCTTGTAGGTGGGGAGCCAGGACTCGTTGTAGTAGTCGACGGTGCGGCGGATGCCCTCGTCGAGGGGGATGAAGTCGGCGGCGGTCATCCCGATCTGCTGCAGCGTCGCGGTGTCGGAGGTGACGACTGCGTTGGGGACCTCGCCCGGTCGCATCGGCAGATGCGTGATCCCGACGGGCTCGCGGCCGGTGACCTTAGCCGCGTACTCGGCGACCAGGCGGGCGATGTCGTTGACGGTGACCGACTCCAGCGGCCCGACCTCGACTGGGCGCTCGGTGGGCCCGTGCTGCTCGGTGTGCTCCAGCGCGGTCACGAACGCGCGGGCGACGTCCTCGACGTACACGCAGTCGGACACCTGCGTGCCGTCGCCGTACACCTCGATGTCCGCACCGGTCAGAGCGCGGCACGTCAGAGCGGGAAGGATCTTGCGAACTCGCGAGGTGCCGTAAGGCGCTGCGATGGACTGCCCTGGACCGTAGGCGTTCACCGGCCGGACGATCGAGATCCGGCCGCCCCGGTAGGCGTTGAACATCCGGACGTAGTCCTCGGCCGCCGTCTTGCTGATCGTGTACGAGCCCGTGCCGATGTCCCTCATAAAGGCGTTGCCGACGCCGGCGTACACGGCCGGGAGCCCGTACTGGTTGGCCGCCTCGAACACGTTCAGGCTGCCCCGGATGTTCGTCTCCGCCGAGGGCCGCGGGTTCCCGATCGTCTCCTGCGTCCCCAGCACTGCCGCGAGGTGAATGATGCCCTCGACGTGCGCGGCGAGTTCGACGACCGCGGTCTCATCGCGGACGTCGCCAAGGAAGAAGGTCTCGCCGGCTGCCATCTCGGTGTGGGGGTGGCGGTCGAAGACGACGACTTCGTGGCCGCGGGAGAGGAGTTCGCGCCTCAGGTACGAACCGATGAATCCCTGGCCGCCGGTTACGCCGTACACGCTCATGCGCTGTTCTCCTTGTCGTTGTGCCCGCAGTTGGGGCAGGGGTTGGCGGGCTGGTGCTTGGCTTTGGCGGTGTCGCGGACGGCGGTGATGGCGCTGATCGCGACGAGCATCGCGGCGATGATCGCGGTGATGTAGACGGCGGTCATCGCTGCTCCTTCGGGGCGGGCCGCGCGTGTGGGCAGGTCTTGCAGTGGCCGCATTGGGTGTGGCCGTCGGGGCAGTCGCAGCGGGGGCAGCGGGTACCGGTGTCCTGGGGGTTCACGGCGTCTCCTCGTTCCATCGCATGTCGCGGATCGCGTGGACGTAGACGGGCCTGCCGAACTGCTCGGGCAGGGCCACGCGGGCGCGGGGGTAGGTGCGGTACCGCTCCAGGTCGAAGGTGCATACGGCGTCCGTGCCGCGTCCGTCAGGGTCGGGCCCATAGCGGACGGGCCAGCATGCGACGAGACGGCGGGCGTACCAGCGGCGGGCGTGGCGCTTCTTCCACATCTGCCAGGTGGAGGCGGGGATCTCGTGGGTGATACGGGTTCGCTGGGTGAGCGTCTCGGGTGGCAGGTCGTCGGTGAGGATATTCGCTCGTAGCTGGAAGAGCCGTTGGCCGAAGATCTCCTGGCGCACCGCGACGTCCACGTCGAAGAAGAGGCCTTCGTCGACCAGGAACTGCTGCGCGAACCGCTTGAACGAGAGCGCGATGCGCTCCTCTTCGTAGTCCGGGGTCATCGGCTGCTCCATGCGGCGGCGGTCGACGGCGTGTTGACGGTGACGTCGAGGGTGGGGGTGATGACGGTGATCGAGAACCAGAACGCCAGCCCGGCGCACACGGCCCTCACGACTCGCCTGCTTCGGCGTCGGCTACGTCGGCGCGGTAGCGGGTGAGGGCGTAGTCGAGGAGTCCCATGACGCGGTGGTAGGGCACGTTGCCGCCGCCGTCGGGGAGGGTGATGCCGACCTGGGTGATGCCGTCGCCGTCGCTGTCGAAGTGCTGGGCGGCGAAGACGATGACCCATTCGGTGAGGACGCCTTCGGCGCCTTCGAGGCGCGCGACTTCTTCGATGCTCTGCGTGAGTCGCTCGTAGGCGGCTTTGAGATCGGGGTCGCTCATTGGCCTGCTCCTGCGGGTTGGTTGCGGGTTGTGGGCGGCAGGGGTCAACCCGCAAAGGTCCCCTGCCGCCGGTCCCTCTGAGAGGACCGTAAGCACTGTACCTACGATTCGTCGGAATTTGGAAACGTGGGCCTATGATTCGAAGGTACCTACGGTGCGGAGGACGCCCATGCCCACACACCCACCCCTAGGCCGCAGAGTCGAACACGACCCCCGCAGCCTGGCCTACGCCCACGGCGTCCTACCGAAGACCGCGATCCGCTCGGTCGACTGGACGCGACGGGCCCCGATCTTCGACCAGAAGACGCTGGGCTCCTGCACCGGGAACGCCGCCGCCGGACTCCTCTGCACCGACTCCGCCGCACGCCCCGGACTCACCTCCGTCACCCTCGACGGCGCGGTGCTCCCGATCGACGAGGGCCTCGCCGTCAAGGTCTACTCGCTGGCCACGCAGCTCGACCAGTTCGAGGGCGCGTACCCGCCCGACGACACCGGCTCGTCCGGCCTCGGCGCAGCGAAAGCCCTGAAGAAGCTCGGGCTGGCCTCCGGCTACACGCACGCTTTCAGCCTCGACGCCGTCAAGTCCGCACTCCAGACCGGGCCCGTCATGGTCGGCACCCCATGGCTGGAGTCGATGTTCGACCCCGACCCGAAGACCGGCTTCGTGCGCGTCGACCGCACCAGCGAGACGGCCGGCGGACACGAGTACGTGATCTCCGCCTACAACGCCAGCGCGGAAGCCTTCCGCATCGACAACTCGTGGGGCGACGGCTGGGGCATCAACGGCTCCATCTGGATCGACGAGGGCGACCTGCGATGGCTGCTCTCACAGCAAGGCGACGTCACCGTCCCGGTTTGGGCCACGGTGCCCTCCCCTCCTCCCGCGCCCACTCCTGCTCCGGATCCTCGCCTGGTTGAGGCGCTGGCTCTGATGCAGGCGTGGGCGCATGACCTTCACGTGACGGGAGCCTGACCATGGCCACAGGCCCGCAGAAGTATCCGGGCGCGTCGACCGCGTACTTCTACCAGAACAGGTGGGGCGGCGACCTCATGGAGGTCAACGTCTGTGTCCTCCACACCACCGAGGGCACGACCCTGCCGGACTACGACGGCGGCGCGATGGCTCCCAACCTGACCGCCGTGCCGGACTTCGCCGCTAAGAGGCTGCGCTGGTTCCAGCACTTCGACATCGACATCTCCTCCCGCGCCCTGCGCAACCTCGCGGGTGGCGTCGAGACGAACACTCTCAACGTCGTGCAGGTGGAGCTCGTCGGTACGTGCGACCCGGCCACCCACGCCAAGTGGACCAAGTCGGGGCAGGCGCACATCTTCTGGCCCGAGGCCCCCGACTGGGCCCTGCGCGCCGTCGCCGACTTCCTCGCCTGGGTCCACGCCAACCACAGCGTCCCGCTCACCGGCCCGTCCACGTGGCTGCCGTACCCGCGGTCCGGCGACGCCGACAGCACAGCCCGCATGACCTTCACCCAGTGGGAGGCGTTCAAGGGCATCTGCGGCCACATGCACGTCCCGGAGAACGACCACGGCGACCCCGGCGCCATCGACTTCCCCCGCCTCATCGCCCTCGCCAAGGGCGACACACCTACCCCGCCCCCTCCGAAGGAGGACCCCGTGGCTCTCACCCCCGACGAGATCAAGGCAATCGGCCGACAGGTCGTGACCGGCGCGAACGGCGCCAAGTCGCTCGACGACGCGAGCGTGGAGTGGGCGGTGTCATCGTTCCTCGGCCTCACCCTCAAGGGCGTCCGAGGCCTGGCGGCGGACGTCACCGCCCTCAAGGGCAAGGTCGACGGTCTGTCGCCGACGTTGTCGGAGGCGCAGTTGACGACGCTCGCCGCGCGGGTCGCCTCGGACCCGACACTCGCGGAACGCATTGCCGAACTCGTCGCCGAAAAGCTCGCCGCACGCCTCGCGGACTAACCCCTCCCGCCTCACAGAAGAGAGAACCTCATGAAGACCTTCGGCAGAGAACCCGTCTACATCCTCGGCGCGATCGCGATCGCCCTCAAGCTCGCCGCGGCCTACGGCCTCGACGTATCCGCCGACCAGCAGACCCTCATCAACACGTTCCTCTCCTGCGTCGTCGCGGTCGCCTCCGCGATCGTCCTCAAGTCCGGCGCGGCGGGCGCGGCGATCCTGCAGCTGGCGTCGGCCGGGCTGGCGCTGTTCGTGGGCTTCGGCCTGGACCTGTCGGCCGAGCAGCAGGCCGGATGGATGAGCTTCGTCGCGGCGGTCCTGGCGATCGTGGAGCACCGCGAGGTGGAGGCGCCGGTGCCCTCGCTGAAGGTGGAGCGGTCGAGCCCGGTGGAGCCGGGCTCGCACGTAGCCGGCGTCTGAGCAGAGGGAGTAGTTCATGCCGGATGAGCCGACGTTGGGTGAAGTCGTGCGGCGTTTCGACGAGCGGTTCGCTGACGTCCGCGACGACATCCAGCAGCTCGGCCGCCGCATGGACGAGAAAGTCGACCAGCGGATCTACGACCTCCGCCACGAGGCGCTGTCCGCGCGGGTCGGGACGCTGGAAACCCTGCGGGAGAAGGACAACGAGAAGCTGGTTGCCACCCGCCGGTGGCTGATCGGCGCGGTGATCGTGCCGCTGGTGGGAATCCTCCTCCCTGTGATCATCCTCCTCACCCAGGGAGGCGGCTCGTGAGCCGGATACAGATCCGCGCGGAAGAACGCCGCGGCCGACGCGGAGACGTCCTCGTCATCGTCGCGGCCCTCTCTTTCGGCATGGCGCTGGCGTGGATCCTGCTGTCGGTGCAGTCGCTGAATAGCGAGCTGGAGACGTCGAACCAGGCACGGGACGCCCTGGCCCGTCAGGTGCAGGCCTTGGGCGGGACCCCGGTGGCCGGCCCGCCGGGAAGCCGGGGGGAGCCGGGCGCGTCGGTGACCGGCCCGCCAGGGAAGGCGGGCGGGACAGGCCCGCCTGGGCCGCCGGGACCGTCCGGGTCTGCGGGCGCGAACGGGAAGAACGGAGCAGCCGGTAAGGCCGGCTCGACCGGGGCGGCAGGGCAGGCGGGTGCGCAGGGAGCCGACTCGACTGTCCCCGGTCCGCCAGGCCCGCAGGGAGAACCTGGGCCCGCTGGCCCGGCAGGCCCGCCTGGGCCGCAGGGTGAGGCAGGCGTCGCGGGTCCGAAGGGGGAGACGGGTGACCGCGGTCCGGCTGGGCCTGCCTGCCCGGACGGCTACTCCCTGAAGGCGCCTGCGTATGACCCGGATGCGCTGGTCTGTCGTCGTGACAGTGCGCCGACTGATGGGGGTTCGGGGGGTGGGGGTGGCGCGTTGGCGTTGGCTCTTGATCCTCAGCGCAGGCAGTACACGTAGGCGGCGGACGCCGCAGGAACTGGAGTCTGACATGGCCAACATCGTCTTCAACATCGCCCTCGGCAAGGTGGCGTGGTACGCCTCGCTGCCTGCCGCGAACGACGGCCTCGTCCTGGTGCCGTTGGAGTCGTCGGGGCTGGAGACCGACGCTGTCCTCCGCGACAAGGACGACCTCGCCGCCGTGGTCGCGGGCACTACGAACGAGCAGACGACCGTGGGCAGGAAGACGCTGGCGTCGGTCACGGTGACCGTCGACGACACCAACGACCGGGTGGCGCTCGACGCCGCCGACGTGACCTGGACGTCGCCGACCGGGAACGCGGTCGGGGCGGTCGTCATCTGCTACGACCCGGACACCACCACCGGCACCGACGCCGACCTGATCCCGCTGACGAAGCATGACGTCTCGTGGACCCCGGACGGCAACAACTTCAGCCTGGCGATCGCGGACTTCTTCCGGGCCAGCTCCACCGCGTAGCAGCAACCAGCCCTGGGAGGTGACGTGACGACCTTCACCGACGACTTCAACCGCGCCAACGGCAGTCCCGGCGCCAACTGGGTGCAGGTCAGCGGCACCTGGTCGATCATCTCCAACCAGCTTTCATCCGGCAGCGCGGGCGGCACGATCGTCCTGCGGGCTGCCGGGGCGATGGCCACCGATGACAACTTCGCCCAGGTTACGATCGCCACGACAGCGGCCGTCAGTCATGGCGTGTGGTGCCGTGGCAACGCGACGCTGACGCAGGGCTATCTGTGGCGCAATGATGGCGCGACCTGGAATCTGTTCTGGGTCGTCGGCGGGAGCTTCACCTCCATCGGCAGCTTCGCCGGTGCCGCCGCCAACGGGGACGTCGCGAAAGTCCAGGCGGTCGGCTCGACGATCAAGGGCTACGTCAACGGCGTCGTCCGCGTCTCCGTCACCGACACCGCCGTCACGACCGGGACCAGCGTCGGCATCCGCGCCGAGTCCGTCAGCACGCTGCGGTTCGATGACTTCTCCGCGGGGGACGTGACCGCGGGTGCGACGCTTGGTATCGCCTCCGCAGCCGAGACGGCACAGCCGTTCACGGGAGCCAAGGCGGCAGCGCTCGACACCGCTGGGGAAGCGGGTACCGCCCAGCCGCTCACCAGCGCGAAGACGGCGACGCTTGGTACGGCTACCGCAGCGGAGACGACGCAGGCTCTCACCGGATCCAAGACGACTGCTCTCGGTGTGGCTGGTGCGGCGGAATCCGCGCAGCCCTTCACCGGATCGAAGGCCACGGCCCTTACCCCTGCTGGCGGGCAGGACACGACACAGGCCTTGACCGGGGGCAAGTCCGCGACTCTCGGTACGGCGGGCGCAGACGAGACCCCACAACCCCTCACCGCCGCCAAGACTGCCGCCCTCGGCATCGCAGGCTCGGTCGAGTCGGCGCAACCACTGGCGGGGACCAAGTCCGCTTCCCTCGCGCCGGCTGTCGAGGAGGACACCGCCCAGCTGCTCGATGGGGGGACGCCGTCGGTCCTCGGGGTGGCGAGCGCGGTGGAGACGGCGATGCCGCTCGTCGGTATGAAGACCGCGGTCCTGTCCCCGGCGGTGGAGTCCGATACGGCGCGGCCGCTGGCGGTGCCGTCTGTCGGCGTCACGGCGCCGAGCCCAGAGCGAACGTACCGGGTTCCTGCTGAACATCGACAGCTGACGGTGGGCGCCGAGCACCGGGTGGCCGTGGTCACCGAGTCCCGCATCCTGATAGTGAGGTAGGCCGCATGTCTAGCAGCTTCATCAAGGACCCGTCCGCGCTGTTGAACTACAGCTGGGACTGGTCGGCGTGGCTGGCCGAGGTCGCCGACACGATCAGCTCGGCGACGGTGACGGTGCCGGTCGGGCTCACGGCTGTGGGGTCGCCGGTCGTGGACGGTGCGTTCGTCACCCAGCGCGTCTCTGGTGGGGTCGTGGATAGCGTGTATGCGCTGGTCTGCCAGATCACCACCAGTACTGGGCTGGTCGACGAGCGGTCGATCACTCTCACGATCAACAACCGGTGAGCAGGCTTGCGCCGCCTCGGGTAGTGCCGGGCCGCGCGTACCGTGGCCGTCCGACGGCGGGACCCGGGCGGCACTACGCCGCGGTCGTCATCTCCTCCGCGCACCGCTCCGCCTGCACCCACTCCTCCACCAGCAGTCGGTACAGGGCCTGCTCCGCGCGCGTCCACGGCCTGCCCTGCGCCCGCCGTGCGATAGCCCGGATCGCCTCATTCACAGCCGCAGCAGACCGCACGGGCCCAAGGCAGGAAGGGGTGGGGGACATACCCCCAGTTTAGAGATCCAGACGCCCCCACACTCAACGGGATCCGGGCAACCTCAACCGCCCCACACAAGAACGGCCCCACCCCTACTCTGGGCAGTGCGACCTGTACCAGAGAAGGGGCGAGACCATGCCATCCGATGCTACCCCCGACCCATACGCAGACCCCCTGCGGTTCGGCCAACGCGTCCAGATCATCCGCGAACGCCGCGGCATGACCCAAACCCAACTGGCCGGCCTCGTCGGGATCTCGCCGCACACCCTGCGCAAGCTCGAGAACGGCCAGCAGAAAGCACCCGGTCTCGAGATGGTGATGCGGATCGCCGAAGCCCTCCGCGTGCGTGACCTCGCTGACCTCACCGGACGGCCCGATGCGCACGTCGACCTGTTCATCGGGCCCGGCCACCCCCGCCTCGCCGCGGTGAAAGCCGCAGTGGACTCCTTTGCGTTGGGCTCGAGCGTCGAACCGCCTCCCGTCGCGCACCTCGAGGCCCGCCTGCACGCGGCATGGAAGGCCCGGCACGCGGCGAAAAACCACCGCGAGGCGATCGGGGCACTGCTGCCGGATCTGATCCGGGACGCGCAGGCCCTCGTCCGGGCCGCGGACTCGAGCAACGAACGCCGCCGGGCGCAGGCCCTGCTTGCGCAGACGTACTCCCTGTCGCAGTTCTTCATCGCCTACCAGCCCGACTCGAGCCTGTTGTGGCGCGTCGCCGAACGCGGCATGATCGCCGCCCAGGACTCGAGCGACCCGCACGCCATCGGCGTCGCCGCCTGGCTCCTCGCCCAAGCCCACCGCGATTCCGGACCCCGGCACCTCGAGACTGCGGACGCCGTCAACCTCGAGGCTGTCCGCTTCCTCGAGCCTCTCCTCCCAGACGCCGGCGATGACGTCCTCGCCATCGCGGGCGCCCTCGAGTTCGAGCTCGGCTACACCGCAGCCCGACGGCAGGACACGGGCACCGCGTGGCGTCACTGGGACAAGGCCAACACGATGGCCTCGAGACTTCCGGCCGACTACTACCACCCGATCACCAGCTTCAGCCAGGCCATCATGGGCGCCCACGCCGTCACGGTCGCAGTCGAGCTCCACCAGGGTGGTGAGTCTGTGCGGCAGGCTGCTCGAGCAGACGGGGCGGTCATCAAGTCCAGGCCGCGCCGGGCCCGCCACAGGATCGAGGAAGCTCGAGGCTTCCAGCTCGACGGGCAGCCGGATGTTGCGGTCGCATCGCTCGAGAAAGCCTTCGAGGCGGCGCCGGAGACAATCCGCTACAACGGCTACGCCCGCGCCATTCTGCTCGAGGAGGTGGAGTCGACGCAGGCTGCCCGCCGCCGTCGGGCGTCGGAACTCGCGGTGAAGGTCGGCATCCTGACGGCCTGACAGGGGTGGCGACCGGATTCCGGTCGGCGGCCAGTCCCGAGCGGTTCTACGGTCAGAGCGTGAGTCGGATCACCGTGACTGTGGAGGCGTGACGATGGCAGCAGAACCGGCCGTGACGAGCGGCATGCCCACCCATGAGGCACTCGCCCTGCTACCCGTCCCCGACCGCCTGTCGGACGCGCAACTCGACGGCCACATCTGCGTGTGGGGCGGCGAAGCCCTCACCACGAAGACGGCCATAGACCTCGGCAGCCGCAAGATCGGCGATCGTGTCGCGTTCCTCCGCGGCTGCCGCTTGTGCGCCGGCCGCGCAGCGCTCGACGGCCTCTTCCTGCACTCCACGGGCCCCGGCGCCTGCCAGGACTGCATGGCGGAACCCGCATGCGAGACAGGGCGGGCGTTCGGTCGCGTGATTCGGATGGGCCTGCGATGAGTCCCATGCTTACGCCCGTCTCGTATGTCCTGCAGATGCCCCCCATCCCGCCGGAGCCCGCGCCGGGCTGCGCTGCGTGTGCGGCGATCGCCGAACGGCGCGCCCGCGCACAGGCCGAGGGGGACGGCTCGCGGGTGTCGGACTGCAACATCTGGATAGGCCGGCACGAGTTCCACACGCCGCCAGCATCCACCTGACCCCCCGGCCGCCGCGAGCCGCACGCGGCCCCCGGGGACGGCCGCCCCTTCCGTCACGGGCGGCCCGGCCCGCCGCTGCGCGTACCCCCGTGCGCCGGCGGCGGGCCCCTTCAGTCGAGGTCGCCGAACGGCGCTTCGAGCGCGGCCAGGATCCGAATGAGGTTGTCGAGTAGCGCGGCCTGGTGGCCCTGCTCGATCCGGTTGACGGACTGCCGGTCCAGTCCCGCTATCTCCGCGAGCTTCTCCTGAGACAGGCGTCGCGCACGGCGTAAGTCGCGGATGCGGTCGCCGATGGCCCGGCGGCGGGCAAGGACCCAGTCGGGGGGCGGGGCGGAGGGCACCCGCCACACGCTTCCGCGATCATGGTTGGCTGTCTGTATCGCCGACCGTACATTTCTAGATCAAGCGCTTACTGTGATCGCAAGTCCTGACCGGCTAAAACACCCGTTCGGATGACGTGATCATTGACCTATTGTCTAACGACAACATTTCAGCCAAAGATGGCTGCACCCCCCACGGACCCCACAGGCACGGCGACAGGCGACACCACATGAGCGACGAGCAGCCCCACACCGCACCGGGGCTCGCCCTCACAAATCTTCAGCGCGACCGCGTCGACTTCGCCCGCAAGGACTACGAGTCCGCCCGCGCCGAAGACCTCGCCAAGCTCCCCCGCGCCCACCTCATCCTCCTCGTCGAACGCATGCGAGGACGCCTCGGCGACGCGCTGGACCTCATCGACGAGCTCTGCAGCACTCCCCCACGAGGGCCGGCAGGACCCGCCAATCACCACCGGTAAACAACTTTGTGGACGCGACCGGCCGTGCCCGGGCGGTGGCGTGGTGAGCAACTGCTCCGGCATCAGCCAGAGCACCTGGCAGTTCACCTCCATCACGGCGGGCTTCACCGGCTGACCTCCTCGGACGCCGCCGAGCCTCCCCCCGGAATCCCCCGGACCGCGGTCCGGGGGATTTTTTTTCCCGAAAGGTGTATCAGGGGCCGGGGCGCCCGCTCCTAAGAGTGCAAGACCCCACGGGGGAGCCGGGGGGACCGGGGTCTCGGGGGAAACACGGGGAGATCCACGGGGGAAGAACGGGAATCGACGGGGGATTCCCGGGGAACGGGGGATCGGGTCGGTCGGCCGCTGTCACGGGGAGCGACCGGCCGACCCGAATGCTTGCCGCCCGACGCCTCGAAGGCCGGGCGGATCCGGGGCGGGGCGGGGCACCGAGTCCCGCCCCGCTGAGCGCCCCGCCCCGCTGAGCGCCCCGCTCCGCGGGGCGCCGCGTCAGCGGCCGGCCGCGGCGCGTTCCAGACGGAGCGTCAGGATCTGGAAGGGACGCAGGGACACCGCGACCGCGCCGTCCTGCACGACGGTGGCCGGCTCCAGCGGCCGCTCCAGCAGATCGGTCACCTGGGCGCCCGCGAGCGGGAAGCCCGTGCGCAGGACGCCCGTGGCCCGGCCGCCGCGCGACTCGTAGAGCCGCACGACGACGTCGCCGGACGCGTCGTCGGCGAGCTTGACCGCCTCGATCGTGATGCCGTCGCCGTCCACGGAGACGATCGGGCCGGGTGCGTCGGCCGCGTCCGCCACGCGCAGCGGGAGGTTGAGGGCGTAGCCCTCGGCGACCGCGTCCTCGATGCTCGCGCCGGGCAGCAGCGCGTAGGCGAAGCGGTGCCGGCCCTGGTCGGCCTCGGGGTCCGGGATGCGCGGGGCGCGGACCAGGCTGAGGCGGACGGTGGTGGTGGTGCCGCCGTCCTCGCGGACGGTGCGGGAGACGTCGTGGCCGTAGGTGGAGTCGTTGACGACGGCGACGCCGTAGCCGGGCTCGCCGATGTGCACCCAGCGGTGGCCGGAGACCTCGAACCGGGCCGCCTCCCAGCTGGTGTTGGTGTGGGTGGGGCGCTGGATGTGGCCGAACTGGATCTCGGCGGAGGAGTGCGGCGCCCGGATGTCCACCGGGAAGGCCGCCTTGAGGATCTTCTCCGCCTCGTGCCAGTCGATGTCGGTCTCGAAGTCGACACGCGGGCTGCCCGCCCGCAGGGTGATGGTCTGGGTGAGCGTCGAGCCCTTGCCGAAGGAACGGGTGACCCGGATCGCGCCGACCAGCGGGTCCTCCTCGACGACCGTCACCGCGTCCGGCTCCAGCAGATCGGTGTAGCGGTTCTGGTAGTGCTTGTCGATGTCCCAGGCGTCCCAGTAGTTCGGGAGGTCGGTGTGCAGGCGCAGCAGGTTGCCCGCGTCAGCGAGGACCTCGCGGTCCGCCCGCAGGTCGTACACGGAGGACAGGGTGCCGTCGTCCGCGACCTCGACCCGGACCAGACCGTTGTCGAGCACCCGGCCGGACACCGTCACCGGCTGCGGCGGCTGCGCTCCGGTCAGCGGCGCGCTGCCGTTCGCGGGCGTCTCGACGAAGACCGGGCGGCCCTGCGGCGTGCGCACCACCTCGGCACGGGCGTACGGGCTGGTGTTGAACACCCGCAGCGACGCCTCGGGCTGCCGCTCGCCCGGCCGGCCGGCGCCCAGCGCGGCGACCGCCTCGGCGGTCAGCGCCTCCAACTCGTCCGCGACACGGGCGTATTCGGCCTCGGCCTCCCGGTGCACCCAGGCGATGGACGAGCCGGGCAGGATGTCGTGGAACTGGTGCAGCAGCACCGTCTTCCACAGACGGTCCAGCTGCTCGTACGGGTAGGCGTAGCCCGGCGCGTGCAGCGCGGCCGTCGTCGCCCACAACTCGGCCTCGCGCAGCTTGTGTTCACTGCGCCGGTTGCCCTGCTTGGTGCGGGCCTGGGTGGTGTAGGTGGCGCGGTGCAGCTCCAGGTAGAGCTCGCCGACCCAGACGGGCGCGTCCGGGTACTCGGCGCGGGCCTTGGCGAAGAACGCGTCGGGGTGCTCGACGACGACCTTGGGCGAGCCTTCCAGGTCGGCCAGCCGGCGCGCCCGTTCCATGATCTCGCGGGTGGGGCCGCCGCCGCCGTCGCCCCAGCCGAAGGGGGCCAGCGACCGGCTGCCGCCGCCCTTCTCCGAGTAGTTGCGCACCGCGCGGTCCATCTCCTCGCCGCTGAAGCGGGCGTTGTAGGTGTCGATGGGCGGGAAGTGCGTGAAGATGCGGGTGCCGTCGATGCCCTCCCACCAGAACGTGTGGTGGGGGAACTTGTTGGTCTGGTTCCAGGAGATCTTCTGGGTCAGGAACCACTCGTTGCCGGCGAGCTTGGCGAGCTGTGGGTAGGCGGCGTTGTAGCCGAAGGAGTCCGGCAGCCAGACGCCCTTGGTCTCGATGCCGAAGTGCTCGATGAAGAACCTTTTGCCGTGCACCAGTTGGCGGGCGATGGCCTCGCCGCCGGGCAGGTTGCCGTCGGACTCGACCCACATGCCGCCGACCGGCGCCCACTGCCCCTTCTTCACCGACTCCTGGATCCGCGCCCACACCTGCGGGTAGTTGTCGCGCACCCATTCGTACTGCTGGGCCTGCGAGCAGGCGAAGATGAAGTCGTCGTACTCCTCGGCGAGCGCGGTGACGTTGGAGAAGGTGCGGGAGGTCTTGCGCTTGGTCTCGCGGATCGGCCACAGCCAGGCGGAGTCGATGTGCGCGTGACCCACGCCGGAGATGGTGTGGGCGCTGGCATGGGCGGGGCGGGCCAGGACGGGGGCGAGCACCTCGCGCACGGCGGCTGCGCTGCCGGAGACGTCGTCCAGGTCGAGGGCGTCCATGGCCCGGTCCAGGGCGTGCATGATCTCGTGGCGGCGCGGCTCGTGCTCGCCGAGGTGGACCATCAGCTCGCGCAGCACCTGCAGGTCGAGGTCGAGATGCCAGACCTCCTCGTCGAGGACGGCGAGGTCGGCGCGGCGGAACGTGTAGAGCGGACGGTCGCCCGCCGTCAGGACGTCGCCCAGCAGGGTCGGGGCCGCGAAGTCGCCCGCCAGGATGTCCGGGTTGGAGGCGGCCTCGACGAGGTAGTCGACGCTCTCCCCGCCCTGCGCCGGGTTGCCGACCGGAACGTACTGGTTGAGCGGGTTGACCGCCTTCAGCGGCGTCCCGTCGGTGAGATGGACGAGGGCCTCGGCCTGGTTGCCGGGCCAGTCGCCGACGAAGCCGAGGTCGATGACGGCCTCGACGCGCCGCCCGGCCCACTCGGCGGGCACCTGTCCGCGCATCCGGAACCAGGTGGTGCCCCAGGGCGGACCCCACGGGGTGTCCATCGCGAAGGGCTCGTAGGCGGCGGCCGCGGCCTCCGCGAACGGCACGGGCTCCCCCGGCGCCTGCCAGGCCTGGACCTCGAAGGGAACGGTGGCCGCGTAGATCGCGGGCTTGACACGCTGGTGGTGGACGCGCTCGACGCGCTCCTCGATGCGGCGGCGTTCGTCATGCATGGGGAATCTCCAGTGAGGGACCACGAGATGCGGGGAGGGGCGGGGCCGGGTGCCGAGCAGACCGGAGTCCCGGTGCCTGGCGGACCGGGAGGGAAAGCGCTTTCCCTCCCGGCGTCTACCTAAGGTACGCCAGCCCGGGATGGACGTCGGTGTAGCCCTCGACCAGCCTGCGGGCCACGTTCACCGAGTCCACCAGGGGGTGCAGCGCGAAGGCCTTCACGGCCGTCGCGCGCGAGCCGGACTCGGCGGCGGCGAGCACCTCGCGCTCGACGCCCTTGACCGCGCAGACCAGCCCGGTGGCGTGCTCGGGCAGGGGGGCCACGGAGACCGGATGCGCGCCGTTGGCGTCGACCAGAGCGGGCACCTCGATGACGGCGTCCGCGTCGAGCACCGAGAGGGTTCCCTGGTTGCGCACGTTCAGGATCAGCGTCGTGCGCTCGTCGCGGGCGATGGCCCGCATCAGGGCGAGGGCGACCTTCTCGTAGCCGCCGGAGAGGTCGTCGGCGTCGCGTTCGCCCGCGCCGGCGCTCTCCCGGTTCTCGGCCATGTAGGTGGCCTCGCGTTCGGCGCGGGTGCGGTCCCAGGCGGTCAGGGCCGCCGCTCCGGGGCGTTTCATCTCCTCGTAGAAGCGGGCCTGCTGGTCGGCCAGGAAGGCGCCGCGGGTCTTCTCGACCTGCTGGTAGGCCCGTACGGCTTCCCGGTTGAAGTAGTAGTAGTGCAGGTACTCGTTGGGGATCGCGCCGAGGGACTGCAGCCAGTCCACGCCGAAGAGCTTGCCCTCCTCGAAGGAGCCGAGCAGGTCGGGGTCGGCGAGCAGCCGGGGCAGCTCGTCGCGGCCGGCGACCCGCAGGCCGCGCACCCAGCCGAGGTGGTTGAGGCCGACGTAGTCGATCCAGGCCTCCCTCGGGTCCGCGCCGAGCACACGGGCGATGCGGCGGCCGAGCCCGACCGGCGAGTCGCAGATGCCGATCACCCGGTCGCCCAGGTGCCGGGACATGGCCTCGGTGACGAGGCCGGCCGGGTTGGTGAAGTTGATGACCCAGGCGTCGGGGGCCAGCCGGGCCACCCGCCGGGCGATGTCGACGGCGACGGGCACGGTCCGCAGGCCGTAGGCGATGCCGCCGGCGCCGACCGTCTCCTGGCCGAGGACGCCCTCGGCCAGGGCCACCCGCTCGTCGTGCGCACGGCCCTCGAGGCCGCCGACCCGGATCGCGGAGAAGACGAAGTCGGCGCCGCGCAGGGCCTCGTCGAGGTCGGTGGTGGCCGTGACCTCGGGCGCGTCGGGGACGGCGGCCGCCTGCTCGTCCAGCACGCGGGCGACCGCGTGCAGCCGGCTGTCGTCCAGGTCGTGCAGGACGACCTGGGTGACCCGGCCCTCGCCGCGGTCCGCCAGGAGCGCCCCGTACACGAGCGGCACCCGGAATCCGCCGCCGCCGAGAATCGTCAGTTTCACGCTTGCACCTTTCCTGCCACGACCACCTCGACGCCCGCCTCCTCGAAGGAGGACCGGGTCGCCGGGTCGACCGGCGTGTCCGTCACCACCACGTCCAGGTCCTCGGGACCGCAGACCTTCGCCATTCCGGTTCCCGGGAACTTCGCCGAGTCGGCGAGCAGGACGACCTTGTCACCGGCCTTGATCATGGCCCGTTTCACCGGCACCTCGACGACCGTCGTGTCCATCACCTGGCCGCCCGGCCGCACTCCGCTGGTGCCGAGGAAGAGCCAGTCGGCGTGCAGCTGGCGCAGGTTGTCCTCGGTGAGGAAACCGACGAGTGAGCGGTACTCGCGGCGGACCATGCCGCCGAGCAGCACCAGCTCGATGCCCTCGTCGTCGGCGAGTTCCTCGTAGACCACCAGGTTGCTGGTGATCACCGTGAGCCGGCGGCCGTGCAGCTGCCGGGCCAGCCGGTAGGCGGTGGTGCCGATGTCGAGGAGCACCGACTGGCCGTCCGCGACCATCGCCGCCGCGCGGGCGGCTATCGCGTCCTTCTGGGCCACGCGCACCTCGGCGACCTCGGCGAAGGGCTGGTCCCCCTCCTCCGCGACGGCTCCGCCGTGCACCCGGGTGAGCAGGCCGTCCTCCTCGAGTTTGAGCAGGTCACGCCTGACCGTGGCGGGGCTCACACCCAGCTGCTCGGAGAGATCGGTCACGGCCGCGGGACCGCCGGAGCGCAGGGCCCGCAGGATGAGTTGATGTCGTCGTTCTGCCAGCACGGCATGAACACTACTCGTCATCTTCAATCAAATCTATGCTCACTTCTGCTGAGGTATTGACCAATCTCGCCAAGGGGCGCACGATTCCGGTCACGAATTGAAGAGTTTTGACGAGCTCCTCCGACGTGACGGGCTCCGTCGATTCTTCCGACGAGAGGATGCGCGGTGGACGACGACCGGCCCGAGGTGCTGCTCACCGGGCTGCTCTTCTACGACCTCGTCCTCACGGGCCTCGGCGGACCGCCGACGCCCGGCGAGGAGATCTGGACCTCGGGCATGGGCTGCGGCCCCGGCGGCATCGCCAACCTCGCGGTGGCGGCCGCCCGCTTCGGTCTGCGCACCAGTCTGGCCACGGTCTTCGGCGACGACTTCTACGGCGCTCACTGCCACGAGATCCTCGCCGGCCAGGAGGGCGTGGACCTCTCCCTCTCCCGCACGGCGCCGGGCTGGCCCACTCCGGTCACCGTCGCCCTCGCCCTCCCCCACCCACGCCCGGGCGGGGCCACCCCCACCCACGACCGGGCGCTCGTCACCCACGGGCAGGAACCGCCGTACTCGCAGGACGTGCTGATGGGCGACCCGCCCGAGGCGCGCACCGCCCTCGCGCACCTGGAGGCCGAACCGCCCGGGTGGCTCGCCAAGGCGGCCGCGAACGGCACACAGATCTACGCGGACGTCGGCTGGGACCCCACCCGGAAATGGTCCACCGACCTGCTGGAACAGCTCTCCCTGTGCCACGCCTTCCTCCCCAACGAGACCGAGGCGATGGCGTACACCCGCACCGACACCGCGGTCGCCGCGCTGGGCACCCTTGCGGAACTGGTACCGGTGGCGGTCGTCACCCGGGGCGGCGACGGCGCGATCGCCGTCGACCAGACGACCGGGGAGTACGCGGAGGTCCCCGCCCTCCCGGTGGACGTCCTGGACGCGACGGGCGCCGGCGACGTGTTCGGCGCGAGCTTCGTCGCGGCCTCGCTCGGCGGGTGGCCGCTGGCGGAACGACTGCGGTTCGCCGTGCTCGCCGCCGGACTCTCGGTCGGCCACCACGGCGGCGCTCTGGCGGCTCCCGGCTGGTACGGCGTCGACCGCTGGTGGCGCTCGCCGAGCGACCCCGAGCTCAAGCGGGCCTACGGCTTCCTGGCCGACCGCATCCCCGCGGACGTGGGCCCGCCCGTGCGGTACGCCCCGGTCACCCCGCCCGCCCCGCGGCCTTGAACACGCCCCTCCCCGACACGACGAGACCCACGCGTGTCCCTCGAAGTGCACACCGTCTGCGAAGACGCGAACAGACCGAAAGGCGGTGGGAGCTGTGCGGCTCTCACGAAGAGGCCTGCTGCGCGCGGGCCTGGCCGGCACGGCCGGCACGGCGCTCGGCGGCCTGGCGACCGGCTGCGCCGTACCGGCCGGCTCCACCGGCCGCAACATGGTGCTGTGGTACTGGGACGGCGGCCTCGGCGACACCGTCGTCAAGAACGCCAAAGCCCGTTACGACAGCTCGGTCGACCTGCGGGCCGTCAAGATCGGCGGTTACTACCGTTCCAAGCTGATCACCACCATGGCGGGCCGCGCCCATGTGCCCGACATCGCGGGACTCAAGGGCGAGGACATGGCGTCCTATCTGCCCAACGCCGACCAGTTCGTGGACCTGCGCACCCTGGGCGCGGACCGGTACAAGAGCGGTTACCTGCCCTGGAAGTGGGAGCAGGGCGTCGCCGACGACGGCACGATGGTCGGCTTCCCGATCGACTGCGGCCCCGTGGCGCACTTCTACCAGTACCCCGTCTTCCAGAAGGCGGGCCTGCCCTACGAGCCCGCCGACGTCTCCAGGGAGCTCGACACCTGGGAGAAGTTCTTCGCCGCGGGCGAGAGGCTCGCACAGCGGATCCCGGGGGCCTCCCTGCTGACGGACATCAACAGCGTCTTCGAGAACGTGGTGCAGCAGGGCGGCAAGCGGTACGTCGACAAGGACCGCAACTTCATCGGCGACCAGGAGCACGTGCGCCACGCCTGGGCGCTCGCCGTCGAGGCCAAGCGGCGCAAGATCGTCTCGAACCTGGTCAGCGGCACCCCCGACCAGCTCTCGGCCGTGGAGTCCGGCAGGCTGCCGAGCCAGCTGAACGCCTCCTGGGCCACCAGCGACATCAAGAACGGCGTGCCGAAGACCAAGGGCCGGTGGCGGGTGGCCGACATGCCGGTACGGCCCGCCAACAACGGCGGCTCCTTCCTGTCGATCACCAAGGCGTGCCGCGAACCCGAGCAGGCCTTCCGGATCATCAGCTGGATGCTCGACGCGGGCAACCAGGCACAGGGCTTCGTCGACGCGGGGCTCTTCCCCTCCACCCCTGCCTCGTACGGCCTGAAGCAGGTCCGTGAGCCGGACCCCTTCTTCGGCGGCCAGGTCACCATGGATGTCTTCGGGCCCGCCGCGCAGAAGATCGTGGTCGCCTACAACAGCCCGTTCGACGTGGCGCTCGGGCAGCCCATCAAGGACGAGATCAAGAACGTCGGGGTCCTCGGCAAGGACCCGAAGCAGGCCTGGAGTGACGCCATGAGCACATGCCGGCGCATCGCGAAGCACCTGGGGGTGAACTCCTGATGGCCACCCTCCCCGCACTGGAGAAGCCCACGGCGGTCGTGACGGAAACACCCGTCGCGCGGCCCAGAAAAGGCTTCCGCAAGCACTGGCATCTCTACGCCGCGATCTCCCCTTTCTATCTGCTCTTCCTCTGTTTCGGGCTGGTCCCCGTCGGCTTCTCCCTCTATCTCTCCTTCCACCGCTGGGACGGCCTCGGCTCGATGGAGTGGGCGGGGCTGTCGCAGTACCAGTACCTGGTCGGCGACTCCGCGTTCTGGAGCTCGATCGGGACCACGATCGTCATCTGGGCGCTGGCCACCTTCCCCATGATCTTCCTGGCGATGGTCACGGCCGTGATGCTCAACTCGGCGGTCCGTTTCAGGAACTTCTACCGCTTCGCCTACTTCCTGCCGAACGTCACGTCGGTCGTGGCCGTCGCGATCATCTTCGGCTCGGTCTTCTCCACCAACTTCGGTCTCGTAAACGCTTTCCTGCAGGGGATCGGATTCGACCAGATCGCCTGGCTGAACACGCCGTGGGGAATCAAGATCGCCATCGCGGCCCTGATGACCTGGCAGTGGACCGGTTACAACGCGATCATCTTCCTGGCGGGGCTGCAGACCGTTCCGAGCGAGCTGTACGAGGCGGCGCGGATGGACGGCGCGGGTCCCGTGCAGACCTTCTTCCGGATCACGCTGCCGATGTTGCGTCCGGTGCTGCTGTTCGTGCTCGTCGTCTCGACGATCACCGGGCTGCAGAGCTTCTCCGAACCCCAGGTGCTGCTGCAGAACACCTCGAACGACTCGACCTTCTCGGGCGGTCCCGGTCACGCCGGCCGGACCATGGTCCTCTACTTCTTCCAGCAGACCTTCGACAACAACGACTTCGGCTACGGCGCCGCCGTGGCGTGGGGCATCTTCCTCGTCGTCGTCCTCTTCTCGATCATCAACTGGCGTCTGGTGCAGCGCCGGGGCGAAGACTAGGGAGGCCCGCACACCATGGCATCCATCCAAGGAACACGGCTCCGGCGTACCCGGGGGATCGACGGTTCCCGCCGAAGAGGGATCGCGCTGCACGCCGTTCTCCTGCTCGGCGTCCTGCTCTCGGCCTTCCCGTTCTACTGGGCCGTCATCATGTCGACGCACACGTCGTCGGAGATCTTCTCCTACCCGCCCAAGCTGCTGCCGGGCACGCACTTCCTCGAGAACGTCCGCAGCCTCTTCGACGCCGTCGACTTCTTCGGCTCGATGGTCAACTCGCTGCTGGTGGCGGGGTCGGTGACCTTCCTGGTCCTGTTCTTCGACTCGCTGGCGGCCTTCGTCTTCGCCAAGTTCGAATTTCCGGGCAAGCGGTTGCTGTTCGTGTTGCTCATGTTCATCTTCATGGTCCCCGCGCAGCTGCAGGCGATCCCGCAGTTCGTGATCATGGCGAAGCTCGGCTGGATCGGCTCGATGACGGCGCTGATCGTGCCGGCGGCCGCCAACGCGTTCGGCATCTTCTGGATGCGCCAGTACATGCAGGGCGCGATCCACGACGAGCTGCTCGACGCCTCCCGCATCGACGGCGCGCACTTCCTGCGCCAGTACTGGCACGTGGCCCTGCCCGTCGTCCGGCCGGGCCTGGCCTTCCTCGGCATCTTCACCTTCATGGGCCAGTGGAACGACTACGCCTGGCCTCTGATCGCCCTCACCGACCCGGACAACGTGACTCTCCAGGTCGCTCTGTCCCAGCTCAACGGCACCCACGGCACCACCGACTACGGAATGGTCATGACCGGCGCACTGCTCGCTCTCGTCCCGCTGCTGATCGTGTTCGCGATCGGCGCCCGCCAGATCATCGGCGACCTCGCCAAGGGAGCGATCAAGTGAGCGACCCGCTGCTGGCGCTGAGCCCCTGGAAGTCCCCCGAGGTGACCTCCTGGGGGCGGCTGCCCATGAACGCCGTCGACCGGCGCACCGGAGCACACTCCCTGGACGGCGACTGGCGTTTCCAGTTGCTGCCCGCTCCGGACGCGCCGGTCGGCGGTGCCTGGTCCTCGGCTGCGGTGCCCGGCGTCTGGACCATGCAGACCGTCCCGGGCGCCGTCGACCTGCCGCAGTACCTGAACATCCGCATGCCGTTCCCGGAGTTCCCGCCGCTGTCGCCGGACGCGAACCCCACGGGCGTGTACGAGCGGGAGATCGACGTCCCCGCCGACTGGGCCGGACGCCGGATCGTGCTCCAGGTCGGGGCCGCCGAGAGCGTGCTGCTGGTGCACGTCGACGGACGGCCCGTGGGCGTCTCCAAGGACTCCCATCTGGCGGCCGAGTTCGACCTGTCGGCCGTCGTGCGCCCCGGCAGGCGGTCCGTCCTGCGGCTGACGGTCGTCAAGTGGTCGGACGCCTCGCACATCGAGGACCAGGACCACTGGTGGCACGGCGGGATCACCCGATCGGTGCTGCTGTACGCCACCGACCCGTTGCACCTGGCCGACGTGAGCGTGCGGGCGTCGGCGGAGGGCGAGCTGCGGGTCGACTGCCGGGTGCGGGACGCGGGCGGGGCGCTGCCCGAGGGGTGGTACGTCACCGGGGAGCTGGACGGACCGGACGCACCCGCGCTGGCGCAGGACGCCGCGTTCGACCTGGCCAACGCCGAGGAGGAACGCGTCTCCGCCTTCCTGGGCGAGGCGCGCCTGCACGCGCGGGTGCCCGACGTGCGCACCTGGACGGCGGAGACGCCGGAGCTGTACGGGCTGACGGTGCGCCTGCACCGCGTCGACGGCTCCGTCGCCGACGCCTCCCGGCACCGGGTCGGCTTCCGCGACGTGACGATCGTCGGCCGGGACCTGCTGGTCAACGGCGAGCGGATCTTCATCCGGGGAGTGAACCGGCACGACTTCCACCCGCTCACCGGCCGGACCGTCACCTACGAGGACATGCGGGCCGACCTGGTGCTGCTCAAGCGTTTCGGCTTCAACGCGATCCGCACCGCCCACTACCCCAACGACCCCGCTCTGTACGACCTCGCCGATGAGATCGGTTTCTACGTGGTGGACGAGGCGGACATCGAGTCCCACGACCACGCCCATGAGATCGCCGACGACCCGCGCTATCTGAACGCCTTCGTCGACCGCGTCTCGCGGATGGTGCTGCGGGACAAGAACCACCCGTCGGTCATCGTCTGGTCGCTGGGCAACGAGTCCGACTACGGCGCCAACCACGACGCGGCCGCGGGCTGGGTGCGCCGGCACGATCCGACCCGGCCGCTGCAGTACGAGGGCGCGGCCAAACGCGGCTGGGCCGATCCGGACGTCGCCTCCGACATCGCCTGTCCGATGTACGCGCCGCTGGAGGACTGCGTGGCGCACGCGGTGTCCGGGCGGCAGACCAAGCCGCTCATCCAGTGCGAGTACTCGCACGCGATGGGCAACAGCAACGGCACGCTGGCCGACCACTGGGCTGCCATCGAGGCCACCCCAGGTCTTCAGGGCGGGTTCATCTGGGAGTTCTGGGACCACGGAATCCTTCAGTCCGTGAACGACGGAAGACCGGTCGGGCGTGGGGGCGCCGGACTCTACGACAACGGTGTCGCCGCACCCGGCTACCGCTGGGCCTACGGCGGCGACTTCGGCGAGAAGGACCACGACGGCGCGTTCATCGCGGACGGCGTGGTCCTGCCGGACCGCACCGTGAAGCCGGTGATGTACGAGCACCGCGAACTCGCCGCGCCGCTGCGCCTGCAGGGCTTCCGGCACGAGGGACTGGTCCTCTCCAACCACCAGCACTTCCGCGGCCTGGAGTGGCTCGCGGGCGAGTGGGAGCTGTCGCTCGCCCACGGCGGGACGCTCACCGCGGCGGCCGACCTGCCCGACCTGCGGCCGGGCGAGTCGGCCGTGGTGCCGCCGCCGTTCGAACTGCCGGCGGACGGCGGCGAGGCATGGCTGACGCTGCGGGTGACGACGGCGGAGGATCTGCCGTGGGCGCCGCGTGGAACCGAGGTGTGCGCGCCGCAGGTGCGTCTGCGGGCGGCCGAGCCGGCGGAGGCCCCGGCGGTCTCCGGCCGCGTCGAGATCGACGCCGAGGGACTCCTCGTCCATCCGCTGCTGACCGTCTCGCCCACGCTGTCGCTGTGGCGGGCGCCCACCGACAACGACGAGCTCGGCGGCATGGCACTGCGCTGGCGGACGTGGGGCCTGGACGCCCTCGTGCGCAAGCTGCTCTCGGTCCGCCAGGAGGGCGACGGGGTGACCGTGCTCTCCGAGTACGCCGGCACGACGGGCGTGGTCCGGCACCGGCAGGTGTTCACCCCGGTCGAGGGCGGGGTGCGCGTCGACGAGCAGGCCGAGCTGCCCGAGGAGTTCGACGACGTCGCACGCGTCGGCACGGCCTTCGAGACGGTCGCGGGACTGGATCTGCTGGAGTGGTTCGGACAGGGCCCCTGGGAGTCCTATCCGGACCGCAGCGGCGGTGCGCCGGTGGGTCACCACCGCGTCCCCGTCGACGAGTTGTTCACCCCTTACCTGCGTCCGCAGGAGAGCGGCGGCCGGCACGGCGTGCGGCGCTTCACGCTCTCGGCGCCGGACGCCACGGGCCTGGCCGTCACACTGGACGAGCCACGCCAGGTCTCCGTCACACGGTTCCGCGCCGAGGATCTGACCGCCGCCGCCCATCATGACGAGCTGGTCCCGCGCGCCGGCTGCGTGGTGCACCTGGACGCGGCGCACCGCGGCCTCGGCACGGCGTCGTGCGGCCCCGACACCTTCCCCTCCTATCTCGTCGCACCGGGCGTCCACCGCTGGAGCTGGACCCTGCGCGTTCTCTGAACCTCCTCATCCGGCAACGGACTTCGCAACGGAGCAACACGTGTGTACTTCGCATGCCCAGGATCAGGGCGAGGCCGCGCAGGCCGGCGCCGGAAGACGCGGCTTCCTGCGGGCCACGGCCCTGCTCGGAGCCGCCGCCTCGGCCGGCCTCGCGCTGCCGGCCGGCGCCGAGGCCGCCGTCGGGCCGGCCCACGCCCCCTGGCGTCCCGACCCCGAGAGCCGCCGCTTCACGCTCGCCGTCATGCCCGACACGCAGTACCTCTTCGACGGTCCGAGCATCGACAGGGCGCCCGTCGAGGCGTCCCTGCGCTACCTCCTGGCACACGGGAAGGACGAGAACATCGTCTTCCTGTCCCACCTGGGCGACCTGACGCAGAACGGGGCGAAGGACGAGGTCGACGCCGTCGGCGAGGCGTTCGGACTGCTCGACCGGCGCGGGGTCGGCTACAGCGTCCTCGCGGGCAACCACGACGTGAAGTCCTCGACGACCGACCAGCGGGGTGCGACCCCGTACCTGGGCGTCTTCGGCCCGCGGCGCTTCCGGGGGAAGCCCACGTTCGGCGGGGCCTCCCCCGACGGCTACAACACCTTCCACCTGTTCCGGGCGGCCGGGCGGGAGTGGATGGTGCTGGCGCTGGACTGGCGGCTGTCGGACCAGGGCTACGCCTGGGCAGCCGACGTCCTGGCCCGGCACCCCAGAACCCCCGTCGTCCTGACCACGCACGAACTCGTCGTCGAGGACGACGCCCTCTCCGCGTACGGACAGCAGCTCTGGGACCGGCTGATCGCCGGCCACGACCAGATCTTCCTCACCCTCAACGGCCACTACTGGCCCGCGGGCCGGGCGACGCGCAAGAACGCGGCCGGCCATGAGGTCCATCTGCATCTGACGAACTACCAGAACCGCTACTTCGGCGGCGCCGCGATGATCCGCCTCTACCGCTTCGACCTCGACCGCGACGTCATCGACGTGGAGACCGTCTCCCCGTGGATCCTCGGCCGGGCCGCGCACGGGCTCAACGAGCTGGAGCGGCAGGAGAGCGAACTGAGCGGCGAAGCCGACCGGTTCACGGTCGACGTCGACTTCGCCGCACGTTTCGCCGGCTTCGACCCGGTCCCCGCGCGTGCCCCGCGGCCCACCGCGAAGGTCCTGGTACGCGACACGGTCGCCTACTGGCGCTTCGACGGCCACGACGACGGAACGGCGGTCGGCGGCACCGTACGGGACCTGTCCGGACACGGCAACGACCTCACGGTCGTCGCCGTGGGCGGCGGGGCGCTGAACTGGTCGTCCGACCACCACCCCGACCAGCCCGGGCACGGCAGTCTGGAGTTCCAGGGCTACAAGTCCCCGCTGAAGGGCGCGTATCTGCGCACGGTCGACAAGGCCCCGCTCAACTCGACCACGTTCAGGAACGGTTACACCATCGAGGCGTTCTACCGTCTCCCCGCCGACTGGGACCCCGCGCACCACGCCTGGTCGGGGCTGGTCGGCCGGACCGGCACGGGCGGCGCCGCGGGCAGGACCGGCGACGACCCGGACGAACCGCTCGCCACCCTCTCCCTGTCCGACGACCGCGAACCGCAGTGGGCGATGCGCCCGCTGAACCAGGAGGGCATCGCCACCAACTGGGGTCAGGAGACACCGCTGGAGACCTGGCGGCACGTCGCGGTCGTCAACGACGGCCGGCACACCACGCTGTACGTCGAGGGCTGCCCGGTCGTGCGCAACCCGAAGGCGGCGGCCGTCGGCATCGCCTCCGTCGGACTGCCCTGGCTGCTCGGCGGCTACGAGTACGGCGGCCGGATCGACCAGATCCTGCACGGCCGCCTCGGCGACGTGCGCATCGTCGAACGGGCGCTGCCCGTGACGTCCTTCATGAACCACTGAACCGCGGCACGAGGAACATCATGACCGAGCAGCAGCTGCCCGACTGGGCCGATCCGGCGGTCTCCCCCGCCGACCTCGACCCGCAGGGCGTGTCGAGACGTCAACTCATGCGCCGAGCAGGCCTGTTCGGCGCGGCCTTCGCGCTGGGCGGCGCGGCCGCCCCGGCCGTCGCCGCCACCGGCCGGGGCCACGGCGGCGAGGACCCGCGTCTCGCCTATCTCGTCGGCGACCACCATGTGCACTCCGTGTACAGCCACGACGCGAAGTACACGTTCTCCCAGCAGGCCCGGGCCGCCGCCCGGTACGGACTGGACTGGATGGTGTTCAACGAACACTCCAACTTCGGGCACGCCTCGTTCGGCGCCGCGCTGGAGCACAAGGAGATCCTCGAGGCCCGGGCCGAGAACCCGCGTCAGCTGATCTTCCAGGGCCTGGAGTGGTACATCCCGGCCGCCGAGCACTGCACGGTGTTCGCGGCACCCGGTCCGCACGAGGCCGACCTGCTCACGAAGTTCGAGCTCGCCTACGACGGCAAACTGCTCGGATACACCGAGGGGTCCGCGGGCGCGGCCGACACCGCCCGCAACGAGGCCCATGCCGTCAAGGCGATCAAGTGGCTGGCCGAGCAGCGCCGCACCGGCTACGTCGACGACGTCCTCGTCCTGGCCAACCACCCCCTCCGCCTGGGCATCGACTCGCCGCACGAGATGCGCGCCTGGCGCGACGCGGCCCCCGAGATCATGATCGGCATGGAGGGCGCGCCGGGCGCCCAGGGGGCGGCGCTCCCCGGCTGGCGCGGCGCCACGTCCATCCGCGGCGAGTACGAGAACAAGCCGTCGGCCCAGTCCTGGGCGGGCTACCCGGCGGACGCCTATCTCACGTACGGCGGCTTCGACTGGGCGACCGCGACCGTGGGCGGCCTGTGGGACTCGATGCTGGCCGAGGGCCGGCTGTTCTCGATCACGACCAATTCCGACAACCACCGGACGGTCTTCGACACCTGGAAGAACGGCGACTGGCCGGCCGGGCAGAACTTCGACACCACCGGCAAGCTGCCGGACCCGGTGAACACCGGCACACCGCAGCCGGGCAGCGACTTCTGGCCGGGTCAGTTCAGCCGCACCCATGTGGGCGTGACCCGGTACGGCTACCGCGCGGTGATGACGGGTCTGCGCGAGGGGCGGGTCTGGCTGGACCACGGGCATCTGCTGGACGGCCTGGAGGTCCGGCTGCGGCGCGAGCACAGCGGCGGGCGCGGGGTCACCCTCGGCGGCCGGCTGCGGGTGCGCAGGGGCGAGAGGCTCACCCTCGACATCATCGTGACCAGTGCCTCGCGCCCCAACCCCCAGGGAATCCTTCCGGAGTTGGCCCATGTGGACGTGATCCGGGGCGCGGTGCGCGGCCCGGTGTCCGACCGGGACGCCTGGCGGGCCCCTGACACGCGGGTGGTGCGCACGTCCGACGTGAGCGGCCGCAAGGGGACCTACACCCTGCGCGTCCCGCTCACCGTGGGCCACGAGTCCTTCTACGTCCGGCTGCGCGGCAGCGACGGCAACCGCAACGGAACCGGTTACCTGGGCGCGTCCGTCGACCCGCACGGCCCCGTTCCGCACGAGCCGGGCAACGGCGACCCGTGGGCCGACACCTGGTTCTACTCCAACCCGGTCTTCGTGGACGTCGTCGACTGAGGCACCCCGAGAGGAACCGTGAGGGAGCCGTGCGACCGGCCACGACGGTCGCACGGCTCCCCCGACGACGTCGGCTGGTCCGAACCGCCAGGGCGTCGCGGCACCACGGAGCCACTGCACTACGGAGCTACGGAGCTACGGAGCTACGGAGCTAGTGCGCGTCGGCGGTCGGCGGTCGGCTCACGCGTAGAAGCGCGACAGGCTCTGCAGCACCGCCGCGGGCTTCGCGCCGCCCTCGATCTCGATTCGTCCGTCGACGGTGATCTGCACCCCGCCCGGCACGTCCTCGACCTCGGCCAGCCGGGCGACCAGGCGGATCCGTGAGCCGACCTTGACCGGCGAGGGGAAACGGACCTTGTTCAGGCCGTAGTTGACCTTCGTGGTGACGCCCTGCACATCCAGCAGTTCGGTGAACAGCGGGATGAACAGGGACAGCGTGAGGTAGCCGTGGGCGATGGGGGCGCCGAAGGGGCCCTCCGCGGCCTTCTGCGGGTCCACGTGGATCCACTGGTGGTCGCCGGTCGCGTCGGCGAACGTGTCGATGCGCTCCTGCGTGACCTCGATCCACTCGCTGGCGCCCAGGTCGCCGCCGGCGAGCTTCTTCAGCTCGTCCAGTCCGTTGACGGTGATGCTCATATGCCGTTCCTCACAGAAGAGTTCACAGAAGAGTTGGTCAGGAGTCGGTGCCGAACCGGGAGCGCACCCGGGACTTCAGCAGCTTTCCGGAGGCGGTGCGCGGAAGTTCGTCCGCCACCACCACCGACTTGGGGATCTTGTACTTGGCGAGCCGTCCGGCCAGCGAGGCCAGCACGTCGTCGGGGTCGAGCGAGGCGCCCTCGCGGGGCACGATCACGGCGCGCGGCACCTCGCCCCACTTGTCGTCGGACACGCCGATGACCGCGCACTCCACGACGTCGGGGTGGGTGAGGAGCAGGTCCTCGATCTCGGCGGGGTAGATGTTCTCCCCGCCGGAGATGATCATGTCTTTGATGCGGTCGACGATGTGCACGTAGCCGTCCTCGTCGACCCGGGCCGCGTCGCCGCTGCGGAACCAGCCGTCGACGAACGAGGCGGCCGTCTCCTCGGGCAGCCCCCAGTAGCCGGGCATGACGTGCGGTCCGCGGACGACGACCTCGCCGGTCTCGCCCACGTCGGCCGGGGTGAGATCGGGGAGCAGGACGCGCACGTCGCTGAAGAAGTGCGGGACGCCGGCCGAGCCCGCCTTGCTGATCGCGTGCTCGGCGTCCAGGAACAGCGTGCCGGGCGACGCCTCGGTCATGCCGTAGCCCTGCAGGAAGGTGAGTCCGCGTTCCTGGTAGGCGGCGATCAGCGGCGTCGACACCGGGGAGCCGCCGCAGGTCAGGATCCGCAGCGACGACAGGTCCGCGTCCGGCCAGCGCGGATGGCGGGCCACCTGCTCGAACATCGTCGGCACCCCGAACATGAAGGTGATCCGGTGCCGCTCGATCAGGTCGAAGGTGGCCGCCGGGTCGAAGGCCTCGACCAGGACGCAGCGGCCGCCCTTGAGGAGCACCGGCAGCGTCAGCATGTTCAGGCCGGCCGTGTGGAACAACGGCGCGGAGACCAGTGCGCGTTCGTCGGCGATCAGATCGGTGTCGACGAGGACGTTGACCGCGTTCCAGGTGAGGTTGCCGTGCGTGAGCATGGCCCCTTTGGGGCGGCCGGTCGTCCCCGACGTGTACATGATGATGCAGGTGTCGTCGGGGGTGACCGGGGTGTCGATCGGCTCGTCGGAGGCCTCGCCGAGCGCCTCCTCGTACTCGGCGCCGACCTCGACGTACGTCCGGACGTCCGTGTTCCCGGGGAGTCCGGCGACCAGTCCCGCGTGGGAGGGGCCGTAGACGAGCGCCTTGGCCCCGGAGTCGGCCAGCTGGTAGGCGATCTCGGGGCCGGCGAGGCGGGTGTTGAGGGGGACGAACACCGCGCCGAGCGTGCCGGCGGCGAACAGGGTCTCCAGGTAGGCGGGGTGGTTGGGGCCGAGATAGGCGATGCGGTCGCCGCGCCGCACGCCCCGGTCGCGCAGCGCGTGCGCCAGGCGCGTGGTGCGGGTGTGCAGCGTGCGGTAGTCCGTCGACTGCTCACCGTGGACCAGGGCCGTGCGGTGCGGGGTCTTGCGGGCCCGGCGTGCGGGCCAGGACCCCAGTCCCTCGTTGCGCATCTTCCACGCCCCTTACGGTGTGGTCAGCCCGAGCAGCCGGGCGGCGTTCTCCTTGAGGATCTTCGGCTTCACCTCGTCCTTGATCGTCAGCTTGTCGAAGTCGGCGAGCCAGCGGTCGGGGGTGAGGACGGGGAAGTCGGAGCCGAAGAGCACCTTGTCCTTGAGCAGCGTGTTCGCGTACTGCACGAGCTGCGGCGGGAAGTACTTCGGCGACCAGCCGGACAGGTCGATGTGCACGCCCGGCTTGTGCGTGGCGACGGCGAGGGCCTCGTCCTGCCAGGGGAAGGACGGATGCGCCAGGATGATCTTGAGGTGCGGGAAGTCGGCCGCCACGTCGTCCACGTGCAGCGGGTTGGAGTACTTGAGCCTGATCCCGCCGCCGCCCGGTACGCCCGCGCCGATGCCGGTCTGGCCGGTGTGGAACAGGGCGATGGTGCCCGTCTCCTCGATCACCTCGTACAGGTCGTACGCGACCGAGCGGTCGTTGGGGAAGAAGCCCTGGATGCTGGGGTGGAACTTGAAGCCCTTCACCCCGTACTCCTCGACCAGGCGGCGGGCCTGCTTCACGCCCGCCTTCCCCCGGAAGGGGTCGATGGAGGCGAAGGGGATGAGGACGTCGGCGTTGGCGGCGGCCGCCTCGGCGACCTCCTCGTTGGGGACCGGCGCGGTGCCGGTCGCGGACTCGGCGTCCACCGTGAAGATCACGGCGGCCATCCTCCGCTCCCGGTAGTACCGGGCCGTCTCCTCCAGGGTCGGCTTCCTCTTCCCCTCGACCTTGAAGTAGGCGGAGGAGGCGTCGTGCAGGTCGTCGTCCAGCGAGGAGTGGCCCTTGGAGGACACCTCCGCGTGGGTGTGCACGTCGATCGCGACCAGTTCGGCGACGTCCATCGGGGAACTCCCGGAAGGGGTGCCGGTGGGGGTCGTGGCGGGGTCCATCACGCCTCCGGGAACTTGGGGGCCGGGATGCCGACCGTCTGGAGCTCGGCGCCGACCGAGGTGGGGAAGGCGTCGGCCAGGCTCTCCGGCGTCCAGCCGCCGTCGGCGTAGGCCGCGCGGATCTCCTGCGGATGCGACCAGAGTGCCACCTTGTCGCCGCCGATGCCGATGGCCTGGCCGGTGATGCCCCGGGCCGCCTCGGAGGCCAGGAAGGGCACCAGGGCCGCGCAGTCCTCGGGGGTGCCGAAGCCCTCGCCCTTGCGCAGGAAGTCCGGGAACGGCTCGCCGTTCTTCAGCGCCTCGACGTACGGGGCGAAGGCGGGGATCGTCTCGGTCATGGCGGTGGCGGCCACCGGCACGATCGCGTTGACGGTGATGCCCGCGCGGCCCAGTTCCATGGACCAGGTGCGGGCGAAGGCGGCGATGCCGGCCTTGGCGGCGGCGTAGTTCGTCTGGCCGAAGTTGCCGCGCTGGCCGGCCGGGGAGCCGACGAGGATCAGCGTGCCGCCCTCGCCCTGCTCGCGCATCCGCACGGCGGCGGCGCGGGCGCAGGTGAACGTGCCCTTGAGATGGGTGGCGATCACCGCGTCGAAGTCGTCGTCGGTCATCTTCCACAGCACCTTGTCCCGCAGGATGCCCGCGTTGGTGACCAGGACGTCGAGCCGGCCGAACTCCTGCACGGCACGGTTCACCAGCCGCTCGGCGGCCTCGGTCGTGCCGACCGGGACCACCTCGGCGACGGCCCTGCCACCGGCCTCGACGAGGGACTTCACGGCCTGCTCGGCGACCGTCTCGTCGACGTCGTTGACGACCACGGCGGCGCCGTGGGCGACCAGGGCACGGGCGTAGGCGAGGCCGAGGCCCCGGCCGCTGCCGGTGACGACGGCGACCTTTCCGGTGAGATCGATGCTGGGCACGACGGTGTCCCTTCACATGGGTGTCACATGGGTGCGGCGTCGCGTCGCTCGGACCGCGACGTCGAGATCGAAGCTATGAGCAATAATTGTCGTCGTCAATAGTTGTTCTCGACCTTCGGGTGCGCCATGCTGCAATCTGTACGGAGAGACGCCCCCGACAGGGGACCTAGCCCAGGGAGCCCGCCATCGCCCGCCAGGACAACGCCGTGAACGCCGCCCCGATCGACGTGGACGAGCCGTGGATGCGCGGACTGCACGCGGACACGGGCTACCTGCTCTACCGCCTGGGGCTGCGCTCGGGTCAGTTGTTCAACACGTTCCTCCAGGAGTCGGGGCTGCGGCTGCGCCACTACGCGGTGCTGCGTTTCCTGGCCACCTCCGAGGGCGCCCTCCAGCGCGAGCTCAGCGCCCGGCTCGGCTACGACCCCAGCGCGATCGTCGGCCTGGTCGACGACCTGGAGAAGCTGGGCTTCGCCGAACGCCGGCCCGCCCCGGACGACCGGCGCAGCCGGATCGTCGTCCTCACCGAGCAGGGCCGCGCCTTCCTGCGCGGCACCGACGAGGCGGGCCTGCGGGTGACGAACGAGCTGCTGAACCCCCTCGGCGACGCCGAACGCGAGACGCTGCACGCACTGCTGCTGCGGATCGCGGGGGACGCGATGGCCTGATGCCGTGAGGAGGAGCTGATGGACCGGGACGCCCTTGCCGCACCCTCCCGTTCCGCGCCCGACCGGCTGCTGTCGGTGCTCGCCGCGTTCGACCACGCGCATGCCGCGCTGACCCTCAGCGACATCAGCCGGCGCGCCGGGCTGAGCCTCACCACCGCGCACCGGCTGGTGGGCGCGCTGACCGAGTGGGGAGCCCTGGAGCGGGACGCTTCCGGCGTCTACCACGTGGGGCTGCGCCTGTGGGAGGTCGCGGCGCTGGCGCCGCGCGGCCTCGCACTGCGGCAGGTGGCGCTGCCCTTCCTGGAGGACCTGTACGAGGCCACGCACGAGAACGTGCAGTTGGCCGTGCGGGACGGCTCCGAGGTCGTCTACACCGAGTGGCTGTCCGGACGTTCGGCCGTCGGGGTGCACATCCGGGTGGGCGCCCGCTGGCCCCTGCACGTCACCGGCGTGGGGCTGGCACTGCTGGCGCACTGCGGGTCCGAGGCGCAAGAGGCCTACTGCGCACAGCCGTTGACCGCGTACACCTCCCACACCATCACCGATCCGGTACGGCTGCGCCGGGCTCTGGCCGAAGTGCGGCGCAGCGGGGTGGCGGTGAGCAGCCGTCAGGTCACCGACGACGCCCTGTCGGTGGCCGCTCCGGTACGCGGGCCGGACGGTGCGGTGGCCGCGGCCGTCTCGGTCGTCGTTCCGTACGCCGACGCACAGGTCCCGACGCTGACGCCGGCGGTCCGGCTCGCCGCCCGGGGCATCTCACGGGCGCTGGGCTGGCGCCCGGAGAGCCGAGGGGAATGAGCCGGCCGTCGCGGGCCTCCACGTCGACGAGGCCCCGCGCGGCCGGCCGCGGCTCCCGGCGCCGGCCCGGAGCCACCGCAGGACGCACACCCGCACGCACACCCGCACGCGCACGCGCACGGCCGCTTTGACGCGTTTGGGCGGTTCAAGCCCTGAACTTCCCTGCCCCGAAAGCACTTTCCTTGCTTTAAGTCTTGACGGCCTCAGTGACGGGGAGCACATTGGGCCCACTTTGAGAGCGCTCTCAGAGTGCTCTCAAAGTGGTCTTGAAGCGCTCTCGAAGCGCTCTTGAAGGCACCCGCGCACCCCACCCCGTACCCGAGAGGCCCCCCATGAGTGCAACCTCCGGCATCCCCAGAAGGCGACGGGCCCTGATCGCCGTCCTCAGCACGCTGGGGCTGGCCGCCGCCGCGGCGGCGGCCGTCACGCTGCCCGCGAACGCCTCCGCGCCCACCCCGCCGACCGGGTGGTCGCAGGTCTTCCTCGACGACTTCACCGGACCGGCCGGCACCGGCGTCGACGCCACCAACTGGCAGTACAGCACCGGGACTTCATATCCGGGCGGACCCGCCAACTGGGGCACCGGCGAGGTCGAGACGATGACGAACAGCACCGGCAACGTCTCGCTCGACGGCAACGGCAACCTGCGCATCACCCCGCTGCGCGACTCCGCCGGCCGCTGGACCTCGGGTCGCATCGAGACCAGGCGCACCGACTTCCAGCCCCCGGCCGGCGGCAAGTTGCGCATCGAGGCGCGGCTGCAGATGCCGAACGTGACGGGCACCGCCGCCGAGGGCTACTGGCCCGCGTTCTGGGCGCTCGGCGCGCCCTACCGGGGCAACTACCAGAACTGGCCCGGCGTCGGCGAGCTGGACGTCATGGAGAACGTCCAGGGCCTGAACAAGGTGTGGGCCACGATGCACTGCGGCACCAATCCCGGGGGCCCGTGCAACGAGACCACCGGCATCGGCAACTCCGTCGCGTGCCCGAACACCACCTGCCAGTCCGGCTTCCACACGTACGCGACGGAGTGGGACCGCTCGGTGTCCCCGGAGGCGATCCGCTTCTACGTCGACGGCGTCAACTACCACACCGTCACCGCCAACCAGGTCGACGCGACGACGTGGAACAACGCGACGAACCACGGCTACTTCGTCATCCTGAACGTCGCGATGGGCGGCGCCTTCCCGGACGCCTTCGGCGGCGGCCTGGACGGCGACACCCAGCCCGGGCACCCGATGGTGGTCGACTACGTGCAGGTGCTCCAGGCCGCAGGCGGTGGGAGCGGTACCACGCCTCCGCCGTCCGGCAGCCGCGACGCCTACGGCACGATCCAGGCGGAGTCCTACGACAGCCAGTCGGGGACGATCACCGAGACGACGACCGACTCCGGCGGCGGCCAGAACATCGGCGCCCTGGCGAACGGTGACTGGGCGCTGTACAAGGGCGTGAAATTCGGCTCCTCGGCGGCCACCCAGTTCAACGCGCGGGTCGCCGGCGGGGCGGCCGGCGGGGTCAGCGGACTGGTCGAGGTGCGCCTCGACAGCCGCAGCGCCGCGCCGATCGGCAGCTTCGCCGTGGGCAACACCGGCGGCTGGCAGTCCTGGCGGACGATCCCGGCGAACATCGGCGCCGTCACCGGCACCCACGACGTGTATCTGACGTTCACCAGCGGACAGCCGGCGGACTTCGTCAACGTCAACTGGTTCTCCTTCGGCCACTGACCGGCCCGCGGCGAAGGCCGCCGTCCGGGCACGGGCCCTACCTCACCTGACGCCCGCGCCCACACACAGGCATAGGCACACGCACACGGGGCACACCCCGGCCGGCCTCAGCGCAGTTCCGCGCGGAAGGCCACCGGGGTGTGCCCCGTGTGCAGTTGGAAGAACTTGGAGAAGTTCGCCGCGTCGGGGAAGCCGACCGCGGCGCCCACCCGGCCGATCGGCAGGTCCGTGTGGGCCAGCAGCCGCTTCGCCTCCAGGACGACCCGTTTGTCGATGAAGCCCTTCGGCGTCTCGCCGGTGGCCGCGCGGACCGCGCGCACGAGCGTGCGGCGGGAGTAGCCGAGGGCGTCGGCGTAGGCGCTGACGCTGTGGTTGGCGGCGAAGTCCCGCTCCACGGCGTCCCGGAAGAGCGTGAAGGTGGTGTCGGCCTGCCTGCGCTCCGCGTCCTCGCCGCTGGCCGCGAGGTGCGCCAGCCGCAGCAGGAAGGCGCTCAGGGAGTGCCGCAGCACGGCCGTGTGCAGACTCGGGGGCAGGGCGCGGTCGTCGTACTCCCCGCGCAGATACGCCAGAGCCGCGCGCAGACCCGCGAGTTGTGCCGGGTCGGGACGCAGCCGCGGCGGCAGGTCGTAGCGGTACAGGCCGGTGGCCTCGACGGTGGTGCGGGGCAGGAAACCGGGCTGCATGGTCAGGACCGTTCCGCGGTACTCGCTCGACGTCGAGAAGCGGTGGACCTGGCCCGGACGGATCCACAGCAGGTCCCCGGCCGACGCCTCGTGCTCGGCGAAATCGATCATGTGGCGGACCGGACCGCCGTCGAAGAGCATCACCACGTGGAAGTCGATGCGGTGGACCCGGTCCAGCGGGGCATCCGTGTGCCAGGTGCGTCCGACGCCCATCGGCCCGATCTGCATGCCGACGCCGCCGACGCTGTGCTCGACGGGGAAAGGAAAGGTCCTGATGCCCTCACCGGCGCCGTCTTGGGTACGTGTGTCCACCATGTCCTTCTCGTATCGCCCACTTGCCGCCCCGCCCCGCTCATATGGCGTGCGGCGGTGTCCCACTTTCACCACAGGCTGACACAGGGAGACCTTCCACCGTAAAAGTCAGACTTTTAAGTTTGAACACACAGGACCAGCTGACCGCTCCGATCGAGGATTTCTTGAAGATGAGCACGCAGACCCCGAACAGCTTCGAGTGGACCGACATCGACCGGCGCGCCGTCGACACGGCGCGTCTACTGGCTGCGGATGCCGTGCAGCAGGTGGGCAACGGCCACCCCGGGACCGCGATGAGCCTGGCACCGGTCGCCTACACGATCTTTCAGAAGATGATGCGGCACGACCCCGCGGATCCCGAGTGGACCGGACGCGACCGCTTCGTCCTGTCCCCCGGCCACACCTCGCTGACGCTCTACACCCAGCTGTACCTCTCCGGCTACGAGCTGGAGCTCGACGACCTCAAGCGCTTCCGCACCCACGGCTCGAAGACGCCCGGACACCCCGAGTACGGGCACACCGCCGGCGTCGAGACGACCACCGGCCCGCTGGGCCAGGGCGTCGCCAACGCCGTGGGCATGGCGATGGCGGCCCGCTTCGAGCGTGGCCTGTTCGACCCGGACTCCCCCGCGGGCGAGTCGCCTTTCGACCACACCATCTGGGGCATCGTCTCCGACGGCGACCTCCAGGAGGGCGTCTCCGCCGAGGCGTCCTCCCTGGCGGGCCATCAGAAGCTCGGCAACCTGGTCCTCGTCTACGACGACAACCACATCTCCATCGAGGGCGACACCGCCACCGCGTTCTCCGAGGACGTGCTGGGACGCTACGCGGCCTACGGATGGCACACCCAGCGCGTCGAGCCTGCCGAGGACGGCGACGTCGACGTCCCGGCCCTGCACGCGGCCCTGACGGCGGCGCAGGCCGAGACCGGGCGCCCCTCGATCATCTCGCTGCGCACGATCATCGCCTGGCCCGCGCCCAACGCGCGGGGCACCGGGGCCGCGCACGGCTCGGCCCTCGGCGCGGACGAGGTCGCCGCCACCAAGCGCGTCCTCGGTTTCGACCCGGAGCGCACCTTCCAGGTCTCCGACGACGTCCTCGCCCACACCCGTGCGGCCCTGGACCGGGGCGCCGAGGCGCACGCCGCCTGGGACAAGCAGCTCGACGCGTGGCGCGGCACGGACCCGGAGCGGGCCCGGCTCTTCGACCGGGTGGTGGCCGGGCAGCTCCCCGAGGGCTGGCAGGACGCGCTCGCGGTGTTCGAGCCCGGCAAGTCCGTCGCCACGCGTGCCGCGTCCGGCAAGGTGCTCCAGGCGCTCGGCGCGGTGATCCCCGAGCTGTGGGGCGGTTCCGCCGACCTCGCCGGCTCCAACAACACGACGATCGACAAGACGTCGTCGTTCCTCCCGGAGGGCAACCCGCTGCCGGAGGCGAGCCCGTACGGCCGTACCGTGCACTTCGGCATCCGTGAGTTCTCGATGGCCGCGGAGATGAACGGCATCGCCCTGCACGGCAACACCCGCATCTACGGCGGCACGTTCCTGGTGTTCTCCGACTACATGCGCAACGCCGTGCGCATGTCGGCGCTGATGCAGCTGCCGGTGACGTACGTGTGGACGCACGACTCCATCGGCCTCGGCGAGGACGGTCCGACCCACCAGCCGGTCGAGCACCTCGCGTCGCTGCGCGCCGTCCCGGGCCTGAACGTGGTCCGCCCGGCCGACGCCAACGAGACCGCGATCGCCTGGGGCGAGATCCTCAAGCGGCACGCGACCCGGCCGGCCCCGCACGGACTGGTCCTCACCCGGCAGGGGGTGCCGACGTACGCGCCCAACCCCGATGCGGCGAAGGGCGGTTACGTTCTGCAGGACTCCTCGTCCGGGACGCCCGACGTCGTGATCGTCGCCACCGGCTCCGAGGTGCAGCTCGCCGTGGCGGCGCGGGAGGCCCTGGAGGCCGAGGGCGTCGGCACGCGGGTGGTTTCCATGCCGTCCGTGGAGTGGTTCGACGAGCAGCCGCGGGAGTACCGCGAGAGCGTGCTGCCGCCGTCGGTGAAGGCCCGGGTGGCGGTCGAGGCGGGCATCGGCCTGACCTGGCACCGCTTCGTGGGCGACGCGGGACGCATCGTCTCCCTGGAGCACTTCGGCGCCTCCGCCGACGCCGGGACGCTGTTCGCCGCCTACGGCTTCACCGCCGAGAACGTCGCCGCCGCGGCCAGGGAATCCCTCGCCGCCGCGCGCGGTTGATCCGACCGCACGAAAGAAGATGATCGAAGTGACCGAAGCGACCGCGACCGCGGGAGCCCTCAAGCGTCTGTCCGACGAAGGCGTCTCCATCTGGCTGGACGATCTGTCACGCGAGCGGATCCGCTCGGGCGACCTCGCCCGGCTCGTCGAGACGCGCAACGTCGTCGGCGTGACCACCAACCCGTCCATCTTCCAGGCGGCCATCGGCTCCGGCGCGGGATACGAGGAGCAGCTCGCCGACCTCGCGGCGCGGGGTGTGACGGTCGACGAGGCCGTGCGGATGCTGACGACCGCCGACGTGCGGGCCGCGGCCGACGTGCTGCGTCCCGTGTTCGCGGCCACGGACGGCCTCGACGGCCGGGTCTCCATCGAGGTCGACCCCCGGCTGGCCCACGACACGGCCGCCACCGTCGCCGAGGCCAAGCAGCTCGCCTGGCTGGTCGACCGCCCCAACGTCATGATCAAGATTCCGGCGACCAAGGCGGGACTGCCGGCCATCACCGAGGTCGTCGGCCTCGGCATCAGCGTCAACGTCACGCTGATCTTCTCCCTGGAGCGCTACCGGGAGGTCATGGACGCCTATCTGGCGGGCCTGGAGAAGGCGCAGGCCAGGGGCCTGGACCTGACGCTGATCCAGTCCGTGGCGTCCTTCTTCGTGTCCCGTGTCGACGCGGAGGTCGACAAGCGGCTGACGGCCCTCGGCACCGACGCGGCGCTCGCGCTGAAGGGGCGGGCGGCGCTCGCCAACGCACGACTGGCCTACCAGGCGTACGAGGAGGTCTTCGGCCCGGTCGACGCCCCGACGCGGTCCGGCGCCCGCTGGGCGGCGCAGGCCCGGGCGGGGGCGAACCGGCAGCGTCCGCTGTGGGCGTCCACCGGTGTGAAGGATCCTGCCTACAGGGACACCCTGTACGTGGAGGAGCTCGTCGCGCCGGGCACGGTCAACACCATGCCCGAGGCCACGCTGGACGCCGCCGCCGACCACGGCGGCATCACCGGCGACACGGTCACCGGCGGCTACGCCGAGGCCCGTGGCGACCTGGCCGCGCTGGAGGCGCTCGGCGTCTCCTACGACGAGGTCGTCACCCGGTTGGAGGACGAGGGCGTCGCCAAGTTCACGGTGGCGTGGCAGGACCTTCTGGACGCGGTCACGAAGTCGCTGAAGAGCAAGGGAGCTGACGCGGAATGAGTACCAGCAGTCTCGGCGCGGCCTGGGAGAACCCCCTGCGGGACCCCCGCGACCGGCGCCTGCCCCGCATCGCGGGCCCCTCGGGCCTGGTGATCTTCGGGGTGACGGGCGACCTGTCCCGCAAGAAACTCATGCCGGCGATCTACGACCTGGCCAACCGCGGTCTGCTCCCGCCGGGCTTCTCGCTCGTCGGGTTCGCCCGCCGTGACTGGGAGGACCAGGACTTCGCCCAGGTCGTCCATGACGCGGTGCGCGAGCACGCCCGGACCCCGTTCCGCGAGGAGGTCTGGCAGCAGCTCGCCGAGGGCATGCGGTTCGTCCCCGGCGACTTCGACGACGACACCGCGTTCAAGCAGCTCAAGAGCGCCGTGGAGGAGCTGGACGCCTCCCGCGGCACGGGCGGCAATTTCGCCTTCTACCTGTCCGTTCCGCCGAAGTTCTTCCCCAAGGTCGTCGAGCAGCTCAAGAAGCACGGGCTGGCGAAGGCGCGCAAGGGCGCCTGGCGGCGTGCGGTCATCGAGAAGCCGTTCGGGCACGACCTGGCCAGCGCCCAGGAACTGAACGCGGTCGTGCACGACGTGTTCGAACCGGACCAGGTCTTCCGCATCGACCACTACCTCGGCAAGGAGACCGTCCAGAACATCCTGGCGCTGCGCTTCGCCAACACGATGTTCGAGCCGATCTGGAACCGGTCGTACGTCGACCACATCCAGATCACGATGGCCGAGGACATCGGCATCGGCGGGCGGGCCGGCTACTACGACGGCATCGGCTCGGCCCGTGACGTCATCCAGAACCACCTGCTGCAGCTGATGGCGCTCACCGCGATGGAGGAGCCGGCCTCCTTCGACGCGGCCTCGCTGCTCACGGAGAAGCTCAAGGTCCTCAGGGCGGTGAAGCTGCCGGAGGACCTGGGCAGCCACACCGTGCGGGCGCAGTACGCGGGAGCCTGGCAGGGCGGCGAGAAGGTGAGCGGCTACCTGGAGGAGGACGGCATCGACCCGGCCTCCACGACGGACACCTTCGCGGCCGTCAAGCTGGGCGTGGACAACCGCCGCTGGGCGGGCGTCCCGTTCTATCTGCGCACCGGCAAGCGCCTCGGCCGCCGGGTCACCGAGATCGCGGTCGTCTTCCAGCGGGCGCCGCACTCCCCCTTCGACTCCACCGCCACCGAGGAGCTCGGGGCCAACGCGATCGTCATCCGCGTCCAGCCGGACGAGGGCATCACGGTCCGCTTCGGCTCCAAGGTCCCCGGCACGTCGATGGAGATCCGGGACGTCACGATGGACTTCGCCTACGGCGAGTCCTTCACGGAGTCCAGCCCGGAGGCGTACGAGCGGCTCATCCTGGACGTGCTGCTCGGCGACGCCAACCTGTTCCCGCGCCACCAGGAAGTGGAAGAGTCCTGGAGGATCCTCGACCCGATCGAGGAGTACTGGGCTCGGCACGGCAGGCCCGCGCAGTACGCCTCGGGCAGCTGGGGACCCGAGGAAGCCGACGAGATGCTCGCACGAGACGGACGGAGCTGGCGCAGGCCATGAAGATCGACCTGACCGACACCACTGCAAGCAAGATCAACAAGGCGCTGGTGAAGGGTCGCCGCGCGATCGGCACACCGGCCGTGGGCATGGTCCTGACGATGGTCATCGTCACGGACGAGGAGAACGCCTACGACTCGATCAAGGCGGCCGAGGAGGCCTCGCACGAGCACCCCTCGCGCACCCTGGTCGTCATCAAGCGGCACGCCCGCAGCCCGCGCGACCGCACCAACTCCCACCTCGACGCCGAGGTGCGGGTGGGCGCCGACGCGGGAACCGGCGAGACCGTCGTCCTGCGCACGTACGGCGAGGTGTCCGACCACGCGGACTCCGTCGTGCTGCCGCTGCTGCTGCCGGACGCGCCCGTCGTCGTGTGGTGGCCCGTGGACGCGCCGGCCAATCCCGCCAAGGACCCGCTGGGCGCGCTGGCCCAGCGCAGGATCACAGACCTGTACGCCGTCGAGAACCCGCTGGCGACCCTGGACGCCCGGATCCGCTCCTACGCCCCGGGCGACACCGACCTCGCCTGGACCCGGCTGACCCCGTGGCGCTCGATGCTGGCGGCTGCGCTGGACCAGGCCCGGGTGCCGATCGTCTCGGGCGCGGTGGAGGCCGAGGCGGACAACCCCGCCGCCGAGCTGCTGGCCCGCTGGCTGGAGGCGCGGCTGAAGGTCACGATCGACCGCGTCGTCACCGCCGGGCCGGTCGTCACGGCCGTGCGCCTGGGCACCGCGGACGGCGACATCGTCATCGACCGCCCCGAGGGCCCGCTGGCCACGCTCACCCTGCCGGGCCAGCCTTCGCGCACCCTCGCGCTGAAGGTCCGCACCACCTCCGAACTCATCGCCGAGGAGCTCAGGCGCCTCGACGCGGACGAGATGTACGCCGTCGCCCTGCGAGGCGAGGCCACCAAGGAGACCCCCTCTCATGTCTGACACCCCCCGGCTCGACCAGCGGCCCGAGTGGACCGCCCTGGCGGACCACCGCGCCCAGCGGCAGGAGCATCTGCGCGACCTGTTCGCCACGGACCCCGAGCGCGCCCAGCGGTACGTGGTGCGCGTCGGCGACCTGCGCATCGACTACTCCAAGCACCTGATCACCGACGAGACCCTCGCCCTGCTGCACGAACTCGCGGCCGCCACCGATGTGTTCGGACTGCGCGACGCCATGTTCGACGGCAGGAAGATCAACATCACCGAGGGCCGCGCGGTCCTGCACACCGCGCTGCGCGCCCCGGCCGACGCGGTCGTCGAGGTCGACGGCGAGAACGTCGTCCCCGGGGTCCACGCCGTGCTCGGCAAGATGAGCGCCTTCGCCGAGCGTGTCCGCTCCGGTGAGTGGACCGGCCACACGGGCCGCCGCATCCGCAACGTCGTCAACATCGGCATCGGCGGCTCCGACCTGGGCCCGGCCATGGCGTACGAGGCCCTGCGGGCCTACTCGGACCGGGAGCTGACGTTCCGTTTCGTGTCCAACGTCGACGGCGCCGACCTGCACGAGGCCGTACGGGACCTCGACCCGGCCGAGACGCTGTTCATCGTCGCGTCCAAGACCTTCACCACGATCGAGACGATCACCAACGCCACCTCGGCCCGCTCCTGGCTGCTCGACGGCCTGGACGGGGAGGACAAGGCCGTCGCGAAGCACTTCGTCGCGCTGTCCACGAACGCCGAGAAGGTCGCCGGCTTCGGCATCGACACGGCCAACATGTTCGAGTTCTGGGACTGGGTCGGCGGCCGCTACTCCTTCGACTCGGCGATCGGCCTCTCGCTGATGATCGCCATCGGCCCGGAGCGCTTCCGCGAGCTGCTCGACGGGTTCAGGATCGTCGACGACCATTTCCGCACCGCCCCCGCCGAGTCCAACGCGCCTGTGATCCTGGGCCTGCTGGGCATCTGGTACGGCAACTTCTTCGACGCGCAGTCGCACGCCGTGCTGCCCTACAGCCACTACCTGTCCAAGTTCACCGCCTACCTCCAGCAGCTGGACATGGAGTCCAACGGCAAGTCGGTGGACCGCGAGGGCCGGCCGGTGCGATGGCAGACCGGTCCGGTGGTGTGGGGCACGCCCGGCACCAACGGCCAGCACGCGTACTACCAGTTGATCCACCAGGGCACGAAGCTGATCCCGGCCGACCTGATCGGCTTCGCCCGGCCCGTCGGCGAGCTCAGCGACGAACTCAAGGCACAGCACGACCTGTTGACGGCCAACCTGTTCGCGCAGGGGCAGGCCCTCGCCTTCGGCAAGACCGCCGACGAGGTCCGCGCGGAGGGCGTGCCCGAGGAGCAGGTCGCGCACCGCACCTTCCAGGGCGACCACCCCACCACCACGATCCTCGCGCCGGAGCTGACCCCGTCGGTCCTCGGCCAGCTCATCGCCCTCTATGAGCACAAGGTGTTCGTGCAGGGCGCGGTCTGGGACATCGACTCCTTCGACCAGTGGGGCGTGGAACTCGGCAAGGTCCTCGCCAAGCGCGTCGAACCCGCGCTCACCGAGGGCGCCGAGGTGCCCGGTCTCGATCCCTCCACCGCCGCCCTCGTCGCCGCCTACCGCGAACTCAGGAAGTAGTGAACTGACATGACATCGATGCAGCTGGGTCTGATCGGTCTCGGCAAGATGGGCGGCAACATGCGCGAGCGCATCCGCCGGGCCGGCCACACCGTCGTCGGATACGACCGCAACCCCGAACTCTCCGACGTCAAGGACCTCGCCGAACTGGTCGGACAGCTCCAGGCGCCGCGCACCGTCTGGGTGATGGTCCCCGCCGGCGGCCCGACGCAGTCCGTCGTCGACGAGCTCGGCGAGCTGCTGGAGGCCGGCGACACCGTGGTGGACGGCGGCAACTCCCGCTGGACGGACGACGAGAAGCACGCCGCGGAACTCGGCGCCAAGGGCATCGGCTTCGTCGACGCCGGTGTCTCCGGCGGCGTGTGGGGCCTCAAGAACGGCTACGCGCTGATGGTCGGCGGCGAGAAGGAGCACGTCGACCGGCTGCAGCCGATCTTCGACGCGCTCAAGCCCGAGGGCCCCTACGGTTATGTCCACGCCGGCAAGGTCGGCGCCGGGCACTTCTCGAAGATGGTCCACAACGGCATCGAGTACGCCATGATGCAGGCGTACGCCGAGGGCTGGGAGCTGCTGGAGAAGGTCGACTCCGTGGACAACGTCCGCGAGGTCTTCCGGTCCTGGCAGGAGGGCACGGTCATCCGGTCCTGGCTGCTGGACCTCGCGGTCAACGCCCTCGACGAGGACACCCACCTGGACAAGCTGCGCGGCTACGCCGAGGACTCCGGCGAGGGACGCTGGACCGTCGAGGCGGCCATCGACAACGCCGTGCCGCTGCCGGCCATCACCGCGTCCCTCTTCGCGCGGTTCGCCTCCCGTCAGGACGACTCGCCGCAGATGAAGATGATCGCGGCGCTGCGCAACCAGTTCGGCGGCCACGCCGTCGAGTCGGCGAAGAAGTAGGCGAGGAGCGTGGGGGATCTCCTGCTGGTCCGCCACGGGGAGACGGAGTGGAGCAGGTCGGGACAGCACACCAGCTTCACCGACCTGCCGCTCACCGAACACGGCGAGGAACAGGCCAAGTCCCTCGCCGCGCTCCTCTCGGGCCGGACCTTCGCACTCGCCCTGACCAGCCCGCTGCACCGGGCGATACGCACCGCCGAGCTCGCCGGAGTCGCCGGACTCTCCGTCGAACCCGACCTGCACGAGTGGGACTACGGGGGCTACGAGGGCGTCACCACCGTCGACATCCACCGCACCCGCCCCGACTGGGACCTGTGGTCCCACGGGGTTCCGCCGGGCCCGCAGGGCCGTCCCGGTGAGTCGCCCGAGCAGATCGGCCGGCGCGCCGACCGGGTGCTGGCCCGGGTGGGCCCGGCCCTCGACGGCGGTGACGTCGTCCTCGTCGCCCACTCGCACTTCCTCCGGGTGCTGACGGCCAGGCGTCTCGGCCTGCCGCCGGCCGAGGGCCGGTTGTTCCAACTGGCCACCGGCACGGTCAGCCGTCTGTCGACGGAGCACGAGCGGCCCGTGATCGCCGAATGGAACATACGGGCATAGCCGGTTGACACCGCTCGGAGAGGCCCGCCAGAGTCGCGGCTGATGGAGATCGACGATCTGACACCGGCCGAACAACGAGTCTGGCGGGCCTTCGCCACGGGCGCCACCGTGGACTTCCGCGACGGAGCCGCGGGCGGGCCGGGCCCCGACCGCGGGCCCGAACCGGCCGTGCGCGCCGCCGTGTTGCGTGCGCTGCTCCTCAACGGCCCGCACGAACCGGGCGAAGTGGCGGCCCTCAAGGTCATGGGGGCCCGGATCACCGGGCAGTTGGATCTGCGGTACGCGGTCGTCGGCAGCGTCGTCCGGCTCAACCACTGTCGCTTCGACGCCGTGCCGCGCCTGGCCGGGGCCCACCTCAACTACCTGAACCTGCGCGACTGCGCGCTGCCCGGTCTCGCGGCGGCGCGCAGCCGGATCGACGGCAGCCTGAGACTGACGCGCTGCCGGATCGACGGCCCGGTGCAGCTCGGCGGGGCGCAGATCTCCGGAGCGCTCTTCGTGGACCGCGCCGAGATCACCGCCGACGACCCCGCACAGCCGGTGCTCGCGCTCAACCAGCTCTCCGTCGACGACGACCTGTGCGCGCGAGGACTGCGCACCCGCGGTCCGATCCGGCTCGACGGCGCCTCCGTGGCCGGCTCGGTCGACCTCGAGGACGCCGAGCTCAGCAACCCCGGCGGCTTCGTCCTGCAGGCGGAGGCCCTCGACGTCGGCGCCAACCTGCTGGCCCGGCGGATGCGCGCCGAGGGCCGCATCGACCTGCGCGGCTCGCGCATCCCCGGCCGGGTGGATCTGCTGCACACCTCCCTGTCCAACCCGGGCGGCACCGCCCTGCGGCTGAGCAGCTGCGTCATGGGCGAGCTCTGGCTGCGCGAGGGCCCGGCGATCGAGGGCCGGCTCAATCTGCGGCGCGCCGAGGCGGGCCAGCTCCACCTGGCGCCCGAGAAGCTGCCCGACCAGGTGCGTCTGCTGGATCTCACCTACACCTTCCTCACCCCGCACGAGCCCGCCGAGCGCCGCCTGCCGATGCTGGAGCGCGACGACGGCGCCTTCGACCCGCACGCCTACGAGCAGCTCACCGCGGCCTACCGCACCACCGGCGACGACCGGGCCGCCCGGCTGGTGCAGCTGGCCAAGCAGCGCCGTCACCGCGGGACGCTCCCGTGGTACGGGCGGCTGTGGGGCCACCTCCAGGACGCGGCCGTGGGCTACGGTTTCCGTCCGCTGCGCGCGGCCGGCTGGCTGCTGTCCCTGTTGGCCGTCGGCTCGATCGTGTACGCCGGGCACCATCCGCCGCCGCTGAAGGCGGGCGAGGCCCCCGGGTTCAGCCCGGTCTTCTACACCCTCGACCTGCTGCTGCCGGTGATCTCCTTCGGGCAGGAGAGCGCGTTCGCGCCGACCGGCTGGTACCAGACCCTGTCGTACGTCCTCATCGTCACCGGCTGGATCCTGGCCTCCACGGTCGTCGCCGGCGTCACCAGGACGGTCAGCCGCCAGTAGGCCGGCGGACGGCGTGCTGGGCCGCCAGCCGCACGGGAGCGTTCGCCGCGCCGTAGCCCTGGTAACCGCCGTCGCGCTGGACCAGTTCGAAGAAGACGCGGCCGACGGTGCGCGTGTAGCAGTGCCGGAAGACGCCGTGCGCGTCCCGGTCGTAGAGGATGCCCAGCTCGCGGTAGATCTCCAGCTCTCCGTCGGCGAACTCGAAGCGGGCGGCGAGGTCGTCGTAGTAGTTCGCGGGGATGGGCAGCGGGCGGCCGCCGGCCTCGACGAGACGGCGGACCGCGGCGACCACGTCGTCGGTGGCCAGCGCTATGTGCCGGGCGTGCGCGGTGTCGTCGCCGGGCGCCGCTCCGACGGTGAGCGGAAACCGGACGCTGCCGTCGGCGTTGGCCACGGCGCGGCTGCGCAGCAGCCCGTAGGGGTCGGCCACGTCCACGCTCTCCTGGGCGTCGAGGCCGAGGACGCCTCGATGGAAGAGGACGGCCTCGTCGAAGTGGTGCCAGGGCTGGGTCAGGGCCACGTGGTCGATGCGGAAGTCGCCGACCGCCGCGGGCGCGTCCCGCGCGTCCTCGAAGTCGGCCCGCCAGTCGGGCAGCCCGGGGCGCCGCGTCGCGCACAGGAAGAGTTCCGTGCCGTCGGGGGCGGCGACGGCGTCCAGCGGGGCGTCCCCTTCCGCGCGGCGGCGCGGCAGGACCGGGGCGAGCAGCGCCTCCGCGCGGCGGGCGGCAGCGGCCGGGTCCGGTGACTCCAGGCCGATCGCGGCGAGAGCGGTGCCGTCGACGGGGTTCCCGCCGCGCGAGTGGAGCCGGGAGTGCGGGAGGGCGGCCGCACCGGTGTTGACCAGGATCCGGGCCTGGCCCTGCTCCCACAGGTCGACCGGTTTGCCGCGATGGCGGGCGGTGCGGGCGAAGCCCAGGGCGGCGAGCAGGGCGGCGACGGGCTCTGCGTCCTGGGTGACCAGCTCGGCGAAGGCCACCGCGGAGGGGGTCACGGGGGCGGGCAGGATCTCGGCGCCGACCTCCTCCTGGAGGAGCAGCAGGGAGCGACGGGCGTCCACGGCGGTCGGGCCGGCCTCGGCCTGGCGGAAGACGTCGTTGAAGACCTCCAGGGAGAGGGGGCCGTCGTACCCGGTGCGCAGCACGCGTCCGACCAGGCCGGCGACGTCGAACCCGCCCTGACCGGGGAAGCAGCGGTGGTGACGGCTCCACTGCAGCACGTCCATGGCGAGCAGCGGGGCGTCGGCCAGCTGGAGGAAGAAGATCTTCTCGCCGGGGATGTCCCCGATGCCGTCGAGGTCCTTCGGACCGGAGGTCCGGGACAGGATGTGGAAGCTGTCCAGGCAGGTGCCGAGCGCGGGGTGAGCGGCCGTCTCGACGATGCGCCAGGCATGGTCGTAGGTGCTGACGTGCCGCCCCCAGGCGAGCGCCTCGTAGGCGACGCGGACGCCGAAGTCCTGTGCCAGGTCGGCCAGCCGGCTCAGCTGCGCGGCGGCGAGGTCGTCGTCGTCGCAGGCGAGGGGGGAGACGCTGGAGCAGACGAGGACGGTGTCGGCGCCGAGTTCCTCCATGAGCGAGAACTTGTGCCGGGCGCGGCGCAGAGTGCGGGCGAACTCCTCGGCGGGCACGGCCTCGACGTCGCGCATCGGCTGGTACAGGTCGACGGTGAGGCCGAGGTCGGCGCAGCGGGCGCGGATCTCGGCAGGTTCGAGAGGGCTCGCGAGCAGGTCGTTCTCGAAGATCTCGACGCCGTCGAAACCGGCCCGGGCGGCGGCTGTGAGCTTCTCGGTGAGGGTGCCGCTGAGCGAGACGGTGGCTATGGACGTACGCACGGTCGTGCTCCTTCGGGGGCTGTGCCGCGTCCCTTGCGGGGCGCGGGGCGAGGCTTCCTGCGGCTGCGCCGCCCGCACGCGGCCGGCTGCGTACGGCCCGCGGCCGTCATACGGCGTGGCCCGCCGAGCGCTCCGCGTCGCGGGCCGTCTCCGCGCCACGGGCCAGCTCCGCGAAGTCGGCCAGCATGGCGGCGCTGTCGGGCTCGCGGCCGGTGAACAGGCGGAAGGCGTCCACAGCCTGGAAGACGGCCATGCCGCCGCCGTCCAGAGTGGCGCAGCCGACCGCGCGGGCGGCGCGCAGCAGTTCGGTCTCCAGGGGGCGGTAGACCACCTCGGCGACCCACAGGCCGGGGCGCAGCAGTCCGGCGGGGAAGGGCAGGCCGGGGTGGGCGGCCATGCCGGTGGGGGTGGCGTGGACGACGCCGTCGGCCGACGCGAGCAGGGCGGCCAGCCGGTCCGGGGCGGCGGCCGCGGCCCGGCCGGGTCCGAAGTGGCGGTCGAGTGAGCCGGCGAGTTCCGCGGCCCGTTCGGGCAGCGCGTCCACGACCGTGACCCGCCCGGCGCCCAGGGTGAGCGTGGCGTGCGCGACGGCCGCCCCGGCGCCGCCCGCGCCCAGCTGCACCACCTGTTCCAGCGGGACGTCCGGAAGGCCGCGGGCGAAGGACGCGGCGAACCCGGTCACGTCCGTGTTGTGGCCGACGGCCCGGCCGTCCTCGAAGACGACGGTGTTGACCGCGCCGAGCGCTTCGGCCTGCGGCGACAGCGCGTCGAGGTGCTCGACGACCAGCTGCTTGCAGGGGTGCGTGATGTTGAGTCCGTCGAAGCCGAGGTCGCGGGCGGCGCGGACCAGGTCGCCCACGGACTGCGGACCGACGCCGAGCACGTCGATGTCGATGAGGCGGTACAGGCTGCGCAGCCCCTGGCGTTCGGCCTCCCGCTCGTGCAGGGCGGGGCTGAGCGACGGGCCGATGCCGGAACCGATCAGCGCGACGAGATACGAGTCCTGCGAGACGACGGCCACGAGGGACCTCCTGATCGACCGGCTAATGTACGAACTGGTGAGTTAGTCATAACACCCGGGAGCGGCTCAGGGGAAGCCCTCTCGCCCCGGCGGCCCCGGGCGGGCTTCTAGAATCTCGGCACAGCACCCGCGCCGCCCGAAGGAACCCGATGACCAGCGTCGACGAACCGGCACGACCCCACGGCAACGGGCGCACCCGCGACGCGGCCCGGACCAGGGCCGAGATCCTCGACGTGGCGACCCGGGAGTTCGCCCGGGTCGGTTACGCCGGGGCCCGGGTGGACGACATCGCCGCCCGCACCAGCACCACGAAGCGGATGATCTACTACTACTTCGGCGGCAAGGACCAGTTGTTCACCGCCGTGCTGGAGCAGGCCTACGGCGTCATCCGCACCGCGGAGCAGCGGCTCGACGTCGAGCACCTCGACCCGGTCGCAGCCATCCGCCGGCTGGCGGAGCTGACCTTCGACCACCATGAGCAGCACCCCGACTTCATCCGCCTGGTGAGCATCGAGAACATCCACGAGGCCGAACACATCGCCGCCTCGGAGAAGCTCGGGCGGATCGGGTCCCCCGCACTCGACGTGATCCGCCGCATCCTGGCGTCCGGGCAGGAGTCCGGCCTGTTCACCGCCGAGGTGGACGCCGTCGACCTGCACGCGATGATCAGCTCGTTCTGCTTCTTCCGGGTGGCCAACCGGCACACCTTCGGCGCCCTGTTCGGCCGCGACCTGGTCGATCCCGCCCAGCGCGACCACTACCGCGCCATGCTCGGCGACATGGTCATCGCCTACCTGACGGCGGAGCGCGCGACGGACTGATCCTCCGGGCCGGCCCGCGGACCGTCCCCTCGACCGATGCGCCGGCCGGCGGTCCGGCGGTCCGGCCGCGGGCAGTCCCGGATGCGCGCGCGGGAATCCGTAGGACCTATTGACAGCGGAGAAACATCGGCGCAACATCCCTAGCCATCCGCTAGTAACTATCCAGTGGGTTAATTAGCCGGGCACGCACCCGGCGCAGCCGCCCCGCACCCCAGGGGACCGGCCCTTCTCCCCTTGCCCCACTCCACATACGTTGGAGCCCCCTCGAAGGAGCACGCCGTGTCCGTCCCCGCCGCACCCCCCGGTCAGCCGAAGAAAGCCGCCACGGCGGCCTGGATCGGCAGTGCCCTCGAGTACTACGACTTCTTCATCTACGGCAGCGCCGCGGCCCTGATCTTCCCGAAGGTCTTCTTCGACGAGTCCGACCCGGCGACCGCGACGCTGCTCTCCCTGGCGACGTTCGGCGTCGCCTACGCCGCCCGCCCCGTGGGCGCTCTCTTCCTCGGGCACTTCGGCGACCGCCTGGGCCGCAAGAAGATCATGGTCTTCACGCTCCTGCTGATGGGCCTGTCGACGTTCCTCATCGGCTGCCTGCCCGGCCGCGCCCAGGTCGGCTCGCTCGCCCCCGTCCTGCTGGTGCTGTGCCGTGTGCTGCAGGGCGTCTCCGCGGCCGGCGAGCAGGCCAGCGCCAACTCCATGACACTCGAACACGCGCCGTCCGACCGGCGCGGGTTCTTCAGCAGTTTCACGCTCAGCGGCACGCAGGGCGGCCAGCTCCTCGCCACGCTCGTCTTCATCCCCATCGCGGCCCTTCCCGAGCGGCAACTGCTGTCCTGGGGCTGGCGGGTGCCCTTCTGGCTGAGCATCGCCGTCGCCGTCGTCGGCTACGTCATCCGCCGCAAGCTGGAGGAGACCCCCGCCTTCACGGCGCAGCAGGCCGGCGGCGAGGTTCTCAGGCTGCCCCTGGCGGTGCTGCTGCGCGAACACTGGGCGGACGTCCTGCGGGTGATCGCGGGGGCGCTCGTCGCCTCGGTCAGCACCATCTTCACCGTGTGGGCGCTGGCCTACGCCACCAGTGACTCGGTCGGGATGAGCCGCTCCTCCATGCTGTGGGTGGGCGCGCTGGCCAACCTGGTCGCGCTGGCGGCCATCCCGGCATGGGCCACGCTCTCCGACCGCATCGGCCGCCGTCCGGTGTACCTGGTCGGAGCGGCCGGCAGCGCGGTCATGATGTTCGCCTACCTGTGGGCGATCTCCACCGGCTCCTACCCGCTGATCCTGGTCCTGGGCGTCCTCGCCTTCGGCGTGGTCTACAGCGCCGCCAACGGCGTGTGGCCTTCCTTCTACGGCGAGATGTTCACCACCCGCGTCCGGCTGTCCGGCATGGCGATCGGCACCCAGATCGGCTTCGCCGTGGCAGGCTTCGCGGTCACCTTCGCCGCGCAACTCGCGGGCCCGGACGGCGACGACTGGTCCTCGGTGGCCTTCTTCACGGCGGCGCTGTGCGTGCCTCCGGTGATCGCGGCCCTGTCGGCCCGGGAGACGGCCAGGATCCCCACGGAACAGCTCGGCGAGCGCGACCTGAAGGAGACCGCCCGGCCGGAGAGGGTGGCTGCCTGACCGCACGGCCGAGGAGCGGACCCCGGGCCCGAGCGGGCCTGCGCACGCCGCCCTCGCCCGGGATCCCGGACGCCCTTGCGGCACCGGGATCCCGGCGCGTCCGCCGCAAGGGGGCGCCCGACGGAGGCCAGGGAAGCCCGAGACCGCGGATCGCGCGTCGCCCCGAGGCGTCAGACGTTCGACCAGCCGCGCCGGCACAGCACCAGCCGGTATCCGTCCGGATCCTCGACGGTGACGCCCCACTCGTTCCAGTACGGGTTCGGCGATCGCACCTGCCTGCCCCCGCTGCGCTCCAGCCGCGCCACCAGGTCGTCCGGGACCGGTCCGTCGACGTAGATCACCAGCAGGTCCTCGTCCGTCGGGCGGGGCTCCACAGGGCGGCGCCGGTCATGGACCAGCTCCAGGTGCCAGTCGGCGTCCGGCCAGCCGAGCATCAGCAGGTCGTGCTCGCCCGGGTCCGCACCGCCCTCGGTCCGCCACAGGACGCTCAGCCCGAGCCCTTCGGCCCAGAACCGTTCCGCCACGGCCAGATCCCGGGACGGTCGGGCGAGACGGATGTGGCTGTGGCCGTTGACGGACATCGATGTTCTCCTCACGGACGGCGGGCGACGGGTGCCGCCGCAGCCTAGGGGTCGTGCGCCCGTGCGGGCATCGGCCGCGAGCCCTGGGCCTGCGGACCTACGTCGGCCGCCTCCGGACCTACGCCGTGTCTCCGGGGGGCAGGGGCGGCCCATGGTTTGCGGTCGTGGCCGCGATCGTGGCGGTAGACAGTGTCTACCCACGTTTGATAGACACTGTCTATGAGAGAACCGCGGTCGGAACCAGGGCGTGAAGCCGGACCCGAGAACGCAGCCGAAGGCGGACCCGAGGGCAGATCCGCACCGACGTCCGGGGCGGCGTCCACGACCGTCGGCCGCGTCGCCTCCGACGCCGATCTGCGCACCCGTCTGGTCGACGTCGGCGTGGACCTGGTGGCCCGGGAGGGCGCCGGGGCGCTGACCCTGCGCGAGATCGCCCGGCGGGCCGGCGTCTCGCACGGGGCACCCCGCCGCTACTTCCCCACCCACCTGGAACTGCTGTCGGCCATCGCGCACCGCGGGTTCACCGACCTCGCCGCGCGCGTGGGATCGACCCGCGGCGACGGACGCACGGGCCCGCGCGGGCAGCTGACCGAACTCAGCCGCGTCTACCTGCGGTTCGCGCTGGAGAACTCCGGAATGTACGAGCTGATGTTCCGTCACGACCTGCTGGAGAGCGGTCACCTGCGACTGCGCGACACCAGCCTGCCCCTGTTCGGCGTGCTGGTGGAGCTCGTCGGTCGCGTCCGCATGGACGCCGACGCCCGTGCCGTCGCGGCCGCGCTGTGGGCGAACCTGCACGGCATCGCCCAGCTGTGGCGTTGGGGCAGCCTTCAACTCGCCACCGGCGCCGATGACTTCGAGCCGTTGCTGCGCGCGGCTCTGGACGCTCACCTGGGACCCGGGGACCGCCGGTGAACCGTCCCCTGACGCTGGCGAGCAGTGTGGCGGGCGCGGTGATCGTCGCCCTCGACGGCACCGTGCTCACCGTCGCCCGGCCCGCCCTGCAACGCGATCTGCACGCCTCCCTCGCCCAGGCCCAGTGGACCGGCACCGGCTATCTCGTCGCGGTGGCGAGTCTGCTGGTGTTCGCCGGACGGCTGGGCGACCGTCACGGACACCGCCGCACCTTCGCCGTCGGCATGCTCGGTTTCGGGGCCGTCTCCGCGGCCCTCGCCGTGGCGCCGGGCGTGGGCTGGGTGATCGGGCTGCGGGTCGTGCAGGGTGTGTTCGGGGCGCTGTTGCAGCCGGCCACGCTGGGAATGCTCCGGGCGTCGTTCCCGCCGGAGCGGCTGCGCACGCCCATCGCCGTGCGAACGGCCGCCATCGGGGTGGCGGCGGCCGCCGGCCCCGTGGTCGGCGGGGCGCTGACCACGGAGTTCGGCTGGCGCTCGGTGTTCTGGGTCACCGTCGTGCCCGCGCTGCTGTTCGGCGCGCTCGCGCTCGCCTCCCGGGAGGAGCCCCGGCCGCCCGCCGACGGGCCGCTGGACCTGCCCGGCGCCCTGCTCCTCGCGGTGGCGCTGGCCTGTCTGGTCCACACCCTGGTCACCCTCCCCGGCGTGACCTGGTCCGCGCCCGTCGCCGTCCTCGCCGGCGTCGCCTTCGTCCGGCACGAACGCCGCACCCCGGCGCCCCTGCTGCCGCCGGCGGCGTTCGGGCACACCGGCCGGGGGAAAACCGGCTCGCGGGCGGTCGGCGCGGCGCTCGGTCTGCTCGTCGTCGCGTCGGCGGCGCTGAACGGCGCCGTCTTCGCCTGTGTCTACCTCCTCCAGGACGGCCTGGGCCTCACCCCGCTGCACAGCGCCCTGCTCAGCCTTCCGCTGGCCGTGTTCCTGGTGGCCGCCGCCCCCTCCGCCGCGGTCCTGCTGCGCCGGGCCGGGGCGCGCGCCACCCTCACCGGGGCGACCACCGTCCTGGCCGTCGGTCTCCTCGTCCTCGCCGGCGCTTCGGCGCCGGGCGTCTTCTGCGCAGGATTCGCCCTGGTGGGCGCCGGATTCGGCGCGACGATGGTGGCGGCCACCCATGTCGTCGTACGGGAGGCGTCCGCCGAGTCGGCCGGGGTGGCGGGCGGGCTGCAGCAGACGGCGATGAACGTGGGGCCGGCGCTCGGCGTCGCGACGGCGACCGTGCTCATGGACCTCGGGGCGCCGCGCTCCCCCCTGCTGGCGCTGGCGTGCGCGACCGCGGCCGCTCCGGCGCTCTGCCGGGCGCTGCCCAGCCGTCCACGCCCCGCCCCTGCCACGCGTCCGACCGGCTGCCCCGCTGGTCACCCGGCTGAGGGAAGCGACGCAACGCACAAGGATCACGGTGCCGAAAGGGGTCCGCACGCGCGTTCCCTGCGCGACGATGAGGTCGGAGGCCGTCCCGGCGGGTAGGCCGGGACCGCGCCTTGATCGAACGCACCGGAGGAGAACGATGGCACTGCTGCGACAAGAGGTCGACCCGAGCGAGGTCGGGCTGGACGGGAAGGCCCTGGACCGCCTCGACCAGCACCTCGCCCACCGTGTCGACGAAGGGCGTCTGCCCGGGTTCCTCTTGGCCGTCTCGCGTGGCGGCCGGGTCGCGCACCTCGCCACGCACGGGCATCGCGACATCGCCGCCGGGCTGCCCGTCGAGGCCGACACCCTGTACCGGATCTACTCCATGACCAAGCCGGTGACCTCGGTCGCCGCGCTGATACTGATGGAGGAAGGCCGGCTGGGGCTCGACGACCCCGTCGCCGACCATCTGCCGGCCTTCGCCGACCAGCGCGTGTACACCGGCGGTTCGGGCGCAGGCCTGTCCACCCGCCCGGTCGAGCAGCCCCTGCTGGTACGGCATCTGATGACCCACACCGCGGGCCTGACCTTCGCGTTCTACCACTGTCACCCGGTCGACGCCCTGTACCGCGAGGCCGGACTGGACTCGGCGGTGCTGCCGGGCTCGGACCTCGCGGGCACCGTGGAGGCGTACGCGCGGCTGCCGCTGCAGTTCGAGCCGGGCACCCAGTGGAACTACTCGGTGGCCACGAACGTCCTGGGCCGCGTCATCGAGGTGGTCTCCGGGCGGCCGCTGGACGAGTTCCTCGCCGAGCGCGTCTTCCGCCCGCTCGGCATGCCCGACGCCGGTTTCCAGGTCACCGACGAACAGGCGGGCCGCCTGGCGGAGTTGTACGGGGACGCCGACGGCGGCGGCATCGAGCCGATCGCGGGTCTGCCCCTGTTCGGCCGTCCCCGGTTCCTGTCGGGCAGCGGCGGCATGGTGGCGACCGCCTACGACGTCCACCGGTTCAGCGAACTGCTGAGGCGGGGCGGCGAACTCGACGGCGTGCGCCTGCTCGCGCCCGCGACGGTCGACCTGATGACCCGCAACCACCTGCCCGGCGGGGCCGACCTGCGGGCCTTCGGCAGCCGTCCGGCCCACGACGAGCCGGGCAACGACGGCGTCGGCTTCGGGCTCGGGGTCTCGGTGGTGGTCGACCCGAGCCGCACCCAGGCCCCTTCCGGGCTCGGCACGTTCGGCTGGAGCGGCGTGGCCACCACGACCTTCTGGGTCGACCCGGCCCACGACGTGTCCGTCCAGTTCCTGACCCAGCTGCGACCGCGGAGGTCGCTGAAGCTCTACCCCGACCTCAAGCGCCTGGTCCACGAGGCGATCACGGGCTGACCGCGCCGGGACCTCCGCGGCGGCGGCGCCGTCCCGCACGGGACGTCCCCGCCTCCGGAGCCCCGCGGTGGCCGCACTGCGCACGCCCCCGGTCTGCGCGCCGTCTCAGTCCCCGACGCGCAACGCGAAGTCCAGTCCCCCGGCACGCAGTTCGTCCAGCCATCGCTCGGAACGGGCGGCCGTCCCGGCCGCCCTGACCAGCCCCGGCGGCAGGGAACCGTCGAGGATGTGCCGGACGCCGAGCGCCAGCGGGCGGGAGACGCAGCGCGCCATCGCACTCTCGGCCTCGTCGCCCTCCAGGTCCAGGAGGTAGCCGCCGGACCACGAGCCGCCGCCGGCGCCCGGGTCCGCGCGCACCTCCAGCGACACGGCCAGGACCACGCGGTCGCGATCGGCGGCCGTGGTCGGATGGGCGGCCGCCAGCTCCCCGGCCAGCGCGGCGATCCGGGCGTCGTCCCCGGCCCTCAGCTCGGCGAACACGGCATCCCAGGCGCGCAGCCAGCCGTCCACGCGCAGCGTCCCGCGCACGAAGGTGAGCGGCCGCCAGGCCCGGGGCAGTGCGTACTGCTCGATGAACGGGAGGCTGTCGCGGTTGGGGTAGGCCTCGAACCTCTCGTCGCCGACGAGGTGCCCGCGGGTGGCCTCCCAGGGCCGCGCGACGACGGTCTCGACGCCGTCCTCGACGTAACGCGCGGGCGTGCGCAGGGCGTTGAGGACTCCGAGCGGCGCCCAGCTGAAGCGGTACCTGAAGTCGTCGGGGACGGCGGGGACGCCTCCGCAGTAGGAGGTGAGGCGGTACGAGGCCGGAGTGTCGTCCCCGATCGCCCTGCGGGCGCGGTCGACGAGGCTGTGCGCGAAGAGATGGTCCACGCCCGGGTCGAGTCCGGCCTCGGTGAGGACGACCAGCCCGGCCGCGGCGGCCGCGGGCGCCTGTTCGCGAACCGCGTCGGAGACATAGCTGGAGCACGCGAAGTGGGCCCGGCCGGCCACGCACACCGCCGACAGCGGGGCATGGTCGGACGCGGGCAGCATCGACACCACGACGTCCCCCGGCGAGAGTTCGGCGGCGAGCGCGTCCGGGGTGTAGGCGCGTGGCTCGGCGCGTCCGGTCAGGCCCAGCCGGTCGAGGGCCCCGGCCGCCCGGTCCGCCGTGCGGTGCCACAGGCGTACGTGCTCGCCGTGCTCGCACAGGGCGGCCAGGCCGCTGCCCGTGGAGAGACCGGCGCCGACCCAGTGGACGGCGCCGGAGGCGGGCACGGTCTCAGACACGGCCGGTCTCCCCGTCCGTGCCGAACCTCCCCGGCTCCGGGCCGAGTTCACGGCTCGCCTCGTGGAACCGGTCCAGGCAGCGCCCCCACGCTCCGCCGACGCCGAAGTCCAGCAGCAGGGGCGTGAGGGCCGCCGAGAAGTCGACGCTGGACTCACGCGGCAGCAGGGACGGCAGGTTGTCGATGGCGATCAGGTCCAACGGGGGCTCCTTGCGCAGACGGCGCACGGGATCGGCCCACTCGGTCGTGCGGTCGTACACCGGCAGGACGTTGAGCGGCGAGCCCACGTCACAGGTGACGTCGGACAGGGTGCGCAGTCGGCGGCCCGGGTCGTCGAGGTCCTGTTCGCGGACGAACGGCGGCACGGGGGTCGTGGCCAGGACGCAGTTGACCATCACGTCGTGCGCGAGCAGGGCGGGCCGGTCCAGGTCACGGGTCTGCTCCAGGTCCCAGCAGGAGGGGTCCACGCCGGCCGTGGCGAACGCGGCCCGCGCGCCCCGGCCGCTGCGGCCGAGTGCGCCGACGACGAGAGCGGTGAACTCCTCCTCCTGGCCCTTCACCTGACGCAGTGTCGCGTCCAACTCGTCCTTGCCGGTGGGCCGTAGTGGAGCGGTCAGCCTGCCCCGGTGCTGGAGAACGGCGAGAGCAGCGCCGAGGTAGCCCGCCCAGAAGCCGAACGCGGCGAGACGACGGCCGTCGTCGTCGACCAGGTACTCGAGGTCGAGCAGCGCCCCGCCTCCGGCCGCGAACCGGCGCAACAGGGCGGCGGCGCCCGGCTGCCGCTTGTAGGCGTGCCCGAAGAAGACATGGCGATGCGTCAGTTCGTCCGGCCGGTCCGGGAGTTCCTTGAGGCCGAGGACGACGGCGTCGTCCGGCGCCGAGGTCCAGGAGCCGGCCGGGGCGATCCGCGCGCCGACGGCCTGGTACTCCCCGATCGGGAAGACGCGCTGCGGGGAGTCCTCGACGCTCAGGCGCACGCCGGCCTCGACGAGGCGGCGGGCGTCGTCGGGGACGACCGGGGTGCGGCGTTCGGTGGCGCGGACCTCGTGGCGCAGCCACAGGTGGAGTGCGGTCATACGCGGTTGACCTCCGGGCGCGGGGCGTCGGCCGCGAAGCGGTCGGCGCTCAGGGGGGCGACGTCCACGAAGGGTACGCGGCCCAGATACAGGTCGCGGACGACCTCGCCGACGGCCGGCCCCTGGAGGAAGCCGTGGCCGGAGAAGCCCGTCGCGTACAGGAAACGCGACACCGTCGAGGCCTCGCCGATCAGGGCGTTGTGGTCGGGGGTGATCTCGTACAGGCCCGCCCAGCCGCCCGTGCGGCGCAGGTCGAGGAGGGCGGGGGCGCGGCGCTCCATGGCGGCGGCGAGGCGGGGGATCCACCGATCGTGGGTGTCGGTGGCGAAGCCGGGGCGCTCGTCCGGGTCGGACATCCCCACCAGGAGGCCGCGGCCCTCGGCGTGGAAGTAGAGGCTGCTGGTGAAGTCGATGGTCATGGGGAGGTCCGGCGGAATGCCGGGGACCGGTTCGGTGACCGCGACCTGGCGGCGCAGCGGCTGCACCGGCAGATCCACGCCTGCCATCGCGCCGACGGCCCTGGACCACGCGCCGGCCGCGCAGATCACCGTGTTCGTGGCGATCGGGCCGAGGGTGGTCCGCACCCCGGTGATCGCCGCGCCCTCCCGTTCGATGCCGGTGACCTCGGTGTGGCGCAGAATGCGCGCGCCGCACCGGCGGGCGGCGGCCGCGTACCCGTGGACGACGGCTTCCGGCGTGCAGTGACCGTCGTCCGGCGAGAACGCGGCCGCCAGTAAGCCGTCGGTGCGGATCAACGGGGAGAGACGCCGGGCCTCGGCCGGGTCGATCATCCGGCTGGGCACGCCGAGCGCGTTCTGCAGCCGCACGCCGGCTTCGAAGGAGGCGACCTCCTGCGCAGTGGACAGCAGGAAGAGGTAGCCGACGCGGCGCAGCCCGATGTCGTGGCCGATCTCCTCCCCGAACCGGGCGAACGCCTCCAGGCTGCGCGCCCCGAGCTGGATGTTCAGCGCGTCGGAGAACTGGGCGCGGACCCCTCCGGCGGCCTTCGAGGTGGAGCCCGCGGCGAGCTCGTCCCGTTCCAGCAGCAGGACGTCGCGGACGCCGGCGGCGGCCAGATGGTAGGCGACGGACGCGCCCATCACCCCGCCCCCGATGACGACGACCGAGGCATGCCTGTTCACGCCGGCGGCTCCTTTCGGCGACGGCCCCGGCCCGTTGCCGGGGCCGGGGCCGGGACTGTCGTACACCACAGGGCTGCCGTGCACCGGGGCTGCCGTGCACGGACCCGCCGGGACCCCCTCCCGAGGGGCGGCGGGGAGCGCGCTCAGGACCAGTGCGCCACCGCGTCCAGGTGGGGCAGCCGGTGGTCCATGCGCTCGCGCTTGGTGCGCAGGTAGGTGATGTTGTTCTCGCACGGTTCGATCAGCAGCGGCACCTCTTCGGCGACCTTGATGCCGTTGTCCACCAGCGCCTCGCGCTTGCGCGGGTTGTTCGACATCAGGCGGACCGAGCGCACGCCCAGGTCGCGCAGGATGTCGGCGGCCACCTTGTAGTCGCGGGCGTCCACCGGGAAACCGAGCGCCACATTGGCCTCGACGGTGTCCAGCCCCTCCGCCTGCAGCGCCATCGCCCGCAACTTGCCGAGCAGCCCTATCCCGCGACCCTCGTGCCCGCGCAGATAGACGACCACACCGCGGCCCTCCGCGACCACCGCCCGCAGGGCGGACTCCAGCTGGTCGCCGCACTCGCAGTGCTGGGAGCCGAACGCGTCGCCGGTCAGGCATTCCGAGTGCAGCCGCGTCAGCACGTCCTCCGCACCGATCTCACCGAAGACCAGGGCGACTTGTTCGTCACCACGGTCGTGGTCCATATAGCCGATCGCCTGGAATTTCCCGTACACGGTGGGCAGGGGGGCATTCACCACGCGTTCCACACCGGTGCGCTGCGGGGTCTTCGTGCCGAGTACGCCAATGTTTTCTGTCATGATCTGGTTCCTAAGCAGAGACGAAGGGCCGGGAAGAAATGAGTGGTTCGGACATACGGTCGGCGGCGTACGGAGTGATGCCGACGGACACTACCGAAGACGTGCGGGCCCGGGGAGCCGGAGTCGCGACACAGGTGGCGGTCCTGCCCGTCGGCAGCTTCGAACAGCACGGCGCGTACCTGCCGCTGGCCACCGACACGCTGGTCGCGTGCGCCATCGCGCGGGAGATCGCCGAGGCGTACCCGGTGCACCTCCTCCCGCCGGTGACCATCGCCTGCTCGCACGAGCACGCGGCCTGGCCGGGAACCGTCAGCATTTCCTCCGTGACCCTTCACGCGGTGGTACGGGACATCGCGGCGTCGCTGCGCCGCTCGGGCGTCGAAGCCCTGGTGCTGGTCAACGGACACGGCGGGAACTACGTCCTGGGCAACGTCGTCCAGGAGTCCTCCGCCGCAGGCGAGCGGATGGCGCTCTTCCCGGCCCCGGAGGACTGGGAGGCGGCGCTGGAGCGGTCCGGGGTGTCGACCTCGCTGCTCACCGACATGCACGCCGGGGAGATCGAGACCTCGATCCTGCTGCACGCCCACCCCGACATCGTCCGGCCCGGTTATGAGTCGGCCGATTTCGTCGCGGACGACCGCCGCCATCTGCTCACGCTGGGAATGTCCGCCTATACCGATTCGGGCGTCATCGGCCGTCCTTCCCTTGGTTCGGCTGAAAAGGGAAAGGAACTCCTGGCGAGCCTGGCGGATTCCTTCGGCGCGTATTTCACCTTGCTCACCTCGGCGGCTTCGCGGGCGTCGGCGACCGGAACCGGCGCCGCGGCCTCCTCGTAGCGCCGCTCGTCCGCATCCGGGCCGGCCGGACCGGCGGCCCGGGTGCGCAGCCCCGCGGACCAGCGCACCACCAGCACCACCGCCCCGGGCAGCGCCGCGACGAAGCTGAGCACCCCGTAGACGACGGCGACCGTGAGGCCGGTGCTCGCGCCGAGCCCGGCGGCGCCGAACGCCCAGGCGGTGACCCCCTCGCGCGGACCCCAGCCGCCGATGTTCAGCGGCAGACCCATGGCGAGCAGCGCGAGGACGGCGATCGGCAGCAGCGCGAGCACGGAGGCACCGGAACCGGCGACCCGGGCGGCCACGACGAACATGCCGAGGTGTCCGCTCAGCACGATCGCGGAGGACACGGCGACGCCCGGCGCATTGCGCCGCGACAGCAGGCTCTCGCGCGCCTCGGCCAGCGCCGCCCGCAGCCGCCCGGCGCGCCGCGGCGCCGAAGAGCTCATCCGGACGGCCAGGACGACGGCGCAGGCGCCCGCGGCGGCCAGCAGGACCAGCGGCGTGATCTGCCGGACGTCCTGCATCACCGGGGACGGCAGGGTCAGCAGGATCGTCACGCCCGCCGCGGTCAGCACGAGCTGTCCCGCGGTCCGCTCCAGGACCACCGCCCGCACCCCGCGTCCGACGTCGCCCGCGCTCTGCCCGTGCCGCACCGCGCGGTGCACGTCGCCGAGGACGCCGCCGGGCAGCGCCGCGTTGAGGAACAGGGCACGGTAGTAGTCGGCGACGGCCGGGCCGAGCGGCAGCCGGATCCGCAGCCCACGGGCCACCAGCGCCCACCGCCAGGCGCTGAACACCGTGGTGAGCGCGCCGATCGCGAGCGCGGCCAGCAGGGTCGGCGCGTCGATCCGCCGCAGTCCGTCCAGGAAGACGCCGGTGCCCAGCCGCCACAGCAGCACCGTGAGGATGACCACTCCGGCGACGGTCCCGAAATGGGGGCGCAGGGCGCGGTTGCCGAGCAGGGCGCGCAGCCGGGAGGGCCGCTTCGCGTGCGGCTCGGTCACGATGACACCGATCCGGGCCGCCGAGACGGCGGCGCCGCCGAGGGCCGCCGACGGCGCCCGCGAGGGCCGTGGCACGACGGGCGAGGCCGTCTCCGCCCACAGCACGGGCGGCGCGCTCGTCACCAGGGGGCCGACCGTCTCCGCGCTCATCCGGCTCCGCCCGTCGGGCGGGCCAGCGCCAGCAGGTCGCTGTGGTGCACGGTGGCGCGCAGTTCACCGGCGGCGCAGGCCGCGAGCCGTGCGGCCAGGTAGGACTCGGCGCGCTCGGCGAGCTCGGGGCGCTCCTCCACGGCCGCGCCGACCCAGCCGCGCAGCCACTGGGCGGTCAGACCCACGTTCTCGGGGCCGAGCTGCCATGCGCTCGGGTGCACCTTGACGGTCGCGCCCTGGTCGGCGAACGCCTCGCAGGCCACGGAGACCGCGTCGGGGCCGAGGAGACCGCCGCGCCGCTGGTGGTCGTTGAAGGCGGCCGCTATCTCGTCGTCCAGCGGGTCGGGGGCGCTGAGTTCGACGCGGCCGGCGACCGACAGGGTCAGCAGCGCGGGGCACCCCGCGCCGGCGCAGGCCGCGGCGAGCGTCTCGACCTCCTCGCGGGTGAGGACGTCCAGCAGCGCGGAGGCGGTGACCAGCGAGGCGCCGAGCAGCGCGTCCGGGGTGAGGCGGGCGACGTCGCCGCGCCGCGTCTCGACGGTGACCCGGCTGCCGTCGGCGGCCGCCCGCGGGGAGGCGACGGCCGCGAAGTGCAGCAGGTAGGGGTCGCGGTCGTGCAGGACCCAGTGCTGGGCGCCGTCCAGCCGGGGGGCCAGCCAGCGGCCCATGGAGCCGGTGCCGCAGCCCAGGTCGTGGATGGCCAGGCCGCGGCGGCCGGGAAGGTTGGCGAGCCGGATCCGCAGCGGGTCCAGCAGCTCCATCGACCGGGCGGCGGCGTCGGCGGGCTCGCGCAGCTCCAGCCACTCGGGGGCGTAGCGGGGCTGCTCGTCCGGGCCGACGTCACGCAGCCGCACGGTGGGCCGCTCGCCGGACCGGCCGACCGGCCCGGCGCCGGCGATGACGGACTCCGGGTCGGCCTCGGCGCCCGGACCCGCGGCGTACGCCGCTCGGGCGGCGCCGGGAGCCG
>NZ_MJAJ01000018.1 GCF_001746365.1 Streptomyces sp. LUP30
GGACGCCCGCGCGGCGGCGGACGCGGACGGGGATCCACGCGCGGGGGCGTCTCCCGGCGCGCCGATGCACGGGGGCGGCGACGGCCCCGTCGGCGGGGGCGGGGCGTGACGGGCGGGCACGCCCCGGGCGCATCGAACGCCTTCGATGCGGCCCGCCGTGCGCTGCGTGGACTCGTCGTGGCGGCGACCGTGCGCATTCATCGCCCGGTCGTCGGGTATGCCCTGGAGGAGCCCGCAACGTTCCTCGGGAGCGGCTTCTTCGTCGCCCCGAACTGGGTTCTGACCTGCGCACATGTGGCCTGCGGCGGGGAGGGGGGCGAGGTCGCGGTGGTGTATGAGACAGCGCCGGGACGGGGCGTGTCGACGGCCCCCGGCAGGGTGGTGGCGACACTCCCCGACCTCGCCGACGGCGCCGGCCGGACCGCGTCCGCCGGCAACTGGCCGGCCCCGGACCTCGCCCTGATCCAGCTCACCTCACCCGTCGTCGACCACGAGTGCGTCTACGTCTCCGAGCGCCCGGCGGCCTACTACGGCGAGGGCCGGGTGCTGTACGCGGGCTGGACCGAGAACGAGGGCCGCTTACAGGTCATGGACGGCACGCTCACGGTGCAGGGCACCATCGGCGGCTGGTCCTCGGACGTGCAGATGCGACTGGGGGACAACGACCTGCCGTACGGCGTCTCCGGCGGCCCGGTGATCGACCCCGTGCGCGGCGAGGTGATCGGCGTGCTCAAGGCGCGCTCGGACCACCGCCCCGGCGGCACCTCCACCGGGATCGAGCAACTGCGCACCCTGCGGGTCCCGGCGGAGCGGGCGACGGCCGAGCACAGCGACGTCTACCAAGCGGTCTTCCACGCACACGACCGCTACCACCGTGACCGGCAGCGCCACCCGGCGTCCCGGCGTCAGACGTGGACCGACGTCCAGGGCCGGCTCGGCGCCCGTCCGGGCCGCACGCTCAGCCCGGACGAGCGGATCCAGCTGCTCGGCCGGCTCGCCGAGCTCCCGCCGCCGCAGAGCACCCGCGGCCTGCTGGACATCCTCGACTCCCTCCCCGACTTCCAGGCGTCCACCCCGCTGCCCGCGCCGCGCGGCTGGCGCGACGGCCTCGGGGCGCTCTACGAGAGCGCCAGCGACGACGGTGCGCTGGAGCTCGTGCTCGACTACGCGATGCGCGCGATGTCCGCCCCGCGCCCCTTCGTCGTGCCGAGCACGCCCGACGCGGAGAAGGCCCTGTGGGTGTGGGTGTGGCAGGCCGCGCAGCGGCTGAGCGCCCGCTACCGTTCCGGCCTCGCCGAGCAGCGGATGGAGCGGTTGCGCAGGCGGGAGGAGGCCCGGCGGCGGGCCGACCGCGAGGAGCCCGGCACCGATGTCGACCGGCCGGGCACGGTCTTCGTCAGGCCCGCCGCGATCTTCGACGGGCGCCGCCCGCCGCGCCCGTCCCACGACGTCGCCCCGACGGCCGGCCCGAGCGGGCCACAGCGGCGGATCGCGTCCGACGTACGCGCGCGTGCCCGTGCCGTCCCCGGCGCGGCCCGGCCGTCCGCCCTGGTCGAACTCGTGCTGCGCGGCTGGGAGCCGGACCGCTGCGACTGGTCGGTCTCGGTGGCCGGGCCCGACGGCGACGCGGTCCGGCTGCACGAGGCCGAGCGCACCCCTCTCGCCGACCTGCCCGCACACTTGGCGGGCCCGCTGGCGGAGGCCTTCCGGCACTGCGACGAGCCCGGCAGGCCCGCGCTGCTGCAGGTGGCGCTGCCGCACGCGTTGCTGGGCCTGGAGGTGGACGCCTGGCAACTGCCGCCCGAGGCCGAACCGTTGGGGGCGCTGCGACCGGTCGTCGTGCGCTGCGCCGACCGCGACCGGCTGCCCGGGGAGGCGTACCGCGGGTACGGCGCGGAGGCCCCCGACCTCGACCGCCTCGACCGCCTCGACCGCCCGGACCCCGGCCGCTCCGATCGCTCCGACCACGGCCGCCCCGACCGGGTGTCGCAGGACGGCCCAGCCGTGGGCGACGTGGGCGCACCGTACGGCCCGTACGACGTGGACGACCGGGACGACCTGGAGGAGGAGCGCCGGGCCCGGTGGCGGTGGCTGCACGCGCACCGCGCGCGGGCCGAAGTGCTGGACTGCGACGAGGGCTTGCGCAAACCCGTGCCGTCGGTGGAGCAGTTGCGCGCGTTGTCGCACGGCACCGTCCCGGTGCTCTGCCGGTACGGCGACCTCCGCTACGAGGACGACGCGGAGGCGCTCGCCCGGATCGTCCTCGGCGGCTACGGGGTGGCCCTGTGGCGCCGTCGGCACGGCCGTCCCGACGCCGTGTGCGGCGAGTTCCACCGCGGCACGATCGACGGGATCGCCGAACCGGCCAGCGCGCAGTACCTCCCCGAGGCCGTGCACGACCTCCGGATGCGCCTGCGCGCGGGCCGCACGGAGTCCTTCTGGGCCGACGGAGTGGCCCTGCTCTACGACGACCCCCACCAGCCCCTCCCGGGCGACGGTGACCTGCTGGAGGCCCCTTGAACCCGGCCGCCCGCGGGGCTGATCGGCCCCTTACCAGGCACCCTCAGGATGGATAACGTGATGCACGTTCGGACGGCCGCGGCGGTGGACGAGTGACGAGGACCGGATCATGACCGAATCCAGTGAGTGGCTCATCTACCGAGGCGCCGGCGAACCGCACGACGGGATCGAACGACTGCCCTCTCCGCCCCCCTGGCGGGACTTCACCAGCCGTGAGGCGGCCGGCTCCGGCGACGGCTCCGAGGACCGCAGGCTCGGCGCGCACCGGCATCTGGCGGAACTGCACCGGCCGGGCGCCGAGGAACTGGAGATGATCAACGCGGCGCTCTATCTGCGCCGTCCCCTCCTCGTCACCGGCAGTCCCGGCGCGGGCAAGAGCACCCTCGCGCACTCGGTGGCGTACGAACTCGGCCTCGGCAACGTGTTGCGCTGGTCCATCGTGAGCCGCTCCGCGCTCCAGGACGGGCTCTACCACTACGACGCCATCGCCAGGCTGCAGGACGTCCAGATCGCCGCGCAGGGCGGGTTCGGGGCGGCGGCGGGCTCGCCGGGCGCGGTCGAGGGCATCGGCAGCTACCTGCGGCTGGGACCGCTCGGCACCGCGCTGCTGCCCTCCGACACCCCGCGCGTGCTGCTCATCGACGAGCTCGACAAGAGCGACATCGACCTTCCCAACGACCTGCTGAACGTCCTGGAGGAGGGCGAGTTCGCGATCCCCGAGCTGGAGCGCGTCGCCGACCGGCTGCCGGACGGCGAGGCGGAGGTGCTGACCGCCGACGGGGTGAAGGTCCGGGTCCGCGACGGCCGGGTCCGCTGCCGGGCCTTCCCGTTCGTGGTGCTCACCAGCAACGGGGAACGCGACTTCCCGGCCCCGCTGATGCGCCGTTGCATCCACCTGGAGCTGGGGCGTCCCGACCACAACCGGCTCGCCACCTTCGTCCGCGCCCATCTCGGTGACGAGGCGGCGCGCGCGGGGGACGACCTGATCACCCGGTTCCTGGAGCGGTCGCGCAGCGAACTCCTCGCCGCGGACCAGCTGTTGAACGCGATCTACCTCACCGACGCGGCCGCGCCGCCCAGTCGTGACCGCCTGGCCGACCTGCTCGTCCAGCGACTCGACCGCCCGAGGTGAGGGCCTGATGCCCGACGCAGCGGCCCGCCACGGCCCCGTCCCGCCCGACGGGAACCGTCCCGACGCCGTGACCACGCCGGCGCACGGCGGCGATCCGCTCGCCGAGCTCGTCGCGCGACTGCGCGGCGTCGGACTCGACCCCGACGTGGCCCAGTTGTGCGACGCGTTGTGGCTGGCCCGGTGGGCCCGGCCGGCGTCCGTCCCGGACGCCGACGAGACGCCCTCCGGACCCGACGGGCGGGCGACGGGCGGGCCGGACCGGACGCACGGCCCCGCCGTGACCGCGCCGCCGCGGGGCGACCGGGCCGAACGCCCGCCACGGACGCCGCAGGACGTGACCCCCGACGGGCGGGTGAGCCTGTACCCGGTGCCGCAGGACGGGGCGCCGCGTGGCCGTGGCGCGGGCCGGACCACCGCCTTGCCCGTGGGCGTGCCCGCCGCCCCCGCGTTGCCCTCCCTCCTCGAACTCCAGCGCGCCCTGAGGCGGTTGCAGCGCTACCGCAGCCCCGCACCACCCCTGCGCACACGGCTCGACGAGACGGCGACCGCGGAGCGCAGCGCACAGGCGGGCGGGCTGATCCTGCCCGTCCATCGCGCCGTCACCCGGCGCGACGCCCGGCTGCAACTCGTCCTGGACGCCTCCTCGTCGATGCGCGTGTGGGACCGGCTCTTCATCGAACTGCAGCAGGTTTTCGGCCAGTTGGGAGCCTTCTCCGACATCCGGGTGAGCCATCTGCACCAGGGCCCGGACGGCGAGGCGGCCGTCAGCCGCAGCCCCGACCTCTACGCGGCGCCGCTGCACTCCACGGACCGGCTCAGCGACCCCACAGGCCGCCGGATCGTCCTGTTCGTCAGCGACTGCGCGGGCCCCCTGTGGCACAGCGGCCACGCGCACCGGCTGCTGCACCACCTCTCCCGGCAGGGCCCGGTCGCCGTGCTCCAGCCGCTGCCGCAACGCCTGTGGAACCGCTCCCGACTGCCCGTGATGTTCGCTGAGCTGAGCCGGGGCGAGACGCTCCGCGGAGCCGCCGCGCTGCGTGTGCGCACCCCGGCCGGCGTCCCGGCGGAGTCCCGCAGGGGAGCGCTGCCCGTGCCGGTGCTGCCGCCCGAGCCGGTCGCCCTCGGCGCCTGGGCCGGACTGCTGGCCGGCGGCGGACCCGTGCCCGGCGCCGTCGGCTGGGTGCGTGCGGATCAGCAGCCCGCGCCGGCCTCACGCGCGGACCGGCGGCGCACGCCGTTCGAACGGGTCAGCAGGTTCAGCTCCAGCGCCTCCCCGGCCGCCGGACGGCTCGCCGTCCAGCTCGCCGCCGCGCCGCTGTGCCTGCCGGTGATGCAGCTGGTCCAGCGCACGATGCTGCCCGACTCGGGTCCCTCCGAGCTCGCCGAGGTGCTGGTCGGCGGCCTGCTCACGCGCGCGTCCGAGGACCACGCCGACGGCGGCGCCCAGTGGTACGGCATCGAGCCGGACATCCGGGACGCCCTGCTGTCCCGGCTCGGCCGCGACGAGGCCATGCTCGTCCTCAAACACTGCTCGGAGTACATCGAGCAGCGTTTCGGCAAGGGCGGCCCCAACTTCCCGGCCCTCGCACTGGCCCAGCTCGGCGACGGCGGCGCGGGCCGCCCGTACACGCCCACCGTCCGGCCCGCCGATCACGCGGACCACGCCGACCACGGCGGCACCGGGGAGGAGGCCCCCGTACCGCAGCCCTTCGCGGAGGTCGCGGCCCGGGTCCTGCGCCGGTTCATGCCGCTGCCCGAGCAGTTCGAGAGCCACGGCGTCCGGTCCGGCCCGGGGCAGGACGCGGACCGGCCGACCCACCAGGCGGTCCGCCGCGCCCGCACGCTGATCGAACGCTTCGACGCCGAGGGCATGATCCAGGACGTCATCGACGCGGTGCAGCTGCTGCGCGGCGCCACCGAACACGAGCGGCCCGTCGGCGCGGACCCCGAGCTGTGGGCCGAGTACGCGCACTGCACGCTGCGGCTGTGGGAGGTGCAGGGCGGCGACGACCTGCTCCAGGAGGCCGAGGCGGCCGCGGAACGGGCCGCCTCGCATCCGCGCCGGCTGCACGAACGGGCCGTGCTCGCCCGGGTCCTGCACGCGGCCGCGACCGATCGCAGGCGGCGCGGCGACCCGACCGGCGCCCTGGACCTGCTGCGCCGCGCCGACCGCGAGTACGCCGTCGCGTGTGCGGCCCCCGGCCTCGACGAGAACCAGGCGCTGAAGCTCACCCTGGAGCGGGTGCGCGCCCTGGAGGCGCAGTGGCGGCTCGGCGGGGACAGCGCGCTGCTCCAGGGCGCCGTCGGCATGCTGGAGGCCTTCGCCGACGTCTGGCCCGACCGCAGGCAGCGGCCGCCCGAACTGCCTCTGGAGCACGGCAGGATCCTGCTGCGGCTGTCCGGCGCCACCGCCGACCCCGGTCAGGCCCGCCTCTACGCCGAGCAGGGCGCGCAGTCGCTGCGCAACGCCCTGGACACCGGAGCGGAGCCGTACGACGCCGAGTCGGCACGCGCGCGTGTACGGATCCTGCTCGACCTGGTGGACGCGCTGCTGCAGGCGGGCGGTCCGCTGCGCGACGCCCAGGACCGGGTGGACGAGGCCCTCGCCCTGGTGCGCGAACAGGGCCAGCGCGCGGCTCTGCTGGCACGGGCCGGCCGGATAGCGGTGGCCCGCTACGCCGAGTCGGGCGAACCGGGGGAGCTGGAGACGGCCGCGGACCGCTTCGAGCAGGCCGCCCAGCGCATGTCCCGTGACGCGCCCGCGCACGCCGACGTCCTCGCCGAATGGGGCGAGGCGCTGCTGCGGCTGGCCGGGCTCCCGTACGCGCGCGCCCAGGGCATGCTGTCCCGGGCGATCCGCGTCCTGCGGGACTGCCGGATGGAGACCCCGGCGGGCAGTCGCCGGGTCGCCCACCGGCTGCTGCTGCTCGGCCGTGCGCTGATGCTGCGCTACCGGCTGCGCGGGGACCGCGTCGACCTGCGCGAGGCCGAGCACCTTTTCGGCCTCGCCGCGGCGGATGCGGAGGACCCGCTGCTGGCCGCGCGCTGCCGACTGGACCTCGGCCAGGTCCAGTACGAGGCCTACCGCAGCCTGCGCCGTCCGGCCCGCCTCGACCTCGCGGTCGACGCGTTCCGGGACGCGGCGGAGGCCGCTCGGGAGGCGGAGGGGGTGGCCGAAACCGATCGGCGGCGTCAGGAGGCCGTCGAACTGGGCGCGCAGGCGCACCACTGGCGGGGTAGGTCCTATGAGGCGGCCGCGCGGCCGCGCGCGGCCCGCGAGGCCTACCGGATCGCCCGCGCGGAGTGGTCGCGGCTTCCGGAGGGCGGCCTGGTCGCCGACGGCCCGACGCCCGCCGACACGGCGGAGCGGCTGGCCGCACTGGAGCGGGTGACATGAGGCCGCCGAGCCGGGAGGGACGGGCATGGACGTACGGGGCGAGCCCACGGGGACGAGGCGCACGGCGGGGGCGACCGTGTCGCCGCCGGTGGCGTCCGTGACGCCGGAGGAGACCTTCGCGGCGGAGCCGCTGCCGGATCTGCTGGCGCTGGATCTGACCGAGTTGGGAACGATCGCCCATCCCGTGCTGCGCGAGGTCGTGGCGGAACTGCGGGACCGGGCAGGACGATCGAGCGAGACGCTCTGGGGTTTCGACTCCGCCCTCTGAACACGACACCAGGGCACGGCAGACGGTCCGTTCGGCCGTTCGGTCAGTTGGCGCCAATTCCGGTCCGATGTGTGCGCGACTCGGACAGAATCGGTCGGGCGGGGTTTGTGTCCGGCGTCGATCCGGGAATGCGCCTCCGTGCGGCAGCACAGGGCCGAAGGCATGGGGGTGCTGGAGTGTCCGGACAGGCCTTCCGGCAGTTCATCGTGAAGATGCACGGCCGCTGCAACCTCGCCTGCACCTACTGCTACCTCTACGCGGGCCCCGACCGCACCTGGCGCTCACGGCCCGCGTCCGCCGCCCCCGAGGTCCTCGACCGCACCGCGACCAGGATCGCCGAGCACGCCCGCACCCACGCCCTGCCCGCGCTCTCCCTGGTCCTGCACGGCGGCGAACCCCTGCTGGCGGGCGTTGGAACGCTGGCCCGCTTCACCGCGCTGGTCCGCGACCGCGTCCCGGCCCGGTGCACCGTCCACGCCGTCGTCCAGACCAACGCCACGCTCCTCACCGTACGCAGGCTCGCCGTCCTCGCCGACGCCGGTCTGCGGATCGGCGTCAGCCTCGACGGCGGTCTCGCCGCGCACAACGCGCGGCGCGTCGACCGTGCCGGCCGCCCCTCCTGGCCGGCCGCCTCACGCGGGGCCCTGCTGGTCGCCGAGCGCGCCCCGCAGGCGTACGCCGGCGTCCTCACCGTCGTCGACGTCGGGCTGGACCCGGTGGAGACGTACGAGTCCCTGCTCACCCTGCGCCCGCCCGCGCTCGACCTGCTGCTGCCGCACGGCAACTGGTCCGCCCCGCCGCCCCACTGGGCGGGCGCCCGGCACGGGGAGTGGCTGTGCGCCGTCTTCGACCGCTGGTGGGCGGCCGGCCGGCGGGAGACGCGGATCCGTCTCTTCGAGGAGTGCGTCGCGCTCCTGCTGGGGCTGCCCTCCGCCACGGAGGCCCTGGGACTCGCGCCCTTCGACGCGGTCGTGGTGGAGACCGACGGATCCGTCGAGCAGGTCGACTCCCTGAAGTCGGCCTACGACGGCGCCGCGCACACCGGCCTGGACGTCTTCCGGCACACCTTCGACGAGGCGCTGCGCCATCCCGCGGTGGCTGCCCGGCAGGAGGGCGTCGCCGCCCTCGCGGACCAGTGCCGGGCCTGCCCCCTGCTGAGGGTCTGCGGAGGCGGCCACTACGCCCACCGGTACCGGGCCGGCCACGGCTTCCGCAACCCGTCCGTGTACTGCTCCGACCTCCAGCGCCTCATCCACCACGTGGCCGCCCGGCTCGCCACGCACACGGCCCCGGTGGTCCCCCGCGACGAGGTCGCGTCGTGATCGCGACGCCGATCCCGGACGGGGTCCTCGTGGAGCTCGGCAGCACCGGGGGCGACGCCGGGACGCTCGGACTCCTGGTGCGGGACCAGGACACCCGGCGGCTGCTCCTGCTGCGCGCCGTGCTCGACGCCGCCGACGCCGCGGATCCCGCCGTCTGCTCCGCCGAGCGCAAGGCGCGGCTGCGCGAGGACTGGGCGCTGCTCGCCGAGGCCGACCGCGCGACGCCGCCCCCCGGAACCGCCGCCCGTCCGTCCGGTGCGCACCACCGCCCGCTCGCCGACGCCCGCCCACCCGGCGTAGCGCTCTCGCCCGCGCGTGCCCGTCTCTTCCACCCCCTCACCGGTCCCTGGGCCCTGAGCTGCCTGCGGGGACTCGACGACCGCGAACGTCTCCCCGGTGGACAGGACGAGGACACCGCCCGCCGGCTCCGGCAGGACCTCGCTCACTTCGGCGCCGTCGCCGCCGTCGCCGCGGCCCGGGCCGCCATCCCCTTCACCGTTCGGCTGACCGCCCGCGCCGGCCTGCTCACGCTGCCCTCCCTCGGCTCCCTGCGCACGGCCGCCCGGGGCGACGCCCCCGTCGACCTCGCGCACCGGGACGGGCGGCTGACGTTCCGGCAGCCCGACGCGCCGGACGTCGTCGTGCACCTGGAGAGCGGGATCGGGGCCTGGTCGGGCGCCCTGGCCTGGACGTCCGTGCACACCCTGCCCGGGCTGCTGCCCGGCGCCGCCCCCATGCCCCTGGACGACGTCGACCCCTACCGCACCGCGCCCGGCCCCCGCCACCGGACGCTCGGCGCCCCGGCCACCCTCGACGACGCGGACTGCAAGCGGTGGCTGCAGGCCTGGTCCGGCACCGCGGCCGCACTGCGCACAGGCGGCGGGCAGCGGGTGACCGAGGCGTCGGCGCTGCTGCGCTGCCTGGTCCCGCTGGAGAGGCCGCCCGGCGCGGGGGCCGACGGACGGGACAGCTGCAGCGCCACCCGGCACGAGGCGTTCGGGGCACTGCTCGCCAGCCCCCCGCAGGACGCCGTGGCGCTGGCCGCCACCCTCGTCCACGAACTGCACCACGCCAAACTGGCCGCCCTGGGCGACCTGGTGACGCTTCATCACGCAGGCCCCGAAGCACGCTACTTCGCCCCCTGGAAGACGGTTCCCCGGCCCTACGACAGCCTGCTGCAGGGCGTCTACTCGCATCTGGCCCTCGCGGACTACTTCCAGCGCCGGGCGCTCGTCACCCCGCCGCCCGACGCCGAGTACGCCTGGTCCCGGCACGCCCGCTACCGCGCCCAGGTCGCGGCGGCCCTGCCGGCCCTCGTCGCCTCGCCCGACCTCACCGTCCCGGGACGCCTGTTCGTCGACGAGATGACCGCCGCCTACGAACGCATGGCCGAACATCCCGCACCCCGCGACCACACCGCCCGGGCCCAGGCGTACGTGAAGGCCGCGCGCGCCCTGTGGACGCAGCGTCATGCTCCCGCGCTGCCACGCCCGAAAGGATGAGGATGGCCTGCGCGGCGCCCTCGGGTGCGCGAAGATCGTCGGGCCGAGACGCGCGCCGGACGGGTCGGCGGACTTACGCGCGCCGCGCCGAGGTCCTAGGATTTTCGAGGTACTACGTGCTGGAGGCCGCTGCATGTCTGGAGCTCGTACGCCGGTCGGGGCAACCGGGAGGAGGTCCGCGAAGCAGACGGTCACGATCCACTTCGCGGGTTTCAACCGGGCCTGGGCGGCCTGGATCGGTGACCGGCTCGAACGGCGCGGCCTGCGGGTCGTCTACCTGCGCTGGGACTCCCCGGCCGAGGTGCCCCTGGTCGATCTGCTGCGCGACCTGGAACTCGCCGAGGGACGCATCCTCATCGTCGTCAGCGAGTGGTACTTCCAACTCGGGCCCCGCACGCAGGAGGAGTGGAACGCGGCGCTGCGCGAGGTCGTCGCCCCCGACCCGTCCCGGTTCGCCGCCGTCTCCGTGACCACGGCGTCCGTGCCCGCGGCGACCGCCGTCCTCGCCCCGGTCGACCTGACCAACATGGGCTCCGAGGAGGCCGAGCGCCGCCTGTTCGACCGGCTCGACCTGCCGCTCGACCCGCTGCCCGAGCCCCCCGACGCCGCCCGTCGCGGCCCCCGCTTCCCCGCGGCGATGCCGGAGGTCTGGGGCGGGGTGCCCCGCCGCAACACCCGCTTCACCGGACGCGAGTCGCTGCTCAACGACGCCTACCACCTGCTCCAGGGCGCGGAACCGGGCGCCGGCGTGGTCACGTTCCACGGCATGTCCGGGGTGGGCAAGACCCAGATGGCCGCCGAGTACGTGTACCGGTTCGGCTCCGAGTACGACGTCGTGTGGTGGGTCAACGCCGAGAAACGCGTCACCTACCGCCGGCTGCTGGCCGAACTCGCCCCCAAGCTGGGCCTGGAGACCGGACAGGAGTACGGCGAACGGCTGCGCGCCGTCCGCGACGCGCTGCGCCGCGGCGACCCCTACGGACGCTGGCTGCTGATCCTCGACGGAGCGGACGAACCGGACCAGATCTGGGACCTGGTGCCCACCGGTCCCGGCCATGTCATCATCACCTCCCGCAACCCCGAATGGACCGAGCACAACAGCAAGTTGCTGGAGGTGCCGGTGTACGCCCGGGACGAGTCGGTGGCGTTCATCCGCCGCCGCGCGCCCCGGCTGTCGGAGGTCGAGGCCGACCAGCTCGCGGACGCGCTGGAGGACCTGCCGCTGCTGCTGGACCAGACGGCGGGCTGGCTGAACGACTCCGACCTGTCCGTGCGGGAGTACATCGCCCTCCTGGACGGCGGCATCGACAACGACGTCGTGAAGGTGTCGGCGGACTTCCCGCTCGCCTTCCAGACCGCCTGGTCGATACTGCTGAACAAACTCCGTGAGACCGTCCCCGAGTCGGTCGACCTGCTGCGCCTGTGCACCTTCTTCGCCCCCGGCTTCATCCCCGTCCGCCTGCTGCGCGAGATGTCGAGCGACGCCCTGCCCGAACAGCTCGCCGGCCTCCTCAACGACCCGCTGCTGTGGAACAAGGCGATCAACCAGCTCCGCCAGTACTCGGTGGTCCGGCTGGAGTCCCACGAGACGGCCGGGGAGGAGGGCTCCGTGTCCGGGGAGTCGCTGTATCTGCACCGCATGGTCCACCAGATCGTGCACAAGGACATGCCGGACGCGGACCGCAAGGAGTTCGTCGACGTCGTCCGGCAGGCCCTCGCCGCCGCCGACCCGCGCCGGCCCACCGACCCCGACCTGTGGCCCGGGTACGCCGAGATCGTGCCGCACCTGAAGTACGCGGACGTGCTGCAGACCCAGGACCCCAACGTGCAGCGGCTGGTCTTCAACTGCCTGCGCTACATGTACTTCTCCGGCGAGTACAACGCCGGCATCAAGCTCGGCGAGCGCGCGATGAGGGCCTGGCGCGAGCTGCTCGGCCCGACGCACCCCAGGATCTGGGAGCTGACCTACCACTACACCAACCTGCTGCGGGCCACCGGCGACTACGCGCGCACCGAGTCCCTCAGCCGTGCGGCCGCCGAGCATCTGAAGGCCGAGCGCGGCCCCCAGGACCTGGAGCACCTGCGGGCAGCCGCGGGCCTGGCCGCCGACCTGCGGGGCCTCGGACGCTACGACGAGGCGCTGGAACTGTCCGAGTGGGTGCTGGTCGCCTACCGCGAACTGCTCGGCGAACAGGACTCGCGCAGCCTCAACTCACGGAACAACCTGGCCGTCTCGCTGCGCCTTCTCGGCCGTTACCCGGAGGCCCTGGAGCACGACCGGCGGACCATGGAGTCCCGGCGCCAGCTGCTGCGGGCCCGGCATCCGTGGACCCTCGGCTCCGAGATCTCCTACGCCATCGACCTGCGCCTCCTCGGCAACTACACCGAGGCCGAGTCCATCCAGGCGAACAACGTGGGCGAGATCCGCCGGGTGCTGGGCCGCGACAACCCGCAGACCCTCAAGGCCGAGCACAACCTCGCGCTGTGCCGCTACCGACTCGGCGACCGCGACCGCCGCGGCGACCGCGGCACCGACCCGCAGGAGCCCGGGGACCTGCTGTCCAGCGTGCTGGAACGCGGCGAACGGGTGCTCGGCGAGACACATCCGCTGACCCTGATCTTCGCGACGGCCCAGAGCTGCTACGCCCGCGAGCACGGCGACATCGACCAGGCCCGCGAACTCAGCGAGGCCGTCGTCGCGCGCTACGAGGTGATGCTCACCGAGGGCCATCCCTTCGTCGCGGGGGCCCGCGCCAACCAGGCGCTGATCCTGCGCAACGTGGGCGAGCGGGAGGCCGGCCACGTCCTCCTGGAGCAGGCGCTCGCGTCGATGACCGAAGCGGTGGGGGAGAACCACCCCTGGACGCTGGGCTGCGCCCTGAACGCCTCCGCTCTGCGCAACATCGTCGGCGACACCGAGAGCGCCGCCGACCTCAGCCGGGACACGGTGACCCGGGCCGTCGAGTCGCTCGGCCGCACCCATCCGCTGACCCTGTCGGCGCGGATCGCCCACGCGGCGGACCTGCGCGGCCTGCGGGACCGGCGGCAGGCGGAGAAGGTCGAACAGGAGGCCCTCACGGACCTCGACTCGACGCTCGGCAGCAAGCATCCGCACACCGTCTCGGCGCGCTCCCGCAACCGCCCCTACTGGGACTTCGAACCCCAGGTCATCTGACGACGGCCCGGTTCGCGCCGGCCGCGCGGACGGCGTGAGCCACGCGCACCGCGCGAGCCGCCTCAGGCCTCCCGTACGCCGAAGGGCCCGTCCCCCGGAAACCTCCCGGGGCACGGGCCCTTCGCGTGCTGCGGCCGAGGGCTACGCCTCGAACACCTCACGCACCAGCTGCTCCTGCTCCGCCTGGTGACGCTTGGCGGAACCGACCGCCGGGGACGAGCCGTGCGGACGCGAGATGCGGCGCAGGCGCTCGCCGTGCGGCACGTCCGCGCCGACCGCGAGGTCCAGGTGGTCGATCAGGTTCAGGGCGATGAACGGCCAGGCGCCCTGGTTGGCCGGCTCCTCCTGGGCCCACAGGTACTTCTCGGCGTTGGGGTACTTGTTGACCTCCGCCTGGACCTCGGCGCCCGGCAGCGGGTACAGCCGCTCCAGCCGGATGATCGCCGTGTCCGTGACCCCGCGCTTCTGACGCTCGGCGTCCAGGTCGTAGTAGACCTTGCCGGTGCAGAAGACGACCTTCTTGACCGCGTTCGCGTCGACCGACGCGTCGCCGATCACCGGGCGGAACTGGCCCGTGGTGAACTCCTCCGCCTTCGACGCGGCGGCCTTCAGACGCAGCATCGACTTCGGGGTGAAGACGACCAGCGGCTTGTGGTGCGGGTTGTGCACCTGCCACCGCAGAAGGTGGAAGTAGTTCGACGGCAGCGTGGGCATCGCGACCGTCATGTTGTTCTGGGCGCAGAGCTGCAGGAAACGCTCGACGCGGGCCGAGGAGTGGTCCGGGCCCTGACCCTCGTAGCCGTGCGGCAGGAGCAGGGTGACGCCGGACGTCTGGCCCCACTTCTGCTCGGCGGCCGAGATGTACTCGTCGACGACCGTCTGCGCGCCGTTGACGAAGTCGCCGAACTGCGCCTCCCACATCACGAGCGCGTCCGGGCGGGCCAGCGAGTAGCCGTACTCGAAGCCCATGACCGCGTACTCGGACAGCAGCGAGTTGTAGACGTTGTAGCGCGCCTGCTCGTCGGCGAGGTACTGGAGCGGGGTGTGCTCCTCGCCCGTCTCGCGGTCGATGAGGACCGCGTGACGCTGGCCGAAGGTGCCGCGCTGCGAGTCCTGGCCGGAGAGCCGGACCGGGGTGCCCTCGAGGAGGAGCGAGCCCACGGCCAGCGTCTCGCCCATGCCCCAGTCGATCGTCCCGTCCTCGACCATCGTGGCCCGGCGCTGCAGCTGGGGCAGCAGACGCGGGTGCACGTGGAAGTAGTCCGGGATGTTGACCTGGGACTCGGCGATCCGCTTGACGACCTCGGTGGAGATCGCGGTGTTCACGGCGACCGGGAACTCCGCCTGCGGGTCCGAGACCGGGCCGGCGCTCGGCTGGGCGGTGACGGCCTCGCGGACCTCCGTGAAGACCTTCTCCAGCTGGCCCTGGTAGTCCTGCAGCGCCTGCTCGGCCTCTTCCAGGGTGATGTCGCCGCGACCGATCAGGGACTCGGTGTAGAGCTTGCGCACCGAGCGCTTCTTGTCGATCAGGTCGTACATCAGCGGCTGGGTGAAGGCCGGGTTGTCCGACTCGTTGTGCCCGCGGCGGCGGTAGCAGATGAGGTCGATCACCACGTCCTTGTTGAACGCCTGGCGGAACTCGAAGGCCAGACGCGCGACGCGCACCACGGCCTCCGGGTCGTCACCGTTCACGTGGAAGATCGGGGCCTCGATCATGCGCGCCACGTCCGTGGCGTACATCGACGAGCGCGAGGACTCCGGGGCGGCCGTGAAGCCGACCTGGTTGTTGATGACGATGTGGACCGTGCCGCCGGTGCGGTAGCCGCGCAGCTGCGACATGTTCAGGGTCTCGGCCACCACGCCCTGGCCCGCGAAGGCCGCGTCGCCGTGCAGGGCGACCGGCAGGACCGTGAAGTCCGAGCCGCCCTTGTTGATGATGTCCTGCTTGGCGCGGGCGATGCCCTCGATGACCGGGTCCACCGTCTCCAGGTGGGAGGGGTTCGCGGCCAGCGAGACCTTGATCTGCTCGCCGTCCAGGCCGGTGAAGGTCCCCTCGGCGCCCAGGTGGTACTTCACGTCGCCGGAGCCGTGCATCGACTTGGGGTCGAGGTTGCCCTCGAACTCGCGGAAGATCTGCGCGTACGACTTGCCGACGATGTTCGCGAGGACGTTCAGGCGGCCGCGGTGGGCCATGCCGATGACGACCTCGTCCAGGCGGGACTCGGCGGCCGAGTCCAGCACCGCGTCGAGCAGCGGGATGACGGACTCGCCGCCCTCCAGCGAGAAGCGCTTCTGGCCGACGTACTTCGTCTGAAGGAACGTCTCGAAGGCTTCCGCGGCGTTCAGCCGGCGCAGGATGCGCAGCTGCTCCTCGCGCTCCGGCTTGGTGTGCGGGCGCTCGATGCGGTCCTGGATCCAGCGGCGCTGCTTGGGGTCCTGGATGTGCATGAACTCGACGCCGGTGGTGCGGCAGTACGAGTCGCGCAGCACGCCGAGGATGTCGCGCAGCTTCATCAGGGACTTGCCGGAGAAGCCGCCGACCGCGAACTCGCGCTCCAGGTCCCACAGGGTGAGGCCGTGCTCGGTGATGTCGAGGTCGGGGTGCTTGCGCTGGCGGTACTCCAGCGGGTCGGTGTCGGCCATGACGTGGCCGCGGACCCGGTAGGAGTGGATCAGCTCGAAGACGCGGGCGGCCTTGGTGACGTCGTCGTCGTGGCTGGCGTCGATGTCCTTGAGCCAGCGGACCGGCTCGTAGGGGATGCGCAGCGCCTCGAAGATCTCGTCGAAGAAGCCGTTCTCGCCGAGCAGCAGGTTGGCGACGATCCGCAGGAACTCACCGGACGCGGCGCCCTGGATGACCCGGTGGTCGTAGGTCGACGTGAGCGTCATGACCTTCGAGATGCCGAGCTTGTTCAGGGTGTCCTGGCTGGTGCCCTGGAACTCCGCCGGGTAGTCCATGGAGCCGACGCCCATGATGACCGACTGCCCGGGCATCAGACGCGGCACGGAGTGGACGGTGCCGAGGCCGCCGGGGTTGGTCAGGGAGACGGTGACGCCGGTGAAGTCGTCCATCGTCAGCTTGCCGTCGCGGGCGCGGCGGACGATGTCCTCGTAGGCCTGCCAGAACTCGAAGAAGTTCAGCGTCTCGGCCTTCTTGATGCCGGCGACGACGAGCTGGCGGTCGCCGTTGGGCTTCACCAGGTCGATGGCCAGGCCGAAGTTGACGTGCGGCGGCTTGACGAGGGTGGGCTTCCCGTCCTTCTCCGCGTAGTGCCAGTTCATCGACGGCATGGCCTTGATGGCCTGCACCATCGCGAAGCCGATCAGGTGCGTGAAGGAGATCTTCCCGCCCCGGGCGCGCTTGAGGTGGTTGTTGATGACGATGCGGTTGTCGAACAGCAGCTTCACCGGGACCGCGCGCACGGACGTGGCCGTGGGCAGTTCCAGCGACGCGTTCATGTTCTTGGCGACCGCGGCGGACGGACCGCGCAGCGTCACGAACTCGGGGCCCTCGGCTGCGGCCGGGGCCGCGGCGGGAGTGGCCTTCGCGGCGGCGGCCGGCTTGGCCGCGGGGGCCGCCTTCGCCGGGGCCGGGGCGGCGGCCGCGGGCTTCGGAGCGGCGGCCGGCGCGGGAGCCGCGGCGGCGGGCGCCGGAGCAGCGGGCGCAGCCTGGGCCGGGGCGGCGGGCGCGGGAGGCGTGGTGGTGGTCGCTGCGGCCCCCGCGGCCGCAGTACCCGCCGGAGCCGAGGGAGCGGCTGCTCCTGGCTTGTAGTCGGCGAAGAAGTCCCACCAGGCGCGGTCTACCGAATTCGGGTCCTGGAGGTACTGCTGATAGATCTCGTCGACGAGCCACTCGTTCGGCCCGAACGCGGCAGCGGGGTTCTTGCCCGCTTGGTCTGCGTCGGTCGAGATGCTGGAGTTACTGGGGGACTGTGGCGACACGGCGGCAACCGCCCTCTTCCGCTTCACAAGGTGATGGACAGCGGGAATAAAGGCTACGCCCCCTGGAGGGGGAAGGTCAGGCCGGGCCCGTCCATCGTCGCGTAAGTCACATCGGAGAGCGTGTTTCGGGGGTGGAAATGGCGGGAAACAAGCGCGGTTGTGCGTCACCAGGGATGCGTGGGGGCGGACGGCACGCGCTCAGCATGCGTACCCGTGCCGACCTGCGCCGGTGTGCTGCCCGATGACACGTGTCCGGCTGCGCGGACGCACGTGGATCTTGAGGCTCCGGTGCGAACTTTACGTCAACTTGGAACGGAAGACTCTCCCGGAAGAGTGATAAGAATCCGGCAGCCCCGCTCGGATTCGGCCACTCCGATCCGGCCTCCGTGGAGATCGACCGCCCAACGGGCGATCGCCAGTCCCAGCCCCGTGCCGCCGTCGCTGCCCGGCCCGTGCGGCCGGCGGACTGCTCCCCGGTTGAACCGCTCGAACACGCGGTGCCACTCCGAGCGCGGAATGCCGGGCCCCTCGTCCAGGACCTCCAGCTCCAGCGACTCCGGCAGGGCCCCGCGCCGCGCCTTCACCGTCACCCGTCCGTGCGGCGGGCTGTGCTTGACCGCGTTGTCGATCAGGTTGGCGACGACCTGGTGGATGCGCTCCGGGTCCGCGTGCGCGGTCAGCTCCGGAGGGGTGACGTCCAGGTGCAGATGGACGTCCGTGCGGGTGTGGCTGCCGCCCGAGCCCATGGTGGCGCGGGCCGAGGCGACCATGTTGGCCTCCTTCAGCACGCCCGACAGATACGGCCACACCTCGAAGCGCCGTCTGCGCAGCGGGACGACGCCGTTGTCGAGCCGGGACAGGTCGAGGAGCGTCTCCACGAGCCGCCCGAGCCGCTCCGTCTGCTTCAGGGCGGTGCGCATCGTCTCGGTGTCGGCCTCGGCGATGCCGTCGACGACGTTCTCCAGGACGGCGCGCAGCCCCGCGATGGGCGTGCGCAGCTCGTGCGAGACGTTGGCCACCAGCTCCTTGCGGTGCCGGTCCTGCGCCTCCAGCTCGTCCGCCATGACGTTGATCGTCTGAGCGAGGTCGCCCAGCTCGTCACGGCGGTTCTCGCTCACCCGGCGGGTGTAGTCGCCGTGCGAGATCGACCGGGCGACCGTGTTCATCTCACCCAGGGGCGCGGTGAGCGAATGCGCCACGAACTGCGTGATGAGCAGGGTGGCGATCATCGAGAAGACGGTGATGAAGCGCAGCTCCGTCTTGGTGTGCACCGCGATCATCGACAGACCGGTGGTGATCAGCACCGAGATGACGACCAGCGCACCCAGTTTGGTCTTGATCGAGAACGGGCGTACGCCGCCCCAGGGCGCACCGGCTCCGGGGGCGGGGCTTCTCGGTCCGTCCGGCCCGGGACTCATGGCGTCGGGGTCTCCAGCGCGTAGCCGACGCCGTGCACCGTGCGGATCCGCTCGGCGCCGATCTTCCGCCGCAGCGCCTTGATGTGGCTGTCGACCGTGCGGGTGCCGGAGGCGTCCGCCCAGTCCCACACCTCGGCCAGGAGCTGCTCGCGGGAGAGCACCGCGCGCGGGGTGTTCGCCAGGCAGACCAGGAGGTCGAACTCGGTGGGCGTGAGGTGCACGTCCTCCGAGCGCACCCGCACCCGGCGCTGCGCGTGGTCGATCTCCAGCTCGCCGAGCCGCAGGATCCCGCTGCGCGGCGTCGTCGCCGCGATCGCGGCCCGCTCCACCCGGCGCAGCAGCACGTGCACGCGTGCCGCCAGCTCCCGCATCGAGAAGGGCTTGGTCATGTAGTCGTCGGCGCCCACGCCGAGACCGACCAGCATGTCGGTCTCGTCGTCGCGCGCGGTGAGCATCATGACCGGCACCGGACGGGCGGCCTGCACGCGGCGGCAGACCTCCAGGCCGTCGAAGCCGGGCAGCATGATGTCGAGAATCAGCAGGTCGGGCTGCCAGGCCTCTGCCGTGTCCACGGCCGCCGGACCGTCGCCCGCCGTTTGCACGAGGAATCCCTCGGCGCGCAGGCGGGCGGCGATGGCGTCGACGATCGTCGGGTCGTCCTCGACGACCAGGACGCGCCGCTGCGCGCCCGGAGTCGCCGTCGCCGCGGTGTTCTGTGCGGTGTGTGTCTGCTCCATCGCCCGCCCCTGAGTGTGCTTTCCGGAACCAGTGGGGTGGCCCCTTGATTGCGCATGACTGCGGTTGACGCCTAAATGATCGGCGTCAGGGATGCAGCGTACGGGGAGTCACCACGGCTTTGCTATCCAGGTCGGACGGCGAGATGCACGACGTCCGGCACGCCTCGGGCAACCGGGATCTCTTCGGTACGCACCCGTTGGAACCCGGCATTCCCCAAGGTTCCCTCGAATTCCGGAGAGGGCTGGGCCGACCACACCGCCAGTACCCCGCCCGGTCTCAACACCCGCGCGCAGCCTGCGAGTCCGGTCGGCGAGTAGAGGCTGTCGTTGCCCTCGGTCACGGTCCAGTCGGGCCCGTTGTCGATGTCCAGGCATACCGCGTCGAACGTGGCGGATGTCTCATTGACGAAGTCGAGCAGATCCGCTTCGACGATCTTCGTCCGCGGGTCGGCCAGGGCCGGGCCGGAAACGGCTGCCAGCGGCCCGTTCAGATGCCAGTCGATGACGGCGCGCTCGCGCTCCACCACCGTGACGGCGCTCCAGCGCGGATCGGCGGCGGCGTGTGCGAGGGAGAAGCCGACGCCCAGGCCGCCGATCAACAGGGCGGGGGCGGGGCGGTCGTCCAGCGTGTCCCGTGCCGCGTCGACCAGCAGCCGCTCCGAGCGGCCGTCCGAAGTGTCCATCAGGAAGCAGCCGTTGGCGATGATCTGGAGCAACTCGCCGTGCCGGCGCAGGACGACCTCGCCATGAGGGCCCTCGCGGCGGTCCAGGACCTCCGGTGCGCCGGGGATGTCGTACGGGATGGCCATCGGTCCATCCTGGCAGTTCCCTGACCGTTTGTTGAGGGAATTCCCTGGGCGTCGGACGAGGTTGACGCACGCCCGTTCGGGAACGGTGCGAGACGGATGAGAAAAAGCCCGGAGAACTCTCAGAGCTTCCTGTGAATCGGCGCGCACGTGGCGTCGGTCACAGACAGCGGACGCCCGGGCCGCGAAGGGTGGGGGAAACGGAAGGAGCGCCTCTCAGTGGAACGCACGGCCTCCCCCATGAGCCCGCCCCCGCCCGGCGCTCGTGAACTGCCCGGCGCTCGTGAACTGCCCGACGCGCGTGAACTGCCCGACATCCGCGAGCTGTCCGACGCCTGCGAGCTGTCCGACGTCCCGGGGCTCCTGGACGGCATACCGGGGCAGCGCACCCCGCCGCCCGTCCGGCCGCCTGTCCCGCCGCCCGCCGGGGCGAGCACCGGGCCCCGCGCCCGCACGAGGCGCCGGATCCCGGTTCCGGTTCCCTTCACTCTCGGCTACGCGGCCGTCCTCGCCGTCACCTCGTATCTCGCGGAGCACCTCGACCCCGCTCTCGTGTACACCCTGCTCCAGGGCTCCAGCACCGACGTGGCGCATCTGGTGCAGACGCCGGCGCCGGTGCTGGCCGCCAGCGCGCTGTGGGTGGCGGGCGGCTTCGCCTCGCCCTTCACGCTCGCCTTCCTGGTCGTCCTCACGGGGCTGGAACGGCGCGTCGGCGGCGCACGCACGGCCGTCGTCTTCCTGCTCGGCCATGTCCTGGCCACCCTCGCCACCGAGGTCCCGGTCGGCCTGGCCGTCCTGGTGGGGCGGCTGCCCGACAGCTCGCTGCACCGCCTCGACTACGGCATCAGCTTCGGCGTCGCCGCCTGCGTGGGCGCGCTGGCGGGGCTGCTGCGGCCATGGCTGCGCTGGCCCCTGCTGAGCGCCTTCGGTGCGATGCTGCTGCAGGACCTGCTCGCCTTCACCGACCCGATGACCGACTGGGGGCACCTGATCGCGCTGGCGATAGGCGTCGCCGCCTGGCCCTGGGTGCGCCGCTGGGACCGCGCCCGGCCGCCCGCCGCGTCCGCCGCCTGACCCGGGCGCCGCTTCCCTGGCGGCTCGGCCCGCCGTCCGGGCCGCGGCCGGCTCCGCCGCGCGATCGGCCGCTCACGGCGTCCGGACGTACGGCGTCAGCGTGGTGAGGGCGCGGAAACCCAGCGCGCGCAGCAGGGGCGCGCTGTCGGCCGAGGCGTCCACATGGACGTACGGGATGCCGCGCTCGGCCGCGAGAGCGAGGCGCGCGGCGACAGACGCCCGGTACAGGCCCCTGCCCCGCCACCCGGCGAGCGTCGCGCCGCCCATCAGCGTCGCGAACCGCGTGCCCGGGCGCACCGAAAACCAGGCCGCCGAGACCATCGCGCCGTCCGCCTCCGCCACCAGGATCACCGTGTCGTGCGGGCCGGAGGCGACCCGTGCGAGCAGATCGTCGCCGAGTCCGCTCAGGTCCAGCCCCCAGATCTCGGACTGCAGCGCCGCGACGGCCCGCAGGTCGGCCTCGGCGGTCACCCGGCGCAGCGTCACGCCCGGCGGCAGCGACGGACCGGCCCGGCGCGCGTCCACGTCCGCGACGACGGCGGCCAGGACCGTCTCGGGCGCCCCGGGCGTGAAGCCCGCCGCACGCAGCCGGTCCGGCAGGTCGGCCGGGAGGTCGTGGCCGCGCAGCCGCCACTCCACCGCCTCGCCGCGCGCGCCGAAGAACTCCCGCTGCCGGACGATGAGCTCGTCCAGCTCGCGACCGCTCAGCCCCAGGTCCCGTGGCGCGGTCAGCAGGGCCCGCAGCGGGCCCGCGATGCGGGTCGGCGGTCCGTCGGGCGCATGGAGGACCGCGGTGGGCGGAGCGCCCCGCAGCTCGGCGTCGTAGGCCCCGAGCAGGGTCCGCGTGATCGACGAGTCCGTCATGGACGAGGACGATAGGCGACGTCCGCGGCCGCCGGCGGTCACTCGTCGTACTGGACGGTGCCGTTCTCGTGCAGTGTCGGGTGGAGCTTCATGGGGCCGTACTCGTCGGCGTCCGAGGGGCGGGGCGGTTCCGGGCCGTCCGGGCCCAGGCGGACCATCCGCTCGACGCGGCAGATGCGGAACACCCGGCCCTCCACGCTCGCCTCGTCGGCCCGGCCGGCGCTGCGGAACGCCTCCGCGGCCCGCGCGTACAGGGCCTTCTTGCGCTCGTCGAAGCGGTACAGCATGGCCCACACGCGGGCCATGCCCTCGTACAGCGAGCGGCGGGCCTCGTGCGGGGTGGCCGTGAGGGAGCCGCACGGGGTCCAGCCCGAGTCGTCCCGTTCGGCCACCGAGAAGCCGACCGGCAGCCGGACCACGTCCGGGTGCGTCCGGGCCGCCCGCGCGGAGTCCGTCCGCACGTCGGCGGGGAAATGCGCCCCCGTGTACGTGAAGTCGCGCAGCCCCAGGCGCAGGGCGCCCGCCATCGGTCCCTCGTCCCGGTCGGGGTCGAGGACGAAGCCCACGTCGGGGGAGGGGACGGCGCAGGGCTCCTCCCACGACGGGTCGAGGGCTTCCGGGTCGGTGGGCCGGGGCGGCTCCAGGCCGTCGTCGCCGGTGCGGGCGAACTCGTCGCCGCGCACCACCCGGTAGCGCACCCCCAGCGCCTCCACCTCGTCGGCCGGGGCCCGCTCCAGCACGGCGACGGCCGCCAGCAGGGCGCGCCGGGCGGCCGGATCGCCCGCGCCGTCCTTCGCCTTGAACCACAGGTGGGAGTTCAGTCCGTCCCGGGCCTGCTGGGGCATGGTGTCGACCACCGGCTTCAGCAGCCGCCAGCGCGGCTCCGCGGCCGCCGGGTCCAGCCTGGCGACGCCGAAGACGGGCCCGCGCAGCGCGATGTGCGGATAGCGCCGGGACGCCTCGACGGCGTCCGCCTCCGTCACCCAGGCGACGGGGTCGTCCCGGCGGACCAGCTCCGCGTGCAGGGCGTCCAGGCGTCGCTTCCAGTCATCGGTCATACGCGCATTGTGGTCGGGCCGCAGGGCGGTACGGGGCGAATGCCGGAAGTGGGCGGGGTACGGGCAGGGGGCGTGAGGGGCGTGCCCCGTCGTGCGGCGCCCAGGGGTGCGCCCCCAGGGCCGCCGGACGTCACCTTCGTGCGGCTCCCGTGAACTTGGCGCTGGTCAACGGCGACTCGACGCGCCACCCCAGCGACTCGTACAGTGCCCGCCCCTGCGGTGTCGCCCCCAGAATGCCGGTCCGGGCGCCCTGCTCGGCCGCCGCGTGGTGCAGGGTGCGCATCACGAGGGCGCCGAGTCCGCGGCGGCGGTGGCCGGGGGAGGTCTCGATCTGGTCGACGACCGCCGTGACGCCCGTCGGGGCTGTCTGCCCGCGCGCCGCCAGGGAGCCGTCCGGGGCGGCGACCATCGTGCGCGTGACGCCGCCCCGTGACCAGGTGCGGGTCCGGTAGCCGTCGGGGGCGGGGCCGGGCGGGGTGTCCGGGAGCGGGGCCGTCATCAGGAAGCCGGGCTCGGGGTCGATCCACCAGCCGGGCCCCAGCCAGGGTCCGACCACGGCCGGGTCGGCGAACACCTTCAGCCAGACGCCGGCCCCCGTCACCGCGCCCGCCACGTTCCGCACGGTCGGCTCCGTCACCGCGTCGTTCGTGTCGCCGAGCACATGCCGGGTGGCGTGCTCGACGCCCGTTCCCACGTCGACGGTCCAGCCCCAGGGCTCGGCCACGGGCGGAGCCGCACCCCGCGACACGACCCACCCGTCCACCCATGCCTGGACGAAACGATCCATGCCGACCCCCTGAGCGCGGTTATGTAAGCGTCATACTGCCTGTTGAGCTATTACCTCCGACGGTATGCCCGAAGCGGTCCGCCGCGACAGCCTTGATCGCCCACAGCGAACGCGCGGGAGTTCGGGGAACATTCAAAGGCTCACGGGCATTGAGTCGGCATAGCTCAACTTGACTGCCGAAGGGGAGATCATGGCTTCGACGTCCGCACCGCTCACCTTGCCCGTATTGCCTCTCGATGACGAGGTCGTGCTCCCCGGCATGGTGGTTCCGCTGGACCTCAACGACACCGACGTACGCGCCGCGGTGGAGGCCGCACAGGCCGCCGCCCGTTCGGAACCGGGCAAGCCGCGCGTCCTGCTGGTGCCGCGCATCGACGGCACGTACGCGAGCACCGGTGTGCTCGGCACCGTCGAGCAGGTCGGCCGGCTGGCCGACGGCGACCCGGGCGCGCTCATCCGCGGCCGCGGCCGCGTGAAGATCGGCGCCGGCACCACCGGCCCCGGCGCCGCCCTCTGGGTGGAGGGGACCACGGTCGACCAGAACGTCCCCGACCCGCTGCCCGGCCACGTCGTCGAACTCGTCAAGGAGTACAAGGCGCTCGCCACCGCCTGGCTGCGCAAGCGCGGCGCCTGGCAGGTCGTCGACCGCGTCCAGGCCATCGACGACGTCCCCGCGCTCGCCGACAACTCCGGCTACTCGCCGTTCCTGACCACCGAACAGAAGGTGGAGCTCCTGGAGACCGCCGACCCGGTGGCCCGGCTGAAGCTCGCCACCCAGCAGCTGCGCGACCACCTCGCCGAACAGGACGTCGCCGAGACCATCGCCAAGGACGTCCAGGAAGGCGTCGACAAGCAGCAGCGCGAGTTCCTGCTGCGCCGTCAGCTCGAAGCCGTCCGCAAGGAACTGCGCGACCTCAACGGCGACGGCAAGGACGCGGCCGAGGAGTCCGACGACTACCGCGCCCGCGTGGAGGCCGCCGACCTGCCCGAGAAGGTCCGCGAGGCCGCCCTCAAGGAGGTCGACAAGCTGGAGCGCTCCAGCGACCAGTCGCCCGAGGGCTCCTGGATCCGCACCTGGCTGGACACCGTCCTCGAACTCCCTTGGAACGAACGCACCGAGGACGCCTACGACATCCAGGGCGCCAAGGGCGTGCTCGACGCCGAGCACGCGGGCCTGGAGGACGTGAAGGAGCGCATCACCGAGTACCTGGCCGTGCGCAAGCGCCGCAACGCCCGCGGCCTCGGGGTCGTCGGCGGCCGGCGCGGCGGCGCGGTCCTGGCCCTCGTCGGACCGCCCGGCGTCGGCAAGACCTCGCTCGGCGAGTCCGTCGCCCACGCCATGGGCCGCAAGTTCGTCCGCGTCGCCCTCGGCGGCGTCCGCGACGAGGCCGAGATCCGCGGCCACCGCCGTACCTACGTCGGCGCGCTGCCCGGCCGGATCGTGCGGGCGATCAAGGAGGCCGGGTCGATGAACCCGGTGGTCCTGCTCGACGAGATCGACAAGGTGGGCTCCGACTTCCGGGGCGACCCGGCGGCCGCCCTCCTCGAAGTGCTCGACCCGGCGCAGAACCACACCTTCCGCGACCACTACCTGGAGGTCGAGCTCGACCTGTCGGACGTGGTCTTCCTCGCCACCGCCAACGTGCTCGAAGCCATCCCCGAGGCCCTGCTCGACCGCATGGAACTGGTCCGCCTCGACGGCTACACCGAGGACGAGAAGGTCGTCATCGCCCGCGACCACCTGCTCCCGCGCCAGCTGGAGCGGGCGGGCCTGGACAGCGAGGAGGTCGTCCTCGAGGAGAGCGCGCTGCGCAAGCTGGCCGGCGAGTACACCCGCGAGGCCGGCGTGCGCACCCTGGAGCGGTCCCTGGCCCGGCTGCTGCGCAAGGTCGCGGCCCAGCACGAACTGGGCGAGCGGGAACTCCCCTTCACCGTCAGGGACGAGGACCTGCGCGCCCTGATCGGCCGGCCGCACCATGTGCCCGAGTCCGCCCAGGACCCGGCCGAGCGCCGGACCGCCGTCCCCGGGGTCGCCACCGGCCTCGCGGTCACCGGCGCCGGCGGCGACGTGCTGTACGTCGAGGCTTCGCTGGCCGACCCGGAGACGGGCGCGGCCGGCCTGACCCTGACCGGTCAGCTCGGCGACGTGATGAAGGAGTCGGCGCAGATCGCGCTCAGCTTCCTGCGCAGCCACGGCGCCGAACTGGAACTGCCGGTGGGCGACCTCAAGGACCGGGGCGTGCACATCCACTTCCCGGCGGGCGCGGTCCCCAAGGACGGCCCGAGCGCCGGCGTCACCATGACGACGGCCCTCGCCTCCCTGCTGTCCGGCCGGCTCGTCCGCACGGACGTGGCGATGACCGGCGAGGTCTCCCTGACCGGCCGGGTGCTGCCCATCGGCGGCGTGAAGCAGAAGCTGCTCGCCGCGCACCGGGCCGGGGTCACCACCGTGATCATCCCCAAGCGCAACGAGCCCGACCTGGACGACGTCCCCGCGGAGGTGCTGGACAAGCTCGACGTGCACGCCGTGACCGATGTCCGCCAGGTCCTGGAACTGGCGCTCGCGCCCGCCGTGAACGGCGCGGCGCCGGAGGTTCCCGTGGCGGCGTGACGGACGCCGCGGGACGGCACGGCCCGGGTCCCGTGAGGGAGGCCCGGGCCCTCGCCGTGTCCGGGACACGGCCCTGCGAAGCGCCGCCGACCTGTGCCTGGGGAATACTTGAGCGCTGCGCGACCGCGGCGACCGGTGAGATCAGGGGTGCTGACGTGCACGAGGACACGAACGACGACGCACGGTCGTCGCGCGGTGTGGAGCAGGGCGACCGGGAGTTCCTCTCCCTGGAGCGGGAGCTCACGGTGCTGCTGCGCCGCGCCCGTGCCAACCAGGGGGAGATGGCCCGCGAGGTCCATCCGGACCTGGAGTCCGCCGCCTACGGGCTGCTCGTCCGCCTCGAGGAGTGCGGCCGCCAGCGTGCCACGGAGCTCGCCGCCTACATCGGCGTCGGCAAGGCCACCATGTCCCGGCAGCTGCGGGCCCTGGAACAGCTCGGCCTGGTCGCCCGCGCACCGGACCCGGCGGACGGCCGCGCCTGGCTGGTCGACCTCACCGAGGAGGGCCGCAGCCGGGTGAGCCGGGTCCGCGAGGCCCGGCGCGAGCGGTACGTCAGCCACTTCTCCCATTGGGACCGCACCGAGGTCGCCGAGCTGGCCCGGCTGCTGCAGCAGCTGAACCGCGGCATGGAGAAGTAACCCCGGCCGGACGCCGTTTCACAGGTGCGCGTACACCACCGTCGCGTCGTCGTGTGTCTTCGCCCGGGCCAGGCGGGGGCGGCCGGCGTCGTCGTCCGCCCGTTCCAGTCGCCGGACCCGCTCCACCAGGGACCGGGCCCCCTCCTCGCGGACCAGGGCGAGCAGGTCGGACCAGTCGCCCTCGTGGAAGAGCTCCGTCCAGCGGGCGGCCCCGTCCGACAGGGCGGCCAGCGCGGCGACCTCGGCGCGTGGCACCGCGCCCGTCACCGCGCGGGCGGCCGCCGAAGGGTCGGCCGCGGCCGTGAAGAACCCGCCCTCCTTGTTGCGCAGGGTGCCGTCCACGACGGCGGCGCTCCGCAGCAGGGACCGCGGCAGCCTCGCGAGCCGGTCGTCGCGCACGGGGGCGACCCCGCCGTCCGGCGACGCCAGCAGGAGCGTCGCGTCGCACAGGACCAGGTACTCGACGCTCTCCGGCGACCACCGCGCGAGGACCACCGTGGCCTGCGGTGTGCGCGGGTGAGAAAGGTCACAGGTGTCCGCGTGGGCCGCGGCGGTGCGCGCGATGGCGAGGGCGAGCGCCTCGGTCAGGGGAACATCCGGGAGCGAAACGGTCAGTTCGGTCAGGGCGCCGCCCAGCCGTGCCGTGAACCAGGGGACCGAATGCAGACAGCCCGCGCCGTCCCGCGGCGGAGTCACCCCGTCCAGCAGGACGAGCGAACCGCCCTGCCCGGAGGCGGGAAGCCCGACGCTCGCGAAGTCCTCGTTGGGGCGGGCCGGATCGCCGCCGTCCGACACAAGTTCCGTGCGCATCCGGCCAGTCTGCACGACCCCTTCACAGCCTTCGCAAAAGGCTGGCATCACTCCCCGAACGGGCGCACCGCCGCAGGTCAGACGCCTGTTTTGGGCGGGAATGAAGCACTCCGGGAAGGCGTGGCGGCGAATACTGCCAAAGCCCGCCGCCCACGTCCAACCGGCCTGCCGGGCAAGGCCGCCGCACACGCCAGGGGAACTTGCCCGCCAACTCCCCTCCGATGTTCACTCCTTCGGGTGGCGGGGCAAGCGATGCGCGGACCCCGCACACCGGCACTGGGAGGGTCGGGAACCGTACCGGACGTACGCGCCAGTTGACGGAGCGTCATATCCGGCCCATGGGTAACGAGTCAGGAATGCGAGCACCGGTGCAGAAGACGCGGCCTCGGCGTACAGGCAGCCAGACGGCCTCCGAGGGGGGCGCGGAGCGCACCCCTGTCGGCAAGGGCCGCCCGACCCACGTACGCAACCGGCTGATCGTCGCGGTGGCCGTGGTGGCCGCCGCCATCGCCGGAGCCGGCGCGCCCTCGATCCTGGCCGCGTCCGGCCAGTTGAAGGACTCCCAGGATCTGGTCACCCTGGCCGAACAGTCCCAGGACGCCCTCGCCCTCGCCCAGTCCCTGGCGGACGAACGCGACGAGGTCACCACCTACGTGGCCGCCGGCCGCGTCAAGGCGAAGGCGCCCTCCCCGCAGGGCAGCGCCCGGGTCGACCGCCAGGCACGCGAGCTGACCACCGAGACGGACGTCTCCGCCGCGCTGCGCAAGGCCCTCGGCGCCGTTCCCTCCGTGCGGCAGTCGGCCCTCACCGGCAAGAGCACCGCGCTCCAGGCGCACCAGGGGTACTCCCAGGCCATCGCCGCGCTCCACGTCCTCGTCGACCGGCTGGCCGAGCAGATGCCGCCGCGCGCCGGATCCGGCGCGCACGCCCTCGCCGAGCTCGACAGCGCCGTCCAGCAGGCCTCCGCGACCCGGGGACTGCTCCTCGCGGCGCTGAACGTCCCCACCCGCGACGAGACCGCCTACGACCCCGTCACCGGCCGGTCGAGCACCGAGAAGGTCTCGTCCGACGCCGACACCGAGCAGCGCGACGCCCTCACCGCCGCCGCACAGCAGGCCCGGCTGCGCTCCGACGCCGCCCTCGCCGACTTCCGCGAGGGTGCGCCCGAGGACGCGGTGGCCTCCTACGACTCCACGGTCACCGGCGGCGACGTCGACGCCGCCGAGGCCTACCTCGCCTCCCTCACCGACCAGCCGGAGCTGAGCGGCCGCGACCTCGGCACCGGGGTCAAGAAGCTGGACGCCGCGCTCTCCGCCCGCCTCGACCTGATGCGCGGGGCCGAGTCCTCCCTGTACGGCCACCGGGTCGAGGATCTCGCCCGGCTGCGCGACGACGACGTCACCGGCCTGGAGATCCGCGTCGCCGTCCTCGGCGCGCTGATGCTGCTCGCCGTCGCCGTGGCCACCGGCATGGCACGCAGCCTCACCCGCCCGCTGTCCGTGCTGCGCAGGGGCTCGGCACGGCTGGCGGGGGCCGAGAACCCCGCGGCCGAGGAGCCGGTCGCCTTCACCGGCCGCAACGACGAGTTCGCCCAGGTCGTCCGCTCCGTCAACGCCCTGCACCAGCACGCCGTCGCCCTCCACGAGCGCGTCGCCACCCTGGAGTCCGACCGCAAGCACCTCGTGGGCCAGCGCCAGCGGATGGCCGACGCCCGCGAGGAACTGCGCGCCGAACTCGACTCCTCCGCCGCCCAGCTGGACGGCCTGCGGGACAGCATCAGCGGCACCTTCGTCAACCTCGCCCTGCGGACCCTCGGCCTGGTCGAGCGCCAACTCGCCGTCATCGAGGGCCTGGAGGAGAGGGAACAGGACCCCGACCGGCTGGCCACGCTCTTCAAGCTCGACCACTTCGCCACCGTCATGCGCCGGCACAGCGAGAACCTGCTGGTCCTGGCCGGCACGGAACACGTCCAGCAGCACGCGGGCCCCATCCCGCTGGTCGACGTGGTCCGCGCGGCGGTCAGCGAGATCGAGCGCTACGAGCGCGTACGCATCTCGGCGCTGCCACCGCACGCGCACGTGGCGGGCTTCGCCGCCGACGACCTCTCCCACCTGCTGGCCGAACTCATGGAGAACGCCACCGCGTTCTCCCCGCCGGACCTGCCCGTCGAGGTCTCCGGCTGGCTGCTGGAGAACGGTGAGGTCATGCTCTCCGTCCAGGACGAGGGCATCGGGATCCCGGACGACCGGCTCGGCCGGCTCAATGGCCGCCTCGCCGAGTTCGACCCCGAGACGCCGTACGACCAGGAGGGCGAGGAAGGACTCGGCCTCGGCCTGTACGTGGTGGCCCGGCTGGCCCACCGGCACGGGGTGCGGGTCCGGCTGCGCGAGCAGAAGCAGGGCGGGGTGGCCGCCGTCGTCGTCCTGCCGACCCAGCTCCTCGCCGCCGCCCCGGCCGCCGCGGTCCCCTCCTCGGCGCCGTCCGCCGCGGGCGCCCACGCCTTCTCCCTGCCCGGCGCCGACGCCGAGGCCAACTCCAACGTCCTGCCAGGGCGTTCGAAGCCCGCCGATCCACTGGTCGCGCTGGCCGAGAAGGCCGTACGCCAGGCGAAGAGCCCGGCGGAGTCGCCCGCCGAGACGACCATGGAACTCCTGCTGCCGATCCCCCCGGGGGAGCCCGGCACCGCGCAGGACGAGCACGCCCACGCGTCCGCCGCCGACCACGAGGACGCGTCCCAGGAGCCACCCGCACCCGCCGACGAGGCCGCCGCGGGCCAAGCCGGCACGGAACACGCCCGCACCCCCGACGCCCCGGAGGAACCCCTCACCGACAAGGGACTCCCCAAGCGCACACCCAAGATCACCGCACCCGCCCACGCCCCGCGCCAGCGGACCGCTTCGGTCGACGCGGACGCCCTCCGCCGCCGTCTGGGCGGTTTCCGCCGGGGGGCGGAGGCCGGCTACCGCGAGGTGGAGGCGGAGATCGCCGAGAAGACGGGCCAGAACCGGGTCCCGTCCCAAGAGGCAGTACGCGACACAGCACGGACCACCGCACGAAAAGCAGCTCAAGAAGCACACGCACACGCCGAAGAAGACACGGGGGGCACAGTCGAGGAGGCAAGTAGTTGACCGCGCCCAGTACCTTCGGACTGAGCAGTGAAGCCCGTAACCTGCACTGGCTGTTGACCAACCTCGTGGAGGAGGTCCCCGGCATCCAGTCCGTCGCCGTCGTGTCCTCGGACGGCCTGCTCCTGCTGTCCTCGGACGCAGCTCACAACGACGAGGCCCGCCAGGCCCGCGAGACCAAACCCTCCGGTCCGCGAGGCTCCTCCGCTGACCTCGCGACCATCGTCTCGGGCATCGGCAGCCTCACCATCGGCGCCGCCAAGCTCATGGCGTTCGGCGGGGTGAAACACACCATGATCGCGATGGACGAGGGCAGCCTCTTCGTCATGTCGATCAGCGACGGCTCGCTCCTGGGCGTGCACGGCTCCGCCGACTGCGACATGAGCGTGGTGGCGTACCACATGGCGCTCTTCGTGGGCCGCGCCGGACACGTCCTGACCCCCGAACTGCGCAGCGAGCTGCGGCAGTCGCTGGAGTCCGCCACCACGGGGAGCTTCGGATGAGCGCCGTCCCGCAGCAGCCGCAGGGCGGCAGGCAGCAGCTCCCGGTCCGCGGCGGCGACCGCAAACCCGCCCGGGTGCGCCCCTATTCGCTCACCGGCGGCCGCACCCGCTTCGGACACGTCCTTCTCGTCGAGACGTTCGTGGCGGCCCTGGAAGCCCCCGAGGAACGCAGGGAACTGACGAACGGGTCGCTCAAGTCGACGGTCATGCCGGAGCTGCGGGCCATCGTCGAACTGTGCCGCCGTATGCGCACGGTGGCCGAGATCGCCGCATTGCTGAAGATGCCGCTCGGAGTGGTCCGGGTGCTCCTCAGCGACCTCGCGGACCAGGGAAAGATCCGTGTGTACGGCACCGGTACCGCTCACGGTACGGGCCGTCCCGACCGCGCTCTGCTGGAAAGGGTGCTGAGTGGACTCCGTCGTCTCTGACGCCGCCTCCTCGTTCGGCGTCACCCCCCTCGTCGCGCCCGTGACCGAGCCCGACGAACCCCTGAAGCCGTGGCAGACGGACCGCACCCGCGCCCCCATAGCCACCAAGATCGTGGTGGCCGGCGGCTTCGGCGTCGGCAAGACCACCCTCGTCGGCACCGTCTCGGAGATCGAGCCCCTCCAGACCGAGGCGCTGATGACCGAGGCCAGCGAGGAGACCGACGACCTCACGGGCACGCCCGAGAAGACCACCACCACGGTCGCCATGGACTACGGCCGACTCACGCTCGACGACGACCTCGTGCTCTACCTGTTCGGGACGCCGGGCCAGCAGCGGTTCTGGTTCATGTGGGACGACCTGGTGCGCGGCGCGATCGGCGCGGTCGTGCTGGCCGACACCCGCCGTCTCAAGGACTGCTTCCCCGCCCTGGACTACTTCGAGAGCTGCGGACTGCCCTACGTCGTCGCCGTCAACCACTTCGACGGCAGCGAGCTGTTCGAGCCGGAGGACGTGCGGGAGGCGCTGACGATCCCCTCGCACATACCTGTCATGATCATGGATGCGCGGCGCCGGATCTCGGTGATCGAGACCCTTCTGGCCCTGGTCGGCCACGCGCTCGACGCAACCCCCGAGTAAGGCCCCTCAAGGAGTCCCCCGCATGCGGAAGATACTCGTCGTCGGAGCCGGCCAGTCCGGTCTCCAGCTCGCCCTCGGCCTCCAGTCGCACGGGTACGAGGTCACCCTGATGTCGAACCGGACGGCGGACGAGATCCGCTCCGGCCGGGTCATGTCGACGCAGTGCATGTTCGACACCGCCCTGCAGCACGAGCGCGACCTCCAGCTGAACTTCTGGGAGCAGCAGGCCCCGAAGATCGAGGGCCTCGGCGTCTCGGTCGCCGCCCCCGGCTCGCACGACCCGGGCCCCACCCAGCGCGCGATCGACTGGCTGGGCCGGCTCGACGGGCATGCGCAGTCCGTCGACCAGCGGGTGAAGATGGCCGGCTGGATGGAGACGTTCGCCCAGCGCGGCGGCCAGCTCGTCATCCACGGCGCGGCCGTCTCCGACCTCGACTACTTCTCCCGCGCCTACGACCTCGTCCTGGTCTCGGCCGGCAAGGGCGAGCTCGTCCAGATGTTCGGCCGCGACGCCGAGCGCTCGCCCTACCGCGAGCCGCAGCGCGCCCTCGCCGTCTCCTACGTCCACGGCCTGGGACCGCGCCCGGAGCACCCGGACACCGAGGCGGTCCGCTGCAACCTCGTCCCCGGCGTCGGCGAACTCTTCGTCATGCCCACGCTCACCACCTCCGGTCGTGCGGACATCCTGTTCTGGGAGGGCATACCCGGCGGCCCGCTGGACGTCTTCAACGGCGTCAAGGACCCCGCGGAGCACCTCTCCCTGACCCTGGAACTCATGGAGAAGTTCACGCCCTGGGAGTACGCGCGGGCCACCCGGGTCGAACTGACCGACGCCGGCGGCACCCTGGCCGGCCGCTACGCGCCCACCGTCCGCAACCCGATCGGCCGGCTCCCCGGCGGCGGTCTGGTGCTCGGCGTCGCCGACGTCGTCGTCGCCAACGACCCGATCACCGGACAGGGCTCCAACTCCGCCGCCAAGTGCGCGGCCGCCTACCTCGCGTCGATCCTGGAGCGCGGCGAGAAGGAGTTCGACGAGGAGTGGATGAGCGCGACGTTCGACCGGTACTGGGACACCGCGCAGCACGTCACCAAGTGGACCAACGCGATGCTGGCCCCGCCGCCGGAGCACATCGTCAACCTGCTGGGCGCGGCCGGGCAGCTGCAGCCCGCGGCTGATCGTTTCGCCAACGCGTTCAACGACCCGGCCGACTTCGAGAACTTCTTCTACGAGCCCGACAAAACGGCCGCCTACCTGGGCTCGCTGACCGGAGCCTGACGAGCCGGCGCCGCTCCCGCCCCGGCCGCCGCGGGCGGGAGCCTCGGCGGCCGGTACCGCCGCAGGGGCGCGCCGCCCGGATCCGGACGCACCGCGCCGAGCACCGGGTTGGACGCCAGCGGGGAGACCTTCACCTTCTCGCCGGTCCGCGGGGCCTGCACCACCATGCCCTGCCCGAGATACATCGCCACATGCGTCGCCTCCGGGAAGTAGATCACCAGGTCGCCCGGACGCAGCTCCTTCAGCGGGATCCGCTTCAGCCGCGCCCACTGCTCCTCGCTGGTCCGGGGGACCGGGGTCCCGGCCTGCCCCCAGGCCTGCGAGGTCAGGCCGGAGCAGTCGTACGACCTCGGCCCCTGTGCGCCCCATTCGTACGGCTTGCCGAGCTGGCGCACCGCGTACCGCACGGCCTTCTCGCCCTCCTCGGACGGCTTGCCGTCGTCGCCGAGCGCACCGGACGCCACGAGCTTCTCCTGCGCCCGCGCCACCCCGTCGCGCTCCAACGCGGCGAGCGCGGTGAGCTGCTCGGCGGTGAGCGAGGCCAGGAGCTTCTGGACGTCGTCCAGGCGCCGGCGCACGTCGTCGCGCTCCTTCTTCCTGCGCGCGGCGAGGGTGAGCTGGCCGTCGAGGGCGGCGCGGGCCCGGCGGGCCAGCCCGGCGGCCCGGCGCTCGCCGTTCTCCAGCCGCCCGACCGTCTCCTCCCGCTCGCGGGCCAGCCGGCCGATCACATGCCCCTGGTCGAGGGCGTGCTGCGGATCCCTGGCGAGCAGCAGCCGTACGTAGGGGGAGAGGGCGGTGCTGCCCTGGTACTGCTGGCGGGCGAGACGTCCGGCCGCGCCGCGGCTGTCGTGCAGCGAGAGCCGGGCCTTCGCCAGGTCGCCGTCCAGCCGCCCGGTCTCGGCCCGCCGCCTTTGCAGCTCCTCCTCGGTGGCGTTGTAGGCCTCGGTGGCCGCCTCGGCCTCCCGGTACAGCCGCTGAAGGTCCGTCAGCAACTCGGCGACGGTCCGCCCGCCGGAGCCGGAGCCGGAACCGGCACCCGAGCTGGAACCGGGATCCGGGGCGTCGGGGGCGTCCGCTCCGGTTGCCGACGACCCTCTCGGGTCCGTATCCGTATCCGTATCCGCATCCGAAGCCGGGTCCAGGTCCGACTGTGGGTCCGGGGCGGGGTCCGGGGTCCGCGGTGCGGCCGTCGTCCGTTCGCCGGCCCCCGGTGGCTCCGTGGTGGCCACGGCGAGTCCGGGAGCCAGCACGGTCTGCGCGGCGAGCGCCGCCGTGGAGACCGTACAGACCAGACGCAGCAGTCTTCCTGACACGTCATCACCTCCGCTGCGGAGTGGCCCCTCCACCCCGCAGGGCGAGCATCAGGCGTGCGCGCGCAGTCCGCGCGCCGGGCGTGCGCGGTTCGGCGCAACGACGTCACCCGTCGGCGTCGTCCCGCCGTCCCTCCGGCGTGGCGTCGGGCGTGGCGCGCGGACGGTCCTCCTGCCCGCCCCGGGTCACGCGTCCGGTCGCGCCCCGGGCTTGGACCAGGGCCACCGCAGCCGCCCGCTCCCCTCCGCGTCGGGGTCGAACTCGTACTTCCAGCCCCGGGGCAGCCCGAGCCGCCTGCTGTGCCCGCGGGGCACGCGCCGGTAGACCAGGACGGTCGGCGGACCCCCGGCCGGGCCGGGCAGGGGAATACGGTACGTCTTGGGCGGGTGCCCGGTGGGACCCAGCAGCACGGGCAGCACCCGGCCGTCCATGGGTCCGCCCTCGAAGGGGGTGTCTTCGCTCTTCACCGCACCAGTGTCGATCAGGTCTCCGTGCTCAGCGCACCCCGGACCAGTTCGGCGGTCTGCGCGTCCCGCGTCGCGGTCACCGCGAGGACGGCGACGAACTGGTCGACCAGCCAGTCCCGCAGCTCGTCGGCGGGCGGCTGCTTGTCCTCGTCGAGCCAGATGAGGGACGCCGCCTCGACGGCCGTGATCCACATCCGCACGGTCATCCGGAGCCGAGGCCCGGGGTCCGGAACCCCGAGGTGGCGGTAGATGGCCTCGGCGGCGGCCCGCCGCACGCCGTCGACGATGGCGGTCGTCCGGGAGGTCTCCACGACGCTGCCGCCCTGCAGCAGTGCACTGAATCCGGCGTCATGGCGGCCGACGAAGGTCAGATAGCGGTCGAGGACGCGGGCGAGGCGGGGGAGGAGCGGCCCGTCCTGGGGCTCGTCGAAGCAGTGGTGCAGCTCCTCGGCGGCGGAGCGCAGAGCGGCCTCGTAGAGCTGCTGCTTGCCGCCGGGGAAGTACCGGTAGACGAGCGGCCGGGACACCCCGGCGGCCTCCGCCACGTCGTCCAGCGAGACGTCCTCGGGAACGCGGTGCGCGAAGAGCGACAGCGCCGCGTCGAGAAGCTGACTGCGACGCTCCTCGACGCTGAGACGACGGTAGGCGGGGGCGGCTGGCGTCATGACGAGCAGCGTAATCGCCCCCGCAGCCCGACGCCCCGCCCCCGGCCCTCGCCCGGACGAGACGTCCGCCCCCGGCCGGACGGGACTCCCCGCCCCCGGCTCGCGCCGGATGACGCACCCCGGCCCGGTCGGACGAGGCCACGGCTCGACGACCCGGCGACCCGGCGAGGTCAGGCGAGCAGGCCCGAGGACTTCCACAGGCGGCGGCCCACTCCGCGCAGTACGCCTATGTCGTCCAGGAAGTCCGTCAGCCGCTTCGCTCCCGACTGCATGACCTCCCGGCGGTGCCCGCTCGCCTGGACCTGTGCCACGGCCTCGCGGCGGTCCAGGCCCACGTTCCGGTAGACCTCGGGGTTCACGAAGGCCACGGAGAACACCCGGGCGAACTCACCGGACGTGACGCGGGTGAACTCCTGCGACCACCTCGGCGCCGTCACCATCTGGCGGCGCAGCTCCTCCCGCGCGTAGCGCACATGCCGGGCCTCCTCCACGACATGGATCCGGGTGACGCCCCGGACCAGCGGCTGGACCCGCTCGTCGGGGAAGGTCAGCCGCTGCATCCAGTCGAGGACCTCCTCGCCGAGCAGGGTCGCGGTGAAGGAGCCGGGGGTCGTGGAGACCGTCTTGAACAGGCGGCCCATGTTCTGGTGAGCCCGGCTCACCGGGTACACGGGCGTGCCGCCGCGCTCGATGAGCCGGGCGAACATCTTCGAGTGCCGGCACTCGTCCTCGATCTCGGTCAGCGCGTACCGCACGTGCGCGCTCGTCGCGGCCTTGTCGTAGATGTGCCGCACGAGCAGCTGCATGAGGATGATCTCGAACCAGATGCCGAGCGAGGCGAGCGCGGCGGCCTCGTGCCGGGACAGCAGGATCCGCTGCTCCTCGCTCATCCGCCGCCACATCGGGGTGTCGTACAGCGACACGAGCTCCGGCGGCCAGAACCACTTGCCGTCCTCGAAGGGCGCGTCCCAGTCCAGCTCCTTGTCCGGGTCGAAGGAGTGCTTGGCGGAGGACGCGAGCAGTCGCTCGGCCACCTGCTCCCGGTCCTTGAGCAGGCCCAGCGCGTCCCGCAGCCCTTCCAGCGCGTCGGCATCCGTGAGGGTCGTCATGGCTCTTATGAGACTGCTTGTCAGCAAGGCCGTCAATCCCCCGGACGCCACTTCTTGCCAAGTCCTTCAGTCCCGGGGAGTCCCTCCCGCCGGAGGCCCACCGGTCGGAACCCCTCCGGTCGGACCCGGGAGCCCCTGTCTCAGGAACCGGGGTCCCTGTCTCACGAACCGGGGTCCCCGCCTCACGAGTTGAGCACCGCCTCCATCACCGCCCGGGCGATCGGCGCGGCCATCCCGCCGCCGGTGATGTCCCCGCGGCGCGCCGACCCGTCCTCCACCACCACCGCGACCGCGACCCGCGGTTCCAGGTCCCGCTCGCCCTGCGCCCACGAGACGAACCAGGCGTAGGGAATTCCGGCGTTGCCCAGCCCGTGCTGCGCGGTGCCCGTCTTGCCGCCGACGATCGCGCCGGGGATGGCGGCGTTGGTCCCGGTGCCGTCCCGCACCACGTCCGCCATCAGCTCCCGCAGCCGCCGCGCCGTCGAGGGGAGCATCGCCTGGCGGGACGGCCGGGGGCCGGCCGTGGCCACCGTCGCCCCGCCCTTGCGCGTGGTCCGCTCCACCAGGTAAGGCGTGCGCACCTGGCCCCCGTCGGCCACGGCCGCCGACACCATCGCCATCTGGAGCGGGGTGGCCCGCGTGTTGTACTGGCCGATCGAGGACAACGCCAACTGCGCCCTGTCGAGCGAGGTGTCGAAGGTGCTCGGCGCGACGCTGAACGGGATCCGCACCTTGTCGTCGTTGAAGCCGAACGCCTCGGCCGTCCGGGTCATCCCGGGCAGCCCCGTGTCCACGCCGAGCTTGGCGAACACGGTGTTGCACGACCACTCGAAGGCCTCCCGCAGGGGCGCGTCCTCGCAGCCCTCGCCCTCGTTCGTCAGGCTCGTCGTCGTCCCCGGCAGCCGGTAGGGGGCGGGGGAGTCGGTCGGCGCGTCCAGGTCCGTCACCACGCCCGCGTCCAGCGCCGCCGCCGCGGTGACCACCTTGAAGGTCGACCCCGGCGGATACGTCTGCCGCACCGCCCGGTTCAGCATCGGCTTGTCCGGGTCGCGGTTGAGCCGGGCCCAGGCCCGCTCGGCGCGGGCGCCGTTGCCGGACAGCACCCCGGGGTCGTACGACGGACTGGACACCAGCGCCAGCACCCGCCCCGTCGACGGTTCCACCGCCGCCACCGCGCCCTTGCGCCCGTCCAGCCCCTCGTAGGCGGCCCACTGGGCGTGGCGGTTCAGCGTCGTCACCACGTCGCCGCCGGCCGGCCGGCCGTGCGTGACGTCGTTCCACAGCGGGAACGGCGCGAGCAGCGGATCCGCCCCGGAGAGGATGCCGTCACCCGCGTGCTCCAGGAACGTCGTCCCGTACACCTGTGAGGCGAACCCGGTCACCGGCGCGTACAACGGGCCGTCCTGGTACGTGCGCTCGTAGCGCAGCTGCTCCCCGGTGTCCCGGGAGCCGGTGACCGGGGTGCCGCCGACGAGGATGTCACCGCGGGGCTGTGCGTAACGGGCGATGGAGCCGCGCCGGTTGGCGGGGTTGTCGTCATAGGACCCGGACTGGACGAGCTGGACGCGCGCGGCGTTGACCAGGAGCGCTGTCAGCAGCAGGGCGCAGAAGACGGCGGCATGCCGGATGTGCCGGGTCACCGGGTTCTCCCTGGGCTCTTGTCGACCAGCGCGTCGACGGGTTCGAGGGGTTCGACAGGTTCGGCGGGTCCGGCGGGCGGTCCGTCGACCGGTTCGGCCACCGGCCCGCCGGGCGTGACGACGGGCGTTCCGACGGGCGTGACGCCGGGCGTTCCGAGGGGTGTTCCGTCCGACGGTTCGGCGACCCGAAGGGCGGGTCGGCCGGTCGGCGGCCGGCCCGGGGTGCGCGTCGGTCCTGCCGCGGCCGGGGCGGCGGTCGGGGCGGCGGACCGGGCGTCGTACGGTCTGCGGGCCGAGTCGCTCACCCGGATCAGCAGCGCCACGATCGCCCAGTTGGTGACCACCGAGGAACCGCCCTGCGCCAGGAACGGCATCGCCATCCCGGTCAGCGGGATCAGGCCGGTCACCCCGCCCGCGATCACGAACACCTGGAGCGCCACGATCGAGGCGAGGCCGGCGGCCAGCAGCCGCCCGAAGGGGTCCCGCAGCGACAGGCCCGCCCGGTAGCCGCGCTCGACGAGCAGGCCGTAGAGCAGGAAAAGCGCCGACAGGCCCGCCAGGCCCAGCTCCTCGCCCGCCGTCGCCAGGATGAAGTCCGACTTCGCGGCGAAGCCGATGAGGACCGAGTGGCCGACGCCAAGCCCGGTGCCGAACACCCCGCCGGCCGCGAAGGAGAACAGCGACTGCGCGAGCTGGTTGGCTCCCTGACCGGCCTCGATCGAGGCGAATGGATGCAGCCAGTCCTCGACCCTGCTGTGCACATGCGGTTCCAGGCGGCCGACGGCGACAGCGCCGAGCGAGGCGAGCAGCAGCCCCACGGCGATCCAGCCGGTGCGGCCGGTGGCGACGTAGAGCATCACCACGAACAGGCCGAAGAAGAGCAGGGACGTGCCGAGATCCCGTTCCAGGACCAGCACGCCGACGCTCAGCAGCCAGATCGTGACGATCGGGCCCAGCACGCGCCCGGTGGGCAGCTGCATCCGGCTGAAGCGCCAGATCCTTCGGCCCGCGTACGCCAGCGCCGTGCGGTTGGCCGCCAGGTAGGCGGCGAAGAACACCGCCAGCAGCACCTTCGCGAACTCCCCAGGCTGGATGGAGAAGCCGGCGATCCGGATCCAGATGCGGGCCCCGTTCACGGCCGGGAACAGGATGGGAAGGGTCAGGAGGGCGAGCGCGGCCACGACGCACACGTACGAGTACCGCTGGAGCACGCGATGGTCGCGCAGCGCCGTCACGACCACGATGAACAGAGCCACCCCGACCGTGGACCACACCAGTTGCGTGGGCGCCGCCCGGTCGCCCGGCGTCTCCAGGTCGAGCCGGTAGATCAGTACCAGACCCATCCCGTTGAGCAGCACGGCGATGGGCAGCAGCAGCGGGTCGGCGCAGGGGGCGCGCCATCGCACCGCGAGATGTGCCAGCAGCGCGAGCACGCCGAGCCCCGCGCCGTAACCCGCCGCGCCGGGCGGGAGTGCGCCGCTCCGGGCCAGGCCGACGGCGCAGTACCCGTACACGGAGAGCAGAACGGCCAGGACGATGAGGGACAGTTCGACGCCACGGCGCCGGGGGAGGCCCACCATGGCGGCGGGCGCGTCGGCCGCCGCCACGGTGGTACCGGTTCCTGCTCCGACTCCGGCTTTCGTCATGTCCGGAACCTACCCAAATGGGGCTCCCTGCGAGCCTTGGATGATCTTTCGTGTCGACACCGGCGCGGCGTCAGCACGAGCGCGGCGTCAGCACCAGCGCGGTGTCGTGCCGATGACGTCGATGTACCGCGCCGCGCCCCAGGCCCAGGTGCCGTCCGTGAGGAGGTACCAGACGGAGTTGCCCTGGACGTTCTGGCCGGGGGTCCGGCAGAAGATGGAGACGATCTCGCCGCGACGGGCGACCCGGATCACCTGGCTGGCGCGGGTGGGCGCGCTGCGCAGCAGCAGTTCGCTCGCGGTGACGCGCCCGCGGTACCGGCGGGAGTCGTTCTGGTTCCCGGACTGCCAGTTGCCGCCGCCGCCGGACTGCGAGTTGCCGCCGTCGCCGCCGCCGGACTGCCAGTTGCCGCCGTCGTCGCCGCCCGACTGCCAGTTGCCGTTCTGTCCGTTCTGGCTGTTCTGGCCGTCCTGATTGCCCTGGCTGTTCTGATTGCCCTGGCCGTCCTGATTGCCGGGCTGGTCGCTCTGGCCGCCTCCGCCGCCCTGGTCGAGCCAGTCGTGCGACGCGTCGCTCTGGGTGTTGTTGCCGCTGTTGTTGCCGCCCCCGTCGCCGTCCAGGTCGTCGGCGAGGGCCGGGGTGACGGCCGCGGTGGCGGCGAGTGCGCCGGCTGCGGTGACTATGGCCAGACGGGTGAGCGCCGAGCGCAAAGACATGGCGATACCTCCACGAAGAGGGTGAAACTGACTAATCGCCACATTAGGAGCGGTTTGCGCGTGCCGCCCGTCACGCTGCGCCATCGGGGAGGCGCGCCGGGGTGGGAGGCGTCTGAGGCAGCGTCAGCGTCGCCACCGCGCCGCCGTCCGGCGCGTTCGTGAACACCAGCCGCGCGCCCAGCACCTCGGCCTGCCCGACCGCGATGGTCAGCCCGAGCCCGTGCCCCTTGGCCCCGCCCTCGGTGCGGAACCGCTGCGGCCCGTGCGTGACGAGGTAGTCCGGATACCCGTCGCCGTGATCCCGCACGGTGACGACGGGCCCGTCCACCGTCAGCCTCACCGGGGCGCGCCCGTGCCGGTGCGCGTTGGCCAGCAGATTGCCGAGCACCCGCTCCAGCCGCCGCCGGTCGGTCTCCACGTGCGCGTTCCGGACGATGACGACCAGGACCTGATCGCCGGTCGCCGAAGCTCCGTCGGCGGCCGATGCGCCGCCGGTAGTCGAAGCGCCGCCGGTAGTCGAAGCGCCGGCGGTCGTCGAAGCGGAGGAGGCCGCCGTGGTCCCGGAGGCCGCCGGAGTCTCGAAGAAGTCCGAGGCCTCCGCCGCCCGGACCACCCGCACCGCCAGCGCGCCCAGGTCCTCGGCGTCCAGTTCCAGCCGCTCGCGCCCGGTGTCCAGCCGGGAGATCTCGAGCAGATCCTCGGTGAGCGTGCGCAGCGCCGTCACCCGGTCGCGCACCAGTTCCGTCGGCCGACCGGGCGGCAGCAACTCGGCCGCCGCGTGCAGCCCGGTCAGGGGAGTGCGCAGCTCGTGCGCCACGTCGGCGGTGAAGCGCTGCTCGCTGAGCAGCTTGCCCTGCAGCGAGGAGGCCATCGAGTCCAGCGCGACGGCGACCGCGCCGACCTCGTCCTGCGGCCGGCCCGGATCCTTAGCGCGCCGGTCGTCCACCCGCGCGTCCAGGTCGCCGGCGGTGATCCGGCGGGCCACCTGCGCGGTGGTGTGCAGTCGCCGGGTCACCCGGGTCACGGCGACGGCGCCGACGAGCAGCGTCGCGCCGATCGCGAGCGCCGACGACCACAGGATCGCGGTGTCGAGCGCCTCGATGGTGTGGGCGCTCTGGGAGTAGTCGATCGCGACCGCGAGGGCCCGCCCGCCGGCGGCGGGGCCCGCCGCCCACATCGTGGGGCGGCCCCGGCGGTCGGCGACCATCGTGCCGCGCTTCCCCGCCACCGCCAGCGCCCGCAGCGACGCGGGCAGGTCGGGCGGATCGAGGGCCGCTCCCCGGCCGAGCGAGTCACCGGCCTCGAACGCCGTGGTCGCGTCCTTGAGCCGGGCCAGCGCGAGGTTGCGGGCCTGGCCGACGGTCTGGTTCGTCACCGAGACGTGCACCAGGATGCCGAGCAGGGCGGCCAGCGCACAGCACATCACCGTGATGAAGGCGGCGGCCTTCACGGCGAGCGTGCCGGCCCAGGAGGGCAGCGCCGGCCTCATCGGCCGCTCGCGGACGAGGACACCCGCGACGACGCAGACGTAGACGCAGGCGCGGAAGCAGACGCGGAGGCCGATGACGCGGCCTGCGGGCGGGACGGGGACGCCGAGGAGGCGCCGGAGGCGGAGGGACGGGGGGAGTGCTTGCGGCCGCCGATGCGGAGCATCTCGTCATGGGTGAGCAGCATCGCCTGCTGCTGCGGGTCCCAGGTCCACTGCAGCCGGTACTCGTAGCCGGCGACCTCCGAGGGGGCGCGGATGATCACGGACCGTCCGGCCAGCTCGACCCCGCTCACGGCGTCCTCGTAGGCCATGACCTGCACGAGCCTGTTCTTGCGCACGGTGTAGACGCGGACGGCCGTCAGGTTGCCCGGCAGCTGCCGGAAGCCGAGCGTCAGGTCGGCGCGGCCGTCGCCGGTGAGGTCGCGGTAGTACGCCCTGAGCACGGGGCATCTGCTGCCCTGGGCGCCGCTCTTGCCGCAGTCGGCCATGCGCCGGGCCGTCTCGCCGTAGGACCCCTGGCCGTAGTCGCCCGGGTGCTCGGCGATCTCCCTGCGCACCACCGCGACGGGGTCGACCTTGCGGATGTCGCCGCCGGGCACCGTGATGCCCTTGACCACCTCGGTGTCCACCTCGCCGATGTCGAACGCGGGGCTGGAGGCCGGGCTCAGATCCGGCCAGAGCTTGTCCGGGCTGACCGCCGTCGGCGTCGAGCCCGCCCCCTGCAGTTCACCCGCGTCACCGCAGCCCACGGCGGCCGAGGCCAGCAGGACCGCGACGGCGGCGGCGAGCACCGGGCGGCTGAAGAGACCGGGACGGCCGGGAGAACCGGGACGGCCGAAGCGACCGGGACGGCCCGGGAGACCGGGACGGGTGCGGAACACGGGACTCCTGTGGCTCCTCTCGGGTGACGACGATGCCAGGCCCCGTACACCTTATTCATAGGGAAGTCCGTTTTGCGTACCGGTGGGCCGGCGGCGCTGAGGCAGCGTACTGCCGCGCCGAGGCGCAGTGCTGTGGCGCTGACCACGGGCGAAACGATTACTCGGCTATTCGGCCAGCTCCTCCAGAAGCCTGGCCGTGGACAACCCGGCCCGCAGATACTCCACGAACAGCTCGTTGTGCAGGGCCCAGGGTGAGCGCCGTGACCGTATCTGCCGGATGGCCCCGTCGGCCGAATGCCCCCGGCCCATCAATGTGTGGGCGACGACCAGGCCGGAGCGGTTGTAGCCGCTGTAGCAGCGGACGAGCACCGTGAGACCCTGGTCCAGCGCTTCTTCCGCGGCCTGCGCCAGCCGGATCACCCCGGCGAGCTGGGTCCCGTCCAGCGGCCCGTCCGGGATCGGCCACACCTGGTGGCGCACACCGGGATCGGGTCCGTGCCCCTGCCGGGCCCGGGTCAGCGTCTGGACGAGATCGAACTCGCCGCGCGCCACGGCGAGCCGCCGCTCTCCGCCGGGCCCCCGGAACTCGTGGCCGCCCATCCACAGACCGGGCACGATCTCGTTCCACGGAAGATCCGGAACAGGTACGTCGGGTTGCTTTCTGCGGGTCCGCAACGGCGCCTCCCCAAACGCGCTGCCCAGTGCCTGCCCAACTCGCGCCGGGGGTAACCGCCTTCTTGCCCTCGGAGCGCCCCTCCTGTTCCCATGGTCGAAGGGGTGATGGTGCATGAACGGACTGCGCGTCATACCGACCCGGCGACATGGCCAGGAGCGGCTCTACGTCTGCATCGAGGACGGCAGCAACATCGCCTGGTACGACCGTGAGGCGGCCAGGATCAACCTCATCGGGGACGACCGCAGAGAGGACGTCCTGGAAGCCCTCGGCCCCTTCGTCACGGGCCCCGTCACCGTGGGCCCGCCCCCGGTGCCCACCCCGGCGGAGCTGGCCCGTCTCTCCCTCCACCCGGACGACGACCTGGCCCCCAACCGCCCCGGCGAGGCCCTGGTGATCGACCTGGACCGCGACCCGCCCCCCGCGCACCGGCTCCGGACCGACCCGCGCCGCCACGCCCTGGCGGCCGAGCAGACGGTCGGCGAGGCCCTGGACCGCCTCGACGGCGCCGGCTGGCACACGCTGCACTCCGTCGGGCTGCCCGGCGGCGACCGCGTCCACCATCTGGCCATCGGCCCGGCCGGCCTGTTCGCGATCCACGCCGTCTACGCCCGCAGGCACCGGGTCCGGATAGCCGACCCGCTCGTCGCCCTGGGCCGCCGCACCCCCGAGCCCCTGCTGCGCCGGGTACGCGCCGACGCCGACCGCGCCTCCTACGCCCTGACGGCCGAGGTCCACCCCGTGCTGGCCCTCGTCGGCCCCACGGACGTCGCCGTCACGACGCCCCCGCGAGCGACCCGCATCCTCACCGACGCCGACCTCCCCGACCTGGCCCGTCTGGGCGGCGTGCTGAAACCGGCGGACGTGGAGGCCCTGCACGCGATGGCGAGAGACCGGGGGACCTGGGCCAGGGTGTGAGCAGGGTCCGCCCGCGCAACGGCGCCCCCCGCATGCCATCAGACAGCGCCGGGGCGTCGTGAGACGGGGCTGCTGTGTCATGAGGCGGCGCCCTGGTGTCATGAGGCGGAGCCCGGGTGCCATCAGGCCGCCCCGGGGTGTCATGAGGCGGCGCCCGGGTGCCATCAGGCGGGGCCCGGGTTTCATGCGGTCGCCCCGGCCTCCGGGACCGTCCCAGCCCGCCCCGCGTCGGTCAGCGGCGCCATCAGGTCGCCGAAGTCCTGCAACCGCGGTGCGACGTCGGACGCCATGAAGGCGAGCGTCCCGGCCGACCGGCACTCCTCGATCTCCTCCCAGGTCACCGGCGCCGACACGGTCGGCTCGGCCCGGGCCCGCAACGTGTACGGCGCGGCCGTCGTCTTGCGCGCCGCGTTCTGACTCCAGTCGACGAACACCTTCCCCGGCCGCAGGCTCCGCGTCATCCGGTGCAGCACCAGCCGCGGAGCGGCCCGTTCCGCCTCCACGGCCAGCTGTTTGGCGTACTGCGTGACCCGTTCGGACGACGCCCCCCGCACCGCCGCCAGCAGATGCAGCCCCTTCGACCCTGACGTCTTCGGGTACGCCTCGATGCCGTCCGCCGCCAGCCGCTCCCGCAGCCACAGCGCGACCTCGCAGCACTCGACGACGGTCGCGGGCGCGCCGGGGTCGAGGTCGAAGACGAGCCGGTCGGCGAGCTCCGGCCGCTGGATCACCCACTGGGGCGTATGGAACTCGGTGACGAGGTTCGCCGCCCAGACCAGGCTCGCCAGGTCCTGCACGACGACCATCCGCGCCGGCCCCTCCGAGCGCGGCACCTCGGCGGTGGTGACCCACTCGGGCGTCCCGGGCGGCACGTTCTTGGCGAAGAAGACCTGCCCGTCGGGGCCGTCCGGATAGCGCAGGAAGGACAGCGGCCGGTCGCGCAGATGGGGCAGCAGGGCATCGGCGACGGTCGCGTAGTAGTGCAGCACCTCGCCCTTGGTGAACCCGGTCGCCGGATACAGCACCTTCTCCAGATTGCTGAGCGCGAGCCGCCGCCCCTCCACCTCGGTGATCGGCGTCATACGATGAGAATCACACGAAACCGGTGCATAACGCTCACTCGGGAGGGTGCTGCACGTGCGATCCATCTGGAACGGCGCCATCTCGTTCGGCCTCGTCAGCATCCCGATCAAGCTGGTGAACGCCACCGAGAGCCACTCGATCTCGTTCCGCCAGATCCACACCGAGGACGGCGGCCGCATCCGCTACCGCAAGGTCTGCGAGCTGGAGGAGCGCGAGGTGAGCTCGGCCGAGATCGGGAAGGGGTACGAGGACGCCGACGGCACGATCATCCCGATCACCGACGAGGACCTGTCCCATCTGCCGCTCCCGACCGCGAAGACGATCGAGATCGTGGCCTTCGTCCCGGCCGACCGGATCGACCCGCTCCAGATGGACGCCGCCTACTACCTCCAGGCGGGCGGCGCCCCGGCGGCGAAGCCGTACACCCTGCTCAGGGAGGCCCTGAAGCGCAGCAACAAGGTGGCCATCGCCAAGTACGCCCTTCGCGGCCGTGAACGCCTCGGCATGCTCCGCGTCGTCGGCGACGCGATCGCCATGCACGGCCTGCTCTGGCCCGACGAGGTCCGCGCGCCGGAGGGCGTCGCCCCGGACACCTCCGTCACCGTCCGCGACAAGGAGCTCGACCTCGCGGACGCCCTGATGGACACCCTCGGCGAGGTCGACCTGGACGACCTGCACGACGAGTACCGCGAGGCCGTCGAGGAGGTCGTGGCGGCGAAGGCGGCCGGTGAGACGCCTCGGGAGGCCCCGAGCGCGCCGTCCAGCGGCAAGGTGCTGGACCTGATGGCCGCCCTGGAGAAGAGCGTGCGGGCGGCGAAGGAATCCAGGGGTGAACAACCCGAGCCCGCGGCGGACTCGGACTCGGACGCGGACGCGGAGCCTGCGTCGGGGGAGGCGAAGGTGAGCCGCCTGCACCAGCGCAGGTCCGCCCGCAGCGCACCCAAGCAGACCGGCGGCAAGAAATCGACTTCGACGGCGAAGAAGGCGACGCCGGCCCCGCGGAAGTCGACCCAGGCGGCCAAGAAGTCGACGGCCTCGAAGAACACGGCCGCGGCGAAGAGCGCGTCGAGCGCCAAGAGCACGACGAAGAAGACCGCCGCGAAGAAGACGACGGCGACGGCGAAGAAGACCCCGGCAAAGAAGACCGCAGCCCGCAAACGAACAGCCTGACCGCCCTGACCGCCGGGTCGCCGTCCCCGGGCCGCCGAGTCCCCGAGTCCCCGGGTCCCTGGCCCCGGTCGCCCGGTCTCCGGAGCAGGAGGCCATGGCGGGTGGCGGTGCCCGGGGACCGGTGCCCGGTGGCGGGCGTCGGGCGTCGGGTGGCCGGAGACCGGTGCCCGGTGGCGGGCGTCGGGTGGCCGGCCGGAGGTGGGGCGGCACCCGGTGCCGGGCACCGGATGCGGGTCGCCGGTCACGTCACGTCCCCGGACCGACCGCGCCTCCCGGGGCGCCCCCTGCTCCCCGCGCTCCCGCCCTCACGCGCGAACGGCCGGCGGCAACGGACCGTCCTCGGCCGCGCTCCCCGCGTTTCCCGCGCCCGTTGAATCCCCCGCGGTCCCCGGGCTGTCCGCGCTCCCCGGGCTGTCCGGAGTTCCCGGACTCTCCGTGTCGCCCACGCTCGTGGACCCGCCCCCGGCCTGCTTCCCGCCGACCTCACCGGGGCCGACGGCCCCGCCGGCCTCCCGGCGACGGGCGGGGTCGGAGGAGACGTCGGCCCCCCGGGTCAGGCCCACCAGGACCGTGCCCACCCCCAGCCCCACCGCGGGCCACACGGGAAACGTGCCCCCGTGCGCGAACCCGTGTCCCGCGAAGTACGTCAGCGCGCAGACGCTCATCCCGAGCCCGCCCCACATCGGCCAGGACGCCGTTCCCCGAAGCCCCGCGTCGGGCCGCACCCGCACCTCCGCCACGGCCATTCCCCGCTCCAGCGGCCGCAGCGCCCGCACCACGCCCGTCAGGACGCCGCCCAGCACCAGGAGCCACGGCAACCGAAGCGCCCACCAGGCCATGGAGCCATAGCCGGGTTCGGGAGCCAGGCCGGTCAGGTAGAACGCGGCGGCGACGATCAGCACCGGCGCCATGTGCCACAGGTAGAGCGCCATGCTGCCGGCCCCCAGCACTCGCACGGCCCTTTCCACCCGGGCCCGTTCCAGCGCCCGCCGCACGACCGGTGCGACGAGGAGGGCCACCCCGACCTGCGCCACGGCCCAGGCCAGCATGGCGGGCGACGGCGGGTCGGCGTTGCTCAGCTCCTGCCCGGTCACCAGGATCAGACTGACGGGAAACGGGCCGGGCCCGACCAGCGCGACGAACGCGGCCCCGCCGCCCACCGCGAGCGCGATCGGCGCGGCCGGCCGTCCGCCGCCGCCCAGCGACCCGTCGCGCCAGCAGAAGCCGAGCTGGTAGACGACTCCCCACACGAGGAGGTAGTTCAGCGCGCCTACGGCTTCGACGATCCCGGGACGAGGCGAGCCGGCGGCCGCGACCGACGCGCCGATGCCGAGCCCGACGACGCCCATGCCCACGGGAACGCGCACCCCCCACCGTTCATGGAGGGCGTACAGCCCCGGCGTCAGGGCGCTGAGCAGCAGATACACCGGCAGGAACCAGAACTGCATGGCCATCGCCCACCCCACCAGCGCCAGCGTGGCGGGGTCCACCCCGAGCCCGGCGCACACCCCGACGGCGAGCAGCACCAGGCCGCTGTACGCCGCGGCGGGCAGCAGCAGACGCACGGCCCGCTGCCCCACCCACCCGGCGACGGTCCCGCCGGCGGACCGGGCCCGCACCCAGGAGCCGCCGGCGGCATGTCCGCCGGCGAGGAAGAACAACGGCATGATCTGGAAGCCCAGGGTGAGCCACTGTGTCCAGGGCACGGTCGCCAGCAGCTCCGGCGCGTCGATCTCCCCGTCCGGACGCCGGACCAGCCCGGTGATCAGCCAGTGCCCGAGCACCACCAGCAGAATGGCCCAGGCCCGCAGAAAGTCGACGTACCGATCGCGATCGCGACCCCGCTCCCCCTCGCGACCCCGCTTCCGCTCGTGCCCCCGCTCTCGCTCTCGATCTCGCTCTCGGCTCATGCCCCGCATGCTGCCGCGTCCCCCAACCCCCCTACAGCGAAGAGCCCTTGTCGCAACCAAGCCGTGCCCGGTCCGCCACCCCCCGCTGCTTAGGCGACCGTCTTGACGCGTCGAATGTTACCGGTAACATCGATGCTCGCCGGAGCATCAACCGCATCCCACACCGCAGTGGGCCGTCCGCCACTGGAGTCCGCGTGACCGACCACCCCACGGCACAGCGCACCCCGGCCCCCCACGCCCATCCGCTCGCCCCGTCCGCCCCCGTCTTCACCGCGCCCGCGGCGGCCGCCTCCTGTGCGGGCTTCGTCCTCATAGGCGCCCTGCAAGCCCTCTACGGCCCCTCGATCCCGTCCCTCCGCGCCGAGTTCGGTCTCTCGCCCTCCGCGGCGGGACTCGGCCTGAGCGCCCACTTCGTCGGCGGGGTCGCCGGCGTGCTCCTCTTCGACCGCCGCTACGCGCGCACGGGCAACCGCCGGATCCTCGGCGCCTCGTACCTCCTGATGGCGGCCGGAGCGTCAGGCTTCGCACTCGCGTCCAGCTGGCCCGTCGCCCTCGCCGCGGCGTTCGTCGCGGGGCTCGGCTTCGGCGGTATCGACTACGGCCTCAACCAGCTCTTCTCCATCGGATTCGGCCACCGCTCCACGGCGATGCTCAACATCCTCAACGCCCACTTCGGCATCGGCGCGATCCTCGGACCGGCCCTGGTCGGCGTCGTCGGATCCGAGCACTACCCGGCCCTCTTCCTGGCCTTCGCGCTCGCCAACCTTCCGCTGCTGCTCTGCCTGCGGGGCGTGAGAGACCACGCCCCGCACCCCACCGACCGGACCGGCAACGGCAACGGCAACGGCAATGGCAATGGCAATGGCAACGGCAGCGATACCGACACCGGGCTCGTGGCCCGTACCGGTGCCAGTACCGAGGCCGACGCCGGCGGGCGCACGGCCGCCGATGCCGCCCTGCGGTCCGTCCTCGCCGTCTTCGTCACCCTCTACGTCCTGCACGTGGGCATCGAAGCGGGGGTCGGCGGCTGGGAACCCACCCACCTGGAGACCGTCGGCTACGGCGCGGGCGCGGCCGCCACCGCGACCAGCGTCTACTGGCTGATGATGACCGTGGGCCGCTTCCTGGTCGCCCCGATCGCCCTGCGCTTCTCCGCCCAGGCCATCATCACGGTCTCATGCGCCGGCATGACCGCGTGTCTGCTCCTGGCGAGAGTCCCCGACCTCGCCCCCTACGCCTACGCGGGCGTGGGCCTCTTCATCGCCCCGATCTTCCCCACCGGCCTGCCCTGGCTCAACCGGGCCGCCCCGAGAGCCCGCCGCGCCGGAGCGGTCGTCATCGCCGCGTCCATGCTGGGCGGCGTGGCGGCGGGGCCGGCGCTCGGCAGGACGATCGAGTGGTCCGGCGTCCGCGCCGTCCCCCTCATCCTCGCCGCGGTCTCGGCGGCCTGTCTGGCGGCCGCCCTCTGGCTGACCAGGGCGACGCGGACGCGCCGGACGTCCGCCTGAGAGCGAGGACAGGGGGAGGGACACACCCGCACCCCCACCGGCATCCGCCCATCCGTCAATCCACTCATCCCCGCACCCGAAGCGCACCGCACCCGAAGCGCATCGCATCCGAACCGCATCGCCCGCATCCGAACCGAAGGGACCCCATGCCCGCCCTCACCACCACCTCCGACGGCTTCCTCCTCCACGGCGCCCCCTTCCGGATCATCTCCGGCGCTCTGCACTATTTCCGAGTCCACCCCGACCAATGGACCGACCGCCTCCGCAAGGCCCGCCTCATGGGCCTGAACACCGTGGAGACGTACATCCCCTGGAACCTCCACCAGCCCGAACCCGGCACCCTCGTCCTGGACGGGCTCCTCGACCTGCCCCGCTTCCTCCGCCTGGCGGCGGCGGAGGGCCTGCACGTCCTGCTGCGCCCCGGCCCCTTCATCTGCGCCGAGTGGGACGGCGGCGGCCTGCCCCACTGGCTCACCACCGACCCCGACATGCGCCTGCGCAGCAGCGACCCCCGCTTCACGGACGTCATCGACCGCTACCTCGACCTCCTCCTCCCGCCGCTCCTGCCCCACATGGCGCAGGCGGGCGGCCCGGTCATCGCGGTGCAGGTGGAGAACGAGTACGGGGCCTACGGCGACGATGCCGCCTATCTCAAGCATCTGGAGCAGTCCTTCCGTTCACGCGGCGTCGAGGAACTCCTGTTCACCTGCGACCAGACCGACGGCGACCACCTCGAGAACGGCACACTCCCCGGCGTCCTGGCCACCGGCACCTTCGGCAGCCGCGTCGAGGCGTCGCTGCGGCGGCTGCGCGAGGCTCAGCCCGAAGGCCCCCTCATGTGCGCGGAGTTCTGGATCGGCTGGTTCGACCACTGGGGCGGTCCCCACCACGGCAGGGACACCGAGGACGCCGCCGCCGACCTGGACCGGCTCCTGTCGGCGGGCGCCTCCGTCAACATCTACATGTTCCACGGGGGCACCAACTTCGGTCACACCAACGGCGCCAACCACCACCACGCCTACGCACCCACCGTCACGTCCTACGACTACGACGCCCCGCTCACCGAGAGCGGCGACCCGGGCCCGAAGTACCACGCCTTCCGCGAGGTCATAGCCCGCCACGCCCCGGTCCCCGACGAGCCGGCGCCCGCCCCGTCCCCCAAACTCCCGCGGACCACCGTCGAGTTGACCCACCGCACCCCTGTCTTCTCCCTCGCCGGAAGTCCCGTCCGCGCCACGGACCCCCTCACCGCGGACGACCTGGACCAGCGAGCCGGATACACCCTGTACCGAACGACGGTTCCGGCCCAGGGCCCCGGCCTCCTGCACTTCACGGGCGGCGTGGGAGACCGCGCCCAGGTCTTCCTGGACGGCGCCCCCGTGGGCGTTCTGGAACGCGAGCGCTACGACGAGACGCTGCCCGTGCAGGTCCCGCGCCCCGACGCCGTTCTCGAGGTGCTCGTGGAGAACATGGGCCGGGTCAACTACGGCCCCCGCATCGGCGTCCCCAAGGGCCTCCTGGGCCCGGTCGCCTTCAACGACACTCCTCTGCAGGGCTGGGACTGCCATGCCCTGCCGCTGAACGACGCCCCCGCCCCCTCAACACCCGCCACCGTGCCGGTCGCCACCGCGCCGCCCTGCGTCCAACCGGCCTTCCATCACGGCACGTTCGAGGTGGGGAACCCCGCCGACACGTTCCTCTCCCTTCCCGGCTGGACCAAGGGCGAGGCCTGGATCAACGGCTTCCACCTGGGCCGCTACTGGAACCGCGGCCCGCAGCGCACCCTCTACGTCCCGGCTCCGGTCCTGCGCCCCGGCGCCAACGACCTGGTCCTCCTCGAACTGCACGGCACGACCACCCTCCGTGCCCACCTCACGGACACCCCCGACCTGGGCCCGTCCAGCCCCTGACGTCCCACACCCCGCCCGTCCTCCACCCGTCCCACCGCCTCCCGCCCCCCACCCGCCCGGTCCGCCTCCGTCCTCCACCCCCGCTCCCGCCCGCGACCGGCCTATTCTGTGGGTCCGCGGGCAGGGCAGGCCCGTCGGATCCGCGGTCGAGACCCGACTCGCCCGCGGCCACTCCCGGCCGAAGGAAGCACCCACCATGACCCGAGGCGCCGCCGACGGCCCGGCGACCAAGGGGCGCAGCCGCCGCAACTTCGCGGGCGCCCGCCCGGTGATGGACGACGTCGCGAAACTGGCCGGGGTCTCCAAGCAGACGGTCTCCCGGGTGCTCAACGACCACCCGGCCGTCCGCGCCGAGACCCGCGAGGCCGTCCGGACGGCCATGCGCACGCTGGGCTACCGCCCCAGCAGCAGCGCGCGCTCGCTGGCCAGCGGCCGCACCCGCATGCTCGGCGTGATCTCCTTCGACGCGTCCCGCTACGGTCCGGCCTCCACCCTGACCGCGATCAACACGGCGGCACAGGAGGCGGGCTACCTGGTGAGCTCGATCGCCCTGGACACCGCGGACCGGGACACGGTGGTGCGGGCCGCGGACCGGCTGTCGGCGGAGGGCGCGGACGGCGTGATCGCGATCGCCCCGCAGCTCAGGTTGGCCCGCGCGCTCGCCGAGGCCCGTCTGGACACCCCGCTGGTCGTCATGGACAACGACCTCGGGGACGGCACCCCCATGGTCACCTCCGACGCCCGCACCGGCGCCCGCAAGGCGACGCGGCACCTCCTCTCCCTCGGCCATCCGACGGTCCGGCACCTCGCGGGGCCGACGGGCTGGACGTCGGCCGACCGCAGGGCGGAGAGCTGGCGCGACACCCTCAGAGCGGCCGGAGCGGAGATCCACGCCCCCCTCGTCGGCGACTGGAGCGCCGACTCCGGATACGACCTGGGCCGCAGACTGGCCAAGGACCGGACCCTCACCGCGATCTTCGTGTCCAACGACCAGATGGCCCTCGGCCTGCTGCGCGCCCTCCACGAGGCAGGACGCCGGGTCCCCGAGGACGTCAGCGTCGTCGGCTACGACGACATCCCGGAAGCCGCGCACTTCCTGCCCCCGCTGACCACGATCCGCACGGACTTCACGGACATCGGCACCATCGCGCTGCGCATCCTGCTCGACCGCATGGACACCCCGCCGCAGCCCGCCGAACCCCCTGCGGCACCCGTCCCCGCCCTGACCCTCGTCCCCGTCGAACTGAAGATCCGCCACAGCACCACCACAAGGGGCTGAGGATCCCGCCTCCGCCGCACGAACACGGCAGTGGGCCCGACTCCCGGCCGGACCCACCGCCGCACACCCACCCACCCGTACATCCACGCACCCGTACAGCCGCACACTCATACGCCCAGGCACTCATCCGCCCACGGACCTGCGCGCCCATGCCCCACATGGCCGCGAAGCCGTAGCCGTAGCCGTAGCCGAAGGCGAAGTCGTAGCTGAAGGCCTGAGGCGCGTCAGCCGCCCACGTACCAGCTGAACCCGCCGTTGCTGGCGGCGACGGCGAGCAGCACGAGCCAGAGCACCACGTCGACGACGCCGAGGACGATGCCCGCCCTCGCCATTCCGGCCCCGGTCCTGACGGACGCCTGACGCCGGGCCACGGCGCCGAAGACGATGGCCAAGGGACCGAGGACGATGTTCAGGAGGAACAGTCCGACGATGCCGCAGCACAGGCTGGCGATCGCGAGGCCGTTGGTGCGTGATCCGGAGGACGCGGCGGAAGAGCTGCCGTAACTCGTCATTGCATACTCCCGGTTGTCGGTTGCACGGACCGAACGGGTCACGCGCTCCTTACTTTCGACTTGGTTGTCCGAGTGCCCCTTCGAGACGCCGGCATGTCGACGGATCGTCAGATACGCGGCCGACTTCCGCGCTGCCGTGGCCGGCGCGTTGTTCCCGGACGCACCCCCGGGCTCGTCATCAGGCACTACCGTCTCTCGTCATGCCGCGAAACCCTCGTCGAAGGAGAGACCGGCGGACCGCGGGGGACACTGGAACGACTCCGCCCGGAGCCGGCGGACCTGCTCCCCCAGCAGAACGACACCCGCATCACCGGCTTCCGCCTGTCCCTGTTCAAGAGCATGGGAAGCAGCCGCGGAAACGCCGAGTCCGGCTTCATCCGCAGTGTCGACGACGCGGTGCACCGCTTCCACAGCACGGTGGTGGTCCACCTGGACCGGCTGACGCCCCGACAGGCGCCGGCGAAGGAAAGCACCGGAACCCCCTGACAACCTCCGACGGCGCCTGACAACCTGTGTCCCCACGGACGGCGTCAGCCGTGAGGCATCAGGGGGGAATCGGCGTTGTGGGAGCAGGTGCCGGCTCTGCTCGGCGTGGTGGTCGGAGCGGCGAGTTCATACGTGGCGACGAACATCGCGGAGCGGAACCGGTGGCGACGAGGCCGGGCCGAGCGATGGGACGTGAAGCGGCTGGACGCGTACGCGTCCTACGCCAACGTCCTCAAGCAGCAGTTGAGCATCGCGCAGCGCATGGGCGCCGCACGGGGCTTTCCGTACGCGGCGGACCCGCTGGACCCCGAAGCGGGCATGACACAGCTCGCGGAGAACGAGGTGCGGCGAGCGGCCGAGTGGGAGTCCGTACTCCTGATCGGAGACGCCGAGACGATCGGCGCGGCCCGTGCGTGGCACGAGGCGGTGTGGAACGTCGAGCTGTACGCGCGCGGCCTGAAGGACGATCACACGGGATGGACCAGAGCCGTGCGACAGGTGAGCCGAGCGCGCGACGCCTTCTACGCCCTGGCCCGACGCGATCTGGACATCGCGGGGCCGCCCCCGCCGTCGGGCAACTGGCCCCGGGCCTGGCAACAGGAGGACGAGCCCATCTGACGGAGGCCGCCCGGACCGGCCCGCGACCCCACCGCGGCAGCCCCGCAGCCGGGCCGGATGCGCGCGTCGAACCTCAGGCGGCCCGGGGCGGGTGGGTGCCGTCGTCGAACCGGTCGAGCACCGTCAGCGTTGACGTTGCGGGCCGTCTTCCGAATCGGTGCGGGGCCTTGAGCGGAAGGTCCGGCGGTAGGTGTCCGGAGGCACGCCGACCGTGCGGTTGAAGTGCCGACGCAGCGTCGTGGCGGTGCCCATGCCGGTGGCTGCCGCGACGGCGTCGATGACGTCGTCGGTGGTCTCCAGCAGTTCCTGGGCGCGGCGGATCCGTTGTGTCAGCAGCCACTGCAGCGGGGTGGTGCCGGTGACCGCCCCGAAGTGGCGGCCGAGATTGCGCGAGCTCATCCGAGCCTGGCGTGCCAGGTCCTCCACGGTCAGCGGCTGGTCGAGACGTTCGATCGCCCAGGGGAACAACGCGGCGAGCGGGTGGTCGTCCCGAGTGGGCACCGGGGCGGCGACGAACTGCGCCTGGCCGCCCGCTCGGTGAGGCGGCACGACCAGGCGCCGGGCGACGACGTTGGCGACGGCCGAGCCGTGGTCGAGACGGACGAGGTGCAGGCACAGGTCCATCGCGGCGGCCTTGCCGGCTGACGTGAGCACACTGCCGTTGTCCACGTAGAGCACGTCCGGATCGACCTCCACTCGCGGGTAGCGGGCGGCCAGGGCCCCCGTGTGCGCCCAGTGCGTGGTCGCGCGCCTGCCGTCCAGCAGACCCGCGGCGGCCAGCACGAACGCCCCCGTGCACAGGGAGGCCACGCGCGCACCCGCCTCATGGGCCGCACGCACCGCTCCGACGAGATCGGCGGGCGGATCCTCGTCGGTGTCCGCCCAGCCGGGGACGATCACGGTGTCGGCATGCCGGAGGCGGTCGAGCCCCTGGTCGGGCTCCAGCCCGAACCGGCCGAACTGCACGGCGCCCGACCCGCAGACTTCGACGTCGTACCAGGGGACGGCCACGCCGGCCGGAGCGGCGCCGAACACCTCGTACGCCATGGACAGTTCGAAGTGCAGCATGCCCTCGGTGACGGCCAGTGCGACAGTACCCATGTCCGAAACTGTACGGGGTACGTCGTTCCGGACACTCGCGGTCACGCGCCTGCCCCGCCAGGATGTTCGCAGCGGATCAAGCACATCGAGCACATCAAGCACATCAAGCACGTCGAACACATCAAGCGGATCATTCGAACGCGGGGGAGAAGCCATGGGATCGGGACAGACGGTGACGGTGTTCGGCGCGTACGGACACACCGGGCGCTTCGTAGTGGCACAGCTGAGGGAGACCGGGTTCGTCCCGGTGCTCTCCGGACGGGACGCCGACAAGCTGCGGGCGCTGGCGGCGTCCGACCCAGGACTCGAGGTCCGTCCGGCGTCGATCGACGACCCCGCCTCGCTCGACCGTGCCCTGGACGGTGTCGACGCGGTGATCAACTGCGCCGGGCCCTTCGCGATGACCGCCGCTCCCGTGATCGAGGCGGCACTGCGCGCCGGCCTCCCGTACGTCGATGTGGCGGCCGAGATCGAGGCCAACCTCGACACGTTCACACACTTCGCGGACCGTGCCCACGCGGCAGGGGTGGTGATCGTCCCCGCGATGGCCTTCTACGGAGGCCTCGGCGATCTGCTGGCCACCGCCGCGATGGGGGACTGGACGGCGGCCGACGAAGCGGACATCGCATACGGGCTGAGCAGTTGGCACCCCACCCCGGGGACCCGCACCGCGGGTGCGGTCTCCGGCGAGCGCCGAGGCGGCCGGCGTGTCCGTTACACGGACGGGCGGTTGGAGTACCACGACGACAAGCCGACTCTCCTGAAGTGGCCGTTCCCCGAGCCGATGGGCACCAGGGAGGTCATCGGGGAGTTCACGATGGCCGACGTGGTCACGATCCCCAGCCACCTCTCCATCCGCGAGGTGCGCACCCACATGACGACCGAAGCGGCCAGAGACCTCTCGGCCCCGGACACACCGGCGCCGGCCCCGGCTGACGAGAACGGGCGCTCCGATCAGACCTTCCTCGTCGACGCCGTCGTGCGTTCCGGTGGCACCGAACGGCACGCCGTGGCGAGCGGCCGGGACATCTACGCCGTCAGCGCACCCCTCGCGGTGGAGGCGGTCCACCGCATCCTCACCGGCCGCACCCGCACGATCGGGGTCGCCTCCGCGGGGGAAGCGTTCGACGCGCCCGACTTCCTCCGCGCGCTGTCCCCCCACATCTCCTTCGAACTGCGCCCGCAGCAGCCGGTCTCCTGACCGTCGGAGCGGGCCCCGCGTCCTACGCCGCGGTGGTGGTGTCGGCGGGGACGTCGCCGGACACCCGCTCTCCCCGCTGTGGTGGCGGGCTCCGCGGGAGCGAACGGCCCTTCTCGTTGTTCCGGGTGTTGTTCCGGTTGTCGTTCCGGGCGGGTGTCAGTGGCCGGTTCGCGCGAGGACGTCGGCGAGGGTCTCGGCCTGTCGGAGGGGCCTGAAGCGGACGTGGCCGTCGGGATCGACGCGTACTCCGTGGACGGCGGGGTCGGGCAGGCTGTTGTAGTGGAAGGGGGTGGAGGAGTAGTACGCGCCGGTGTCCAGGAGAGCGACGATGTCGCCCGGGGCTAGCAGGGGCAGCGGGCGGGCCTCGGCGAGCAGGTCGCCGGCGAAGCAGCAGGGGCCCGCGATGTCCTGGGGCACGGGTTCGCCCCGCTTCAGGATCCCGTCGGGGCCGTGTGCGGTGAGGCGCAGGGGCCAGGCAGTCGGCATGAACACGGTCCGGGTGGCGACCTGGGCGCCGGCGTGGGTGATCGCGATCGGGCGTCCACCGGAGACCTTGGTGTATTCCACGCAGGCGGCGGTGAAGCCGTTCTTGGCCAGCAGGGATCGTCCGAACTCGGTGACGATCCGGTATTCGCCGGTGAACAGGGCCGGGGCATGGGTCCGCAGAGCGGTGACGTAGTCGTCGAAGCCGGGGGTCGTCTCGTCGTCGGCGAAGTTGACGGGGAGTCCGCCGCCGATGTCGATGCCGATCACCTGGCGTCGGCCACAGGTCGAGTTGACCTCGTCGGCGAAGGCCACGGCCTTCGCGATGCCCTGGGCGATCAGTTCGAGCGGGCAGCCCTGCGATCCGACGTGCGCGTGGACCCAGGTCAGCCACGGCCGGTCACGATAGGCGGCAAGGAGCCGCTGCCGATTGCCGTCGTCCTCCAGAGCGATGCCGAATTTCGAGGTCGCGGTGGCCGTGCTCATCTCCGCGATTCCACCGCCACCGACCTGGGGATTGAGGCGGACGCCGAGCCGGGAGGCGGGGGCGGACTCGGAGGTGGCTGCGGGGGCCTCCGCGAGGATCTCGTCGATGCGGGCGAGTTCCTGGAAATTGTCCGCGTTGACCGCGACGCCCAGTTCAAGGGCCTGGCGAAGGTCGGAGCGGGTCTTCGCGGGGGAGTCGTAGACGATCTGTTCCGGCGCGAAGCCGGCGGCCAGCGCCTGCGCGAGCTCTCCCGGACTGGCCACCTCGCAGCCCATGCCGAGGCTGCGCAACTCCGCCAGCACCGGCACCAGACAGTTCGCCTTCGCCGCGAAGGTGTGCAGGACGTTCACCGACTCCGGAAACGCCCTGTGCAGCGCCGCGACACTCGCCGCGACGCCGTCGAGGTCGACGAAGGCGGCCAGGGCCGCGCTGTCGGGGTCGACGAGACGATCCCGCACGGCCGCACGCAGGATGCGTTCGCGTCGCTCGCCTGCTGGGGAGTTCGTCATGCGGAAACGGTCCTTTCCTGGTCGCGATCAGCCGCGTAGCGGGCAGACCACGAGATGAAATCCTCGAAGAGCCGGCGGTGGGCAGGTCGGCTGGTCAGCTCCTCCGGGTGGTACTGGACGCCGATGATCCACCGGTCGGGGTCGGCCGACTCGACGGCTTCCACGACGCCGTCCTCGGCCCTGCCGACCACTCGTAGGGCCGGTGCGGGCCTGGCGACGGCTTGATGGTGCAGGCTGTTGACCCGGAGCAGTCGTGCTCCGGACAGTCCGGCGAGGCGGGAGCCGTCTTCGAGCCGGAGTTCATGCGCTTCCGCGTCCAGAGGAAGGCCCGGCAGGTGGGAGACGTCGCCCGGCTCCAGGTGCTGGATCAGGCTGCCGCCCAGGGCGACGTTGAGGATCTGGCAGCCGCGGCAGATGCCGAGTACGGGCATTCCCAGGCGGACCGCGCGGTGAATGGCGGCGATCTCCAGTGCGTCGAGGTCCGCGTCGATGACCGTCTCGGGCCGCGGGTCCTCCCCGAATCGGCCGGGGTGAGGGTCGGGCGCACCGATTCCGCCGGGCAGCAGCAGGCCGTCGACGCGTTCCATCACGTACCGGACGGCGGCGACGTCGATTCCGGGCACGACGACGAGGGGTACGGCGCCCGCATCGGTCAGCACCCGTACGTAGCTCTCCGTCAGTCTCAGGACGGACGGACGTTCGGGCAGGTCCCGGCCGACCGTCACCGCGATCAAGGGCCGATGGACATTGTCAGACACAGAGTTCTTGCCTCTCGTCGGGGCGTCGGGGCGTCGGGGCGTCGGGGCGTCGGGGCGTCGGGTCGTCGGGGCGGCACGCATGATCGATCTACAGGACGCTGTCCAGGAATGCTTTCGTGCGCTCGTGCCGCGGATCGTCGATGACACGGGACGGCGCGCCGGACTCGACGACGATGCCGTCGTCCATGAAGACCACCTGGTCCGCCACCTCGCGGGCGAAGCCGATCTCATGGGTGACGACGATCATCGTCATTCCGCTCCTCGCGAGGTCGCGCATCACGCTCAGCACGTCACCGACGAGTTCGGGGTCCAGCGCGGAGGTCGGCTCGTCGAACAGCATCAGCTTCGGTTCCATGGCAAGCGCGCGTGCGATGGCGACCCTTTGCTGCTGACCTCCTGACAGATGGGCCGGATAGGCGCCGGCGTGGTCGGTGAGGCCGACCCGCCGCAGCAGTTCCATGCCGCGCGACCGGGCGTCCGCGCGGCTGTGGTGGGCCACTCCGATCGGGGCCTCGGTGATGTTCCCCAGGGCCGTGAGGTGCGGGAACAGGTTGAACCGCTGGAAGACCATGCCGATGCCGCGGCGCTGAGCCGCGATCTGCTTGGGCTTCAGCTCCCTGGCACGCCCCGTGCGGGAGGAGTGTTCCTCGTAGCCCATCAACTCGCCGTCGACATGGATACGGCCGCCGTCGACCTTCTCCAGGTGGTTGATGCAGCGCAGGAAGGTCGACTTGCCCGAGCCCGACGGCCCGAGCAGACACCTCACCTCCCCGCGCCGGACTTCGAGGTCGATGCCCTTGAGCACCTGGTGCGCGCCGAAGTGTTTGCGTACGTTCCTGGCCTCGACCAACGGGCTCGGGGTCATGAGTCCGCCTCCGTCCTGGCGTTCCGGGGATGGGTGTGGGCGGCCTGTGCGACGCGGGTCCGGAGCCGCGTGGCCGTGTGCCGGGCCTGCTGCCAAGGCGTGGTGGGCAGGCCGCGGCCCGCACCGCGGCCGTAACGGCGTTCGAGGTAGTACTGAGGTACGGACAGCACCGAGGTGAGGACCAGGTACCAGGCGCTCGCGACGATCAGCAGCTCGACCTGGCTGAGGTTCTGCGCGGAGATCCAGCTCGCTCGCGTGTAGAGCTCCGGCACCGCGATCAGCTGGAGCAGGGCGGTGTTCTTGAGCATCGAGATCGTCTCGTTGCCCATCGGCGGGATGATCACCCGCATCGCCTGGGGCACGATGACGCGCCGCAGCGTGTATGCCGGTGACATGCCCAGCGAGTGGGCTGCTTCGACCTGGCCGTGGTCGACGGAGAGCAGACCCGCGCGGACGATCTCGGAGGCGTAGGCGGCTTCGTTCATCCCGAGCGCCAACAGGCCGGCGACGAACGGGGTCACGATCGTATTGGTGTTCGCGGAGAAGAAGTGGATCGAGGTGAACGGGACACCGAGGCTGATTCTTTCGTACAGCAGGCCGAGGTAGCCCCAGAAGACGATCTGGACGAGCAGCGGGGTACCCCGGAAGAACCATGTGTAGCCCCAGGAGACCACGCGCAGCACCGGGTTCGCGGAGAGCCGCATCACGGCGAGCGCGACGGCGAGGGCAGTCGCCAGCAGCATCGAGCAGGCGGTGAGGCCCACCGTGAGCAGGACGCCTTGGAGGATCCGCCCGTCGAAGAGGAAGTCGGCGACGGTGGCGTGGTCGATGTTCCGGTTGCTCCACAGGGAGAGCACCCACCCCGCGCACAGGGCGCCCAGAGCGGCTGCGGCGATCCAACGCCCCGGGTGGCTCCGGGGCTCCGCGACCACGTCGTCCGCCCCGGCGGTGGACTTCTTGATCATGTCCGTGGCGGTCATCCGGCGTTGATCTCCGCAGCCGTGACGCCGTACGCCGACAGGCCGTACTTCGTCAGGATCCTGCCGTACGTGCCGTCCTTGATGACCGAGGTCAGCGCCGCCTGGAGGGCCAGGACGAGATCGTGGTCCTTGCGGAGAACTCCGATGCCGGTGAAGACCGGCGTGTAGCCGGTGGGGTGGGCCGCGTCGTGGACGACCTCGAACTGTCTGCCGTCGCCGGCCGTCCGTGCGGTGTACTCGGCGACCGCGGCGTCGAGGACGTCGGCGGTGCCCTTGCCCGCGCGGACGGCGACCAGGGAGTCACCCTCGGTGGGCAGTTCGACCACGGTGATCGGCTTCTTGCCGGTGGCCTCGCAGCTCGGGGCCTGCGCCCTCATGAGGTCGGCCTGCGTGGTGGCCTTGGCGACCGTGACGGACCTGCCACAGAGGTCCAGCACGCCGCGGATCTTCTCGGGGTTGCCCTTCCTGACGACGATGTCCATGCCGGCGTGGAAGTAGTCGACGAAGTACAGGCTCCTCCGCCGTGCCGGGGTGTCGTTCATCCCGTACATGATGATCTGGTGCTTGCCGGACTGGAGCGACGGGATGATGCTGTCGAACGCCTGGTTGGCGAAGGTGAAGGGGACGCCGAGCTTGGCTCCGAGCGCCTGCCCCAGGTCGTAGTCGAATCCGGTGAACTTCTGCTGCAAGTCGAGCATTTCCATGGGCGCGTAGACGCCGCTGGCCACGTTGATCCCGCTCTTGAAGCGTGCGGGCAGCAGCTTCGCGACCGCCGCGTCGGCGGCGACCGGCACGGCGACCGCCTTGCCTCCGTCCGTCGCTGAGCCGTCGGCCGCGCCCCCGCCGCCACAGGCGGTGAGGAGCACGGCCATGGTCGTCGCGGCAACGGCAGCGACGAGACGAGTTCGGGCCATGTGCGTCTCCATTCGGTCGGTCGGACGTGTGGTCCGGTGCGGGGTATTGCGGCGATTCTGTATTCCGCCCGCACCAGGGGTCCTGGTCCGAACGGTCTAGGATCTGGCCATGTCGTTGTCCGATCGGCCAAGCAGCAGGACCTTCACCGTCCGTCACCTCGTCGACGGCATCGGAGCGCCGATCCTCAACGCGCTGACCGCGCAGGGCGCGCTGGAACAGCCGGTGCGGGGCACCGTTCTCCACGACCCCGCCGACCCGCTGCCCCCCGGACGTGACCAGGTACTGCTGATGCCGGGGCTGCTGGCTGATCAGCCCGCGGCAGCCGAACTCGCACGGGAAGCGGCCCGCCTCGGGTACAGCGCCATGGTCGTCAAGCTGAGGGGGGCGAAAGGCGCCGGGCTGGTCACCGAGGCGGAGGGGAGCGGCCTCCCCCTGCTGGCGGCGGCGGACGAGGTCTCCTGGCGCCACCTCGACGCGTTGCTGCTGTCCGTCCTGGGGTCGCAAGGCGTCGGCGGCGGGTCGGCGGCGGACAGCGGCGACGGCCTTTTCGCGCTGGCGAACGCAGTCAGCGCCGTCATCGGCGGGTCCGTGGCGATCGAGGACCTGGACCGACGGGTGATGGCCTACTCGTCATCTCCCGATCAGCGCATCGACTCCCTGCGTCGCGAAGGAATTCTCAGCCGCCGAGTCCCGGAGATCGACCACAACCTGGAGCGCTATCGCGTCCTGCTCGGCTCCGAAGGCGTGGTCCGCTTCCCCGAGGCCCTCGGCGCCCTGCCACGAGCAGCCATCACCATCAGGGCCGGCACCCAGCCTCTCGGCACGATCTGGGCGATCGAAAGCCCCGACGGCATCGGCGCCGACGGAGAACGAGCTCTGATCGACTGCGCACGACTGGCCGCACTGCACATCCTCCGCGATCGCAACGCGAGCGAACTCGAACTCCAAAAGCGCGAGAGCGCGCTCCTGGGCGCGTTGGAGGGCCTGTGGCCCACCCACGAGACCAGCTTCCGTCTGTCCATCCCGCCAGGAGCCGAACTCGGCCTTCTCGGATTCGCGGCCTCCGCCGACGCCAGGGGTCTCCTCGCCCTGACAGCCCACCTGGGGCACGCCCTGACCCGCTACGTCGTGCCCGTCCGCCCCGACGCGAGCATCGCCACGACATCCCGCGCCGTCTACGTCCTGCTGCCCGGCGGCGGCTCCGCGGCCGCGACCCGCCTCGCCAAAGGCGCGCTCACCTCGATCCGCGGCTCGTTCGGCGACTTCGTACGCGCGGCGATCGCCCCCGCCGACACGGATCCGGCACGTCTGCCCGCGATGCGCCGCGAGACGGACGACATTCTCCGGGTGACCGTCGCCCACCCGGACGCACCGCCCGTCGCCACCCTCGACGACGTGCGCGCACGGCTCCTGCTGGCCCGCGTCGGCGACGAACTCGGCCACGAACCACGCCTGAGACACCCCGGTGTCGCCGCGATGGTCGCTCATGACACCGAGAACGGAACGGACTTCGTCGCCTCGCTCCTCGCCTGGTTGGAAGCGGTGGGCAACGTCGCCGAGGCCGCAGCGCGCCTGGGCGTGCACACGAACACCCTCCGCTACCGCCTGCGACGCACGGCCGAACTCTTCGGCCTGCCCCTGGAACAGCCCGACGACCGACTCGCGGTATGGCTCCAACTGCGCCTCCTCCAGCGCTGAGCCGACCACCGAAAGCCATGGGGCTGGTGCCCGCGGCAGGATCGCAAGCCGGACACCCTCCGCCCGGTCGACCGGGTCAGCCATCGTGTGCGGGCTGCCGCTGACGGGAGGGGGGATGCGGTCGCTGCGGCGCGGTCAGTCGGTGGGTGTCGCCAGTCGGCCGATCGCTCCCGCAGGCCTGCGGTGGCGGTGACGGTGGCGATAAGGCCGCAGCCGGCGAACTGCTGGTCGGGGTACCCCTGGACGCGGGCCGGCGACTCGACGAACATGCGCGGGTCGAAACCGTCGTCGTTCTGTATGCCTGGCCGGCTCCATCGGGCGACCGCGGGTGAATCCGGCCTTGAAGAGGCCGTCGACACCGACGAGGTCGCGGACCACGGCCCGGCCGCCCAGAGCGAAGTCTTCCCCGGCGGCGACGTCGGCGGAGTGCAGGACCAGGCCCAACTGAGAGTGCACGGGCGGGTGGCTGAGAAGCCGAGAAACTCGGCGAAGAGTCCCACCCTGTTCTGGATGCCGCCGGCCGGGTCGGTGACGTTCAGTCGAGTGTGTGCGTGCTTCCGGGTTCTGCTGGGCCAGTTCCACGGCGAAGCCTGCGGCTTCGCCGGCGCCGATGATGCGCCCGGCGGCTGCGGGCATCTCGGTGGTGGCCGCTTGACCGGGGCGAAAGGCCGACGTCGTCAATGACCCGGTTGACGACATAGAGGATTTCCTCCGCCCGGTGCCGCAAAATCACATGACGAAGCCCTGCTGGATCGGGTCTTCACGGCCAAGTGGGCCGTGTGCGTTTCGGCATGGACAAGAACGCCCCGGACGTGCATTTCCCCTGGCCAGGGCCCAAGCGTCCGGTGCCCTTGCCAGGATGCGAACCTGCACACACGGCTCCGGAGGCCGTTTCGGGTCCATGAATAACAGCTGTTCATGGCCTCACGGAGGCTCGATTATGCCTATCCGGTCCACAGATGGTCCACGGCCCGTCGACGTCTTGTATGAAGGCTGCTGTACCTTCTGCGGCGCAGCAGTTACGGTCTGGGTGACCGTGGAGACTGTGGTGGCGTTGGGCTTCTTCTTCGTTTCGCCGGTCAGGGCGTCAGCTCACGTTCCGCTGAACAGCGGAGGTTAGTAGCGGCTATTGCGCGTGGCAGGATGATCAACCCGCCACGTGCTCATCGCCACCTTCACTTGTCGCCGCGGTCGGCAGAAACCGGAGCGGCGAGTAGGCCATCAGCGTGCGGCCAAATGTTCAAAGACAGTGAGCCAAGGTAGGAGCCACGTGCGTGGATCCGGTGCTCGTCCCAGGTGGCAGCCCAGTCGCTGAAGTCGGTGTTCGGTGGTGCGCTGAGCAGGGTGCCGTGGGTGAGACGCAGCAGGCTGTGCTTGCTGAGCCATTGCCGCTTGTCTTCCCAGGCCATGTTTCCCAAGGTGGGGTTCAGGCGGGCAGTGACCAGGGTCAGGTTGCCGAGGGTGTGGACCAGTTCGTCGCGGTCGGAGCCTTCGGATGGATCGTTTTCGAGGGGCGGCCAGTTGTCGCGCCAGCTCTGCGGCATGACGTGTTCGATGGTCAACTTCGCGCCCGCCTGCTCGCCGAGCGGGACGACGAGCTGTTCGGTGTGGTCGGTGCGGAGTTCGTCCTCCAGCGCTTCCAGGAGGATGCGTACGCCGCGGCGGTACAGGCGGGTGTAGATGGGGTCCTGTTCCAACGAAGCGCGGAACTCATGGTCGCTCGGCCAATGACGGTGGGCTCCCTGCATTGCCGAGAGGGCCTTGATGACGGCCTCGTCCGCGCGGTCGGGCTGCCGGGCTGCAGCGGCGACCAGGTCACGGAAAACGTTGTTGTGGTCGCGGTTGCTGAGATTGAGCAGCGCCCGGCGAACGAGGTAGCTGTCGATGGCGCGGATCGCCCGTCGACGGCGCTCCGGGGGCAGCACGGACTCGTCCAGGCCGTACAGGAGAAGAAGCAGGGGCATCGGAGTGGAGGTCTGAAGGACTTTCATCCGGTAGAGGAACCGGCCCTCGACGCCGTGCTGCGGGTAATCGTCGATCAGGTCGTAGATCTCGGCGTATCGCGCCAGTTCGGCGAAGACCTCCTCCGTAGGGACGGCAGCCGAGAGCAGCCAGCGCTCGAACTCCTTGAACAGGGCGGAGGCGGTGAACTCCCGCTGTGTTCGCATCGTGAGCCAGTACGTCAGGAACACGTCGAGGCGGCTTCGCGTGATGCGGCCAGTCGTCTGTTCCGTGCGCCATTCGTCCTGGTCGAAGGGAGCCCAGTACGTTTTGTAGAGCCGGTCGATGTCCGCGCCGGCGCGTTCCGCGTCACGGAACAGTAGGTTCTTGATCAGATCCGCGTGCTCCAGCGGTGTACCGCGGCTGTTCAGCGTCTCGAAGACGACCTGAGCGTCGTCGTGCTTTTCCAGATCGATGATGACCAGGCGCAACTGTTCCCGCAGGGTCTGCACCAGCGTCCCTAGCCGCTCCTCCGGTTCGGCGGCTTCTGCCAGCCAAGCGTCGATCTCCTGCTTGAAGTAGGTGATGGCTTCGGCGAACCGTCCTGCCCCGCCCTGACCGCGCATGACGGTGCGGAACTCGTCCCGGTCCGCGTTGGTCGGCCACACCTTGTAGAGGTGATCGGGGTGCTGGACGCGGTCGAACAGGTCCTCGTCGTTCTCCAGGAACTTGCTCAGCAGCCGCACGGACCGCTCATGGTTGAGAGCCGCTGCGGACAGGCGGGCCGCGAACAGGAACAACTGCAGAGTTGTGAGACGCTGCTGGCCGTCAATGACCTGCCGCGTCTCCAGACTTGACGAAAGGTACGGCGTCTCGTCGAAGACAACGGCGCCGAGAAAGTGCGGAGCCACCGTATCGCCGGTCAGGGCCGCCTGCTCTGCCCGCTCGACGGTGCGGCGAATGTCCTCCCACAGAGCTGACCAGTTGTCGTCCCGGTTCCACACGTACGGCCTCTGGAACAGCGGCACCGTGTAACGGATGTCCCTGCCGAAGATCCGACGCAGGTCGACTGTGTCTGCTCTCATGGATCGAGATCCCCTCTTCGCTCTGCGGTTAACACCGTAGCGATCACCACTACAGTCGGCTGGCCTGATCCAGGAAATTCGTTGGCAAGACAGCAGAGGGCACAAGCGGACAACGGCGTTCCGCCGAGTCCCCTGTCGGGGGGGGGCTTGGTCACGTAAGCAGCGCAGGGAAACCCCAGGCCTTGCATACACTGATTCCGGTCCAGCTCGGCTCTCGTCCGCAGCGGCGCGTACAGGCCACAAGAGGGAGGCACAGCATTGTGGAACCACTGAGGGACGAGGACCCGAAGGAGATCGGGGGCTTCGCCCTCGTCTGCCGGATCGGGGCCGGCGGCATGGGGCAGGTTTTCCTCGGTGAGTCCGCGGCCGGCCACCAGGCCGCCGTGAAGGTCATCAAGCCTTCCGTCCTCGACGAGGACACCCGCGCGCGTTTCCTGTCCGAAGTGGACAGCCTGCGCACGGTGTACGGGCCGTTCGTCGCGGCCTTCGTGGGAGCCGATGCGGACGCTGATCAGCCTTGGCTCGCCGTGGAGTACGTCCCCGGACCGGATCTGCGCACCTTCGTCACCGAGCACGGCCCCCTCCCGCTCGCCGAGACCGCCAGCCTCGGAGCGCTGCTGGCGGAGGGCCTCGGCACCGTGCACGACGCGGGGCTGCTCCACCGTGACCTCAAGCCGCAGAACATCCTGCTGTCCCGGTACGGCCCCAAGGTGATCGACTTCGGTCTCGCCGTGCTCGCCGAGCGCCGCACCACCCTGACGGCGACCGGCTTCGTCGTCGGCAGCGTGCTGTGCATGCCGCCGGAGCAGGCCCGGGGCGAGCACCAGCTGGACCGGTCCGCCGACGTCTACGCGCTGGGCGCGGTGCTGCTGTTCGCCGCGACCGGACACTACCCGTACGAGGGACCCACCTGGCAGGCCGTTGCTCTGAAGATCGAGGACCCGGCGACTCCTCCCGACCTGACGGACTTGCCACCGGAGCTCGGGCCCCTGGTCACAGACATGCTCGCGCCGGACCCCGGCGCCCGGCCCGCTCTGCCCGAGGTCATCAAGCGCCTCGTACGGGCCATCCACGACCAGGGCTTGACCGCTCTCCAGGCCAAGTACCGCCTCACCGACCTCACGCCCGAGATCGTCGTGCCACAGCTCCCCGCGCCGGCCCCCGGGCCCGCACCGGGGGCCGACGCCCCCACCTACACGCCCACCGCCGTCGACCCGGCGGCGGTGGAGGACGACGAGCAGGCGGTCACGGCGGTACCGGCCGGGGCGGGGCAGCCCGCCGACATCGACGACGAACCCGGCGGGGAATCCGGGAGCGCTGGCCCCTCCGTCCCCGGGGAGACCGTCCTCGGGCAGGACGGGAGCTCGTCCCGAAGCCGTGGGAGCACTGGCGTCCGACTCTCGACCCCCCTCCAGATCGCTGAGCGGATCCGCGCAGGGTACGCGCGGGAGGCGCGCTTCTGAGCCGCGCCGGTTCGCGTCGCCGATGCCCGTACGAGCCCTTCCTCCACCGTGACAGACTTGCGGTCGCAGGACTGCTGGACAGCAGGACCACGGGATTGCAGTTGGAACGGGAAGGCGAAGGGGCCGCGGGTGACCGACCAGGGGGCGACGCAAGACGGGACTCGGTTCCCGCCGGGAGCGCAGATCCTTGTACGGGACGAGGAGTGGCTGGTCCGCAACACCATCACGACCGAGCGTGACGGTGAGCGGATCGAAGCGGTCGGCGTATCCGAGTTCGTGCGGGACGAGGAAGCCGTCTTCTTCAGCGGGATCGACACGGTCGAACTGCTCGACCCGGAGAAGACCCGACTGGTCCCCGACACCTCCTCGTACTTCCGGCGCAGCCGCCTGTTCCTCGAAGCCGTTCTGCGCAAGACGCCGTTGCCGCAGTCGGAGCGGGGGCTCGCCCTCGCGGACCGCTTCCTGCTGGACCCGCTGGTCTACCAGCAGCGTCCGGCCGAGCTCGCCCTGTCCATGCGCAACCTCCGACCCAGGGTCCTGATCGCCGACGTCGTGGGCCTCGGCAAGACGCTGGAGATCGGCCTGACCCTCGCGGAACTCATCCGCCGCGGACGGGGCGAGCGCATCCTGGTCGTGACCCCGCAGAGCATCCTGGAACAGTTCCAGCACGAACTGTGGACCCGTTTCTCGATCCCGCTCGTGCGGCTCGACTCGCTCGGCATCCAGCGCGTCCAGCGCGAGCTCCCGGCGGGCCGGAACCCGTTCACTCATTACAAGCGCGTGATCATCTCCGTGGACACGCTCAAGAACATCGGCCAGTACCGGCACCACCTGGAGCGCATCCGCTGGGACGCCGTCGTCATCGACGAGTCCCACAACCTGATCAACCCGGGCAGTCAGCGCCGCGCCCTCGCCGAGACTCTGGCCCCGCGTACCGACGCCCTGCTGCTCGCCAGCGCGACCCCGCACAACGGCGACAAGCGCTCCTTCGCCGACCTGATCTCCCTGCTCGACCCGGCCGCCATCGCCGACCGCGACCACTACGACCCCGAGGCGGACCTCGGACACCTCTACATCCGGCGTACCAAGATCAGCCCCGAGGTGCGCGACGAGATGGGCACCGAGTGGCCCGACCGAGGCCCGACCGTCTCCCTCCACTGTGCCGCCACCGAGGCGGAGGAGCGCATCTTCACCGAGCTGACCGAGCACTGGCTGCCCGCCCCGCCGGCGAGCACGGAGTTCGGCACGGCCGACGAGGACCGCACCTCGGTCGCCACCGAGCAGCTCTTCGCCTACCAGCTGCTGAAGACGTTCCTGTCCTCCCACGTCGCTCTCGGTGAGACGGTCGACAAGCGCGTCGCCTCACTCGCCGACCGCGTCCGCAAGGCCGGCGAGAAGGGGCTGCGGCCCGACCCGGCCATCGCCCCCGAGCAGGCGGCCCTGGCCCGGCTGCGGGAGATCATCACCGGGATGGGCGACGGCACCGCCCCCGGTGACTCAGCCAAACTCGACGCGCTCGTCGCGCAGTTGAAGGAGATCGGCGTCGGCCCCCGGTCCACCACCCGGGCGGTGGTCTTCTCCGAACGCGTCCGCACCCTCACCTGGCTCGCTCAGGTCGTCCCCGCCCGACTCGGCTTCACGGTCGCGGCCGACGGCACGGCCAAGGCCGTGGCCGTGATGCACGGCGGCCTCAGCGACGACGAACAGGGCGACGTCCTGGAGGCGTTCGGCCTCGCCGACACCCCGGTCCGGCTGCTGTTCACCGGCGACGTCGCCTCCGAGGGCGTCAACCTGCACCGCCAGTGCCACCACCTGATCCACTACGACATCCCGTGGTCGCTGATCCGCATCGAGCAGCGCAACGGCCGTATCGACCGGTACGGGCAGAAGTACGAGCCCCAGTTCAGCGCGCTGATCCTCACCTCGGCCGTCCCCGGCGCCAAGGACGACCGCACGGTCGCGGAGAAGCTGCTCCGCCGCGAGGAGGAGGCCCACAAACTGGACGGCACCGCAGAGGCCGTGTCCGGTTTCTACCGGGCCGAGGAGGAGGAACGCCGGCTCATCAGGGAACTGGTCAAAGGCGGCAGCGTCGAGGAATTCCTGGAGCCCGACCCGGACGCCGACAGCGCCCTCGCCGACCTGTTCGGCCAGGTGGACACCGTCACCGAGCAGGAACTGCCCGCACGCGCCGAGCAGATCTCCCTCTTCGAGGGGGACACGGCCGCCTTCGTCTCCACCGCTCTCGACGAGGTCTACGAGGAGCGCGCCGAGGATGTCGTCGGTCTGGCGTCCGGCGCGGACGCCAGGGGCGGCGCGTACTTCTCGCTGTCCCCGGCCATGGCCCCCGACCTGCTCCACCGCCTCAAGGCCCTGCCGCCGTCCTACCTGAAGGAGCAGCGGGTCGCCGAGCGGATGCTGGTCACCTTCGACCGCGCCCTCGCGCAGCGCAAGCTCACCGAGGCCAGGGACAGCAGCACCACCATGTGGCCGGAGGTCTCCTTCCTCACCGACATCCACCCGGTGGTGGAGTGGCTGACGGACAAGGTCCTCGTCGAGTTCGGCCGGCAGGAGGCCCCGGTCATCACCACCCCGCACGTCGACGGCCCGGTCTTCCTCGTCCAGGGCATCCACTCCAACGCCCTGGGCCGCCCCACCGTGGTGCGCTGGATGGCTGTGTCCGGCCTCGGCACCGAAGGTGCCGGAAACGGCACGCCCGAGGTGCGCCCCATGGCGGACGCGCTGCGCGACGCGAAGGTCGGCCCGAGGCTCGCCCGCACCGGCGGGCCGGCCGGCCTGGACCGTCTTCAGGCCCTCGTCCCGGCCGCCGTCGCCGCCGCCCGCGCCCACCTGGACGCCGGGCAGGCCGAGTGGGAGGAGACGATCAGCGAACCTCTCGCCACATACCGCGATCACGTCGCCCAGTGGCGTACCGACTCGCTGCTCCCCGGCCTCTCGGGCCGCCGCGAACGCCTCGTCGAGGAGACCGCCGACGAACTGGCCCGGCTGCTGGACCAGTTGCACACCACCGGCCGCCCCCTGCTGCGCGTCCTGGCCGTCCTCGACCGCCCCGGCACCCCGACCGCCCCCGAAGCCCAGGCGGAGAACCGAGCATGACGTACGACTCCCTCGTCAATCACGGCGACTACCTCTCGGCCCACTACCTCGCTGAGGTCCTCCCCAAGGATCTCAAGGCCAAGGACGGCCTCCTCACCCGCTGGGCCGCCTTCGAGGAGGAGGAACGCCGCCGTCACGCCGACGCCGTCGCCGAGGCGAAACGTCAGGGCCTCGACCCCGCCGCGGTCCCCCCGCGCGCCCGCACGCCACGCGAGACACTGCGCGCCCTGCACGGCCCCTACTTCGCCGGCCGCGCCGCCCTCGCCCAGGACGCGGAGGCCCTCGCCGAACCTGACGCGCCCGTTCCGGCGGGCTGGCGGAAACGGGTCACCGAACTGCATCTGGACACTCTGCGCGCCCTGGGCCACACCGCCGCCCACGAGCAGACCGTCACCGTCCACCGCGCCGACCACGCGTACAGCCTCCAGGTCGTCCACGCCGAACCCGGCCTGTACGCCGTCTCCTGCGGCTGGACCACCGAACCCGACGCCGCCCTCGACCCGGACGGCGCCGGCCGACTCCTGCACCCCGTGAAGCTGGAGGGGTCGCTGGAGATCGAGGACGCCAAGGCCCTCACCGACTTCCTCTTCGCCTGCGACACCCCGCCGCGCTACGTCCTCCTCCTCGTCGGCGGTGTCATAATCCTCGCCGACCGCCTCGCCTGGCCCGAGGGCCGCTACCTGGCCGCCGACCTCGACGCGGCCCTCAACCGCCGCGACGACCGCCACGGCGGCGAACTCGATACCCTGGCCGCCCTGTTCGGCGCCGACTCGCTGCGCGTGCCCGCCGGGGGCGGCACCGCGCCGCTCGCCGCCTTCGTCGACAACTCCGGCAAGCACGCCGTCGGCGTCTCCACCGAACTGCGCGAGGGCCTGCGCCTGAGCGTCGAGTGGATCGCCAACGAGGTCCTGGCGCGCCTGCGCGAACCAGAGAACGGCGTCGCCCCGGCCGACCTCGACGACCCGGCCCGCCTCGCCAAGGAACTGAGCCGTGAGTCCCTGCGCTACCTCTACCGCATCCTGTTCCTCCTCTACGCCGAGGCCAGCCCGGCGCTCGGCATCCTGCCCTCCGACTACCCCGAGTACGAGCAGGGCTACGGCCTCCAGCGCCTCGGCGACCTCGTCCTGCGTGACCTCGTCGGCGAGCGCTCCCGGCGCGGCTTCCACCTCTACGAGTCGCTGAACCTGCTCTTCGACAAGGTCGAGAACGGCCACCGCCGCTACGGCACGGAGCCGGAGGACCTGAAGGCCGAGGCCGCCGCCCGTGAGGCCGCCGAGGCGGAGCACGAGGCGGACCGGCTGCTCGCCGCCGGCTCCCTCACCCGCGCCGAGCACACCGAACGCGTCCGCGAGGCCGACCGCGTCCGCCGCGCCGCCGCCCGCAGCACCGGCGCGGGCCTGCGCTTCGAGGCCCTGCGCTCCGAACTGTTCACCAAGGACGCCGTCCGCCTGATCGGCGACGACCGCATCGAGAACCCGGCGTACCGGGGCGGCGAAGGGGAGAAGCGCCGCCCGTTCCTGGACACCCGGCTGCGCAACGAGACCCTGCACAAGGTGCTGCGCCGCCTGATGCTCACCCAGGGCCGGGGCAGGGAGCGCGGCGGCTTCATCTCGTACGCCCAGCTCGGCATCAACCAGCTCGGCGCGGTGTACGAGGGCCTGATGTCCTACACCGGTTCCATCGCCGAGAAGAAGCTGTACGAGGTCGCCAAGGGCGGCGACCCCTCCGGCGGCAGCTGGACGATCCCCGCGGACCGTGTCCAGGACTACGACGACAAGTTCTTCGTCCATCGGACGGATCCCGAGACCGGCCGCCTGGAGCGGGTCGTCCACGACGAGGGCACGTTCGTCTACCGCCTGGCCGGCCGCGACCGCCAGACCTCCGCCTCCTACTACACTCCGAAGTCCCTCACCGAGGTCACGGTCGAACTCGCCCTCAAGCACCGGCTCGACCAGCACGGCACCGTCACCGAGGCCCGCGAACTCCTCGACTGGAAGATCTGCGAACCCGCCCTCGGTTCGGGCGCGTTCCTCAACGAGGCCATCGACCAGGTGGCCGCCGAGTATCTGCGGCGGCGCGAACGCGAGCTGGGCCGCCGGGTGGACCCCGAGCTGCGGCAGATCGAGCTCCAGAAGGCCAAGGCGTACATCGCCCTGCACAACGCCTACGGGGTCGACCTGAACGCCACGGCGGTGGAACTCGCGGAGGTCTCCCTCTGGCTCAACTCCATGCACCCGGGCATGCGCGCTCCATGGTTCGGCCTGCACCTGCGGCGCGGCAACTCCCTCATCGGCGCGAGCCGGAAGGTCTACAAGGCCGATGATCTGACGGGCGGCGGCTGGCTGGCGAAGAAGTACACCCTCCCGCCGACCGACCTGCCCTTCCGTACGGGCCCACTGCCCGAGGGCGCCGTCCACCAGTTCCTGCTGCCCGCCATCGGCTGGGGCGCGGTCGCGGGCGAGCCGGAGGCGAAGCGACTCGCCGAGGACCAGGCCAGGGCGCTCGGCGCGTGGCGCAAGGGAGTCCAGAGGGCCCCGAAGGGACCGAAACCCTTCCAGGAACGCGGCGAGGAGACCCCCGAGGCACGGCAGAAGCGCTACGACCGGTGGCTCAAGGCCGCCGACAAGACCGAGCTGGGCCGGTTGCAGGGCGTGGCCCGGCGCGCCGAGTTCCTGTGGTCGCTCGTCGCGACCAGGCTGGAACTCTCCGAGCGGGCCGTCGCCCGCCGCGTCGACGTCTGGGGCGCGGACTGGCTGGAGCAGTCCTCGGAGGCGGAGGACAAACAAAAGGTCCTCGACGACCTGACCCGCCAGGGCACCCCCTACTGGCGGCTGAAGACCGTCATGGACGCGTGGTGCGCCCTGTGGTTCTGGCCGCTGGACAAGGTCGGTGCACTCGACGGGACCGACCCGGTGTACGGGACGGGCGGCGCGCTGGTCGACGAGGCGTCGGTACGGGGCCTGCTGCGCGGACCCCGAGCGGAGGAACCGGCAGCGCCGACCGGCCCGGCTCCAGGGGATCAGGTGTGGCGGGCGACCGGGCTGTTCGACGACCCGGACGGCGAGCAGGAGGAACTGGGCGCCGACACCGGGCCCGGGGGGACCGCGCCGGTCCGCAAGTCCGTCGCCCGGCCGCCGGAGCGCACGACCGTCCCGCTCCAGAGTCTCGGCGACTGGCTGGACTTCCTGGAGAGCGTCCTCGGCAAGGCCGACATTCCCGAGAACTCCCTGCTCTCGGGCATCGAGAACCTCAGTCCCGACGAGGCACTGGAGCTGCTGGCCGACGTCGAGGACCGCCTGGAGGGCTTCCTCGGCATGCGCCCGGCCCGGCTGCTGCCGTTCCGCTACCCGTGGCTGAACACGGTCGAGGACATCGCCGGCACGACGGAGAAGGACATAAAGGCCGAGGACGGCCACGGCTTCTTCCACTGGGAGCTGCACTTCGCCCACGTGTTCCGGGGGCCGGGGGGTGGGTTCGACCTTCAGGTGGGGAATCCGCCGTGGGTGCGGCCGAGATGGGAGGAGAACCCGGTCCTCGCCGAGCACGACCCGTGGTTCATGCTCACCGAGAAGCCGACCAAGGTGGAACGCACGCGGCGGCGCGACGAACTGCTGAAGCGGCCCCGCGCCCGCGCGTACCTGCTCGCCGAACTCGCCTCGACGAGCGGCATGGGCGAGATGCTGGGCTCAGGCCCGGTGTACCCCCTGCTCGCGGGAACCCAGCCGGACCTGTACCGGGCCTTCATGTGCCAGACCTGGCAGCACACGGCGAACAACGGCACCGTGGGCCTCGTCCACCCCGACTCCCACTTCAGCGGAGACAAGGAAGGGCGGCTGCGGGAGGCCGCGTACAGCAGGCTGCGGGTGCACGGCGACTTCGTGAACGCGGGCAACCGCTTCTTCCCGCCGCCCGTCGGCCGGTCCAGCCACTTCGGCGTCCACGTCTACGGTCAGGTGGGCGAGATCGGCTTCGACCACCTCTCCTGGCTCTTCTCCGTCGACGCCCTGCGCCTGTCGGCAGACGACGACGGCACGGCCCCCGACCCGGGGGTCCGCTACGGCGACAGCTGGGACGAACGCCCGCACCAGAAGCGGATCGTTCGGGTGGACGAGGACACGCTCGCCCGCTGGCAGAAGCTCACCGGCGACGAGACCCAGCCGGTACGCCAGGCCCGGCTGCTGTCACCGGTGAGCACGGCGGAGGCCCAGGCCATCGAGGCGCTGGCGGACTACTCGCTGCGGCTCGCCGAGTACGACCCACAGATCGCACGCGGTTACGACGAGAGCGGGGCCAAGGCGGCCGACCTCATCGACTACAACACCCCAGACGACTCGGGCGCGGTCCGACGACCCGCCGCCTGGTCCGAGGTGATCCTCAAGGGCCCACAGATCGGTCTGGCCAACCCCATGTTCAAGCAGCCGAGCCAGGGCGGCGGCGAGGTCCTGGGCCTCAACCCGTTGACGCTGGCCGACGACGCTGTGCCCGAGTCCGAGTACGTGTACGTCGCGAAGCCCGAGGTGTACCGGGCCGCGCAGGACATGTGGAGCGACGGGAGGACTCTGGAGCAGCTCAAGGCGTCCGAGCGTGAGGTGACGCGGGCGCGGGGGGCTGCGGCGAGGCGGTTCGGGGTGGAGCCGGCTGAGGTTACCGAGGAACAGGTGGAGGGGGAGCTGGTACGGCGGCTGCGGAGGCCGTATACGGAGTTCTATCGGGTGGCGTGGCGGCGTCAGATCGCGCCGGATACGGAGCGGGCGCTGTATGCGGCCCTTGTGCCTCCGGGGCCAAGCCACATTCACATGGTCCACAGCCTTTCCGCTGGCAGCGACAGAAGGACGGTCCTTGTGGGGGCCTTCTGGACTTCGCTCCCGGTCGACTACTTCCTGCGCACGACCGGCCGAGGCGACTTGCAAGTACGTGGTGCGCGTGCGCTGCCTGCACCGTCAGAGAGCCATCCGCTCGCTTCAGCGCTGCTCTTGCGCGCCCTCCGCCTCAACTGCCTCACAAGCGCGTACGCAGACCTTTGGGAGGAGCTCTACGACCTCACCTGGCCTGCCTACGAACCGTGGGCACGCGACTGGCCCGACCTCCAGCCGCTGCACACCGTTGGCCCGGCATGGAATCGGGACACCCCACTCCGAACCGAACGAGCGCGGCGTGCGGCCCTGGTGGAGATCGACGCGCTGGTCGCCGTCTGGCTAGGCGTGAGCGCTGACGCGCTCGTGGCCATGTACAAGTCCCGGTTCCCGATCATGCAGGACTTCGACGCCGTGACGTGGTTCGACGCCAACGAGCGCAAGATCGCGGGGAACCGCTACACATACGGCTTCGGTCAGACCAAGGACCACTACGACCACCTCCTCGCCTACCAGAAGAAAGAGCGCCCCGAGCCCCCCGAGGGCTACACCGCCCCCTTCTACAAGGCCAACCGCGAGAAGGAGATGCGCGAGGCGCACGCCCAATTCACCGCGAGACTCAAGGCGGCTGTCGACAAGGGCAAGTGAACGACAGCGCCCCGTGCCGGACGGATCCGGCACGGGGCGGGGCGTGAAGGTCAGCCCTGGGCGGCGTAGTTGACGAAGTCGCTCCACGCGGTGGGGGAGAGGGCGAGTTCGGGGCTCTGCCGGTCCTTGGAGTCCCGGACGTGGATCGCCTGAGTGCCCTTTGCCACCTCGACGCAAGCGTCACCGTCGGAGCCGCTGTAGCTGCTCTTGAACCAGGCCCGTTCGTCGATGCTGCTCATAGCGCTCCTCGAAGTTGCTTCAGCAGGCTCCTGGAATCCTCAGAGGTGAGAGCCTGCGAACGCAGTTTTGCATACCGCTGGAGCATGATGCTGACCTCCTTCGGGTTCGAAATCAGCATCCCGCCCCGCTGGCCCTCCGCGTAGCCGAACCACTCGTTGTCCGGGGACTCCAGGAGCATCAACGGGCCGTCGAACCCAGCGTGGTCCGGCTGGTACCGCGGCATGATCTGCAACTCGACGTTGAACTGCGAAGACCGCTCCAGGAGGCTGTCGAGCAGCTCCCGCATCACGTCGGCGCCGCCGGTGCCACGTTCGAGAAGCGCCTGCTCGATGATGAAGCTGAACGCGATCGGCGGCTTGCGGTCGAGCAGTTGTTGCCGTTTCAGCCGAGCCGCGACCTGCTCGGCCACCTGCTCCTCGTCCTTCACTGGCGGGACGCTCTCCGTCACCGCCCGCGCGTACGCCTCCGTTTGCAACAGGCCGGGAATCACTCGGCATTCGTAGGTCCACAGGGTCACCGCCTGGGCCTCCCGCCGAGCCCACTCCTGGAACCAACTCGCCAGCCCCGCCTGCCGCGTCAGATGCGGCGCAGCCCTCCGCAGGGCGCCGGTGTTCCCGGTGGCCGCCTCCCCACGCTCCACGAAGTCGCGGTCGGGCATGCGGCGCCCTTGCTCGACCGAGGCCACCGTGTGCTTCGAGAAGCGGACCAGGTCGGCGAACTGCTCGCGGCTGAGGCCCGCGTGTTCTCGTAAGGCCTGGACGACGGCGCCGAAGGTACGCAAACTGTCCGAGACCCCGGGCTCGCCGCAGCTTCCCGTTCCCGCCCCGCCATCCGTGTTCTCGTAAGCCACCACAGGCCACCTCTCGCGCACCGGTCACGCCGTACCGCTTCTGACTCGCCCCCATCGTCACGCTCGGCGACACGTACTGTCCACTTTCTGTGCACGTACGCTGACCCAGCGTACGCAGGGCATCCCTGGTGAATGATCCCGAACCGCCGCCAGATTGGGCACATGACGCCACCGTCCCCCACAACCCGCCAAGAGCCCGTCACCGTACGTGTGTTCGCCCAGCGGTTCAGCTCCACCCCGCGCGGTGCCCGCCTCGCCGGCCAACGCCGTCACGCACGGCCGTGTCCCCGGTCGGGACTTCGAGGTCGCCGTCCAGCTCCTCGGCCGGACCCTGCGGATCGAGGTCTCCGACACCCGGGGCGAGCGCCGGCCACCGGCACCCGGCGTGGCCCGCACCGCACCCCCGGCGGAGTCCGGCCGGGGCCTCCTGCTCGTGGAAGCCCTCGCCGACCGGTGGGAGGTCCTGGGCCGCCTCCCCATCGGCAAGACGGTCGTCGCCGAACTGGACCTGCCGGGCTCGACCGGCCCGGACCGTCGCGCTGACATGCCGTAAGGCCCGTCTATAGGCTGGGCCGGGAACGGCATCGAGCGGCGGCGAAGGGCAGCGGGGAGCATGACGGACCTGGAGGACAGCGCCGACGGCCGGGGTGCCGGACGAAACCGGGAGGCAGGAGCCCGGGGGTACGCCGTGGCGGGGGACGTCGACGAGCCGGACGCGCTCCTCCTGCCGCTTGGCGCGCCGCTCGAAATCGGGTCCGACGGCCGGCCGACCGGCGTGGAGCTGGAGCTCCCGGACGACGAGGACGAAGACGGCGGGGACTTCGGCGACTCCGACGGCGGCTTCGCCCTGTTCCGGCCCGACAGCATCAGGATCCAGACGGAGAGCACCACGGTCGACCTGCTGCTGTCCCGGCTGAGGGAGGGCATGATCGACCTCGCGCCGGACTTCCAGCGCAGGGCCGGGATCTGGAGTGACCGCGCGCAGAGCCGCCTGATCGAGTCGCTGCTGCTGCGCATCCCGATCTCCACCGTCTACATGGCCCAGGACGACGAGGACAAGTGGGCCGTGGTGGACGGCGTCCAGCGGCTCACCGCCATCGCGCGGTTCATGGAGCCGGGGCTCACCGGCCTCCGTCCGCTGGTTCTGAGGGGCCTGGACTACCTGCGGGACTTCAATGGCAGCTCGTACCAGAACCTGACCGGGCGGCTGAAGATCCGGCTGCGCGAGACCCAGCTCACCGTGCACGTTCTGCAGCATGGCACCCCGGAGGCCGTCAAGTACAACGTGTTCTCCCGGATCAACACCGGCGGCACGCCTCTGACGCCGCAGGAGCTGCGGCACGCGCTGGTGCGGGGGCCGGTCCGGGCGTTCCTCGCCGACCTGGCCAAGGATCCGGCGTTCGGTGAGGCCACCCGGTGGAGCGTGTCCGACGAACGGATGGCCGACCGGGAGATGGTGCTCCGCTTCCTCGCCTTCCGCGAGAGCATTCCGGCCAGGCACGAGGAGAAGGACTTCGGCAAGTTCCTCATCGACGCGATGCAAAAGGTCAACGCGCTCACCGACGAGCGCCGGGAGCAGTTGGCGCGGGAGTTCCGGGTGGCCATGCGGTGCGCGCGTGACCTGTTCGGTGACCATGCCTTCCGCAAGTGGCGTGGAGGGAAGCGCAGTTCTCCCGCCATCAACAAGGCGCTGTTCGAGACGATCTCGGTCGAACTCGCGCTACTCGATGATCAGGAGCGAGCCAGGCTGGTAGCGTCTCGCGAGAAGGTGATCGACAGGTTCGTCGAGCTCATGGGCGACTGGGACTTCGACCGGTCGATCTCCGTGGGCACCGGGGGCCCGGCGAAGATCCGCACCAGATTCACTTACGTGGCACGACTGTTCCGAGGGGTGGCCGAACAGTGATCGACCGTCTGACGCTGCACAACTTCAAGGCGTTCCAGGACGCGTCACTGCCGCTGGGCCCCCTCACCCTCCTCACCGGACTCAACTCGTCCGGCAAGAGCAGCGTCCTCCAGTCGATCGCGCTGCTGCGCCAGTCATACGAGGCGGGCGACCTCGACGTCTCCCGGCTCCTGCCCGAGGCGCGACGGGCCGGATTCCTGGGCGAAGTCGGCAACCAGGGCTTCCTACTCAAGGGCGAACTCGTCGGACTCGGCACCGGGGACGACGTCCTGCACGAGGACTTCACCGAGGAAGAGCCGCTGATCGGACTCGGCGTAGACGAGGGGCCGTACCACTACAGCTGGACCGTCGCGTACGAGGCCGAGCAGAACCTGCTGCCCCTGCGGGACGTGGAGTCGCCGCTCACCTCGGAGGGGGCCGCCGCCCCCACCGGACCCGAGGCCGTGACGCCCTCGTTCCTCACCGCTCCCTTCCAGTACCTGCACGCAGACCGGATCTCGCCCGCCGAGTTCTACCCGCGCGACCACCACGCCGTCATGGGCCGCGGCTTTCTCGGCGTACGTGGCGAACACACCGTCAACTTTCTGCGCATCCACGCCAGTGACACGGTCCCGGCAGGCCCGTTGCGCCATCCGGGGGCCGAGTCGGACCAGTTGCGCCACCAGGTCGCCGCCTGGATGGGCGATCTCTGCCCCGGCGTGGACATCGAGGCGGAGGCCATCAAGGGCGCCGATGCGGTGAGCCTCTCGTACGGGTTCCAGGGCTCGCTCGGCGCCACCAAGCGGCGCCGTCCCAGTAACGTCGGATTCGGCCTCACCTACGTCCTGCCGATCGTGGTCGCCTGCCTCACCGCCCGGCCCGGCTCCCTGGTCCTCCTGGAGAACCCGGAGGCGCATCTCCACCCGATGGGGCAGACCCGGATGGCGGAGCTGGCCGCGGCGACCGCCGCGCAGGGCGCCCAGGTGATCATGGAGACGCACAGCGACCACGTCGTCAACGGGGTGCGGCTCGCGGTGAAGAAGGGGCGGATCACGCCCGGCCAGGCGGTGTTCCACTACTTCCGTGGGGACGGCACCGGCGTGGAGGTCGTCAGCCCGCAGGTCAACGCGGACGGCAAGCTCGATCAGTGGCCCGCCGGATTCTTCGACGAGTTCGAGAACACGCTCGACCAGCTCATCGGCTGACACTGCACGGATCGTGGCGGAGGGGGACACATGCCGCACCTGTTTCTGAACGAGAGGTCCTGCGGAATCACAGCCGACCCGGACCGGGTCAACCGTGCCATGAACGAGATGGTCGCGGCCGTACTCGCCATGGCCCGTGCGGACCGGAAGGGCACGGCGCTGATCACCCACGCGGCCAGCCTGCTGGTGTTGGAACTCGCTCGCGGGCACTCGATCAGCAAGTGGATGGGCGCCCCGGGAACCGACAGGGATGCACGGGTGCTTCTGAAAGGACTCGATGACAAGTCGCCTTTCAGGACGGTCTTTCCCGAAGGCGAGACCTACTCCGGCCTCGAATACCGGCACGGCGGTGAGGCCGTGGAAGGGTTGGGCTGGGCGCATGAGCTGGGCGGAATCGGTATCTCCCTGCCTCTGGAAACGCGCTGGGACGTGGACCGGATCACCCTCGAACGGGAGGAACTCCTCGACGACGAGGACGGCGGTTCGGCGCTCACCGAGGTCGAGGTCCGGCACGCCGCACGCGCCGAGCACGTCGACACCCACCTGCCGTGGATCCGGCGTGGAGCGGACTCCGCCCGGCATAAGGCCGTCGAAGGCCTGCGGTCCGGCACCGAACTGTGGGGCCTGAAGTCGGACCTCTTCCCGCTCCTCCAGTTCACCCGCCAGGCCGAGCAGCACTTCGCCGAACTCCCCGAGGTGTGGGTGCGGCCGGTGGGCGAGCGGCTCGGAGAACTCCAGGACGCCGTCAGCGACTGGGACCCGCGACAGCGGCCCATCTCGCCCCAGTGGCGTTCCTATGTCCGCACTGAGTTCGAGTCCCGCCGACGTTACTGCTGGTTCCCCGAGGACGACGGCAAGCAGGAGCTGTTCGACTGGCACTGCGAGTTCCTGCCGAAGCCGGGCCGTATGCACTTCCGGCTGCTCCACGACGAGCGCACCCTGCGCATCGCGTACGTCGGGCGGAAACTCGGCAAGGGAGGGGCCCCGATACCGTAGACCCTCGAACCGGTCACGACCGGCCCCACCAGCACCAAGAAGGAGCGCGCGCGTGCGTCCCACCCTCGCCGCCGACCAGGTACGGGACAGTCTGAGCCAGTACCTCGCGACGACGTACGCGCTGGCCGACGAGAGCACGCGTCGGGCCCTGGAGAACTTCCTCGGCGACCCCGAGGACGGCATCTTCCGCGGCCCCTACCTCCGGGTCCGCACACCCTTCCGGCCCGCCGACGGCACGGACTGGAAGCGGCACCTGACCTGGTACCCCGACCTGACCCCGTACCGGCACCAGGAGCAGGCCTGGGAACGGCTGTCCACACTGCACGGTCCGGCGCGGCCCACCCTCGTCACCACGGGCACCGGCTCCGGGAAGACCGAGTCGTTCCTGATTCCGCTGCTCGACCACTGCTACCGCGCACGGCAGGCCGGCCGGGAGGGCGTCAAAGCGATCCTGCTCTACCCCATGAACGCCCTCGCCACCGACCAGGCCCACCGCATCGGCGAGCGGCTCGGCGACCCCAATGACACCCGGCTGCGCGACGCGGGCGTACGGGCCGCGCTCTACATCGGCGACACACCGTCGCAGGAGTTCAAGCAGGCCAACCCGACGATCACCGTCGACCGGGACGAGATCCGGCGCACCGTACCGGACATCCTGATCACCAACTACAAGATGCTCGACCTCCTCCTGCAGCGGCCCGAGGACCGGCGGCTGTGGCAGGACCCGGCGCTCGCGTACGTCGTCCTCGACGAGTTCCACACCTACGACGGCGCCCAGGGCACGGACGTCGCGATGCTGCTGCGCCGCCTGGGGTCGGTCACCGGGCTCGCCGAACCCGGCCGCCCACTGGGGCCGGTCTGCCCCGTCGCCACCTCCGCCACACTTGGCGAGAACGGCGCAGGCAACAGCCGGGTGGGAATGAGGGAAGTCGCCGAGCAGGTCTTCGGCGTACCGTTCCCGCCCGACGCTGTCGTGGGCGAGGACCGGCGCTCCACCAAGGACTTCACCGGCGAGAGCGACTTCAGCCTGCCGTTCCCCTCGCCCGAGGAGGTCGACGCCCTCGGCGACCCCACCCGTGACGCGGGTGCCATGGACGACCTCGTGGCCAAGTTCACCAGCCTGAGCGGACCGACTCCCGAGGAGCTCGGGGCCGTGCTGCGCCGCCACCGGCTGACCGCGGCCGTCCTGGAGATCCTCGACGGCACCCCGAAGACCCTCGCCGAGATCACCGAGGTACTGCCCCGCTACGCCTACCACTGGGGCGTGGCCGTCCAGCAACGCCCGCGTCTCGCCGCCCGCGCCCTCGCCCGCTACGTCGCCCTCCTGTCGTACGCCCGCGACCCGGAGCACCCCGGACGGCCGTTGCTGTCCATCGAGATCCACCACTGGGTGCGCTCCGTCTCCCGCGTGCTGCGCGGCATCGGCGTGGCGCGCGCCGAGTTCCGCTGGGACGACGAACGCGTGACCTCCCGCGGAGCCCTGACCCACAAGGACCCGGGTCCGGCCGCCCGGCGCTCCCCGTACGACGGGGAGGAGCCCGCCGTACCGCTCGATGCCGCCGAGCAGGCCGCCGTTCCCGCCGACGACAGCGCACCACCGCCCGCCGAGGTCTTCCTGCCGGCCGTGTTCTGCCGAGAGTGCGGACGCTCCGGCTGGGCCGCGTACTCACCCGAGGTCGACCCCGCCGAACTCGACCTGAACGCCACGAAAATCCGCCGCGCCTCGGTCGGGCGCGACAAACGCCGGGTGCGCAACATGATCGCCGCGACCCCGCGGGAAGTGCACCAGGCGGCATACGGAGCCGGACCCGAACGCCGGCGCGGCGGATCCACCGTCATGGTCCTGGAAGGCAGCGGTGGACGGCTGCGGCCCCTGTCACCCGAGACCGACTTCACCGACGCGGAAGATCCGGAAGGCGCGGACGGGCCGCGCCGGCCACGGGCCCTGCACAACGCCGCGTTCGTCCACGTCGACCTCTCGGGCGACCGGGCCGCCGAACGCGACCAGTGCCCCGCCTGCCACACCGCCAACTCCATCCGCTACCTCGGCACCGGCCTCGCCGCGCTCGCCGCCGCCGCCATCACCCAGCTCTTCACCGGCGGCGAACTCGACAGGAACCTCAAGGAGAACAAGACCCTCCTCTTCAACGACTCCGTCCAGGACGCCGCCCACCGAGCCGGATACGTCGCCAGCCGCTCCTACACGTTCTCGCTGCGCGCCCTCCTCGCCAGCCGCATCGACGAGAACGAACCGATCCCCCTGAACGACCTGGCCGCCGACCTGATAGAGGACGTCGTCGACAGCAAGGCCGTGCAGGCCGCCGTCATCCCGCCGGACCTGCACCCGGTGCGCGGCGTGGACACGCTGCTGTCCGGCCGCAGCCGTGGCTCCCGGCCCACGTGGGAACTGATCGCGCAGCGCCTGGCGTTCGCCACCGTCATGGAGTTCGGCCTGCGGTCCCGGCAGGGCCGCACCCTGGAGCTCACCCGCACGGTCGCCGCCGACGTGCCCCTGACGGACCCCGATGCCGTGGCGGACCTCGTACGGGAGCTCCTGCTCACCACACCCGGAGAGATCGCCTTCGCGGACGGGTCGGTCGCCGGGCCCGACCAGTACGTCGGATTCGTGCGCGGTCTGCTGGAACGCATGCGCATCCGGGGTGCCGTCCGGCACGCCTGGCTGGACCCCTGGCTGGACCAGGCCGGGGTGCGCCGGTGGGCGATCTGGGGCGGGCGCGAGCCCGGGATGCCCGCCTTCCCACGGGGCGTGTCCGCGCCCGCCTTCCTGCTCGGTACGCCGAAGCAGGGCAGCGAGGACTTCGACGTGCTCACCGGCCGCCTCGGCTGGTACCAGGACTGGGCCGTGCGCGCCCTCGGCCTGCGACCGGAGACAGCCGCCGTCTTCCTGTCCCGGCTGCTGCCCGCGCTCGTCGACCTGGGCGTCGTCTCGGTACGCACCGCGCTCGACGGCGCCACCCGCGTCTACGGCCTCCAGCCCGGCCACATCCAGGTCCGCAAACTCGCCGACGACACCGTTCCCGACGCCACCGCGCACTGTCCGCAGTGCTTCTGGGAACAGACCGTCCATCCCGACCTCGCCGACCAGTGGCACGGCCTGCCCTGCCCCCGCTACCGCTGCGACGGCATCCTGAACACCGGCCGCGATCTGGACAGCGGACTGCGCCAGCGGGACTTCACCGACGACTTCTACCGGCGCATGTACCGCGAGGCCGGTGTCTTCACCATCAACACCGCCGAACACACCGGCGCCCTCAGCCGGGCCCGGCGTGAGGCGGTGGAGAAGGCGTTCCGGGACGGTATCGACGTCCACTACGCCAACCCCCAGGTGCTGTCCTGCACCCCCACCCTCGAACTCGGCATCGACATCGGTGACCTCTCCGCCGTCGTCCTGGCCTCCCTGCCCAAGGGCCCGGCCAACTACATCCAGCGCGTCGGACGGGCCGGCCGCGCCACCGGCAACGCCTACCTGCTGACCATGGTCGACCGGGGCCCGCGCGACCGTTACTACCTCGAAGAACCCCGGCTCATGATCGCCGGGGACGTCCTGCCGCCAGGCTGCTACCTGTCCGCCGCCGAGATCCTGCGCCGCCAGTACCTGGCCCACCTCCTCGACCTCGCGGGCGCCGGACGGCTCACCGCTCCCGACGGGACGCCCCTGCGGCCACTGCCGGCACGCGCCACCGAACTGTTCGGAACGTCGGCCTGGCAGGCCGAGTTCACCGAAGCCGCCCTCGCCGACGGCCCTCGGCTCGTACGAGACTTTCTGGACCTCTTCCCGTCGTACGACGAGACCCGTGGCACCGGCGTCGACCCGCAGGCCCGCGCGGCCCTCGTCACCTACGCCACCGACCCGGGCGAGGAGGGACTCGGCGGTGCCCTGGAATCGGCGCGCCGACGCTGGGAGGACCGCCGCGCCGAACTCCAGCGCCGGACCGAGGCCATCGACCAGGCGCACGGACTGCTCGTCGCAGGCGACCCCGACCACGAACGGCAGGGCCGTGAACTGCGTGCCGAACGCCGCGACGTGGCACGTGTCGCCCGCGACATCGCCCGTACCACCGCGCACGGGGCGCTCGTCGATCTCGGTCTGCTGCCCAACTACAGCCTGATCGACTCCGCCACCGAACTCGAAGCCACTCTCACCTGGACCGAGAAGACCGCCGACGGCCGGCGCGAGAACCACAACAAGACCATCCCCCACCGCCGTCCCGCCCGCCTCGCCCTCACCGAGTTCGCGCCCGGAAACCACTACTACGCGCAGGGCTACAAGCACCGCGTCACCGGACTGGACATCGGCAGCCCCGGCCGCCCGGCCTGGCTCTGGTGGCGGATCTGCCCCGACTGCGGCCACGTCCGCACCCACCGGGCCGAACAGGACGCCTCACTCTGCCCACGCTGCCGCTCCGCGGCCATCGGAGACGTCGGCTGCCTGCACAAGGTGCTCGTACCGCGCCGCGTCACTGCCCGGGACGAACGCGACGACGTCCGCGTACGCGACGACAGCGACGAACGGGAGCGACGGCACTACACCGTCGTCCCCGCCGTCGACATCGACGCGCGCGATGTCGAAGTGGCCTGGAAACACCAACACGTCACCTTTGGCTGGGAGTTCACTCGCCAGGCGCACATCCGCCACATCAACGTCGGAGCCGCCCGGGTGGACGGCGGCACCGACACGGCCTTCGCCGGGCGGGAGATCCGCCTCAACCCCTTCTGGGTGTGCGACGCGTGCGGCTTCGCCGACCCGGACGGCGGACCCGCCGCGCACGACGCGGGCGACACGTCCGCGGCCGCCAAGTACCACCGGCCCTGGTGCCCCAGGCGTCGTGCCGACGCCGCCACCGCCCGACGGGGCGAACGGGTCCTGCTCGCCCACGAACTGCGCACCGACGCCCTGCGCATCCTCATCCCCGCCGTCACCGCGTACACCCAGGAACGCCTCGCGTCCTTCAAGGCGCTGCTGCTGGCCGGGATCGCCCGCAGCTACGGCGGCGACCCCGACCACCTCGCCGTCGTCACCGACTCCATGCCCGACGAGGGCGGCGAGGCAGCGCACCGCCGCCACTTTCTGGTGCTCTACGACACCCTCCCCGGCGGCACGGGGTATCTGCACCGCCTCTCCGGCCGGGACGGGCTCAAGGGCGTCCTGGAGGACGCGCGTGAGGTCGTCGAGACCTGCGTGTGCGTGACGCAGGGCCGGACCGCCTGCCACCGCTGCCTGCTGCGGCACGTCACCGACAGCGAGTACGAACTGGTCTCCCGCGAGCACGCCCTGGACATGCTGGGCGACCTGTTCGGCCGGACCGCCGACGGGTGGAGCGTCGAACCGGTCGCCACCACGCGGGACATCACCCTCGTCCACCAGGTGGAGAGCGAACTGGAGGCCCTCTTCCGGCGCGGGCTGCTGGAGTGGGCCGAGCGCGTGGCCGATGTCAGCGTGCGCACCGCGCTCACCGCCGACGGCACCAGGGACACCACCCTGCGCTTCACCGCACCAGACGGAACCGTCCGCGGCTGGCGGATGGAGACCCAGACCCCGCTCGGCTTCACCCGGCCGGACGTGGTCTTCCGGAGCACCGACGACGACCGCCGCGTCGCCGTCTACCTCGACGGGTACCGCTACCACGCGAGCCCCGCGCACCTCACCGCCGAGGAGGACACGGCCAAGCGCACCCGGCTGCGCACCGAGGGCTGGCAGGTCTTCCAGCTCACTTGGGACGACGTACGGGCCTGGACCGGGCAGGCCAGGCCGCCCGCCGATCCCGCGTGGAAGCCGTACCCGAACACGGCGCAGAAGGCCGCCATGGACGTCCACCGACGCATGCACGCCGGAGACACCCGCGACCTGCCGCGCCTGATGTGGGCCAACCCGGTGGACACACTGATCGGCTACCTCACCGACCCCGACCCCGGCCTGTGGCGGCGGCGCACCCAGAGCACGCTCGCCGGCTTCGCCGCCGTGTCGGCGACCAGCAGGGCCCTGGCCGACGGCGAGGACATCGCACGCAGGATCGGCGAGGCGCTGCACGGGCGGCGGCTCGCCGGGGGACACGGCGCCGTCCAGGTCATGGCGACCCGGGACACGTCGGGATGCCCGCTCACCATCGTGCTCGACCTGCGCCGGGGACAGACCGGGGCGGTTTGGACGGCGCTGACCGTACTCGACGACGACACGGACACGGCCGCGGCGGACGAGGCAGCCCATCGCAGGCGCTGGCAGGCATGGCTGTACTGGAGCAACCTGCTCCAGTTCCTCGACGCGGGCGAGGGGGACGGAGCCCAGCTCACGACGGGCATGCTGCCCGGATTCGACCCCGCCGAGCTGGCGGTCACCGGGGGAGCCGGATGGCTCACCTCGCAGCGCCGGGCGCACGAAGCGGCGGCGGACGGACCGGTGCCGGAAACGGACCGAGCGGGCGCCGCCGAGCAGGCCCCCGCGGCCGTACGCGATCCGGCCTGGGACGAGGTCATCGAGTTCCTCGTCGACGATCCCGGGCTGCCCGCTCTCGCCCGGTCGCTCGCCCACCGGGGCCTGCCCGCACCGGCGGCCGGCTACGAGCTGGGAGCAGCCGCCTGGCCCGCAGAACTCGCCTGGCCCGCCCCGCGCGTAGGCGTCGTTCTCGCACACCGGCCGGACCCGGTGACCGCACGGGACATCGACGCCGAACAACGGGACCGGGCCTACCGGGAGGCGGGGTGGCAGGTCCGTACCGCGACGGAATGGGACGCCGACGAACTCGCCCGGCTGGTGGACTGCGACACCCTCAGGGCGACGAACGAGCACGAGGAGAACGAGCGATGACGGTCACCGGCACGCCGAGGACGGGCGTGACCCTGCGCCTGCTCGACAAGGCCGACAAGGAAATCGTCAGGCTGGACCGCGCGGTCCTCGGGGCGTTCTACAAGTTCCAGCACGACTTCCGCCGCAACCCCGACGCCGGCGGGTTCCAGCTCAAGCAGTTGGAAGGCCACGACCGGCTCTGGTCGGCGCGCGTCAACCGGGAGTGGCGGGCCCTGATGATCCGCCTCGGCGACGACGACTGGCTGCTCGTCTCGGTCAAGCACCGCAGCCACGTCCACCAGAACCTGGGCCGGTTCAACTACGGCATCAACCACATCACCGGCGCCATCGAGTACGTAGACCTCCAGGTCGTCGAGGAGGGCGCGCTCCGCCGTGAACTCACGCCGGAGCAGGTCGACGTGCCGGGTCCTTCGGGCGGACCGGAGCCGACGGAGAAACCCCTCTTCGCCGCGTACACCGACGAGCAGCTCGCGGACCTCGGCGTCGCCGGGCCGCTCATCCCGCTCGTCCGGAAGCTCACCACGGACGACGAACTGCTCGGTCTCGCCGAGTACGCCCCCCGGCACACCGGGGAAGTCCTCCTGCGGCTGCGCGACGGCGTTCCGTACCAGGAGGTCATGGAACAGGTCACCGCGCCCGTCGCCGTGACCGAGCCGGAGAAGAACCTCGACACCGACGACTGGCAGGCGGCGCTCGACCGCTCCCAGACTGTGGTGATCACCGACGACGAATCACTGCAGAGCATCCTGGAGGAGGGCGACTTCGGACGCTGGAAGGTCTTCCTGCACCCCACCCAGGAGAAGCTCGTCCACCGGCGCTACTCCGGCCCCGCGCGGGTCGGCGGCGGCCCGGGGACGGGCAAGACGATCGTCGCCCTCCACCGCGTGTGCCATCTGGTGCGACAGCTCCCGCCCGGCCGCACCAGGCCCGTCCTGCTCACCACGTTCAACCGGAACCTCGCCGCGGACCTGCGGTCCCGGCTGCTCTCCCTCGGCGGCCCCGAGGTTCTGGCCCGCGTCGACATCACCCACGTCGACCAGCTCGCCACCCGCATCGTCAGCGAGGCCGACCCGGGTAACGCGAAGCGGCGGATCGACGACACGGCCGCGCTGCGCGAGTGGCGGGCGCTCCTGGTGGAGGCCGGGGAGACCCGCTGGAGCGCCGAGTTCCTCAGCGACGAGTGGAACCAGGTGATCCTCGGCCAGGCGGTGACGTCCAGGAGCGAGTACTTCACCGTCCGGCGGGCCGGGCGGGGCCGCAGCGTCACCCGCGTCGAACGCGCCGGCATCTGGCAGCTCGCCGAACGCTTCACCCAGCGTCTGGAGACCAAGGGACTGGAGACACACCGCCAGGTCGCGGAGCGCGCCGCACGGCTGGAGGCCGCCCGCCGGGCCAGGATCGACCGGCTGTCGGAGGAACGCGAGGAACGCGGTGGTCTCGAAAACCGCCACGTCGAGGCCGGCTCCAGTGCCCGGCTGAACCACCGCTACCGGCACATCGTGGTCGACGAGGCCCAGGACCTCAGCCCCGCCCACTGGAAGATGCTGCGCGCCATGGCGCCCGCCGCACCCGACGACATCTTCCTGGTCGGCGACACCCACCAGCGGATCTACGACAACCAGGTCACCCTCGGCAGTTTGGGTGTCCACATCCGCGGCCGTTCCTCCCGACTGACCCTCAGCTACCGCACGACCCGGGAGATCCTCCGGGCCGCCGTCCGGGTCCTGGACGACGCCGACTACGACGACCTCGACGGCAGCACCGACACACTCGCCGGATACCGCTCGGTCCTCCACGGCCGGTCCCCGTCACTGCGCGGCGCCCGGAGCTGGGACGAGGAGATGGACCTCGTCGTGGAGCAACTGCGGGCCTGGCACGACGTCCCCCGCGAGTCCACGGCCGTCTGCGTCCCGACCAACGACATGGTCACCCAACTCGCCGACCGCCTCGCCCGCCGCGGCATCACGCCGACGGAAATCACACCGGACGGGCCGCGCGGCGACCAGGGCGTCCACATCGGCACCATGTACCGCTTCAAGGGACTGGAGTACCGCTGCCTGATCATCGCCGGGGTGGCCGAGGGGCTCGTCCCCCGCGCTTCCGTGGACGCGTGGGAACACACGGATCCGAGCCGTCATCAGCGAGAGCTGCACCGGGCGCGCTCGCTGCTCTTCGTCGCGGCGACCCGTCCCCGTGACGCACTCGCCATCACCTGGCACGGCGAGCCGAGCCGCTTCCTGGCGCCGTTGCTTCCGCCCAGGTGAGGAGAGGTACGCCCTTCATCAGAATCACCCCCAGCCCACGCAGTGCACTCGTTTCATTGGGCTGCACCACCGTTGCGCCGCGGTTGGCGCTCGCCAGAGGTTGGACCATAGCGGCCAGCAGCGCGTTCTTTTCCTGGCCAGCCGATTACGGTTGTGGCCTCGACTTCTTCTTGCCCTGGGCCTTGCCGGGGATCTTGGTGAGCTGCGTTTTCGCTGGTCAGAGGCGGTGGGCTCGTGCGCCTGGTGGTCGTCGTTGGTCGTCATTGGCCGCTGTTGAGCATCGTCGGTCGGCCCCAAGACGGCCCAGCTTCGGCCCGCTTGACTGACGGCCGGTATTTTCGACACGCCCCGTCTCAGCTCAGCCGACGACAGTCAGCCACGACGGCGAGAACGCCGACCGACCACGCACGCGTATGCCTCGCTGCACCCCCACCGGCTTCAACCACGCTGCCAATGCCGTCGACCAGAGCGAGCCACGACGACCGACCCGTCAGGACGACGCCTAAGCCATCGGCTTGGGAAGCTCCGATTCTTGGCGGCGGTTGCTGCTCTGCCCCCGCACGGACCGCATGATCTAGCACGTGAACGGCACGGCCTCTTCCTCTGGCAGAGAGGGTTCCGGGTGGACGCTTGAGCCTCAGCCGCGACAGTCAGCCACGGTGCTGGATGTGCCGACGGATCAGGCGGGCGTGTGCCGCCGCACTCACCACCGAGCCTCAGCCGCGTTACCCGGTGAAGTCCCTCAGAGCAGGTCGCGTCGACATATGCAATCACACCGCAACAGCACCGAATTTGTCCGATTTGCGCACGAGGTCAACTTGTGATCAATTTGTATGGAAGGGGCCAGGCCGAGGGGCGGTAGCTATGACTCGGTGTGTTGCACTCGTGATCGGCGTCGGGGACGTAGAAGGGTTCCGGGTCCTTCCAGATGCTCGTGATGACGCTCGGAGGTTCGCCAAGTGGGCTTCGTCACAAGGGTTCAGAGTGATCGAAAAGATCGATGATCACGCCGAAGTCACGATCCACGATCTACGCGACGTCGCCAATGAGCTACACAAGGAAGCTACGACGACCCGTCAGATATCCAAGCTCTTCTTTTACTTCGCGGGTCACGGCGTCTGTGATGGAGACAGTGACGTTCTTCTGCTGACGAGGGCGAAGTTCGACGGGCATGAAGCCATCAACTTGTCGCGTACCATGAATTGTTCCCGAGCGTGCAAGATCCCTCACGTAGGGTTCTTCATCGACGCTTGCCGGATCTTGCCTGATGTCTATGCACAGGGCCTCCCCCTCTTCCCTGGCCGCTTGTCTCAGGACAAGGTGTACCTAGACGAGTTCTATGCTGCGTACCCGGGGAGGCCGGCACATGCCCTGCGACCTGACGAGGACCCTGCCTCTGTGGGCTATGGGGTGTATACCGAATGCCTCCTTGACGCGCTATGGGGTCGGGCCAGGGAGGCTATCCGGCTCACTCCTGGCGGAGAGCACCCCCGAGCTGTCATCGCCGAAAGCCTTGAAGGCTATCTGGATACGGCAGTCCGGCGACGGGCAGGGGAGCATCGAATTGTTCAGGTGCCTCAGACTGAGGCTCGATCTCGCTGGCAGCCGCACGTGATCTCATGGATACCGGGGGACTCGGATGAACCAGTAGGTGAGTCTGAGGATGACGCGGAGCGTAGCAGCGAGGCTAACCGACGTAAGGGCGATGCTTCCCACCAAGAGCCAGCGGAAATGACTGCCGAGATTGCAGCTAACCGATCAGCCATTTCCTCTGCCGTGGAGTCGATGGCCGACGGGATGACTATTTCTCTTGTCGGCGCACAGGCCAAAAGTGCCGAGGTGAGTCGGGCTGGAACAGTCGAGCAATTTCCCGCTAGTCAGAGTGCTTGGCATTTCCGTGCTCCGCACAGCAAGCCTGGACCTATCATGCTTCACTTGGACAAGTCCTGGGAGAGACGAAGCATATGGCCAGCCTTTATGGTACTTCCGGGCTATCTCACACAGGTCCGGGTCGGGCTACGCGGAGTCGAGCAAGTTGCCTTCCTTAAATTTGCCTCAAACAACCAACCCGATGTGCTGGCGTGGGCCGTGACCTATGCACGTTGGGGCGGTCTCATTTCCAAGAACCCAAGGGTTGTCGATGCGCTATACGAAACATCCAACCCGACCTTGGCTGTATTGATGGCGCATGCGTTCCACAGGCAAGGTGAAATCGACGAGATACGTAAGCTGCTCAACCATTTTCGCGAGAGGCAAATGCCCATTCCATTCGACGTAGCCTTGCTCGGCGAAGGCAGGTTTCCCCACGAACGGGACGTATTCCCAAATTACCCTTGGACAGTTCGAGGGTGGAATATTCTCGCAGATACAAAGTATGGAGGGTTCGAAAGGGCGGTAAGGCCTTACTTGGCTCCCGCTTTCTGGACAACCCTTCTTGACCCACCTCCAAAGCTAGTGGAGCAAATGGTTCATCACGACTGCTGAGTAGTGAGGACTGGGAGGACGTTGTGCGACTCGTTTTCGTGCACGGACGTGCTCAAGGAAACTCGAGCAGCGAAGAAATAAAGACCAGCTGGCTACGCGCTCTGCGGCGCGGATGTCGACGTGCTGGCGTTGACCTCCCTGACCCTCTCGATATCCATGCTCCTTTCTATGCAAAGGATTTGGATGAAGACACGGCGGCTGGACCCCCGAGAGCCATCGTGCGCGGAAGCGGAGCCGCTCCCGATCCATTCGAAGAAGAACTCGTTCTAGATATAGCAAAAAGAGCCGGAATTACAAATGCCGAGATTACCGCAGAGCTTAATGAGCCGGTAGTCGCGCGTGCTCCCGAGAACTGGCAGTGGGTGCAAGCGGCAGGTCGTTTGATCTGTCGCAAGGTTCCGTTCATAACAGCCTCTTTCATTCGCCAGTTCACTGCGGACGTGCATGCGTATCTAATGTTCCCGGATGCGCGTGAAACGGTAAATGAAATCGTCTCTGAAGAACTTGGCGACGGCCCAGCGGTGCTAGTGAGTCATTCGCTGGGCACTGTCGTTGCCTACTGCGTTCTTCTGGAGAGCGAGTGCGACGTCCCCCTGTTTGTCACATTGGGCTCACCGTTGGGCATTCCGACGATCAAAGATGCACTCCCTCGTTTGACTAAGCCCCCAAGCGTTAATCAATGGTTTAACGCGGCGGACCGCCGTGACCCGATTGCGCTATTTCAGCGGCTAGATCGAGATAATTTTCCAGCCAAGATTGAAAATGTCGACGACATCAAGAATCCCAGGAGTAATCCACATGGGATTCTTGGATATCTCAGGGATCAGATTGTAAGTGAGAAAGTGGCAAACTCGCTAGCCGCCTAACGCTGCCTTGGGCGGCTGTTTGCTGTGTGCGCGGCACGGGCGCTGGCCGGGCTGGAGCGGGGCGAAGACAGGAGCGCAGGCCCGGCCGGGGGCCGGGCCGCGCGCGGTGAGCGGAGCGAGCCGCCTTGAACCCGTGAAGAAGGTTGTTACTCAGTCGGCGTCTGGGGCGTGTCCGGTCCCGGGAGATGCTTGACACTTCGGTCCCAGCTGATGGTTGACAGTGGCCGTGATCGGCTTTTCTGTGCACGTCGTTGCGGCGTGCGGCGTGCGGCGGGAGGCCGGGATTGGCGCTGGTGGAGTTGTCGGTTGTCGAGCAGAGATACCGGGCTGTGCTTGCGGTGCTGGCACGTGCGACGGTGACGGAGATCGCGGCTCAGCTGGGGGTGTCGCGGCAGACGGTGAGCGGGTGGAAGTCCCGGTATGAGGCCTCGGGGCTGGCCGGGCTGGCGGACCGTTCGCGTAGGCCGGCGTCGTGTCCGCATCAGGCCTCTGCTGAGGTCGAGGCGGCCGTGCGTGAGCTGCGGCGTCAGCATCCGCGGTGCGGTCCGCGGCGGATCGCTCATGTGCTGGAGCGGTCCGGGACGGTAGGGCCAGTGCCGTCCCGGATGACCGTGTATCGGATCCTGGTTCGCCATGGCCTGGTGGAGCCGGGGGTGCGGCGTCGGAAGCGCTCGGGTTACAAGCGCTGGCAGCGGGACCGTGCGATGCAGCTGTGGCAGATGGACATCGTCGGCGGGGTGATGCTGGTCGACCCGGTGACCGGGGAGCTGACCGAGGCCAAGATCGTGACCGGTGTGGATGATCATTCCCGGTTTTGCGTGATTGCGTCGGTGGTCGAGCGGGCGACGGGGCGGGCGGTGTGCGCGGCGTTCGCCCGGGCCTTGCAGACGTTCGGGGTGCCGGAGGAGGTGCTGACGGACAACGGCAAGCAGTTCACCGCCCGGTTCGGCCGTGGTGGTGAGGTGCTGTTCGACCGGATCTGCCGGGAGAACGGGATCGCGCACCGGCTGACGCAGCCGGCGTCGCCGACCACGACGGGGAAGGTCGAGCGGTTTCATCAGACGCTGCGGCGTGAACTCGTCGACGACGACTGTGGTGCGTTCGAGAGCGTCGGGGCGGCTCAGGCTGCGTTGGATGAGTGGGGTGAGGAGTACAACTGAGGCGAAAGCGCAGAGAAACGCTAGGCCCTCAACAGCGCCCCGCCATCAGCAGCGGATGCGGCTTGTATTGGCATTCGGTGCCACGAAGCACGCGCCGCCAGCAGCTCCTCATTCAAGGTCCCCGTCATTGGCGAGCATCCCGTCGGACAGGCCCGTGCGCTGGCTCAGCCAGTCGTACGAGGGCGCGACGATCTCGCTGGCGGATAGGTCCGGCCGGACCGGCATCTCGTCGATTCAATCGCGCAGCGCATCCAGGCCTCGGTGTCTCGTAATGACCTGAGACAAGCACGATGCCGTCGCCCAGGAAGGTCGCCGACCTGAGCCGGGTATGCCGTCGCCCAGGAAGGTCGCCGACCTGAGCCGGGCGCATACGGTTCAAGATGCGGGCTCGCGCAGGACCGCTAAGAATAGAAATAAGCACTTGTCGTGCAAGCCAGCACGGGTTCTGGCACAAGCATCGTGAGCGCGATCCCGCGCAGGATACGAGAGCGTCACCGAATAGCTCGGGCGTCTTGTGCAGGCAGCTCCGTTGCAGTAGAAACACACCTGCAATGCGAAGGGATATGGAAATGGCCGGACCCTACGGCAGAGGCCTGGACGCCGTCCGTGACTTCCGCTACATGGCCTACTGGGTCAACAAAAAGGCCACCGGCGACGAACGCCTCCTGGTCGAGATCTATACGGGGTGGGTTCAGTGCGATATCGGCTTCGTGACGCCCACTACGCACTTCACCTTTAAGAGCTTCCTTCCCGTCGGGCCAAGCAAGGTTAGGTTCTACCCGACCAAAGACGCAACGAAGCCCGGGGGGATCGTATCTGCCGCTATTGTCGCGTCTCCAGGAGGCATGGGGCCAACCGAAGACGAAGCGAACATCTTCGGCGTCGATAAGGCGGATGTGATCTTGGAGGAAAATACCTTCCCTGGCATTGCCGGCAGCCCGCTGTGCCTGGTCCTCAACGCAACGGTCGCCTTGCTGAACTGCCACATGTGGCACTACGCCTACTGGGTGCAGGTTGTGACGAACCCCGAGACAACTCCGGTAAATACGACGATCCCGGCCAATCAGCGTCCATCTGGTTCGGCCAGTCCCGAAGGCGGCCCTGTAAACTGATAGTTCTCTGTACTGGCAATAATTGCGGTCGAGAGGTACATCCTGGGCTTGGACCCGCAAACCTACGCGACGAAGAAGCGGGCAGGCCTCTCACTGGTCTCCTGGGGGATCGTGATCAACACCATCGGTATATTCCTAGTTGCGTCCTTGACCGCTGACATGCCATAGCGCTTTCAATGTCCCCGGGACATCACCGGGCGGCAGTCAGAGGGGGTGCCGCAGCCTAAGACACTCACCAGCAAATCTATGCCTCGCGGGCAGCCTGCCTAGCAGACGCCGTGTGCGCATGCCGTTGTCTGGCATGCCCTGGTCCGTCCAGTCCGGCTCGGGTCCGGTGTCCTTTGCAGGCACCTTCGTCACATCCCGCCCTGCCTTTGATCATGCATTGGTTATAGCGGCCCTGTTGGAGGCTATCCGGGCTTTGGGCTGTGCGCCGCCCACGTGGGGGGGGGGATTGGTCGTACCGGAGAAACGAAACGCCCCACCCGCGCACGTGACCGTGCCGTGGGCGGCTGTCCGCCAAGGGGCCGCGTCCCTGGCCGACATGGGTCGTTACCCGGCATAGGGAGGGACGTATGAGCAGGGCAAGGGTGCATGACGCGCTGGCGGCGCTGTGGGAGCGGCAGCAGGCATCGGACCACGGCTGGGTCCTGGAGGGCCCCGAGCGCATCTCGCAGCGCGAAGGTGTGGCGCCGCTAGAGCGTGCCGGTCTGGCGGGCTAGCCGACAGGGAGGTGCGGGCGGAACTGTCGGCGTGGGAGGGCCGGCCGGTGCGTTGGGCGGCGCGCCTGACTGGCCCGGGCCGTGATGGGGTGACCCGCTCGGTCGCCGAGGGCAACCGGTTCGGCCGCGAGTACGGCATCGTCTACCAGCCTGCCACCAGCGGGACACTCCGGCGTGCGGGAGGCGGTGAGTGACCTGGTGACCGCGCCGCTAATGGCATCAACGGACAGGTGTGGGCCGGTGGAGTTCGAGCGGGTGGTGCCTGCGAGTGGGAATCTGCAGGTCGCGGGCAAGCAGTTCTGGCTCGGCCCGGCCCGCTCAGGCCTGACGGTGACATTCTGGGCCGACACGTCGGTGATCCATGTGCTGATCGCGGGGGCGCGGATCAAGAGCGTGCGTTCGCACCTGTCGGTGGCCGATCTGGGACGGCTGGCCGCCCGGGGCGGACGTGCGGCCGGGCCGCCGCTGCCTGCCGGGGCCGGGGCGGCGTTCGAGGTGGACCGGGTGGTGAACAACAGCGGCCTGGTGGGCCTGGGCGGGCGTCAGGTGCTGGCGGCGGAGATCCTTGGGGGTCGTGCGGTGGGCATCCGGATCGACGACGAGACGCTGTCGTTCTTCGACCCGTCCTCACGGGAGCTGCTGAGGGTGCGGCCCAACCCGCTGACCAGCGAGGAAGTCCGCCGGCTGCGGGGTCTGCGTCCGGCCGGTCCGCCGCCGCGGCCGGGCGTCGAGCCGGTGCGGGTGCAGCGTCGGGTGAGCGCAGTGGGCACGGTCATGGTCTGCCGGCAGACCGTCTCCCTCGGCCGCCCCTACCCAGGTCAGACGGTGACCGTACACGTGTCGGACACGACGATCAGCGTCGAGCTGGAAGGCCAGGTCCGCGTCATCCGGCGCACCACCGACATCCCCGTCCGCCACGTGAAGGCGAACAAGCCCTACAAGGTTTCCGATGTTGTCTAGGCCCACCGTCAAGCATCAGCTGGGACCAGAACGTCAGCCATCACCTGGGACTAGACACGGCGTCTGGGGCGGCTGTGATGCTGCGGGACTGGGCTGCTGCTCGTCGCAGGGCGTCAGCTGCTTGCTCGGCAGCATCGGCCGACAAGAGGATCTCTTGGGTCCAGAGAATCGAGAGCCTGGTGTCGCCGTTCAGCAGGTTGGTGGCAACGTCGACTTCTGTGCCGTTGCCGTTGACGTCGTACACGCGGAGGGCTGGATCGCTGCCGTAGGCGCTCACAGTGTCTGGCCGGTGTGGTCGGGGTCGACGGCCGTGAGGCTCCACAGGGGTGCTGCGTACTGCTCAGGGCGGCTGTTGATGAGCAGCAGGCGCAGATCATCGCGCTGTGAGCCGTCGAGGTTCAGGACCTCGGTGAGGTGGCGGAACGTCGTATGGGTGACTCCGCGGCTTCGGGCCTCCGCCTCGAACTGGCTGAGCTGGGGGAGTATCGACTGGGCGTCGAGCTGCGTGGGCCGTTGCTCCTTCAGCCAGAGGGCCTTGTTGCGTTCGTAGTCGATTTCGGAGAAGCCGCAGACTTCGCGGCTCAGTTCCTCTACCTGCCCCAGGGTGGTAGTCGCCATGATCGCGCGGGCCAGCGCGTTGCGGCTCAGTGCCTCGTCCATGTCCACCTCGTGGACGGCCGGGCTCTCGTCGGTGAGGGGTACGGGAAGGCCGGCGTCCCGGACCTCGCAGGTGCCGCGTACGCCTCGGGCGGCTGCCGCGAGCATGCCGGTTGCTTCTGAGGGGTGCCACTCCAGGACGCGGCTGATCGTCTCCGCATCCCGGGCCGTGAACGTGTGGACGACCGGGCCGAGTGCGCCGCGCAGGTCTTCGGGCGACAGCTCGCCGTCCAGGCCAGGGCCTGCCACAAACAGGCGGACGGGCGCGTTCACTTGGCAGCACGCTGCCAGGGTCAGCGAGTCGGCGAGTGGGCTCTTCAGCGTCGGTTCGTCGCCTCGGGCCAACAGGTCGCCGCCGACGTCCAGGAGATCGATCGAGGTCGGCCGAAGGCGAGCGATCAAACCTTCGAGCTGGCGCGTGACGCCTTCGGCGCCGTGCCTTGGATCGATCAGCGCCAACGTATGCGGGAGCTCTGCCGCTAGGCGGGGAAGCGTGGAGCCTGCCGGTGCGATGGGGCGGGCTTCCGCCGGCACCTTCCAGACCGCCGGGGTGAGCGGTTCGAGGCCGGTGAAGTCGTCGGTTCCCCGGGGGCCCGGCAACGGGTCGATCAGCAAGCGGTCCCACGCGTACGTGAGGATCACCGCCTGGTCGTCGTCGCCGTACAAGGCGGCGTCAAGCATTGCGGCGGCGACTGCGTCGCCCCCTCCTCCTGCTGCGACGATCAACCGCGTCATGCGGCTAAGCGTACGGGGTCGGCCCTTGACCTCCCACCCTATAGTGGCTAGAGGCTATAGCCACTTGGACGAGGAGGAGACATGCCTCAGATTGAGGAGGCGCAGCCGAAGTATCTCCAGATCGCGCACTTCATCCGCGATCAGATCCTTCGGGGCGACCTGCGGCCGGGGGACGAGGTGCCCTCGGAGCGACAGTTGGCGGCGGACTGGAAGGTGTCCCGTCCGACGGCGGCGCGGTCTTTGGAGGCGCTGAGCCATCAGGGGCTCGTCGAGAAGCGGCAGGGGTCGGGCACGTACGTGCGCAGCCTCGAAGTGAATCGGCGAGCGCGGGAGTTGTACGGGCGGGCTCGGCAGACTGGGAAGATCTACACGCCTGGCGAGTACGCGGTGATCACGTCGGCCGGCTGGCTGGACGCGCCCGATCACGTTGCTGAGGCGTTGGGCCTGGTGAAGGATCGGCGGGCCGTGCATCGCCGACGGGTCACCAACAACCAAGACGGGCCCATCACGTTGTCCACGTCGTGGTTCGCGCCGGATGTCGGTCAGCGGGCGCCCAAGCTGCTGGAGCCCGAGAGGATCCAGGAGGGCACCCTGATGTACGTCGAGAACATGACGGGGCGGCAGGGGAGTTACGCCGAGGACCGCATGTGTGCCCGTCAGGCGACTGACGATGAGAAGGCGGACCTCCAGCTTGAGCCGGGATCAGCTGTTCTGATCGTGCATCACGTCGTCTTCGATCTCCAGGACCGGCCGTTGGAGTTCGCCGAAGCCACTTACCCGCCGCAGCGCTGGGCGTTCGAGCAGGGGTATCCCCTCACCTGATGGTTCGGGACTTCACGCGAATCGCTTGCGCGCTGCGAGTGGCCAATGCCACTATCCAGTAAGTGGCTAAGGCCACTCAATCTGAAGGGGGTACGGGGTGACGAGTCAGCGGCCGGACCAGGGAGCGCACTTACCTTGCCGGGGCTGCCGGGGGCGTGGCTGGAAGCGTGTCAGTTCGCGCACGTCCCTGGCGCTCGCCGCCGCTGCCGACCGTTCCCGTGCCACATCGAAGCGGCGCTGCCTCGACTGCGACGGCAGCGGCAAGGAGTGAGAGCGGATGGCGTACACGATCGACCGCTACCCCTGCGAGGAGTCGCCGCGGCTCGGTGCGATGACCTTGCATCCGGTTCCGGAGTCTGTGCCCCGGGCCCGGCGCTGGTTCCGGAAGTTCATCGCCCCGTACAACCTGGCGTGCTCGGTTGACGACTGCGCATTGATGATCTCGGAACTGGTCACCAATGCGATCCGCTACGGGCAGGCTGATGACCCGTGGCTCGTGCGGGTGGAGTGGTTCCGGGAGGGGACCTCGCTGCGGGTGGAGGTGCACAACCCGGGCTTCCCGGCGAACGTGCGACTCCGGCGCCCGGATGCGAATGACGCGCATGGGCGCGGGCTGCTGCTGGTCGACTCGATCGCCGAGTCGTGGCACTCGGGGCCCAGTCGCTTCGGCGGCACGGTGGTCTCCTTCGCGGTCGCCGATGCCTGGTCGGCCTGAGAAGGGGAATACCTGCTGTTGGTACTGCGCCGGCGGATTCGTCGCTAGTCTGGTTGACCGGTTGACTTGGCCAATCTCGACGGGCGGCGGCGTTCATGGCGTATGAGGTGGAGGCGCCGAAGTACGTACGCCTCGCACAGACCATTCAGCAGCGCATCGAGGACGGCACGTACCCGCCTGGTACTCGTGTGCCCAGTGAGAATCAGCTGGTGCAGGCCTTCGGGATGTCCCGTCCGACCGTCGTCCGGGCGCTGGAGCTGCTGAAGCGTGACGGCTGGCTGGAGTCCCGGCAGGGGTACGGCACGATCGTGCGGGGGCGTCCGGCGGCCGTCGAGCACAAGGACCGCCGGGGGAGTCAAGCGCTCACCCGTGACGAGGTGCAGACACCGGGGCGGCTGGTCGAGGTCGGTCAGGTTCCTGTTCCGGCTCGCGTCGCCTCTGTGTTGGGCCTGCCGAAACGCGCCAAGGTTCTCGTGCGCCGGTTCCTCGTCGTGGATGAGGACGGCGAACCCGTCGAACTGGTCTCGTCGTACTTCCCCGCCGGCCTCGTCGAGGGCACCGAGCTGGAGAGTGCCCACCCGTTGGGCGTTGGCGCCCGGGCCCATCTTGAGGCGCGGAAGAAGGTTCGCTTCGACCATGTGACTGAACGCCTCTCGGCTCGGCTGCCCGAGCGCGGTGAGGCTGAGCTGCTCGACCTTCCGGACGGCGTGCCCGTCCTTGGCGTCCTGGTCGTCGCGCGTGACGCCTCTGGCCAGGCTCTGCAAGTGTCGGACGTGCTGCTTCCTGCCGATAGGCAGGAGCTGGAAGAAACCTACCGCCTGAACTGAGCCCGAGACGGGGCTAGTTACCCACCGATCTCACTTGACAAGTCAACTTGGCATCCATAACGTCGAGCTTGCTAAGTCAACTTGTCATGTAGCGAGTTGATCGACTCAGAAGGAGAAACCTCTGTGCGTGTGATCCGCGTTGACGCCTCGACCGCCACGATCCTGCTCACCGAAGCGCCGGCCCCGAAGGTGCGTGACCGGCAGACCGGTGAGATCGCCAAGGACGCCGTGAGCGGTGAGGCGCTGATGACCGTCGGCGTCGTCTTCATCGACGAGGGGGACTCGTCGCTTATCCAGGTCACCGTTCCCGAGAGCGGTGTGACGGAGGGGCTGACCGTCGGCGCCCCCGTGTCCCTGCCGGGGCTCGTCGCCCGGCCGTGGGAGAGCGTGTTCAACGGCCAGCAGCGGCACGGCATCGCCTACCGGGCCACCGCGATCGCGCCCGGCGCCTTCCCGGTCCCGGTCGCTCAGGCGGGCTAATCGTCGTGATGGACCTGATCACGTTGGCCGAGCTGGGCGCACCCCTCGCTGCGATAGGCGGGGCGGCCTACGTCCGGCACGCCAACCCGGCCGCGTACTGGTCCACGGTCGGGCTGCCGGTCTCGGTGGCCCGGCTGCTGGCCTCGTACTCCTCGACCATGGACGCTGCGGCCTGACCGTCGAGCCGTCCCGGTTGCGGGTGTTGGCCATCAAAGCGACCAGCCGACGGGAGATCCGGCCGGTCCCGCCGCGGCGGGGCATCATCCGGCCCACTACGACCGGCCTGCGCGTCCGGCTCCGCCTCGCTCCTGGCCAGGAACCTGCCGACGTCGCCGCCTCGGCGGAACGGCTCCGCCATGCCTGGGGCGTGCACGGCGTGTACGTGAAGGACGTCAAGCCTGGTGTCGTCGAACTGCGGCTCATCGGCTTTGACGTCCTGCGCAAGGTGCGGATGCCCCGGCGGACTGAGGGTGGGTTCCTCAGGGTGCCGGTGGCGCTTCGGGAGGACGCAACCGCGTTCTTACGGGACTACCGGGCCGTACCGCATGGACTCGTCCTCGGCGCGACGTTGTCGGGCAAGTCCATGTACCTGCGGAATCTCATTGCCGGGCTCGCCCGGCAGCCTGTCGCCCTGGTCGGCATCGACTGCAAGCGGGGCGTCGAGCTTGCCCCGTTCGCTTCCCGCTTCGCCGCGCTGGCCACCGACCCGGACGAGGCGGCCGAGCTACTGCCCGTCCTGGTCAGGGAAATGGAGGACCGATACGACCTCATCAAGGCCCGGCAGGGCATCGCTCCCGGTACCCGGGACGAGGAGATCACCTCTGACATCTGGGGCCTGCCCGAGAGCGAACGGCCCACCCCCATCGTGCTGTTCGTCGACGAGGTGGCCGAACTCTTCCTCGTCGCGTCCCGCAAGGACGAGGAACGCCGGGACGAGATGGTCACCCACCTCATCCGGCTCGCCCAGCTGGGTCGGGCCGCCGGCATCTACCTGGAGGTCTGCGGGCAGCGCTTCGGCGCCGAGCTGGGCAAGGGCGCGACCATGCTCCGGGCCCAGCTCACCGGCCGCGTCTGTCACCGCGTCAACGACGAAGCGTCGGCCAAGATGGCTCTGGGGGACATCGCCCCTGAAGCGGTCGACGCCTCCTGCGCCATCGCCGCCGAGCTGCCCGGCTTGGCCGTGGCCGGTGACACCTCCGGCGGCTGGTCCCGCATCCGCACCCCATACCTGTCCCTCGCTGCTGCTGCGGCCACCTGCCGCGAGACGGCCCACCTCTCCCCGGACATTCCGGCGCTCACGCCCTTCCGGCCGTACGCCCCGCCTGTCGCCCTCGACCGCCCTGAACCGGTTCCCACGGCGCGCCTCGTCTCTGAGACACCAGGGGACTGATCGATGCGCGCCCCTGGCATCCGCATCGACCCCATCCTGATCCAAGCGGCCATCGCCGCCGCGCTCTCCTTCGCCCACCTGCACGACCTTGCTGCGGCGGCCGGACAGGACGGTTGGAAGGCGTGGGCCTATCCGATCAGCGTTGACCTGCTCCTTGTCGCGGCCTGGCGGCGGCTGCGCTCCGGTACGGCGAAGGCCGCCGGCTGGTGCTGGTTCGTCGTCGCCCTGGTGGCGTCGCTGGGCGCGAACGTCGCCACGGCTGGCCTGCTCGACCTCGGCAACGTCCCGGCCTGGCTGCGCATCCTCGTCGCTGGCTGGCCCGCGGTCGCCTTCCTCGGCGGAACACTCCTCGCGCACGGCACCCCGGATCTCGACGAGGCGCCGGTATCGGACCAGGACGAGACACCCGCCACGCCCGTCACGACGACCGCCCCTGAGCTGCCCGCCGCCGCTCCACGGCCGGCCGCGCAGCCCACCGCCGCCCCTGTCCCGCCCGCCCTCGTCGCCCTGGCTCGCAAGGTCGCCGACGACCACCGCGCCCGGACCGGAACGGACATCGACACCCCAACCCTTCGTACCCGCTTGGGCGTCCCGCTCCCTCTCGCCGAAGCCATCGCCGCACAACTCACCTGACCTCGGAGGACCTTCCACCTTGCGCCCGTCCACGCTCCGCGCGCTCAACCGCGCCGCCGAGCTGACCCGTCAGAACCGCCTCACCGAAGCAATGCTCATCGCCGAACCCGTGATCCTCACCGCCGACGAGTACGAGGGCGCGGAGATCCGGCAGTGGCTGCTCGACCACGTCGCCGACTTCACCGACGAAAACCAGAACCACGACGAACCGAAGGAGCTGCCCTGATGCCCGCCAACCGCCGTTTCCGCCGAGTCGTCCGCATCGGACCCGTCCAGGTCGGCACCGCCTACGACGGCCGCGGTCGTGAGAAGCACACCGCCGTCTGCACTGCTCCCCGCTGCGGCTTCTCCAACGACTTCGACACCCGTGCAGCCGCCGAGCTCGCCGCCCGCACCCATCGCTGCCGCGTCCGCTGAGGAGACCCCGTGACCGTCTCGCTCCCGCTCGTCTTCGTCCTGGGCGTCATCGCCTGGGCCGCGATCAAGTTCCTCGGCGTGCGCATGTGGGTCGCCGTCGTGATCGCGCTCTTCGGCTTCTGGCTCTCGCACACCTTCCTCGCCCCCGCCATCGAGTCCGGCACCCGCTCCGGGGTCGGCGTCGTCAACGGCGACAACCGCTGAAAGGAGCTCCGCCATGTTCCGCCCCAAGCTGCCCGACGTCCCCACTCCGCCGTCGACCCTCATCCCGCAGCAGCACCACCAGCACAACCCCGCTCCGACCGCCGCCGGCCGCTCGCTCAGCCCCTACGCGGTCCCGATCGCCGCAGTCCTGGTCGGCGGAGTCGTCCTCACCGCGCTCCTGGCCGCCGTCGCCATCACGGCCATCTCCGTGGCCATCGCCGCCGTGGTCCTGCGCTCCCTGCTGAACAACGCCAACAGGCGCTGACCGGCCGCCGGGGCGGCAACAAGCCGCCAAGCATCCCGCCGCCCCGGGGCCGTCCCTTCCCACCGCCGAAACAGCCGAAAGGAAGTCCCATCATCATCCGGCAGACTCCGCCCCCGCTGGCGGAACTCTCCGTGCTGGCCTCGCTCGGGACCATGCCCGAGCTGGCCCGCCAACTCTCCGGTCTGGGCGGCTGCACGCATCCCGTCCGCCTCGACGGCCACCGCACCGAATACGCCGTCGACACCGCAACCGGCGAGATCGGCCGCCCCCTGCACCACCTCGACTCGACCGCCCTCCCCGCCGGCCAACTCCTCGTCCGCTGCAACAACCGCCGCGCGACCCGCTGCCCGGCCTGCGCCGAGACATACCGCCGAGACACCTACCACCTGATCACCGCCGGACTACGCGGCGGCAAAGGCACCTCGGACCAGGTCGCCACCCATCCGCGCGTCTTCGCCACCTTCACCGCCCCCGGCTTCGGCCCGGTCCACAACCGCCGCACCGACGGACGCCCCTGCCGCTGCGGCGCCCACCACGACGAGAACGACAGCACGTTGGGTACGCCCCTCGACCCGGACCGCTACGACTATGAAGCGGCCGTGCTCTGGAACGCCCATGCCGGGCACCTGTGGCGGCGCTTCTCGATCTACCTCCGCCGGGAGATCGCCAAGCGCGCCGGTCTCACCCAACGCACCTTCCGCGACCATGCCCGCGTCTCCTTCGCCAAGGTCGCCGAGTATCAGAAGCGCGGTGCCGTGCACTTCCACGCGGTCATCCGCATCGACGGCCCGGAAGGCGGCGACACGGCACCGCCCGCTTGGGCGACGGCGGAGCTCCTGACGGACGCCATCCAGGCCGCGGCCACCGCCGCCCGCGTGGACGGCCCGACCGTCGACGGACGCGCGCACACCTTCGCTTTCGGCCGCCAACTCGACGTCCGCACGATCCGATCCGCCGACTTCGACGACGGCCAGGACCTCACCGAACGCGCTGTCGCCTCGTACATCGCGAAGTACGCGACCAAGGGCGCCGAGACGGCGACCGGCACCCTCGACCGCCCGCTGAAGTTCCTCGCCGAGCTCGCCCAGGCACGCATAACCGAACACGCCCGACGCATGATCCGCGTCGCCTGGACCCTCGGCGCACGCCCTGAGCTCGCCGAGCTCCGCTTACGCGCCTGGGCGCACATGCTCGGCTTCCGCGGCCACTTCTCCACCAAATCCCGCCGCTACTCCACCACCCTCGGCGCACTCCGCGCCGCCCGCGCCGACTGGCGACGCGCACAGGTCACCGCGGTGGTCGAGACAGAGCCGGCGGAAACGACTCTCGTCCTCTCGCACTGGGGCTTCGCCGGTACTGGCCTGAGCCGTGCCGAAGCCTGGCTCGCTTCGTCCCTCGAACCCGCACTCGGAACGGAAGGAGAACCGACGTGGACTCCCGTCACGACGAGCTGATGACTGTTCGCCAAGTCCTGGATGAGCTGGGCGGTGTCTCTCGCCGAACCTTCTACCGCTGGCGGGAGCTGGGATACGGGCCGGCCGCGTTCAAGCTGCCCAACGGAGAGCTCCGGGTATGGCGGAGCGACTTCACCACGTGGCTGCGACAGCTGGAGGCGGCGGCGTGAAGTCCCTTGATGTGAAGGTCTGGGCGGTTCGCAAGCGGGACACGAAGACGCCCTCGTACGGTGTCCGCTGGTCCGTTGCCGGCAACGTGCTCTCGGAGTCATTTCGCACAAAGGCGCTCGCCGACCACTTCCGCACGAAGCTCATGCGAGCGATGCGCGACGGTGAAGAGTTCGACACCGAGTCGGGGCTCCCGGCCTCGATGGAAGAGAAGAAGTCGGCCGTGTCCTGGTACGCCTTCGCCCTCAGATACCTCGCCATGAAATGGCCCCATGCCGCCCCCAATACGAGGGACGGCATCAATGAATCCCTCACCAGCGTGACGCTGGAGCTCCTCGACGAGCGTGCCGGACGGCCGTCCGATGAGGTGATCCGCAAAGCGCTGCGCAACTGGGCCTTCGTCTTGCCGGGGCCCGACGATCGGGAAGTCCCGGACGACGTACGCAACGTTCTCCACTGGGTGTCCAAGGCCTCTCGGCCGCTCGCCGATCTTGCTGAACCCGCCACGGCCCGCGCGGTCCTCGACTCGCTGAAGCTCAAGCTCGACGGCACGGCGGCAGCGGCAGAAACCGTGCGGCGCAAGCGTCGGACGCTCGTCAATGCCGCGAACTACGCGGTCGACCTGGGGGAGCTGCGCGAGAACCCCATCACGGCGGTTCGCTGGCAGAAACCGAAAGTGTCCAACCAGGTTGACCCGCGCGTCGTCGCCAACCCGGAGCAGGCTCGCAACCTCCTGGCGGCCGTCTCCTATGTGGGCGGATACCGGCGTGCCCGCGGCCGTCGTCTCGTGGGTCTGTTCGCCGCGATGTACTTCGGTGGTCTCCGGCCGGCTGAAGCGGTCGGCCTCGCCGAGACGGATCTGATCCTCCCGGAACAGGGCTGGGGCTCGGCGCTGCTCCACCGAACCCGCCCGTCGGTCGGCAAGCAGTGGACCGACTCTGGGGAGACCCACGACGACCGCGGGCTGAAGAACCGGCCGACCGAGGACGTCCGCCGGGTACCCATTCCGCCTCACCTCGTCGCTGTGTTCCGTGAGCACCTGGCCACCTTTGGCACAGCGGACGACGGGCGCCTGTTCTTCAGCGAGAAAGGTTCGGTCGTCCCATCCTCGACCTACTACCGCGTGTGGCAGGAGGCCCGGCTCCTCGCGCTCCCGCCGGCCGCCGCCTCCTCGCCGCTCGCGAGTCGGCCATACGACCTTCGACACTCGGCGCTGTCGACCTGGCTCAATGCCGGTGTCGACCCGACCGAGGTCGCCGAGCGCGCCGGCAACAGCGTCGAGGTGTTGCTGACCCGCTACGCGAAGTGCCTCGACGGACGGCAGGACGTCGCCAACCGGCGTATCGAGGACCTTCTGCGCGAGTACGAGTAAGACACCCTGCACCCCACCGAGGCCCCCGGGCACCTTGTCCGGGGCCTCTCTCGTTTTGAGCGCCCTCCTGCGATGCTTCGAGCCGAGAGCGGACGAGGGGGGCTCGTGGAGCTGAGGGTGACGCGCTGGAAGCGGTACGGACAGGATCGCCTGTACGCGAACCTGCCAGATGGCACCGCGGTCGGCTGGGCGGACCTCAGGACGGGGGACATCACGGTCCTGGTCGCCGAGCATGGCGACAACGTGATCGCCGTGCTGACACATCACTTACGGAGTAACTCCGAGTCGGTCATGCAACAGAGAGCACCTGAGGCTCAAGCGCGGCCCATGCTGCCGCCTTTGACGTCGGCCGACGACCTGTCCACCAACCGTCCAGGGGAGTCCCTCCGGGACCTGCTCGACAAATCCGGCGTGGGTCTGATTGAGCAGCTCGTCTCACAGCTCTTGCGTCGCCGCACAGAGTGGGATTCCTGGCGCAAGGGGCTGGCGGGAGAGAGGAGAGTGGGAGCCGAGCTGAACCGCTTGGCACGTTACGGCTGGCGGGTCCTGCATTCCATCCCCCTGGCCGACAAGGTGGACGTCGATCACTTGCTGGTCGGGCCCGGCGGCGTGTTCAGCATCAACACCAAGCACCACCACAAAAAGGCTGTGTGGGTCGGCGACGATTCCGTGAAGGTCAATCACGGAAAGCCGGCCCCGTACGCACGCAAGAGCCGGGCGGAAGCCAAGCGGGTAGCTCGAGTGCTTGAGCACTATTGCGGCTTTCCCGTACCGGTGGAGCCCGTGCTCGTCTTCGTCGGTGTGACCGATCTGAAGGTGGTCGCCACACAGCTCAGCGTGCGCGTATACCAGGAGCGTCAGGTGGCGGCACTGGCGCCGCTCTCGGGGGTGCTGACAGCTGAACAGGTCGAGCAGGTGTACGGCGTCGCTCGCCATCGACAGGCTTGGAGCCAGGCCTGAGGCAGCCCATCTCAGCGAGGGGTCAGTCGTCCCTGCCGGAAGCGGTTCACCCGTCCCAGCGGGTTGCAACGGCATCCGCGACGCTGAAGACAGCGTCGCACTCGGCGCATTGCGCCTTACCGAAAAGATAAGTCAACTTGCCCGCGACATCGGCCTGGTTGTCGGCGAGCGCGCGACTGTGCAGTCTTTGGGCAAGCCCCTCCAGCGCTGAGGAGTCTGCAGGCTGAAGAGGGATCTTCTTTGCCGCGGTCTCGTTCATGTACATGCTGTGTGTGGTCGAGAAGAAGCCGTACTCACCGAAGGCTATGAAGTTCTCGGCGCTGCACGCGGGGCAGGGCACTTCGTACTCGTCATCGTTCAGGCCGTCGAGTTGTTCGCCCCAAACCTCGACATCTTCGAAGCCGAGGAGTGCGGCGAGCAAGTAGACGTAAGTTACGGGGTCATCGCTGAGGCTCGGATCCCGAAGAGCTTCCTCAGTCAGTTGCAGCAGGTCGGACATCTCCGAGGCATAGGCCACGTGGGGATCTTGCTCGCCGTATGGCTGGTCAGTACTGGCCGCGATGGTGCCGGCCAGCAAGAGCGGTTGCTGCCTGTCCGCGGGCGACCACTGGCGCGCCAGGTCTCGTAGGGTCGGCAAGGCCGCGTGGCTTGCCGAGTAGACGGTGCCCTGATGGCACAGTCGGGACCAGAGCTCGGTCCAGCCTGAATCGTTCGGGGCTTGGCTCACCGCGTCGAGCAGACCGGGAATGTCTTCTGCCGTGCCGTAGGCGTGGTGGAGCTGCGACCAGTCCGTCATGCCAGCGATCTAAGCAGTCGGGCGCCGCAGACTTCACGGCTGGGGGCGTGCCAGTCGCCCTGTCGTCGGAAGCAGTCGGCGACCTGCGGCGATGCTCCAAGATCCCGTCCACGCCTCGTCCACAGACCTCGACATACGACCGCTTCGGGCTGCATCCGGCTGCACATACGCGAAGACCCCGGCCTCAGCGTTTCCGCTGGTGACGGGGTCTTTGGGCACCTTCTGCAAGGTGCCCCCGGCAGGATTCGAACCTGCGCACACGGCTCCGGAGGCCGTTGCTCTATCCCCTGAGCTACGGGGGCGTGTCGGTCGTGAGGTGTTGCTCGCGGCGACGGGTAGAACACTACCAGCTCGCTCGGGGTGATCAGGAACGGGTTTCCGGGGGTTGCGGGGGGCCGGGTCGCTCGCACGGGGTGGAAGTGGGGAAAACCCGGACGCGGTGGCCGGTCCCGACCTACTCTCGAGTTGTGTCAGGCGCGTCGGGCCGGGTGCTTGTGGTGGACGACAACAAGGTCATCCGGCAGCTGATCAGGGTCAATCTCGAGCTGGAGGGCCTCGAGGTCGTGACCGCGTCCGACGGTGCCGAGTGTCTGGATGTCGTTCATCAGGTGCGGCCCGATCTTGTGACCCTCGATGTCGTCATGCCCCGCTTGGACGGGTTGGGCGCCGCCGCTCGGTTGCGTGCCGATCCGCGGACGCGTGACCTCCCCCTCGTCATCATCAGCGCCTGTACGCAGTACGAGGTCGAGTCCGGCCTCGAGGTCGGCGTCGACGCGTTTCTCGCCAAGCCCTTCGATCCCGCCGAACTCGTCTCCGTCGTACGGACGTTGGTGGAGCGGGAGCGGGAGCGGGAGCGGGGTGGAGACGAGGGCGTCGGGGACGGTGAGGAGGACGGGGGCGGGGTGCGGTCGGGGCTGGGGGTGGGGCTCGGCACGGGGGCCGCGATCGGGGCCGGCAAAGGCAGCGGGCCGAGTGCGGGAGTCGCGGGCGGGGAGTAAGGCACTGTCTTCGAGTCCGTGTCCCCTCTCGAACCGGCCGCTTTCGGTCCCCCTCGCCGGCCCTTCCGTTCGCCATCCACCGTCCACCGTGCACGGTCCAGGCGTCACGATCGCGCCGCCTTCTCCGTCGCCGTAGCCCTGGTCCGTGTGCCCTGTCCCGGCGTCCCCTTTCCGGCGTCCCGTTTCCCGGCCTTCTCGGCGTCCACATCTCGGGACCCTGCCGAATCGGCTCGCCCAGCCACCCCCCTCCTCCCATACGCTTGGCCCGTGACTCCCGTCGAGCTCTCCCGCACCGTGCTGCGCGCGGTGCGTCGTGCTGTCGACGAGGGGGAGCTCAGCGTGGCCGTTCCGGCTCGGGCCGTGGTCACGCCGCCGGGGCCCGGGGGGCGTGGGGACTACGCCACCAACATCGCCCTGCAGCTCGCGCGGCCGGCCGGGCAGGCGCCGCTTCGGGTGGCCGAGGTTCTCCGGCCGTATCTGATGGGCGCCGAGGGCGTCTGTGGGGTCGAGATCACCGGGCCCGGGTTCCTCAACATCAGTCTCGACGGTTCGGCCGTCTCCGATCTCGTCCGGCGGATCAGGCTCGACGGCCCGCGGTACGGGCATGCCGACGACCTCGCCGGAGAGGTCTTCGAGGTCCGGGTGCCGTACGAGGTGCGGGCCGAGGTGCTCGCCGACGTGCTCGCGCGGATCATCGGGTCGCAGGGCGGCCGTGTCGACGTCAGCCATGACGGCAGCCATGACGTCAGTCATGACCTCGGCCGCGGCGGTGTGGTCCTGCGGCCCGTTCCCGCTCCGGAGGATCCCGCTCCGCTCGGGCTCGACGCCGCTCGCTGGGCGCTGCTGCATCCCGCCCCGCACGACCGGCCCCGCATCACCGCAGATCATCTCGTCCAGCGCGAGGGCAATCCCCTCTTCCGCGTCCGCTATGCCCACGCCCGCACCCGGGCCGTGAGCCGGAACGCCGCCGACCTGGGCTTCACCGCCGAGCCCGGCCCGATGGACGCCGCCGACCTCGTCGGCCTTCTCGCGGACTATCCCCGCGTACTCGCCACGGCCGTCGCCCCGGCGAGTCGGCCGTCCAAGCCGTCGTCGGCCCCGCTGGTGGTTCCCGATTCCTCCGCGCCGTCCCGGCTGGCCAGGCATCTGGTCGGGGTGGCCGACGCCACGTTCGTCCTGCTTCCCGTCGTTCTCCCGCGGGGTGAGGAGAAACCCTCGGCCGCCCATCGTGCCCGGCTCGCGCTCGCCGAAGCGGCCGGGGCGGTGCTGGCCGGCGGCCTGTCCCTGCTCGGCATCGACGCACCCGACCACCTCTGAAAGAGCACGCCCAGATGAGCCGTTCCGCCCACCCCGCCGGGCCCCGTCACGCCGACGTCCTTCCCGAGGGCCACTACTCCGCTCCGCCCGCCGACCTCAACGCCCTCGATCCCAAGGTGTGGGCGCGGACCGTCGTCCGTGACGACGACGGTGTCGTGACCGTCGGCGGCGTCGACGTCGTCACCCTCGCCGAACAGCACGGCACGCCCGCCTACATCCTCGACGAGGCCGACTTCCGCGACCGGGCCCGGGCCTGGCGCACCGCGTTCGGGGCCGACGCCGACGTCTTCTACGCGGGCAAGGCCTTCCTGTCCCGGGCCGTCGTCCGGTGGCTGCACGAAGAAGGGCTGAACCTCGACGTCTGCTCCGGCGGCGAGCTCGCCACCGCTCTGTCCGCCGGAATGCCCGCCGACCGGATCGCCTTCCACGGCAACAACAAGTCGACGGACGAGATCGAGCGGGCCGTCGACGCCGGTGTCGGGCGGATCGTGCTCGACTCGTTCCAGGAGATCGTGCGGGTCGCGCACATCGCGCAGTCGCGGGGCAAGCGACAGCGGGTGCAGATCCGGGTCACCGTCGGCGTCGAGGCGCACACGCACGAGTTCATCGCCACCGCCCACGAGGACCAGAAGTTCGGGATTCCGCTCGCCGGCGGACAGGCCGCCGAGGCCGTGCGGCGGGCGCTCCAGCTCGACGGGCTGGAGCTGATCGGGATCCACTCGCACATCGGGTCGCAGATCTTCGACATGTCCGGCTTCGAGGTCGCCGCCCACCGGGTCGTCGGGCTGCTCAAGGACATCCGCGACGAGCACGGGGTCGAGCTGCCGGAGATCGACCTCGGCGGCGGGCTGGGGATCGCCTACACCAGCGACGACGATCCGCGCGAGCCGCACGAGATCGCCAAGGCGCTGACGGAGATCGTCACCCGGGAGTGCGAGGCGGCCCGGTTGCGCACGCCGCGTATCTCGGTGGAGCCGGGGCGCGCCATCGTGGGGCCGACCGCCTTCACCCTCTACGAGGTGGGCACCGTCAAGCCGCTCGACGGGCTGCGGACGTACGTCTCCGTCGACGGCGGCATGTCGGACAACATCCGTACCGCGCTGTACGACGCCGAGTACAGCGTCGCGCTCGTCTCCCGCGTCTCCGACGCCGCGCCGATGCCGGCGCGTGTCGTGGGCAAGCACTGCGAGAGCGGGGACATCGTGGTCAAGGACGCTTTCCTGCCCGCCGACCTGGCGCCGGGCGACCTCGTCGCCGTCCCCGCCACCGGCGCGTACTGCCGGTCCATGGCCAGCAACTACAACCACGTGCTGCGGCCGCCGGTCGTCGTCGTGCACGAGGGTGAGTCGCGGGTCGTCGTGCGGCGCGAGACGGAGGAGGATCTGCTGCGGCTCGACGTCGGCTGAGCGCGACGTCGGCTGAGCGCGACGTCGGCTGAGCGCGACGTCGGCAGCGGCCGGTGGGAGGGTGGCGGAAAGGCCGGTGGGACCGCCGCCGGAACGAATCCCCGGAACAATGCTCAGGACAACCTCGGAGCAATCCCCGGAACGGTCGCTGACGCGCTCGCTGACAAGGTCGCTCGGAGGGGTGGGGGAGGGCCGTGGGGGGACGGGTGGAAGATCTCCTGTCTGCCGTCCCCCGGAAATGAAATAGATGTCTCACGATCCGGACCAGGGGCAGAAAGTCCGGTCCGGTGAGTGAGACTGGGGCAACCGGAAACGTCCGTAGACGGTATGAGGAAACGAGGTCGGATGATGCGTACGCGTCCGCTGAAGGTGGCGCTGCTGGGCTGTGGAGTGGTCGGCTCAGAGGTGGCGCGCATCATGACGACGCACGCCGACGACCTCGCCGCCAGGATCGGGGCCCCCGTGGAGCTCGCCGGAGTGGCGGTGCGGCGGCCGTCCAGGGTCCGGGAGGGCATCGACCCCGCCCTCGTCACCACCGACGCCACCGCCCTGGTCAAACGCGGGGACATCGACGTCGTCGTCGAGGTCATCGGCGGCATCGAGCCCGCTCGCACGCTCATCACCACCGCCTTCGAGTACGGCGCGTCCGTCGTCTCGGCGAACAAGGCGCTCCTCGCGCAGGACGGCGCCGCGCTGCACGCCGCCGCCGAGGAGCACGGCGAGGACCTCTACTACGAGGCCGCCGTCGCCGGCGCCATTCCGCTCATCCGACCGCTGCGTGAGTCCCTCGCCGGGGACAAGGTGAACCGGGTGCTGGGCATCGTCAACGGCACCACCAACTTCATCCTCGACAAGATGGACTCCACGGGCGCCGGATACCAGGAGGCTCTCGACGAGGCCACCGCCCTGGGCTACGCGGAGGCCGACCCGACGGCCGACGTCGAGGCGTTCGACGCCGCCGCCAAGGCCGCCATCCTCGCCGGGATCGCCTTCCACACGCGCGTGCGCCTCGACGACGTCTACCGCGAGGGCATGACCGAGGTGACGTCGGCCGACTTCGCCTCCGCCCGGGAGATGGGCTGCACCATCAAGCTGCTCGCCATCTGCGAGCGTGCCGCCGACGGGGCGTCGGTCACCGCGCGGGTGCACCCCGCCATGATTCCGCTGAGTCACCCGCTCGCCTCCGTGCGCGGCGCCTACAACGCCGTGTTCGTCGAGTCGGACGCGGCCGGGCAGCTCATGTTCTACGGTCCCGGCGCCGGCGGTGCTCCCACCGCCTCCGCCGTGCTCGGCGACCTGGTCGCCGTCTGCCGCAACCGGCTCAGCGGGGCGACGGGGCCCGGCGAGTCGGCCTACGCCGCGCTGCCGGTGTCGCCCATGGGCGATGTCGTCACCCGGTACCACATCAGTCTCGACGTCGCGGACAAGCCTGGCGTTCTCGCCCAGGTCGCCACCGTCTTCGCCGAGCACGGAGTCTCCATCGACACCGTGCGGCAGCAGGGCCGACTGGACGGAAGCGGCGAGGCCTCCCTCGTCGTCGTCACCCATCGCGCGTCCGACGCCTCCCTCACCGGGACCGTCGAGGCGCTGCGCAAGCTCGACACCGTGCGGGGTGTCGCCAGCATCATGCGGGTTGAAGGAGAGTAACCAGCAATGACCCACCAGTGGCGCGGAATCATCGAGGAGTACCGGGACCGGCTGCCGGTTTCCGACAGCACGCCCGTAGTGACGCTCCGTGAGGGCGGCACGCCTCTCGTGCCCGCGCAGGTGCTCTCCGAGCGCACGGGCTGCGAGGTCCACCTCAAGGTGGAGGGCGCGAACCCCACCGGCTCCTTCAAGGACCGGGGCATGACCATGGCCATCACACGGGCCAAGGAGGAAGGCGCGCAGGCCGTCATCTGCGCCTCCACCGGCAACACCTCCGCCTCCGCCGCCGCGTACGCCGTGCGTGCGGGCATGGTCTCGGCCGTCCTCGTCCCGCAGGGCAAGATCGCGCTCGGCAAGATGGGGCAGGCGCTCATCCACGGCGCGAAGATCCTCCAGGTCGAGGGCAACTTCGACGACTGCCTCACACTGGCGCGTTCGCTGAGCGACAACTACCCGGTGGCGCTGGTCAATTCGGTGAACCCGGTGCGCATCGAGGGCCAGAAGACGGCTGCCTTCGAGATCGTGGACATGCTGGGCGACGCCCCCGACATCCACGTCCTGCCGGTCGGCAACGCGGGCAACATCACCGCGTACTGGAAGGGGTACCAGGAGTACGCCGCCGACAAGGTCGCCGCGCGCACGCCCCGGATGTGGGGCTTCCAGGCGTCCGGCAGCGCCCCGATCGTGCGCGGCGAGGTGGTGAAGGACCCGTCGACGATCGCCACCGCGATCCGCATCGGCAACCCGGCCTCCTGGAAGTTCGCGCTGGCCGCGCAGGAGGAGTCCGGCGGCTTCATCGACGAGGTGACGGACCGTGAGATCCTGCGCGCCTACCGGCTGTTGGCCGCGAAGGAGGGCGTCTTCGTGGAGCCCGCGTCGGCCGCGTCGGTGGCTGGTCTGCTGAAGGCGGCCGAGCAGGGCAAGGTCGACCCGGGGCAGCGGATCGTCTGCACCGTCACCGGCAACGGCCTGAAGGACCCCGACTGGGCCGTCGCGGGTGCGCCGCAGCCGGTCACCGTCCCGGTCGACGCGGCGACGGCCGCCGAGCGCCTCGGACTCGCGTAAGCGAGACCGGACGGACGAGGGTCGGACGGACGCGCGCCGGACGGACGAGGGTCGGACGGGGAACGGGCGTCGGGCGGACGGACGGTGGGCGGCATCGGGCGATGCCGAATGCCGCCCGGTGACGCCGACGCCGGCGCAGATGTCGACGTCGAGGTCGACGTCGAAGCAGATGCCGACGCAGGTGGCTCAAGGCCTCTCCGGTCGCCTGCCGGCCGACCGCCAGGTGGCCCTGGGCATCTCCGGCCCCCTGCCCCGGCGCCCCGGACGACCCCGGGTCCTCGCGCGATCCGCGCGGTCCTTCCGGTCCGCGCGGTCCTTCCGGTCCGCCCGGTCCGCGCGGCGTGCGCGACCTGTGAGCGACCCACCGGGGAGTTCCCCACCAGGGGTGCACGGGGGGCTTACGACACGCATCGTGCGCCTCCTGTGCGCCCTATGTCGCGGCAGAACCTTCCTTCGATAGGCTGTACCCAACCCGCCCACCGCATCTGCCGCAGTGACGCGTCGCCGTCGCCGTCGCGGTCCCGGGTCCTCATCTACGCATCGCATCTCATTCGACAGCCCCGCAGCTCAAGGAGAGTCATCGCAAGATGGCCGGTCCCGCCTTTCGCGCCGCCCCCGTCCGGGTGCGTGTCCCCGCCACCAGCGCCAACCTCGGCCCGGGCTTCGACGCCTTCGGCCTCGCGCTGGGACTCTTCGACGACGTGGTCGTCCGGGTGGCCGACTCAGGGCTGCACATCGACATCGCGGGGGAGGGCAGCGAGACGCTGCCGAGGGACGAGAAGCACCTTCTCGTCCGGTCCCTGCGCACGGCCTTCGACGTCCTGGGCGGCCAGCCGCGCGGCCTGGAGATCGTCTGCGCCAACCGCATTCCGCACGGCCGGGGTCTCGGTTCCTCGTCGGCCGCGATCTGCGCGGGAATCGTCGCCGCGCGCGCGGTGACCATAGGCGGTGAGAGCAGGCTCGACGAAGCGGCGCTGCTGGAACTCGCGACCGAGATCGAGGGGCACCCGGACAACGTGGCGGCCTGTCTGCTCGGCGGGTTCACCCTGTCCTGGATGGAGGCGGGCGCCGCGCGCGCGATCAGGATGGAGCCCGCCGGTTCCATCGTTCCGGTGGTTTTCGTGCCCGGAAAGCCGGTGCTGACCGAGACCGCGCGCGGATTGCTCCCGCGCTCCGTGCCGCACGTCGACGCGGCCGCCAACGCGGGCCGCGCCGGCCTGCTCGTCGAGGCCCTCACACGACGTCCCGAACTGCTGCTGCCGGCCACCGAGGACCGTCTGCACCAGGAGTACCGCGCGCCGGCCATGCCGGACAGCGCCGCACTGGTGGAGCGGTTGCGCGCGGACGGGATCCCCGCGGTGATCTCCGGCGCGGGGCCCACCGTGATGGCGCTGGCCGACGCGGGAACGGCCGACAAGATCGAGGCTTCGGCCGGTGCGGAATGGGCCGCGAACCGCCTGGCCCTGGATCTGCGAGGGGCGAGCGTGCTGCCCCTGGCGCCCTCCGGCGACATCTAGAAATGCGCGGTTGCCGGATTTCGAGAGGGGGAATGTTTGTTGGATCCGGTAGTGTTAATCTCAAGTCTGCACCCGACCCCACCATGGCGAGGTGCTTCGTGTCCCCCTTCGGGACAGACATTCTTCCGGGAGCCTCCCAAGCCGCACTGCGTTCCGTACGTCGTACCTGGGCAGTACGCCGTGCAGCGACGCTGAGCGGTCCTCGGGGCACGCTCCGGAATCGGTGCGACCTCGCGACGTGACACTGGGTGTCACGGTTCGCTCAGGAAGCGCCATCACCAGAAATCTCTTCCGCCGCTTCGGCGGACAACCGCCCCGGCTCGGCCACAGCAAGGACCGAAGTCGGACAGCACAAACGGTCGCCGAGCCAGACAGGCCGACGTCCGCTCCAGGGAAGGACCCTTCGTGAGCGACACCACCGATCTGATGGGCGCACGTGTCGAGGAGACCGCTGCCGCGCCCGCCACGGACGCCTCCGCGCCTGCCACCGGTGCGGGCTCGCGGCGGCGCCGCGGTACCGGCCTCGACGGCATGGTGCTGGCCGAGCTGCAGCAGGTCGCATCCGGACTCGGCATCAGGGGCACGGCGCGGATGCGCAAGAGCCAGCTGATCGAGGTCATCAAGGAGGCGCAGGGCGGGGGAGGCGGAGCCGCCCCCGCGAAGGCGACTCCCGCGGCCGAGGCCGCCGAGACCAAGCCCAAGCGCCGCGCGACCTCCAAGGCGCGCACGGGTGAGGCCGCCGAGAAGAAGGCGGACGCCGCCCCGGCCGAGGCCGCCGAGAAGGCCGTGGCCCAGCAGCAGATCGAGATTCCCGGCCAGCCGGCCGGTGGCGAAGCCCCCGCCGAGCGCCGTCGTCGCCGCGCCACCGCCGACGCGGGCAGCCCGGAGACGGTCGTCGCCGAGGCGAAGACCGCCGCGAAGACCGAGGCGGCCGCCCCGGCGCAGACCGAGGCCCAGGGCCAGCCGCAGGGCGACTCCCGCGGTGACGCCGACGGCGCCGAGGGCCGTCGTCGCGACCGCCGTGAGCGCGGCCGCGAGCGCGGTGACCGCAACGACCGTGGTGACCGCGGCGACCGCGGTGACCGTGGTGACCGTCGCAAGGGCGACGAGCAGCAGGGCGGCCAGCAGCAGCGTGGCGGTCAGCAGCAGGGCCAGCAGCAGAGCGGCGGCCGTCAGGACCGCCAGCAGCGTGACAACGGCCCGCAGGACGACGACGACTTCGAGGGCGGCCGGCGTGGTCGTCGCGGCCGTTACCGCGACCGCCGTGGCCGCCGTGGGCGCGACGAGATCGGCGCCGCGGAGCCGCAGCTCGCCGACGACGACGTCCTGATCCCCGTCGCGGGCATCCTGGACATCCTCGACAACTACGCCTTCATCCGGACGTCGGGCTACCTGCCGGGTCCGAACGACGTCTACGTCTCCCTCGCCCAGGTCCGCAAGAACGGCCTGCGCAAGGGCGACCACGTCACGGGCGCGGTCCGTCAGCCCAAGGACGGCGAGCGCCGCGAGAAGTTCAACGCGCTGGTCCGGCTGGACTCCACCAACGGCATGGCGCCCGATTCCGGGCGCGGGCGACCGGAGTTCAACAAGCTGACGCCGCTGTACCCGCAGGACCGCCTCCGTCTGGAGACGGACCCGGGCGTGCTGACGACGCGGATCATCGACCTCGTGTCGCCGATCGGCAAGGGCCAGCGTGGTCTGATCGTGGCTCCGCCGAAGACCGGCAAGACCATGATCATGCAGGCGATCGCCAACGCGATCACGCACAACAACCCCGAGTGCCACCTGATGGTCGTCCTGGTCGACGAGCGTCCGGAAGAGGTCACCGACATGCAGCGGTCGGTCAAGGGCGAGGTCATCTCCTCGACCTTCGACCGCCCCGCCGAGGACCACACCACGGTCGCCGAGCTCGCCATCGAGCGTGCCAAGCGTCTGGTGGAGCTGGGCCACGACGTCGTCGTGCTGCTCGACTCGATCACGCGTCTGGGCCGTGCGTACAACCTCGCCGCGCCCGCCTCCGGCCGCATCCTGTCCGGTGGTGTCGACTCGACCGCCCTGTACCCGCCGAAGCGCTTCTTCGGTGCGGCCCGCAACATCGAGGACGGCGGCTCGCTGACCATCCTCGCCACCGCGCTGGTGGACACCGGGTCCCGCATGGACGAGGTGATCTTCGAGGAGTTCAAGGGCACCGGCAACATGGAGCTCAAGCTCGACCGCAAGCTCGCCGACAAGCGCATCTTCCCGGCGGTGGACGTGGACGCGTCCGGCACCCGTAAGGAAGAGATCCTGCTCGGCAACGACGAGCTGGCCGTCGTCTGGAAGCTGCGCCGGGTGCTGCACGCGCTCGACCAGCAGCAGGCGATCGAGCTGCTGCTCGACAAGATGAAGCAGACGAAGTCGAACGGCGAGTTCCTGCTCCAGATCCAGAAGACGACGCCGTCGCCGGGCAACAACGACTGACGTCCGTCTCGCCGCACACCGCGACAAGGGCCGCCCTCCCAGGGGGCGGCCCTTGTCGTGTCAGTGGTCGTTGTTACGATCACGCTCTTCGATGGGCTGTTCGAGCCCGTACCGAATCTGATTCCTGATCCCTAGGGGGGGACCGAGTGGGTACATCCACGTCCGGGAGCGGTCGGCACAGACGCAAGCTGCGCATAGCGCTGCCCGTCGTCGCGGCAGGGCTGGCCGCTTCCGTCGCCGGTGCGCTGCTGACCTCGTCCGCCTCGGCCGCTACGGCGCCTCCGAGGCCCTCGTACAGCGCGCCGTCGGCCGAGCAGCTCACCAAGCGCCTCGCCATCGCCGTGGCCGGTGACGACACGCCGGGCGCGACGGGCAAGACGTCGCTCGGCGCACACACCGGCACCGGCACCGCCACCGTCGACCCGAAGATCATCGGCGGCACCACGACGACCATCACCACGGCCCCGTGGATGGCGCAGCTCTGGTACGGCGACGACCGCGGCACCGCGACCACCAGCGACGACATCGGCTTCTTCTGCGGCGGCACGGTCGTGTCGCCGACGAAGATCCTGACGGCCGCGCACTGCCTCAAGGACGAGACCGGCAAGAACTACAGCTGGTACTCGCACGGCACCGTCATCACCGGCACCTCGCAGCTGCCGGCCACCGACAGCAGCGGCAACATCACCGACCTGCACGGCGGCACCGTCAGCGGCGTCTGGCGGCAGTGGAACCACCCGTCGTACAGCCCGTCGACGATCGACAACGACATCGCCGTCCTGACCCTGCCGAACCCGGTCAAGGCCACGCCGATCCGTATGACGACGGCCGCCGACACCGCGTCGTACGCCGCCGGCACCCAGGCCAAGCTCTTCGGGTGGGGCCGCACCAGCTCCACCACGCAGGACATCTCCGACGTGCTGAAGACGGCCACGCTGCCGATCCAGTCGGACACCGCCTGTGCGAACTTCTACGGGGTCGACTTCGTCAAGGGCCACAACGTGTGCGCGGGCGACCCCGCCAGCGGCAGCGACGCGGGCACCACCTCCGCCTGCAACGGCGACTCCGGCGGTCCGCTGATCGTCAGGAACGCGGCCGGCGAGGACCGGATCGTGGGCGTCGTCTCCTGGGGCGTGAAGGACTGCGTCCAGAGCGGCGCGTACAGCGTCTTCACCAAGGTCTCCACGTACGTCGGCGCCGCCTATCCGCGCGTCGAGGACACCAACCTCAACGGTGACCACCTCGCCGACCTGTGGGTGCGCAACGCCTCCACCAAGACCGGCTACGAGCTCGACTCCAAGGGCGCCACGCTCGCCGCGCGCCAGTCCTGGGGCTCCTTCAGCGCCTACAACGTCGTCCTGCAGACCGACCTGGACCGGGACGGCTACCAGGACCTGCTGGTGCGCCGGGCGTCGGACGGTGACGTCTTCTGGCAGCACTACGTGCCCTCCACCGACTCCTGGGCGACCAAGCTCATCGGCGACAACTGGAAGACCCGTCAGAGCATCGTCGCCCCCGGCGACATGACGGGCGACTACCTGCCCGACATGCTGGCGGTGGACTCCGCGGGCGCGCTGTGGCTGTACCCGGGCAAGGGCAACGGAAGCTTCGGCAGCCCGCTCAAGATCGGTGCGGGCTGGAACAACTTCAACGTGGTGCGCGGCCACGGCGACTTCAGCGGCGACGGCCTGACGGACCTGATCGCGCGCAACAAGAGCACGGGCGCCGTGTACCTGTACCGGGGCCGCGGCGTGCTCAGCACGGCCGTTCTCCAGCCCGCTGTCAAGGTCGCGACCTGGACCAACACGACGTACAACGCCTTCGACGCGGTGGGCGACCTGAACAGCGACGGCAAGGCCGACCTGGTGGTCCGCACCCCCGGCGGCACCCTGTACCTGCTCAAGGGCACCGGTAGCGCCACGAGTGCGATCTTTGCCACAAGGGTCTCACTCGGGACGGGTTACCAGCAGTACGACCTCTTTGGCTGAGTCCCGCCGAAAACGCAGGTGAGCGAGGTGCGCCCGCTCGCCCGCGTCACGCTCCGTGCCCGGTCCGCTGCGGACCGGGCACGGAGCGTTGTGCAACCCTGTCCCGAGTTTCCCCGTCTGTCCTGGCGGAGTGACGATAGTGAGGTCGCGCGACAAAAGGAGCGAAGTGTCCGCCGAGAGCACGCCGGAGCCCGGCATACCGGGTGAGTCCGGCACAACGAGCGGGGCCGACGGCAGCAAGGGCCCGCGCCACCGCAGGCAGCGGGGCAGGCGCAAGGGGCTGTTGATCGCCGCATGGACCGCCGCGGGCATCGTGGTGCTGGGCGGCACCGGAGTGGGCTACCTGTACTTCAAGCTCAACGGCAACATCAAGAGCGTCGACATCGACCAGGCGCTGGGCACGAACAGGCCCAGCAAGGCCGACAACGGCTCCGAGAACATCCTCGTCCTCGGCTCGGACACCCGCTCCGGCGCCAACAAGAAGCTGGGCGGCGGCGCCGACGACGGCAGCGCCCGCTCCGACACGGCGATGATCATTCACGTGTACAAGGGCCACAAGAAGGCGAGCGTGGTCTCCGTTCCGCGCGACACCCTCATCGACCGCCCCGCCTGCACGGACGCCAAGGGCGTAGCGCACGACGCCGCGCGTGGCGTGATGTTCAATTCGGCGTACTCGACGGGTGGCGCGGCCTGCGCCGTGAAGACGGTCGAGTCGATCAGCGGCGTCCGGATGGACCACTACCTCGAAGTCGACTTCTCCGGGTTCGAGAAGCTCATCGACGAGCTGGGCGGCGTCCCGGTCACCACGACGAAGGCCATCAAGGACCCCGACAGCCATCTGGACCTCAAGGCCGGCACGCACACCCTCGACGGCGAACAGGCCCTCGGTCTGGTCCGCACCCGGCACGGCGTGGGCGACGGCTCCGACCTCGGGCGCATCCAGCTCCAGCAGGCCTTCATCAAGGCGCTCGTCAACCAGGTCAAGCACGTCGGCCTGTTCACCGGCGGCACGAAGCTGTACGACCTCGCCGACACCGCCACCAAGGCCGTCACGACCGACTCCCACCTCGGCTCGCTGAACTCCCTGATGTCCTTCGTGAACGGCCTCAAGGGCATCAGCGCGACCAACATGAACATGGTCACGATGCCGGTCCTGTACGACCCGTCCGATCCCAACCGGGTCATCGTCTCGGAGGCGAAGGCCAAGCAGGTCTGGGCGGCCCTGAAGAACGACCGGCCCATCCCGAAGACGGCCACGACGGGCAACGCGACGGGCGAGGCGGCCGGGGTCGTCACGTCGTCCTGACGCTGTAGTGACGGCGCACCGAGGTCGCCCTGACGTCGTCGTGAGGCCGGGGGGACGACCGGGCCGGCCGGCCCCCGGCAGGCCCGGGGAATAGATCGCCCCACCCCCCGGTTTTGGGGGATGCGGCCAGTCCTGGCAGACTGGTACGTCGGCTCCGGTTCACGCTCGTCGTATCCCGCGACAGCGACCCGGCGCCCTCCCGAAACTAGGAGACACCTTGAAGCGCGACATTCACCCCGAGTACGTCGAGACGCAGGTCAGCTGCACCTGTGGCGCGTCGTTCACCACCCGCAGCACGATCGAGGGCGGCAACATCCGCGCCGACGTCTGCTCCGAGTGCCACCCGTTCTACACGGGCAAGCAGAAGATCCTCGACACCGGTGGCCGCGTGGCCCGCTTCGAGGCCCGCTTCGGCAAGGCCGCCGCCGGCTCCAAGAAGTAGCGAGCCCCTCTTCGCCGGTCCACGGCAGTGTCCCCGTCCGGGGCACGCCGGGACCGGCGTTTTTGGTCGCCCGCCCTTCCCCCACGTTCGTCATTCAGGAGCCCACCATGTTCGAGGCCGTCGAGGAGTTGCTCGGAGAGCACGCCGACCTGGAGAAGAAGCTCGCCGACCCGTCGGTCCACTCCGACCAGGCCAACGCGCGCAAGCTGAACAAGCGCTACGCCGAGCTGACCCCCATCGTCGGCACGTACCGCTCCTGGAAGCAGACCGGCGACGACGTCGAGACCGCGCGCGAGTTCGCCGCCGACGACCCCGACTTCGCGGCCGAGGTCAAGGAGCTGGAGAAGCAGCGCGAGGAGCTCACCGAGAAGCTGCGGCTGCTGCTCGTGCCCCGGGACCCCTCGGACGACAAGGACGTCATCCTCGAGATCAAGGCCGGCGCGGGCGGCGACGAGTCGGCCCTGTTCGCCGGCGACCTGCTGCGGATGTACCTGCGCTACGCCGAGCGCGTCGGCTGGAAGACCGAGATCATCGACGCCACCGAGTCCGAGCTGGGCGGTTACAAGGACGTACAGGTCGCCGTGAAGACCAAGGGCGGCCAGGGCGCGACCGAGCCCGGACAGGGCGTGTGGGCGCGGCTGAAGTACGAGGGCGGCGTGCACCGGGTGCAGCGCGTGCCCGCGACCGAGTCCCAGGGGCGCATCCACACCTCCGCCGCAGGCGTCCTCGTGACGCCCGAGGCCGAGGAGGTCGACGTCGAGATCAACGCCAACGACCTGCGCATCGACGTGTACCGGTCCTCCGGCCCCGGCGGGCAGTCCGTCAACACCACCGACTCCGCCGTGCGCATCACGCACCTTCCCACCGGGGTCGTCGCCTCCTGCCAGAACGAGAAGAGCCAGCTGCAGAACAAGGAGCAGGCGATGCGTATCCTGCGCTCCAGGCTGCTGGCGGCCGCGCAGGAGGAAGCGGAGCGGGAGGCCGCCGACGCCCGCCGCAGCCAGGTCCGCACCGTCGACCGCTCCGAGAAGATCCGCACGTACAACTTCCCGGAGAACCGCATCTCGGACCACCGGGTCGGCTTCAAGTCGTACAACCTGGACCAGGTCCTGGACGGCGACCTCGACGCGGTGATCCAGGCGTGCGTCGACGCGGACTCGGCCGCCAAGCTCGCGGCCGCGTAGGCGATGTAGGACGTACGCACGACGAGTACGACACGGAGGACGCGCGTGCAGCAATCATTTGGGGGACGCCCCCCGAGCCCCCGCAGTCTGCTGCTCGCTGAGGTAGCTCAGGCCACCCAGCGGCTGGCCGACGCCGGCGTGCCCTCGCCGCGCAACGACGCAGAGGAGCTCGCCGCGTTCGTGCACGGTGTGAAGCGCGGTCAGCTCCACTCCGTGCAGGACTCCGACTTCGACGCCCGCTACTGGGAGGTCATCGCCCGGCGCGAGCAGCGCGAGCCGTTGCAGCACATCACCGGCCGGGCCTTCTTCCGCTACCTGGAACTCCAGGTGGGCCCCGGGGTCTTCGTCCCGCGTCCCGAGACCGAGTCGGTCGTCGGCTGGGCCATAGACGCCGTGCGCGCCATGGACGTCGTCGAGCCCCGCATCGTCGACCTGTGCACCGGCAGCGGCGCCATCGCCCTCGCCCTCGCCCAGGAGGTGCCGCGCTCCCGCGTGCACGCCGTGGAGCTGTCCGAGGATGCCCTGCGGTGGACGCGCAAGAACATGGAGGGGTCCAGGGTCGACCTGCGGCAGGGAGACGCCCTGGACGCCTTCCGCGACCTCGACGGCCAGGTCGACCTGGTCGTCTCCAACCCGCCGTACATCCCGCTCACCGAGTGGGAGTACGTCGCCCCCGAGGCCCGGGACTACGACCCCGAACTCGCCCTGTTCTCCGGCGAGGACGGCCTCGACCTGATCCGCGGCATCGAGCGCACCGCGCACCGGCTGCTGCGCCCGGGCGGCGTCGTCGTCATCGAGCACGCCGACACCCAGGGCGGCCAGGTGCCGTGGATCTTCACCGAGGAGCGGGGCTGGGCCGACGCCGCCGACCACCCCGACCTCAACAACCGGCCGCGCTTCGCCACCGCCCGCAGGGCGATGCCGTGAGCGTCGTCCCCGATGATTTCGACCCGCAGCAGGACGCGCACCCATACGCGCACAGGTACTTCGTGTACGAGGAGGCCCGCTAGATGGCACGGCGATACGACACCAACGACGCGACCGACCGCGTGACCGGTCTGCGCGAGGCCGCGTCCGCCGTCCGCCGTGGCGAGCTCGTGGTCCTCCCGACCGACACGGTGTACGGGATCGGCGCCGACGCGTTCTCCTCGGAGGCCGTCGCCGACCTGCTGGCGGCCAAGGGCCGGGGCCGCAACATGCCCACCCCCGTCCTCATCGGATCCCCGAACACGCTGCACGGGCTCGTCACGGACTTCTCCGAGATGGCCTGGGAACTCGTCGACGCGTTCTGGCCGGGCGCGCTGACGCTCGTCGCCAAGCACCAGCCGTCCCTGCAGTGGGACCTGGGCGACACCCGCGGCACCGTCGCCGTGCGGATGCCGCTGCACCCGGTGGCCATCGAGCTGCTCACGGAGGTCGGCCCGATGGCGGTCTCCTCGGCCAATCTCACGGGTCACCCCTCGCCGGAGACCTGCGACTACGCCCAGGAGATGCTCGGCGACTCGGTCTCCGTCTACCTCGACGGCGGTCCGACCCCCGGCAACGTGCCCTCCTCGATCGTCGACGTCAGCCGTGAGGTGCCGCTGCTGCTGCGGGCGGGCGCGATCTCCGCGGACGAGCTGCGGAAGGTCGTACCCGACCTCGAGGTGGCGAATTGACAGCCCCTGACGCGGGGCGTGGCATAGGCAACGGGGAACGTGCCGCGGAGCAGACGACGACGTTCGGGTTTCCGCGCGACACCTTCCGCATCCTCCACGTCAGCACCGGCAACGTCTGCCGCTCGCCCATCACCGAGCGGCTGACCCGGCATTTCGTGTCGCAGCGGCTCGGGGTGCTGGGCGGCGGGCTGATCGTGGAGAGCGCGGGCACCTGGGGCCACGAGGGCGCGCCGATGGAGGCCAACGCGGAGACCGTGCTGGCCGACTTCGGCGCGGACGCCTCCGGTTTCACGGGCCGCGAGCTGCTCGACGAGCACGTCATCATGGCCGACCTGGTCCTGACGGCGACCCGTGACCACCGCGCCCAGGTCATCTCCATGGGCCACTCGGCGGGCCTGCGCACCTTCACCCTGAAGGAGTTCACCCGGCTGGTGAACGCCATCGACCCGGCCACCCTCCCCCCGCTGGACGAGGGTGTGGTGATGCGCGCGCGGGCCCTGGTCCGCGCGGCGGCGGCTCTACGCGGGTGGCTTCTGGCCCCGACCCTGGAGGCGGACGAGGTCTACGACCCTTACGGGGCTCCCCTGCCGTTCTTCCGCTCGATCGGCGACGAGATACACCAGGCCCTGGACCCGGTCGTCACGGCCCTGACAGGCGTCCCGGCCCGCACCTGACCGGGCGCGCCCCCAGGCGGGTCGTGTCCGCACCACCGGCGTCGGACGTGGCCCGTGGTGGCACCGGGTGCCGTAGCCGTCCGCGGGACGTCGGCGGAGGCGCGGGGCCGTTCGCCCCGCGCCGCCGGGCGGCCCCGGAAGGACGTCGAGGCCGCGCGCGGGGTCTGTGGCGGGCCTACATTGGACGTACGTCACCGTCGACGCCCCGGAGCGCATCATGTCGGTCACCCATGTCCCCGAGGCCGATGTCCTGCGCCGGCAGGACCCCGAGCTGGCCGAGATCCTGCTCGGGGAACGGGAGCGGCAGGCGTCGACGCTGCAGCTGGTCGCCGCCGAGAACTTCACCTCGCCCGCAGTGCTCGCGGCGCTGGGCTCGCCGCTCGCCAACAAATACGCCGAGGGATATCCGGGGGCCCGCCATCACGGCGGCTGCGAGATCGTCGACGTCGCCGAGCGCATCGCCGTGGACCGTGCCAAGGCCCTGTTCGGGGCCGAACACGCCAACGTCCAGGCCCACTCGGGCTCCTCGGCGGTGCTGGCCGCCTACGCGGCGCTGCTGCGGCCCGGCGACACCGTCCTCGCGCTCGGGCTGCCCCACGGCGGGCATCTCACCCACGGTTCGCCCGCCAACTTCTCCGGGCGCTGGTTCGACTTCGTCCCCTACGGGGTGGACGCGGAGACGGGCCTCATCGACCACGGGCAGGTCCGGGCGCTGGCCCGCAGCCACCGGCCCAAGGCGATCGTGTGCGGATCCATCGCCTACCCCCGGCACATCGACTACGCCTTCTTCCGCGAGGTGGCCGACGAGGTCGGGGCCTACCTCATCGCCGACGCCGCCCACCCCATCGGTCTCGTGGCCGGGGGAGCGGCGCCCAGTCCGGTGCCGTACGCCGACATCGTCTGCGCCACGACGCACAAGGTGCTGCGCGGGCCGCGCGGCGGGATGCTCCTGTGCGGCGGCGAGCTGGCCGAACGGGTGGACCGGGCCGTGTTCCCGTTCACCCAGGGCGGCGCGCAGATGCACACCATCGCCGCGAAGGCGGTCGCGTTCGGGGAGGCGGCGACACCGGCGTTCGGCGCGTACGCCCATCAGGTGGTCGCCAACGCGAGGGTTCTCGCCGCCGCTCTGGAGAGTGAAGGGCTCAGCGTCACGACCGGCGGCACCGACACCCACCTCATCACCGCCGACCCCGCCCCGCTCGGCGTCGACGGCCGTGGCGCGCGGGGGCTGCTCGCGGCCGCAGGGATGGTGCTGGACTGCTGCGCCCTGCCGCACGCGCATGTCCGCGGTCTGCGCCTGGGCACCGCCGCGCTGACCACACAGGGCATGGGGGAGCAGGAGACGAGGCGGATCGCGGCGCTGATGGCGGGGGTGCTGCGGGGCGAGGTCGAGGGCAAGAAGGCCCGCGAGGAGGTGCGCGAGCTCACGTACGCGTTTCCGCCGTATCCGGGCTGAACCGGGGTACGCGTGCCCCGTGCGCACCCTCTCGCACACCCCCCGTGCGCCCGTGCACACAGCCTCACGTGAAACCATCGTCACTACCCGGCAGTCCTCACACATATGCGCCGTGCGGTAGACGATCGCTAGGGTGTGGGACTGAGATGGCCAGCGAGACCTGTGGGGAAGCCCGTGCGTGAATACCTGCTGACGCTCTGCATCACGGCCGCGGTGACGTATCTGCTGACCGGGCCGGTACGCAAGTTCGCGATCGTGGCCGGAGCGATGCCGGAGATCAGGGCCCGTGACGTGCACCGGGAACCCACTCCGCGGCTCGGCGGGATCGCCATGTTCTTCGGTCTGTGCGCCGGTCTGCTGGTCGCCGACCACCTCACCAACCTGAACGAGGTCTTCGAGAAGTCGAACGAGCCGCGCGCCCTGCTTTCGGGCGCGGCGCTGATCTGGCTGATCGGCGTCCTGGACGACAAGTTCGAGATCGACGCGCTGATCAAGCTGGGCGGCCAGATGATCGCCGCCGGCGTCATGGTCATGCAGGGTCTGACGATCCTGTGGCTGCCCATCCCGCTCGTCGGCACGGTCGCGCTGACCCAGTGGCAGGGCACCCTGCTGACGGTGGCGCTGGTCGTCATCACCATCAACGCGGTGAACTTCGTGGACGGCCTCGACGGCCTCGCCGCCGGCATGGTGTGCATCGCGGCGGCCGCGTTCTTCATGTACGCCTACCGCATCTGGTACTCGTACGGCATCGAGGCCGCAGCCCCCGCGACGCTGTTCGCGGCGATCCTGATGGGCATGTGCCTGGGCTTCCTGCCGCACAACATGCACCCCGCGCGGATCTTCATGGGCGACTCGGGCTCGATGCTGATCGGGCTGGTGCTGGCCGCGGGCGCGATCTCCATCACGGGTCAGGTCGACCCCGACGTCATGAAGCTGTTCTCCGGATCCGAGCGCAACGCCGTCCACCAGATGGTGCCGGTCTACATCCCGCTGGTGATGCCGTTGACGATCATCGCGATCCCGGCGGCCGACCTGATCCTGGCGATCGTGCGCCGCACCTGGCGCGGTCAGTCGCCGTTCGCGGCGGACCGCGGGCATCTGCACCACCGCCTGCTGGAGATCGGCCACTCGCACAGCCGCGCGGTGCTGATCATGTACTTCTGGTCGGCGCTGATCGCGTTCGGCGCGCTGGCCTACTCGGTCAACTCGGCCTCCATGTGGATCGTCCTCGGCGTCGTGGCGCTCAGCGCGGTCGGCCTCGGGCTGCTTCTGCTGCCGCGCTTCACGCCGCGCACGCCGCGCTGGGCCGAGGCCTTCGTCCCGCCCCGGTACCGGCGGCGGCGGGCGGAGGAGCGGAGCGGGGCCGTGGCGGCCGCCGCCGGGCCGGTCCCGGTGGGAGCGGCTCCCGCCGGGCGGACGCCGGAGACGGTCCCGGCCCGCGAGCCGGGCCCCCACCGCAAGCTGAACGGCAGCACCGCCCTGTCGGAGCGGACCGCGCGGGTGCGGACCCAGGAGCGCGAGCGGGCGTAGGGCGGGCGCGGTGCGGCGCGTGCGGGCCCGGGCGCGTGTGGGGGCCGGCCGTACGGTCCGCCGGCCCGGAGCGGGCGGTGAACTGCCTCTCGCTCCAGGGCCGTTGGAGCAGGGACGCCGGTCGGTCACGGAGCAGCCGTCCCACCCGTTGATGAGGGACGTTTCACAGATGACGGAGGGTCGGATGAGACCGTTGCCCCTGCCTCTCACTCACTCCCGACAAGGTAAGAATCTGACTAGAGCATTGCCAAGTCGTGGGGGAAATGCGGGCAGTCAAACGCCCCCAATACCAGACAAGCTCCCCGCGAATCCGCACAGACGCGCGCTGTCACTCTCATGTGTGACAGCGAGCACACCTGATAGGTAAAGACCTCATCAAATAGTTTGTGATACGGTTCACGAGTACCCCCGGACAGAGCCGATGGACCGCACCACGACGGTCCGCCGGAGCGAGGCGGCGTGAGGTCTCTCGCCCCTCGGGCCGGGACTACGCTCGTCCATGACGACACCCTGCCCCCCTTGATTGCGGAGTTGCCGCCATGCAGTCCAACGACGTACGAACGCTCCTGCACTGTGCCCTGCCCACCGCTGTCGCGGGTGTGGCGGGAGTCGCGGTGAGCGCCGCCGTCGCCGGCGGCAAGGGAGCGCTCGGAGCCGTCTTCGGGGCGCTGCTCGTCCTGCTGTTCATGGGGGGCGGACTGGTGGTGCTGCTGCGCACCGCGCGCCAGTTCCCTCATCTGTTCCAGTCGATGGGGCTGTTGCTCTACACCACACAGATCCTGTTGCTGATGATCGTCCTGATCACTTTCAAGGGGACCTCGGCCTTCAATCCGAAATGCTTCGCGTTCACGCTGCTCGCCGCCACCCTCGTGTGGATCGCGGCTCAGGTGCGTTCGCACATGAAGGCCAAGATCCTCTACGTCGAGCCGGACTCCGCCCGGACCTCGTCGTGACCTGTAGGGCCGGTGTAAAGGGCCTTCCGCTCTTTTGCTATGGTCTCGCCACAACTGCGGCAGAGCTGGCGCGGGCGGCAAGCGTGCCTGTGACGTCTCACGGTTCGGAGCCCAGTCGCCGCCCCCTTATCCGCAAGTCCAGTCCAGTGCCGTCCCGCGGTCGCAGGCCGCGCCGACACATCGAGGTTGCCGTACCCATGCGCCACGCTGAAGGAGCTCGCGGTGAGTAACGCCAAGACGCTCGCCTTCGAGACCGACTGTCATATTTTCGACGGGTGCGGTTTCCCGACCCCCGGCCTGCACTCGTTCATGTTCGAGCCGCTCTTCACCGTCGGCGGCATCGAGTTCAACAAGCCGATGCTGCTCTCGCTGGTGAGCACCGTCGTCGTCATCGGGTTCTTCTGGGCGGCCTTCAACAAGCCGAAGCTGATTCCCGGCAAGCTCCAGATGGTCGGCGAGGCCGGCTACGACTTCGTGCGCCGAGGCGTCGTCTACGAGACGATCGGCAAGCGCGAGGGCGAGAAGTACGTCCCGTTGATGTTCGCGCTGTTCTTCTTCATCTGGATCATGAACTTGTGGTCGATCATCCCGATCGCCCAGTTCCCGGCCACCGCGGTCATCGCCTTCCCGGCGGGCCTCGCGGCCATCGTCTACATCCTGTGGATGAGCCTGACGTTCAAGCGCCACGGCTTCATCGGCGGTTGGAAGAACATCACCGGCTACGACCCGTCGCTCGGCCCGGTGTTCCCCATGGTCATGTTCTTCGAGTTCCTGTCGAACGTGTTCATCCGGCCGTTCACGCACGCCGTCCGGCTCTTCGCGAACATGTTCGCGGGCCACGTTCTGATCCTCATCTTCACCATCGGAACCTGGTACCTGCTCAACGGCATCGGCATCGCCTACTCGGCGGTCTCGTTCCTGATGGTCCTGGTGATGACGGTCTTCGAGCTGTTCATCCAGGCCCTCCAGGCCTACGTCTTCATCCTCCTGTCCTGCAGCTACATCCAGGGCGCGCTCGCCGAGCACCACTGAGCACCCGCACCACCCCCTGAACTTCCGGTGGCCAACCCCCACCGGCCTGTGTAAAGAGAAGGAAGTTACGGCATGTCCGCTCTCGACACCCTCGCCGCGGTCGAAATCAAGGGCAACCTCGCTGCCATCGGCTACGGTCTCGCGGCCATCGGCCCCGGCGTCGGCGTTGGCATCATCTTCGGTAACGGCACCCAGGCTCTGGCCCGTCAGCCCGAGGCTGCCGGCCTGATCCGCCAGAACCAGATCCTGGGCTTCGTCCTCTGTGAGGCGCTCGCCCTGATCGGCCTGGTCATGGGCTTCGTCTACCCGTCTGCCTGACGGTTTCGGCCGACGAGAGAATTCCACGGAAGGAACTGATGTGATCTCGCCCTTGCTGCAACTCGCGGCTGAGGAGGAGGCCCAGAATCCTCTGATCCCGGAGATCCCCGAGCTCGTCATCGGTCTGATCGCGTTCGCGATCGTGTTCTTCGTCCTGGGCAAGAAGCTCCTTCCGAACATCAACAAGGTTCTGGAAGAGCGCCGCGACGCCATCGAGGGCGGGATCGAACAGGCCGAGATTGCTCGGACCGAGGCGCAGAGCGTTCTGGAGCAGTACAAGGCACAGCTCGCCGAGGCCCGCCACGAGGCCGCGCGCATGCGCCAGGAGGCGCAGGAGCAGGGCGCCACGCTCATCACCGAGATGCGCGCGGAAGGCCAGCGCCAGCGCGAGGAGATCGTCGCCGCCGGGCACAGCCAGATCGAGGCAGACCGCAAGGCCGCCGCGTCCGCGCTGCGTCAGGACGTCGGCAAGCTCGCCACCGAACTGGCCGGCAAGCTCGTCGGCGAGTCCCTCGAGGACCACGCCCGGCAGAGCCGCGTCATCGACCGCTTCCTCGACGAGCTCGAGGAGAAGGCCGAGGCGTCTCGATGACCGCACACGGAGCGAGCCGCGAGGCATTCGCAGCAGCCCGTGAGCGTCTTGACGCGCTGACGGACTCCACGTCCGTGGACGCGGCGCTGCTCGCAGAGGAGCTGGCGTCCGTCACGGCGCTGCTCCACGGCGAGATCTCGCTGCGCCGGGTCCTCACCGACCCGGCGCAGGCCGCCGACCGCAAGGCCGAGCTGGTCAAGCGCCTGCTCGGCAGCCAGGTCAGCGGTCCCACCGCCGACCTGGTGGCCGGCACGGTGCGTTCCCGCTGGTCGCAGTCCCGCGACCTGGTGGACGTGCTGGAGGAGCTGGCGAACATCGCCGACCTCACCGCCGCGCAGAAGGCCGGCACGCTCGACGACGTCGAGGACGAGCTGTTCCGCTTCGGGCGGATCGTCTCCTCCAACACCGAGCTGCGCGCCGCACTGACCGACCGGAAGGCCACCGTCCCGGCCAAGAGCGAGCTGCTGCGCAGCCTGCTCGGGGGCCGGGCCGACGCGGCCACCGTGCGACTGGTGACGCGCCTCGTGACCGTGCCGCGTGGACGTAGCCTGGAAGCGGGCCTCGAGTCCCTGTCCAAGCTGGCCGCGGAGCGCCGCGACCGCATGGTCGCCGTCGTCACCTCGGCGGTTCCGCTGAGCGACCCGCAGAAGCAGCGTCTCGGCGCGGCCCTCGCGAAGCTCTACGGCCGCAGGATGCACCTCAACCTCGACGTGGACCCCTCGGTCCTCGGCGGGATCCGGGTGCAGGTCGGCGACGAGGTGATCAACGGCTCCCTCGCGGACCGCATCGAGGACGCCGCCCGCCGCATGGCGAGCTAGCAGCAACTCAAGACCGCAGTACGAACTGATGGCGGCCCTGGTTGGGCCGTGCAGAGGATTCACCTCTTCCAGGGGGGAGTCCCCATCCCCCCAAAGTGAAACTTCGGGCCCAACAAGGAGAGCAGGGAACCCAGATGGCGGAGCTCACGATCCGGCCGGAGGAGATCCGGGATGCGCTGGAGAACTTTGTCCAGTCGTACAAGCCGGACGCGGCCTCGCGCGAGGAGGTCGGTACGGTCACCCTTGCCGGCGACGGCATCGCGAAGGTCGAGGGCCTCCCCTCGGCCATGGCCAACGAACTGCTGAGGTTCGAGGACGGCACCCTCGGTCTCGCGCTCAACCTCGAAGAGCGCGAGATCGGTACCGTCATCCTCGGCGAGTTCAACGGCGTCGAGGAAGGCCAGCCGGTCACCCGCACCGGAGAGGTCCTGTCCGTCGCCGTCGGCGAGGGCTACCTGGGCCGGGTCGTCGACCCGCTCGGCAACCCGATCGACGGCCTCGGCGAGATCGAGACGTCCGGCCGCCGTGCCCTGGAGCTTCAGGCTCCCGGTGTCATGGCCCGTAAGTCGGTGCACGAGCCGATGGAGACCGGCTACAAGGCCGTCGACGCGATGACCCCGATCGGCCGTGGTCAGCGGCAGCTGATCATCGGCGACCGCCAGACCGGCAAGACCGCCCTGGCCGTCGACACGATCATCAACCAGCGCGACAACTGGCGCACCGGCGACCCGAAGAAGCAGGTCCGCTGCGTCTACGTCGCCATCGGTCAGAAGGGCTCGACCATCGCCTCCGTGCGTGGCGCCCTCGAAGAGGCCGGCGCGCTGGAGTACACGACCATCGTCGCCGCCCCGGCGTCCGACCCGGCCGGCTTCAAGTACCTGGCGCCGTACACCGGTTCGGCCATCGGTCAGCAGTGGATGTACGAGGGCAAGCACGTCCTCATCATCTTCGACGACCTCTCGAAGCAGGCCGACGCCTACCGCGCCGTGTCGCTGCTGCTGCGCCGCCCGCCGGGCCGTGAGGCCTACCCGGGTGACGTCTTCTACCTGCACTCCCGTCTGCTGGAGCGCTGCGCGAAGCTCTCCGACGAGCTGGGCGCCGGCTCGATGACCGGTCTGCCGATCGTCGAGACCAAGGCCAACGACGTCTCGGCGTTCATCCCGACCAACGTCATCTCCATCACCGACGGCCAGTGCTTCCTGGAGTCCGACCTGTTCAACGCCGGTCAGCGCCCGGCCCTGAACGTCGGTATCTCGGTCTCCCGCGTCGGTGGCTCCGCCCAGCACAAGGCCATGCGCCAGGTCTCGGGCCGGCTCCGCCTCGACCTCGCCCAGTACCGTGAGCTGGAGGCGTTCGCCGCCTTCGGTTCCGACCTGGACGCCGCGTCGAAGTCGCAGCTGGAGCGCGGTCAGCGCCTGGTCGAGCTGCTCAAGCAGCCGCAGTACCAGCCGATGCCCACCGAGGACCAGGTCGTCTCCGTCTGGGCCGGCACCACCGGCAAGATGGACGACGTTCCGGTCTCCGACGTCCGCCGCTTCGAGAAGGAGCTGCTGGACTACCTGCACCGCAAGGAGCAGGGCCTCATGACCTCCATCAAGGAGGGCGCGAAGATGTCGGACGACACCCTCACCGCTGTTGCCGACGCGATCGCCGAGTTCAAGAAGCAGTTCGAGACCTCGGACGGCAAGCTTCTCGGCGAGGACGCCCCGGCCGCGGCCAAGTGACGTAAGGAAGGGACCTGACTCATGGGAGCCCAGCTCCGGGTCTACAAGCGTCGCATCCGATCCGTCACCGCGACCAAGAAGATCACCAAGGCGATGGAGATGATCGCCGCCTCGCGCGTCGTCAAGGCGCAGCGCAAGGTGGCGGCCTCCGCGCCGTACGCGACCGAGCTCACCCGCGCGGTCTCGGCGGTCGGCACCGGTTCGAACACCAAGCACCCGCTGACCACGGAGGCGGAGACGGCGACCCGTGCCGCGGTGCTGCTCCTCACGAGCGACCGCGGACTGGCCGGCGCCTTCAACTCCAACGCGATCAAGGCCGCCGAGCAGCTGACGGCGCGCCTCGAGGCGGAGGGCAAGGAGGTCGACACGTACATCGTCGGCCGCCGCGGTCTGGCCCACTACAACTTCCGTGAGCGCAAGGTCGCGGAGTCGTGGTCGGGCTTCACCGACGAGCCCACCTACGCGGACGCGAAGAAGGTCGCGGGTCCGCTGATCGAGGCCATCGAGAAGGACACGGCGGAGGGCGGGGTGGACGAACTCCACATCGTCTTCACCGAGTTCGTCTCGATGATGACGCAGACGGCGCTCGGCGACCGTCTGTTGCCGCTCAGCCTCGACGAGGTCGCGAAGACCGAGTCATCAGCGGCTCCCGCCGCGGGGGCGCCGAAGGGCGAGATCCTTCCGCTGTACGACTTCGAGCCCTCGGCGGAGGACGTCCTCGACGCCCTGCTGCCGCGCTATGTGGAGAGCCGCGTCTACAACGCGCTTCTCCAGTCGGCAGCCTCGAAGCACGCCGCCACGCGGCGCGCGATGAAGTCGGCCACCGACAACGCAGGAGAGCTCATCGAGACGCTCTCCCGCCTTGCCAACGCGGCCCGCCAGGCCGAAATCACCCAGGAAATCAGCGAGATCGTCGGTGGCTCCGCAGCCCTGGCCGACGCGACCGCGGGGAGTGACAGGTAATGACGACGACAGTTGAGACGGCCGTTGCCACGGGCCGCGTCGCCCGGGTCATCGGCCCGGTCGTCGACGTGGAATTCCCCGTCGACGCCATGCCGGAGATCTACAACGCCCTTCACGTCGAGGTGGCCGACCCGGCCCTCGCCGGCGAGAAGAAGACGCTGACCCTGGAGGTCGCCCAGCACCTGGGTGACGGCCTGGTCCGCACCATCTCCATGCAGCCCACCGACGGTCTGGTCCGCCAGGCCCCGGTCACCGACACCGGCACGGGCATCACCGTCCCGGTCGGCGACTTCACCAAGGGCAAGGTGTTCAACACCCTCGGTGAGGTGCTGAACGTCGACGAGCAGTACGAGGGCGAGCGCTGGTCCATCCACCGCAAGGCCCCCAACTTCGACGAGCTCGAGTCGAAGACCGAGATGTTCGAGACCGGCGTCAAGGTCATCGACCTTCTCACCCCGTACGTCAAGGGTGGAAAGATCGGTCTGTTCGGCGGTGCCGGCGTCGGCAAGACGGTGCTCATCCAGGAGATGATCTACCGCGTCGCCAACAACCACGACGGTGTCTCCGTGTTCGCCGGTGTCGGCGAGCGCACCCGTGAGGGCAACGACCTCATCGAGGAGATGGCCGACTCGGGCGTCATCGACAAGACCGCCCTGGTCTTCGGTCAGATGGACGAGCCCCCGGGCACCCGTCTGCGCGTGGCCCTGGCCGGTCTGACCATGGCGGAGTACTTCCGCGATGTGCAGAAGCAGGACGTGCTGTTCTTCATCGACAACATCTTCCGCTTCACCCAGGCCGGTTCCGAGGTCTCGACCCTGCTCGGCCGCATGCCCTCCGCGGTGGGTTACCAGCCGAACCTGGCCGACGAGATGGGTCTCCTCCAGGAGCGCATCACCTCGACCCGTGGTCACTCGATCACCTCGATGCAGGCGATCTACGTCCCCGCGGACGACCTGACCGACCCGGCCCCGGCCACCACCTTCGCCCACCTCGACGCGACGACGGTGCTCTCCCGTCCGATCTCCGAGAAGGGCATCTACCCGGCCGTGGACCCGCTGGACTCCACGTCCCGGATCCTGGACCCCCGCTACATCGCGGCGGACCACTACAACACCGCGATGCGCGTCAAGACGGTCCTGCAGAAGTACAAGGACCTTCAGGACATCATCGCGATCCTCGGTATCGACGAGCTGGGCGAAGAGGACAAGCTCACCGTCCACCGCGCCCGTCGTGTCGAGCGCTTCCTGTCCCAGAACACCCACGTCGCCAAGCAGTTCACCGGCGTCGACGGGTCGGACGTCCCGCTGGACGAGTCGATCACCGCGTTCAACGCGATCATCGACGGCGAGTACGACCACTTCCCGGAGCAGGCGTTCTTCCTGTGCGGTGGCATCGAGGACCTGAAGGCCAACGCCAAGGAGCTGGGCGTCTCCTGAACTCCCTGAGTTCGCAGTGAGCCTCGCGGCTCACGTCTGAGGGGGCGGGCGCGTCCCGCCCCCTCACTCACGCCCCTTAGACTTGTAACCAACACCCGGCAGAATCAGCCGGGTGGTGACCCGAGGAGCCACCTTGGCTGCTGAGCTGCACGTCGCGCTGGTCGCGGCCGACCGAGAGGTCTGGTCCGGCGAGGCCACCCTGGTCGTCGCGCGCACCACGTCCGGCGACATCGGCGTCATGCCCGGTCACCAGCCGCTGCTCGGTGTGCTGGAGTCGGGCCCGGTGACCATCCGTACGAGTGATGGTGGAACGGTCGTCGCCGCGGTGCACGGCGGTTTCATCTCGTTCGCGGACAACAAGCTGTCGCTGCTGGCCGAGATCGCCGAGCTGTCGGACGAGATCGACGTCCAGCGCGTGGAGCGGGAGCTGGAGCGCGCGAAGGCGGAGGGCGACGCCGCCGCCGAGCGTCGTGCCGACGTACGACTGCGTGCGGCGGCCTCGCGCTGACCCAGGGCACAGCCGCATGACGTCACTCAGCCGCGGTCGGTTCCGGAGCAATCCGGCGCCGACCGCGGCTGAGGCAGATATGGATGTTTTTTCCGTTCCGTTACCTATTTCGGTACCTAGGAGACGAGGAGGTCGGTGTCGATGGTCCTCGCTCTGACTGTGTGCGGAATCGTCGTGGCCCTGGTGGTGCTGGGGTTGTTCGTCTTCGGTCTGCGCCGCAGACTCATCCAGCGCTCCGGCGGCACCTTCGACTGTTCGCTGCGCTGGGACGTCCCCGAGGAACCGGACACGAGCGGAAAAGGCTGGAGTTACGGCGTCGCCCGCTACAACGGCGACCGCATCGAGTGGTACCGGGTCTTCTCCTACGCCTACCGCCCGCGCCGTGTCCTGGAGCGCGGCTCGATCGAGGTCGCCGGCCGCCGGCTGCCCGAGGGCGAGGAGGAGCTGGCGCTGCTGTCCGACGCGGTCGTCCTCGTCTGTGTGCACCGGGAGACCCGTCTCGAACTCGCCATGAGCGAGGACGCGTTGACCGGGTTCCTCGCCTGGCTGGAGGCGGCCCCGCCCGGTCAGCGGGTGAACGTGGCGTAGCGGCGTCCGCCCTCCCCGGACGGATCCGGGTCCGAAGGGGAGCGAACGCCGCCGGTGGGGCCGGTTCTACAGGTTGTTGCTGATGGCGCTCACGAGTTCGCCGCTCGCGGTGTCACCGCTGAACTCCCAGAAGAACGCGCCGCCCAGGCCCTGGTTCTTGGCCCAGGTCATCTTTCCGGCGATGGTGGCCGGGGTGTCGTAGGACCACCAGTTGCTGCCGCACTTGGCGTACGCCGTGCCGGCGACGGTTCCGGTGGCCGGGCAGGACGTCTTGAGGACCTTGTAGTCCTCGATGCCCTGCTCGTAGGTGCCCGCCGCAGGGCCCGTGGCGGTACCGCCCGGGGCGTCCTGGGTGACGCCGGTCCAGCCCCGTCCGTAGAAGCCGATGCCGATGAGCAGCTTGCTCGCGGGCACGCCCTTCGCCTTGAACTTGGCCATCGCGTCCGCCGTCGTGAACCCGGCCGTCGGGATGCCGCTGTACGAGGTGAGCGGCGAGTGCGGGGCGGTCGGGCCCTGGGCCGCCCAGGCGCCGAAGAAGTCGTACGTCATCACGTTGTACCAGTTGACGTACTGCGCGGCGCCCGCGTAGTCGGCGGCGTCGATCTTGCCGCCGGAGGAGCCGTCGGCGGTGGTGGCCGCGGTGACCAGGTTGCCCGTGCCGAACTTGGCGCGCAGGGCCTGCATCAGGTTCTTGTAGGCCGCGGCCCCGCTGGTGTCGCAGGACAGGCCGCAGGCGTTGGGGTACTCCCAGTCGATGTCGATGCCGTCGAAGACGTCGGCCCAGCGCGGGTCCTCGACCAGGTTGTAGCAGGACTGCGCGAACGCGGCCGGGTTGGCCGCGGCCTGGGCGAAGCCGCCGGACCAGGTCCAGCCGCCGAAGGACCACAGCACCTTGATGTGGGGGTACTTGGCCTTCAGCTGACGCAGCTGGTTGAAGTTGCCGCGCAGCGGCTGGTCCCAGGTGTCGGCGACGCCGCTGACGGACTGGTCGGCGGTGAAGGCCTTGTCGTAGTCCGCGTAGGAGTCGCCGATCGCGCACTGGCCGTTCGTGACGTTGCCGAAGGCGTAGTTGATGTGCGTGATCTTGGCGGCGGAGCCGGACGTCACCAGGTTCTTGACGTTGTAGTTGCGGCCGTAGATGCCCCACTCGGTGAAGTAGCCGAGCTTGACCTTGTCGCCGGTGGTCGGAGGGGGATTGGTGCCGCCGCCGGTGGTGTGCACCGAGACCGCGCCGCCGGCCGGACCGGTCTGGTCGGCGGTGTCGCGGGCCCGGACGCTGTAGGAGTAGTCGGTGCCGGCGGTCAGACCGGTGTCGGTGTACGAGGTCGTGGTCACCGTGGCGACCTTGGAACCGTCGCGCAGGACGTCGTAGTTCTTGACGCCCTTGTCGTCGGTGGCGGCCGACCAGGCCAGCTTCACCGAGGTGTCGGTGACGGCGGACGCGGTCGGGGTGCCCGGAGCGGACGGGGCGGCGTCGCCCGGGACCGTCGTGCCGTCACAACCGCCGCCGTTGAGCTTGCAGTTGGACGGGGAGCCGGTGCCCGCGCCGTTGAATCCGAAGGAGACGGAGGCACCGGGGGCGATGGCGCCGTTGTAGGACTTGTTCTTGGCGGTCCAGTGGGCGCCGGAGGAGGTGACGTCGGCGTCCCAGGCGGAGGTGACGGAGGTGCCGGAGGGGAAGTCCCACTCGACCGTCCATGAACTGATGGCGGTGGTGCCGGTGTTCTTCACCGTCCACCTGCCCTCGAAGCCGGTGCCCCAGTCGGACGCCTTGGCGTAGGTGGCGGTGGCCGCCGATGAGTCTGCCGCGGCTTGGGCGGGGCCCGTGAGGCCCACCAGTCCTGCCAGCGGGAGCAACAGGGTCGCGAACCCTGCCGCGGCTCTGTGTCTGAAGCGCATCCTGCGCCTCCTCGGGGGGAGTTGGGGGGGCGTGACTGAGCCTTCACACCCACGGTGCCGCGAGAATAGAAAGGTCTGGACCACAGGTCAATAGGTCTGGACCAGTGCGGGGCGATAAACCTCGGACCGCCCTCCGGATGGCCTCCGAACGGGTTCGGGGAGATCTCCGGATGATCTGCGGATGACCTCCCGGTATCACTCGGGCCCGGTCCGCATTCCCAACTCCTGTGCCGGCAGCGCCGCTTGGACCCGGCTGCGCAGCTCCGGTTTCCCCGTGGGCCGGCTCACGCGGGTCTTTGCCGTCGCCTCCGCCCCGTCCCGGAGGGCGCGCGGGCCGGCCGCGCGGCCGGCCCGCGCGCCCTCCGGGACGGGGCGGGCTCGGCGATCGGACGCCGGGTCACGGCCGGGGCGATCGGCCCCTCCCCGGCCGCCACCGTACGGACCGCGGCCGGCAGTCTGCGGCCTCCGTGCTCTTCAGCGGAAAGCCGGCAGCGGCGGATGCTGTGCGCCGTCGGCGTCACCCTCGTCGTCGCCGCGAGGTACACCCTCTTCCCGAGGAGGCGAGCGAAGGGTGAACCGGAGCGGGNTGGCCGCCGATGAGTCTGCCGCGGCTTGGGCGGGGCCCGTGAGGCCCACCAGTCCTGCCAGCGGGAGCAACAGGGTCGCGAACCCTGCCGCGGCTCTGTGTCTGAAGCGCATCCTGCGCCTCCTCGGGGGGAGTTGGGGGGGCGTGACTGAGCCTTCACACCCACGGTGCCGCGAGAATAGAAAGGTCTGGACCACAGGTCAATAGGTCTGGACCAGTGCGGGGCGATAAACCTCGGACCGCCCTCCGGGACGGGGCGGGCTCGGCGATCGGACGCCGGGTCACGGCCGGGGCGATCGGCCCCTCCCCGGCCGCCACCGTACGGACCGCGGCCGGCAGTCTGCGGCCTCCGTGCTCTTCAGCGGAAAGCCGGCAGCGGCGGATGCTGTGCGCCGTCGGCGTCACCCTCGTCGTCGCCGCGAGGTACACCCTCTTCCCGAGGAGGCGAGCGAAGGGTGAACCGGAGCGGGAACCGGCCAACCTGGGCCGGCCCTTCGATCGTCCAGCCGTGCCCGGGTCGCACCCCGTCAGCGTTCGCCGCCCGGCACCCACAGCACGTCGCCCGTGGCCTTGTTGGCCGTGCGGGCAAGGATGAAGAGGAGGTCCGAGAGCCGGTTGAGGTAGGTCGCGGTCAGCGGGTTCATGACCTCGCCGTGCACCTCCAGCGCCGCCCAGGTGGAGCGTTCGGCCCGCCGGACGACCGTGCAGGCCTGGTGCAGCAGGGCCGCGCCCGGGGAGCCGCCGGGAAGGATGAACGACCGCAGCTTCTCCAGCCGCTCGTTGAAGCGGTCGCAGTCCGCCTCCAGCCGGTCGACGTAGAACTGCTCGACCCGCAGCGGCGGGAACCCGGGGTTCTCCGTCACCGGCGTCGACAGGTCCGCGCCCACGTCGAACAGGTCGTTCTGGACGCGGGTGAGGACCGCGACGAGCTCCTCGTCGAGCCCGCCCAGCGCGAGCGCCGTGCCGATCACCGCGTTCGCCTCGTTGGCGTCCGCGTACGCGGCGATCCGCAGGTCGGTCTTGGCGACCCGGCTCATGTCGCCGAGGGCGGTGGTGCCCTGGTCGCCGGTCCTGGTGTAGATGCGCGTCAGATTGACCATGCCGCCAATCTAGACCGTCCACGCCCATGCGTTCCGTTCCCTTCGTCACTGCCACGACCCTGGGGTCAGTTCAGGGCCAATCGGTGGGAATCGGACAGGAATTGACGACGTGACCGGCGTCTCACGCCCTGAGACGTGAAACGCGTTACTAACCGGTCACACAGCGCCTCGCGACCGCTAATCTCCGGCCGAGAGGCACACGGACAGGTGCAGGGACGGGCAACCGGACAGGCGACCGGAACGGCTGCGCCGGATGGTTGAACGCCGGTGACATCGGACGCGTGAGCGGGCAGGGCTTCTACAGGCGCACACCGCACAGGCCCCACGGGCCTCACCCCTGCGGGTGAATTCGGTATCGGTTCGCTCACAGACGGCAACCTCCGGCCGCTTCACGCAGTCAGAGGATGCAACGCACGACCGGACATCACACCGCGGAGCACGAGACGCACGCTTAGGGGAGCGCTATGCACATCAGGGGCGACCACGTCGAGCTGGTCGTCGGGGGCCGCCTCGACGTCCGCAGCGCGGCGGACGCCCGTACGGCCCTGCACACGGCCGTCGACGACGGAGACGGCGACCTCGTGCTCGACCTGTCCGAACTGGATTCCTGGGACGCCACCGGACTCGGCGTCATCATGGGCGTCCATCGACGGGCGGGCCGCTGCGGCCGACGGCTGGTGCTGCGTGGCGTACCGCCGCAGATGCAACGCCTGCTGGTGGCCACCCGGCTGCACCGCATCCTCGCGATCGAGGGCGGCATCGGCGTGGAATCGCTGCCCCGGGTGTGACCGGAGAGGGCCGTGGCCTGCGCGGGAAACGCGTGACGGGCGCAATCCTCACGAGACGGTGACGCTTCGGGCGGCGTGGCACCCCGGGCTGTCGTAGATGCTGTGCGAAGGTTTACGGTTCGTCTGCCCGCTGCTTTCAGCCTCGAGCGGGCACCGGACCAGAAGCGACAGCGCAGTGTGCAGCAAGGCCGGGAGGGGCTACCGCCACACGACGCTTTTGGGGGCTCGAACCTATGGACCCGAACCCGCGGGGACCTGAGGAGTACGGCCATGACGGCGACGGGAAAGCGCCGCGTCCGCGCCCTTCCAGGGATCCCCTCACGCCCGACTTCGGCCAGCACCAGCCGGCCCAGGCCCGCACGGTGCGGCTCGTCGTCGGCGAACATCTGCTCACCGTCAACCCGGTGGACGGCAGCGAGATAGAACGGCGGCCGCCCGGGGCGCAGGAGACCGAGCGGCCCGTCAACCGCACGCCCGAGCAGCGCGCCGAGACCGAGCGCGCCGCCCGGCCGCCCGCCCCCGCCGGACCGGCCCGCCCCCCGTGGCCGCTCCAGGGCCGCCAGGACGAACGCGAACAACTGGTCCGCCTGCTCGCCCGCGGCCGCTCCGTCCGCGTCACCGGGGCCCCCGGCTCCGGCCGCACCAGCCTCCTCGACCTCGTCGCCGAGGACTGCGAGGACCTCGCCCCCGACGGCGTCGTCCGCCTCTCCGGCTTCGGCCGCACCGCGTCCGACCTGCTGCACGACCTCTTCCACGCCGTCCACGACGCCCCCCGGCACCGTCCCGAGGACGACGAACTGCGCGCCCTCGTCCGGGAGGTCGGCGCGGTCGTCGTCGTCGACGACCTCGACCTCGGCGGCGCCGACCTCGACGAACTGCTCGACGCGACGCCCGAATGCGCCTTCCTGCTCGGCGCCGCCCCGGACGCCCCGGCGCCCTCCGCGGAGTCCGCAGTCGAGGAGGTCGTCCTCACCGGGCTCGACCGCGCGGGCGGCGTCGAGGTCATCGAGCAGGCGGTGGGCCGGGTCCTCACCGAGGAGGAGGCCAACTGGGCCGGCGACCTCTGGTTCGAGTCCGAGGGCCTGCCGTTGCGGTTCGTCCAGGCCGGGGCCCTGCTCTCGCAGCGCGACCGGCTGCGGGCCGACGCCGACGCCGTGGACGCCTTCGGCGTCTTCGAGGACGCCCGGCCGCGCCCCGGCGCGGCGGACGCCGTCGCCGGAGCCGGCGAGGCGGAGGAGATACCCCTGCCCTCGCTCGGCGAGGCCGCCGCGCCCGCGCCGCTGCTCGCCGCCCGCCTCAGCGCCTCCGCCCGCGCCGCACTGCGCTTCGCCGTCGCCCTCGGCGGCGAGGTCCCGCACCAGGCCCATCTGCCCGCCCTGGTCGGCGACACCCACGCCGACTCGGCCCTCGGGGAACTGGCCGCCTGCGGACTCGTCACCCCGGTCGGCACCCGCTACCGTCTCGCCGCCGGAGTCCAGACCCAGCTGGAGGCCGCCGGATACGCCGACGACGTCGAGGCCCGCGTCCGGACCGCCGCCCAGCACTACGCCTGGTGGGCAGGACATCCCTCGGTCACGCCGGAGCGGGTGTGCGCCGAGGCCGACGCCGTGCTCGCCGCCCTCGCCGCCGTCGTCCCCGGCACCACCCGCCCCGACGAGGGCGAGGAGGCCACCGCGGTCCAGCTCGCCCGCACCGCCGCGCCCGCGTTCGCCGCGGGCCTGCACTGGCGCGCCTGGGAGAGCGCCCTGCACGAGGGCGCCGAAGCCGCCCGCATGGCCGGCGAGTCCGCCGACCGCGCCTACTTCCACCACGAACTGGGCGTCCTCGCCCTGTGCACCGGCGACCTCGACCGCGCCCGCTCCGAGCTGGAGGCCTCCCTCGCCCTGCGCGGGGTCATCGCCGACAAGCGGGGAACCGTGGCCGGCCGCCGTGCCCTCGCCCTGGTCGCCGACGCCTGCGGCGACATACCCGGCCTGCTGACGGCGACGGCCGACGAGGAGACGCCCCACGCCCGGCAGGAGGAGCCGGCGTCCCCGTCGCGCGCCGTCCAGGCGGCGCTCCCGTCCTTCCCGCCGGAGGCCGAGACCGTCGTCGCCCGCCGCGAGCCGCCGCACCCGCCGGCCCGGCACCACCGCGCCGGTCTGCGGGGCCTGGCCCGGCGCAACCTCGTCGCGGCAGGGGCGGGCGCGCTGCTCGTCGCCGTGCTGGGCACGGTGGTCACGCTCGGCGCCACCTCCGACAACGACGCCCACAACCCCTCCGACCGGGTGGGCGTCAACCCGACCGCCGACGCCGGCCAGAACGGCGACGACCCGAACTCCGGCGCCCCCGGCGACGGCGGAGCGTCCTCCGGCACCGGCGAGGCGACCAGCAGGCCGACCGACCCCGGCCCGGACGGCACGATGGGCACCTCGGACGACCCCTCGCCCACCGGGTCGGCCGAACCGTCCCCGGACGCCAGCGGGTCGCCCGGCCCCGGACACGGGGGCACGCCGTCCGGCACGCCCAAGCCCTCCTCGTCGCCCAGCCCGAGCTCGAAGCCCTCGTCCTCGCCGTCGGCCTCGTCGTCCCCGTCGTCGTCGCCGAGCGGCTCTTCCTCGCCGACCACGTCGCCCTCGGCGAGCGGCACGCCGACCGGCAGCAGCTCCCACTCGGCGAGCAGCTCGATGTCGTCCTCGCCGGGCAGTTCCCTCACCTCCGCCGGGGGCACCGGCGCGCCGGTCTCGCCGGATCAGGTGATCTGAGCGCACGGACACACGAAAACGGGCCGGACTCCCCGGAAAGGGAGTCCGGCCCGTTTTCGTCGTCCGCGCGCGGGCGGGGTCAGAACAGGCGCAGCTTGTCGTCCTCGATGCCGCGCAGGGCGTTGTAGTCGAGGACGGTGCATCCGATGCCGCGGTCCGTGGCCAGCACGCGGGCCTGGGGCTTGATCTCCTGGGCGGCGAAGACGCCGCGCACCGGCGCGAGATGCGGGTCGCGGTTCAACAGCTCCAGGTAGCGGGTGAGTTGCTCGACCCCGTCGATCTCGCCGCGCCGCTTGATCTCGACCGCGACGGTCCGCCCTTCCGCGTCCCGGCACAGGATGTCGACCGGGCCGATGGCGGTCATGTACTCGCGGCGGATGAGGGTGTAGCCCTCGCCGAGGGTCTCGATGCGGTCGGCGAGCAGCTCCTGGAGGTGCGCTTCCACGCCGTCCTTGATCAGGCCGGGATCGACGCCCAGTTCGTGCGACGAGTCGTGGAGGATCTCCTCCATCGTGATGATGAGCTTCTCGCCGCCCTTGTTGACGACGGTCCACACGCCCTCCTCGTCGCCCGCCCCCTCCTTGAGGGTGCAGGGCGGCGACATCCAGTTCAGGGGCTTGTAGGCCCGGTCGTCCGCATGGATCGAGACGCTGCCGTCCGCCTTCACCAGGATGAGACGGGGGGCGGAGGGGAGATGGGCGGTGAGCCGGCCGGCGTAGTCGACGGAGCACCGGGCGATGACGAGACGCATGGGGCGCAACGCTATCCGACGCCCCCGCCCCCAAGCGATTCGCCCTGGAAAAAGATCGTTCGACGGGCGACCGACCGTGGCCGATAGTGTGCCCAACCGGGGTTCCCTATGTGCCCATTCTCCTGGTGCGGTCACCGTCCGTTGCCTACCGTAGTGAACGGGAGGTCGCGATGCGTGTACTCAGCGTGTGCGGTGTTTCGGCATGCGGACTCCCTTTCCCTGTCCGGCAACCCCTGTTGTTCCGGGGGTGCGAGAGGAGTACCCATGTCGCTCGACGTCTCACCGGCCCTACTCGAACAGGCCGAGCGAGGCGAGGTCGACGAAGCAGAATTCGTCGACTGCGTCCGGACCTCCCTGCCCTACGCATGGGAGATGGTCAGCTCCCTGGTGGCCCAGCTGAAGGTGGACGGCGGAGACTTCGCCGACAACCAGACGCCCCCGCCGGACGAGCAGGCGCGCGGGCAGTTGCTGCGCGCACTCGCGAGTGACGCCATACGCGGTGCGCTGCAGCGGCACTTCGGTGTGCGGCTGGCCTTCCAGAACTGCCACCGGGTGGCGGTGTTCCCGTTGGACTCGGCTGTCGACGAGAAGCTCAGCCGCTTCACCTCGGTCCGTAGCCAGTTGCTGAACCAGTCCCCGGAATTCCGGGACTGCTGAACCTGTGAGGCTGTCGCTTGCCGCTCCTGACGCGGGAGGTTCCACAGACACGGGAGCGGCAGGCCTCGTGGTCGGCTGGGCTGTTCACCGGAGGTGGGGGAGCACCTCCGAGCCCAGCCGCCGCACGTTCTCCTCCGTGGCCGCGAGGTCGCCGGAGCCCTCGACGAGCAGGGCGAAGCGTGAGATGCCGGTCCGCTCGCTGGTCGCCGTGAGGCGGTCGACGCACAAGCGGGGGGTGCCCACCGGGTGCAGCCCGCAGAGCAGTTCGGTGTACGCCACCGGGTCCCGCATGCTGCGGGCTCGGCCGTCCACCGTCACATGGGCGTCCAGGCCCTGCTTCAGCCAGCCCGGCATCGCCTTCACCAAGGTCTCCACCGCGTCCGTGCGCCGGTCCGCGATCTGGCAGACGCCCGCCGAGACGTGCGCCGCGGCGCGGATCTCGTCCCCGGAGCGCCCGGCGGCTCGCGCGCAGCGCCGCCACTGGGCGACCATCTCGGCCTTCTCCTCGTCCCCGACGTGCATCCCGAGCAGCATCGGCAGCCCGCGCTCGGCGGCCAGCCGTACGCTCGCCGGCGAGGTGCACGCCACGACGACCTCCGGCCCCGCCGTGTCGGTCAGAGCCTCCGACGGCCTGGGCACCACCGGGACTTCGCGGAAGTGGAAGCGCTCGCCGTCCGCTCCCACCGAGGGCTCGCGCAGCCAGCGCACCAGCAGATCGAGTGATTCCGGGAACCCCCGCTCGTACGCCTGCAGACCCGAGCCGAACACCTCCAGGTCGACCCACGGCCCGCCGCGGCCCACGCCCAGCGAGAAACGGCCGCCGCTCGTCAGGTGCAGCAGCGCGGCCTGTTCGCCGAGCGCCACGGGATGGACGGTGGGCAGTACGCTGACCGCCGTGCCGACCCGGATGCGCCGGGTGCGGCCCAGCAGCAGCGCCGCCAGCGTGACCGCCGACGGGCACGTGCCGTACGGCACGAAGTGGTGCTCGGCCAGCCAGACCGAGTCCAGGCCCGCCTCCTCGGCCACCTCGGCGGAGCGGACGGCGCGGTGCAGCGCCTCACCCTGGCCCTGGCCGGGGAACTGGGCTCCCAACACGAAACTTCCGACACGCATGGACATTCCTGCTTCCTTGGCTCCGACACGGAGCTCCCCCACCGGGCATAACCGTCCGACACGTGCCGAGGACACGGCCTGGCGGAGAGATTTGCGGATTGTCTGCAGAATGCGGCGTCCGGCAGGGTGACTTGCGGGGACGGCTGCCCTACGGGTGCCCCGGTCCGGGCCGCGTACGCTGGACGCCGAGCCCGCTTCCCGCAGAGCCCCGTGAGGTGTCCCGTGTCCCCGCGTCGCAACCGACCCAAGGGTGAGAACTCGTCCGGCCGGAGCGCCGAGGACGACACCGCGAGCCGTTACGGCGGCTGGCAGTCGGCCGAGGCCTGGCAGGGCGAGCGGTGGAGCGTGCGGCACGTGGCCGGTTCGAGCGCGCAGAGCAAGGCGTACCGGTGCCCCGGCTGCGACCAGCTGATCCCCGACGGCGTCCCGCACGTCGTCGCCTGGCCCGAGCACGCGGGCGTCGACGACCGCCGGCACTGGCACAAGGCGTGCTGGAACGCACGGGACCGCCGCACCCCGGGGGTGCAGCGGTCCCGTAACGCGCCGAGGTTCTAGCCCCGGTCCGCGGAGATCAGGCGGCCTCGCGGCGGTTCAGACGTCCCGCTTCTCCAGCAGGGCGAAGGCGGCGCCGAGGACGACGGCGGTCACGCCCAGCGCGATCCACAGGGGGTCCCAGCCGCTCGGGCCGCTGTCGCTGAGCGAGGTCGCGTAGAAGACGCTCATCTGGTTCGGGATCGAGTACTCGAACAGGGCCTGGCGCAGGCTCTCCAGCGAGGACGAGAACATGAAGATCGCGACGACCAGCGGGGCCAGCAGGACGCCGATCATGATGGTGATCGCGCCGGCCGAGTGCCGGATGATCGAACCGACGGCCAGCGAGAGCAGCCCGAGCAGCGCGACGTAGAGGGACACGCCGACGGTGGCCTTCAGCCACTCCTCGCCGGTCGGCCGGCGGGCGTCGCCCAGCATGCCCACGTGCATCACGGCGACGAGGCCGGACGACACGAGCGTCACCACGAAGGCGACGGCGAAGAACACGACCGCCTTCGCCGCGAGGACCCGGCCGCGCGACGGACAGGCCACCATGGTCGTGCGGATCATGCCGGTGCCGTACTCCGAGGCCGTGGTCAGCACGCCCAGCGTGATGACGCACATGCTGCCCAGCAGGAGCCCGAAGAACCCGAACGACAGGGCGGTCTGGTCCCCCAGGTCGCTCGCGGAGGCGTTCGCGGCGACCACCGCGCCGGCCAGCAGGCCGATGCCGACGACGAGCAGCACGAACACGCCCAGCGTCCACATCGTGGAGCGCACCGACCGGATCTTGGTCCACTCCGAGGCGACGGCGTGCCCGAGGTGGGTGCGCACGACCGGGATCGGCGAGGTGTAGCCGGGGCCGGCCGGGGCGTACGAGGGACCGGGCGCCTGCCAGGCGGGCGCGGCCTGCGGCGACTGGTGCTGCGGGGTGCTCATCGGGGGTCCTCGGACTTGGTCGGGGCGGCGTCGGGGGCGGGGGCAGGGGTGGCGGGAGCGGCGGAGGCCTGCGCCGGGGCGGGGGCCTGCGCGGGTGCCGCGTACGGGTTGGCCCCGCCGGGGCCGGGAGCCGCCCCGGGAGCGCCGTACGCCCCGTGGGAGGCCGCCGGAGGCGTCTGGGCGCCGGGCTGCGGGGGCGCGTAGCCCTGCTGCGGGGGCGGCGGGGCGTACCAGCCCGGCTGGCCCTGGCCGGGCACCGGCATCGGCGGCTGAACGCCGGGCGGCAGCGGCTGCTGGAGCCCGGCCTTCTGGTCGACGGTCGAGCGGTAGTCGACGGCGCCCTGGGTCATCCGCATGTACGCCTCCTCCAGCGAGGCCTGGTGCGGCGACAGCTCCCACAGACGGACGTCGGAGTCATGGGCGATGTCGCTGATGCGGGGCAGCGGCAGACCGGTCACCCGCAGCGCGCCGTCCGGCTCGGGCAGCACATGGCCGCCCGCCTCGGTCAGCGCCGAGGCCAGCTTCTCGCGCAGCGGCGGGTCGGTGTGCGGGGTGCGCACCCGGGCGAAGTCGGCGGAGTTGGCCGAGATGAAGTCCGTCACGCTCATGTCGGACAGGAGCTGTCCGCGCCCGATGACGATCAGATGGTCCGCGGTCAGGGCCATCTCGCTCATCAGGTGGGAGGAGACGAACACCGTGCGGCCCTCGGCGGCCAGCGACTTCATGAGGTTGCGCACCCAGAGGATGCCCTCGGGGTCGAGGCCGTTGACCGGCTCGTCGAAGAGCAGCACCTGAGGGTCGCCGAGCAGCGCGGCGGCGATGCCGAGCCGCTGGCCCATGCCCAGGGAGAAACCCTTGGAGCGCTTCTTGGCCACGTCCTGGAGGCCGACGACGCCGAGGACCTCGTCGACCCGGCGGGCCGGGATGCCGGACAGCTGGGCAAGGCACAGCAGGTGGTTGCGGGCATGCCGGCCCCCGTGGACCGCCTTGGCGTCGAGCAGCGCGCCCACCTGTCGGGCCGCGTTCGGCAGCTTGCGGTACGGATAGCCGCCGATCGTCACCGTGCCCGCGCTCGGGTTGTCCAGGCCGAGGATCATCCGCATGGTCGTCGACTTGCCCGAGCCGTTGGGTCCGAGGAAGCCCGTCACGGCCCCGGGCCGTACCTGGAAGGAAAGGTTGTGAACAGCGGTCTTGTCGCCGTAGCGCTTGGTCAGGCCGACTGCTTCGATCATGCTCCGCACCCATCGAAAGGATCAGGACAGCAGGGCGCACGCCCCCGTAAGGGTTAGGAGGATATCGGGGCGCTGACGGTTCCGCTCAAATGCAAGCAAAGACCGAGGACGTCAGGCGTCGCGCTTCTTCAGCAGCACGTATCCGCCCGCCAGCGCGGCGACCACCCACAGCGCCATGATGGCGAACCCGCCCCACGGCCCGTACGGGGTGTCGTCGTCGATCGGCGTCACCACCCGCATGATCTTGCTGCCGGCCTGGTCGGGCAGGTACTGACCGATCTTCTTCGTAGCGGAGACGTTGCCGAGGATGTTCGAGATCAGGAAGAAGAACGGCATCAGGATGCCGAGCGAGAGCATCGGCGAGCGCAGCATCGTGGCCACGCCCATCGAGAACACGGCGATGAGGGTCATGTACAGGCCACCGCCGATGACCGCCCTCAGAACCCCGCTGTCCTCGATAGCGGCCCGGTGCGAGCCGAGCATGGCCTGACCGAGGAAGAACGTGACGAAACTGGTGGCGAGGCCGACCGCCAGCGCCAGCCCGCCGGCCACGGCGATCTTGCTGAACAGGAACGCGCCGCGCTGCGGCACCGCCGCCAGCGAGGTGCGGATCATGCCGGTGCTGTACTCGTTCGACACGACCAGCACCCCGAACACGATCATCGCGAGCTGGCCGAGGCTCATTCCGGCGAAGCTGATGAACGTCGGGTCGAAGGAGAGCCGGTCGTTGCGGCTCATATGGTCGAAGTCGTTGTTCGACAGCGCCGAGATCAGCATGCCGAGAGCGATGGTGACGACCACCGCGAGGGAGAGCGTCCACACCGTGGACGCCACCGACCGGATCTTGGTCCACTCGGACCGGATGACCTGGGTCGCCGCCATTCTCAACTCCTCGTCCGGTCGTCGCCCCACCGCTGCTCCGGCGGCGCGTCCGTGTGCGCGTGATACTCCACCGACTCCGCGGTCAGCTGCATGAACGCCTCCTCCAGCGAGGCCTGTTGCGGACTCAGCTCATGCAGCACGACCTGGTGCTGTGCGGCCAGCTCCCCGATGTGCTCGGGCTTGCCGCCGTCCACCTCCAGCGCACCGTTGCCGGTCTCCACGACGGTGATCCCGGCCCCGTGCAGGACGTCGAGCAGCCGCTCGCGCTGCGGGGTGCGGACCCGCACGTACGACCGCGAGTTCTGCGCGATGAAGTCGGCCATGGAGGTGTCGGCGAGCAGCCGGCCCTGCCCGATCACCACGAGGTGGTCGGCCGTCAGCGCCATCTCGCTCATCAGATGCGAGGAGACGAACACTGTCCGCCCCTGCGCGGCCAGCGATTTCATCAGGTTGCGGATCCAGTGGATGCCCTCGGGGTCGAGCCCGTTGACCGGCTCGTCGAACATCAGGATCCGCGGGTCGCCGAGGAGCGCGCCCGCGATGCCCAGCCGCTGGCCCATGCCCAGCGAGAACCCCTTGGCCTTCTTCTTCGCCACCGCCGTCAGGCCCACGGTGTCCAGCACCTCGTGCACCCGGCTGCGGGGAATGCCGTTGCTCTGGGCCAGACACAGCAGATGGTTGAAGGCGCTGCGCCCGCCGTGCATGGCCTTGGCGTCCAGCAGGGCGCCGATGTACTTCAGCGGGTCCTTGAGCCGGTCGTAGTGCTGCCCGTCGATCCGCACGTCCCCGGCCGACGGCCGGTCGAGGCCCAGCATCATCCGCATGGTGGTGGACTTGCCGGCGCCGTTGGGACCGAGGAAGCCCGTGACGATGCCCGGTCTGACGGTGCAGGTGAGGTCGTTCACCGCGACCTTCTCGCCGTACCGCTTCGTCAGGCCCTCGAGCTCGATCATGCGGCCACGCTAGAACGCGGCGAAGCCCTCTGCCACCGGAGTGGCAAAGGGCTCCGCCGATGTTCGGTCGCCGTACCCCCGGACGTTACCGGGACTGCTGCGCCGGAACCCCACGGGAGATCGGCTCGTCGTCCGTGGACGGCGTGCCGGCCGCGGCCACCGCGGCGCCGGTCAGCGTGGCGAGCATCTCGCGGACGTTCGTCAGCTGAGCGTTGATCGAGTCGCGGCGGTTGGTGAGAGCCGCCAGCTCGCGCTCGGATTCCGAACGGATCCGGTCCGCCTTGGCGTTGGCGTCGGCCACGATGTCCTCGGCCTGACGCTGCGCCGTCTCGACGGTCTGGCGCGCGCGACGCTCGGCGTCGGTGCGCAGCTTCTCGGCCTCCAGACGCAGCTGCTCCGCGCGGTGCTCGATCTCCGCGAGACGCTTCTCCGCCTTCTGCTGACGGGACGCGAGGTCGCGCTCCGACTGCTCCCGGCGCTTGGCCAGGTTGGTCTCGAAGTCGGCGGCGGCCTGCGCGGCCTTGGCACGGGTCTCCTCGAAGAGGGCGTCGGCCTCCTCACGCTTCGACTGCGCGTCCTTCTGCGCCTCGGAACGCAGCTGCGACGCGTCGCTCTTGGCCTTCTCGACGATCCGGACGCCCTCGTCCTCAGCCTTGGCCTTGCGCTCCGCAGAGAACGATTCTGCGTCGTTGCGCACCTGCTGGGCCGCCGACTCGGCGAGCTCACGGTGCTGCTCGGCCGCGCGACGGGCCTCCTCGCGCAGATCCTTGGCCTCTTCCTCGGCGAGGCGGAGGATCTTCTCGACACGCGCGCCGAGACCGGCGTACGACGGCTCCGCGTCGCTTACCTGGGCCTGGGCGTTCTGCGTCTCGAGGTGAAGCTCCTCGATGCGCTTTTCCAGAGCAGTGATACGGGCCAGAGCGCTGTCACGGTCGGAGACGAGCTTCGAGATGCGTTCGTCCACCTGAGCGCGGTCGTACCCACGCCGCACAAGCTCGAAGCCGTAGGGGGAAGTGTCGCTCATGGGGTTCCTGTCGAATGAGACCGGTGAGGTGATAGGTGGAATCCTAGGGGCCTTTGCGGTGTGTCATCGAGCGTATGCGTGTTTGATCTGGAGAATGACACCCCTTTTGGGTGGCTCGGCGGCGGACCGCTTGCCAAAGGTGCGCTCAAAGGACCAAGAATTTAACGCAATCCACACATTCCGCTAGCCGTCCGAGGACTTCCCACCCGATCGAGGGGCTCCGATGGCGGCGGCCGCCTTGACGCCCCCGTCCTTGCCCCCGGCCGGCGCCTCGAACGACTCCAGCGCCTCCAGCACGTCCTGGACCCGGGAGATCTCGGCGTTGATGTCCTCGCGCCGGCGCACCAGGACCTCCAGCTCGCGCTTGCCCTCCTCGACCGTGCGCCGCGCCTCGCGGATCGCCTCGGCCTTGAGCTCCTCGGCCTCGCGCACCAGCGTCGACTTCTTCTGCTCGGCCTCCTTGAGGAGCCCCTCGGCCTTCTTCACCGCGGCGATACGGACCTTGCCTGCCTCGGAGTTGGCGTCCGACACCAGCTCCCTCGCCTTGGCCTGCGCCTTGGCGAGCTGCTCCTCGGCCGCCTTGATGAGCGCGTCGCAGCGGTCGCCGGTCGACCTCATCGTCTCGGCCGCCTCGCGGCGCGCCCGGTCGTGCAGCGCCTCGATCTCGCTGGTGATGCGGTCGCGCAGCTCCTCCGCCCGCTCCCTTATCGCGGTTGCGTCCCGGCGGGCGCCGACCAGCAGCTCGTCGGCGTCCGTACGCGCCTTCTCCACCCGGGAGTTGCCCTCGACGGTCGCCTCGGACACCAGCCGCTCCGCCTCGCTGCGGGCAGCGCCCACCATCGAGTCGGCCTGCGCCTCAGCGTCCGCGGTGGTCTTCTGCGCCTGCTGCTGCGCCTCGGTGAGCAGCTTGTCCGCCTCGGCCGCGGTCTCCGTGATGAGGGTGTCGACCTGCTCGGCCGCCTCGGAGCGCCGCTTGTTGGCCTCCTTGCGGGCCTCGTCCAGCGTCGAGTCGGCCTCCTCGCGGGCCACGCTCATCAACCGGTCGGCCTCCGCCGCCGCCTCGGTCCTGACACGCTCGGCCTCGGCCCGGATCCGCTCCGCGTGCTGCTGCGCGGACCCCACCGTCTCGGCGGCCTCGGCGCGCAGCCGCTCCGCGTCCCCGGACGCGTCCTGGATCAGCTTCTCCGCCTTGGCGACCGACTCGGACCGCAGCCGCTCGGCCTCCGCGATCGTCTCGGACTGGAGGCGCTCGGCCTCCGCGACGGTCTCGCTCTGGAGCCGCTCCGCCTCGCTGCGGGCCTCGTTGATGAGGGTGTCGGCCTGCGTCGCCGCGTCCGAGCGGATGCGGTTGGCGTCGTCGCGGGCGTCCGCCCGGGTGCGCGACGCGTCCTGGTCGGCCTGGGCGATGGCGTCCGAGACCTCGGTGCGCACCCGCTGGGCGTGCGCGGACGCCTCCGAACGCAGCCGCTCCGCCTCGGCGATCGCCTCGCCGACGGTCCGCTCGGCCAGCTCCTGCGCGGCCTGAGACGCCTCGTTCGCCTCGCGCCGGACCCGGCCCGCGTCCTCGGCGGCCCGCTCCCGCTCGGCGTAGGCGTCGGCGCGGACGCGGTCCGACTCCTCCTCGGCCTCGCGCCGGGTGCGGTCCGCCGCGTGCTCGGCGGCGGAACGGAGCCCGGTGATCTCCTCCTGGGCCTGCTCGTGCAGCCCGGCCACGGAGTCGCGCACCTGCTGTGCGTGCTGTTCGGCCGCCGACACCATCTCGGTGGCCCGCCGGTCCGCGTCCTCGACCAGACGGACGGCCTCGGTCTGCGCCTCCTCCACGCGCTTGCGCGCGGAGGCCAGCAGCTCCTCGCTCTGCTCGCGGGCCCGCTCGCGCTCCTGGCCGGCCTCCTGGCGGGCGGAGCCGAGGAGTTCCTCGGCCTCGCGTCGACGCCGGGCGGCCTCCTCCTGGGCGGCGGCCAGCGTCTCGGACGCCTCGGCGGACAGCCGCTCGGCCGCGGCCTGCGCCTCCGCGCGCACCCGGTCGGCGGTGTCCTGCGCCTCCGACTTCAGCCGCTCCGCCTCGGCGGCGGCCTCGGAACGCAGCCGGACGGCGACGGCCTCGCCCTCGGCGCGCGAGGCGGCTGCGTCGGACGCGGCCTCGTTGCGCAGCCGGTCGGCCTCCGCGTCGGCCTGCTGCTGCAGGGAGCGGATCCGCTCCGCGGCCTCCGAGCGCAGCCGGTCGGTCTCCTCGGCGGCCTCGCGGCGGATCCGCGCGGCCTCCTCCCGGGCGTCCGTCAGCGCCTGCTCCGCGGAGGCGAGGCGGGCCTCCGCCTCCGTCTGCAGCCGGGTCAGCTCCTCGGCGGCCTCCGCCTGCCGGGCCTCGACCGCCCGCTCGGACTCCGCGCGCAGCTCGCTCGCGGCCTGTTCGGCGTTCGAGGTGATGGTCTCGGCGAGCTCCACCGCCTCCTCGCGGGAACGCTCGGCCTCCGCACGGGTGCGCTCCAGGACCTCCTCGGCCTGCCGGCGCAGCGTGGTGGCGCGCTCGATGGCCTCGGTGCGCACCTTCTCGCTGTCCGAGGTGGCCTTCTGGCGCAGCTCGTCCGCATCGGCCTTCGCCTTGGACAGCAGCTCCTCGGCGGACCGTGCCGCCTCCTCGATCTGCTGGACGGCCTCCTTGCGGGCCTCCGCGCGGATCTTCTCGCCCTCGGCTACCGCGTCGGCGCGCAGCTGCTCGGCCTCGCCGCGCAGCCGGCGGGCCTCTTCCTGCAGCTCGACCGTCTTGGCGCGGTACTCCTTGGTGTCGTCCTTCGCCGAGCCCTTGAGCTGCTCGGCGATGTCGTGCGCCTCGGCGCGCAGCCGGTCGGCCTCGCTCTCCGCCTCGCGACGGATCCGCTCGGCCTCCTCGGCGGCGGCCTTCGTGGTGCGCTGAGCGTCCTCCTGCGCCTTGTTGAGGACGTCCTCGGCGGTCTTGGCCGCCTTCGACAGCTGGGTGGCGCTCTCCTCGGCGGTGAGCGTGCGGGCCTTCTCCGAGGCCTCCGCGACGATCTTCTCGGCCTCGGCGCGGGCGTCGGCGACGAGCTGCTCGGCGTCCGCCTTGGTGGTCTCGGCCTCCTTGGTGGCCTCGCTGACCAGCCGGGCGACCTGCTCCTTGGCCGTACGGGTGCGCTGTTCCTTGGCCGCCTCCGCGCCGGCGAGCGCCTTCTCGGCGGCGGCCTTCGCCTCCGCGAGCACCTTGTCCGCCTCGGCCTGCGCCTTGCGCAGCGCCTCCTCGGCCTCGGACATGCGCTGCTCGGCGGCGCGGCTGAGCTCACCGGCCTGGCGGCGGGCCGCGTCGGACTCCGTGACGGTGGAGGTGCGCAGCTGCTCCGCGTGGTCGCTGGCCTCCTGGGCCTGTGTGGAAGCGGCGTTCAGCAGCCGCTCGGCGTCCGTGCGGGCGCGCAGCAGGAGCTGCTCGGCCTCCGCGCGGGCCGACTCGGCGTCGGCCTGGAGCCGCTGGCGCGCCTCGGCGGCGACCCGCTCGGCCTCGGCGCGGGCCGTGGCCAGGGCCTGCTCGGCCTCCGCCCGCGACTCGTCGAGCAGCCTGCGGGCCTGCGCCTCGCTGCGGGCGCGCAGCTGTTCGGCCCAGGCCACGTTCTCGTTGACGTGCGACTCGACGTTCTGCCGGCGCTCGGCGAGCTCCTGGTCGAGCTGCTGGCGACGGGTGACCGCCTCCTGGTGCAGCTCCGCCTGCAGCCGGGCCGCCTGCTCGGCGTGCTCCTGCAGGATCCGCTGGGTCTGCGCCCGCACCTGGCTGAGCTCGCGCTCGGCGTCCTGGCGCAGCTGGTCGGCCTGCATCTGCGCGTTGCGCAGCAGCTGTTCGGCCTGGTACCCGAGGTCGCCGCCGTCGAAGGCGGGCCGGGACATGATGGTGCGACGCGCCTCGTGCAACTTGGCGCGCAGCACCTCGACCTGGTAGCCGAGGTCCTCGGCGTGCTGGATCGCCTTTTCCCGCTCGGTCTTCAGCCGCTTCATCTCGGCTTCGAACCGAGTCAGGTGGTCGACGTCAGCCGCCGGTTCCCGCTCCTGGCTCTCGTAGCCCCGCACTGCGCGGTCCCATCCGTCCCTGGTCGCAAGCTTGCCGAACGAGCTCCGTCCATCCGCCGAACGGGGCTCCCGGGGAATGGTGTCAGATCAACGACGGAGCATGGGCTGCTGCCCCGACGCTCGTCCCCCGAAACCCGGACCCCGGCTGCGTCCTGCCGCCGTACGGCAGGACCGGGTCGCCCCGGTGTGAGCGGCGACCGAGCCCAACCCTACCGGCCCATATGTACGAGGGTCAGTGCTCAGGTGACTCAACAGCGGCCGATGTGACCAGTTCTGTCAGTACTCCGTGGCAATCCTTGGGGTGCAAGAAGGTGATTCGTGACCCCATGGAGCCGCGTCGGGGCTCTTCGTACAGAACGCGTACGCCCTTGGAGCGGATGTCCTCGGCGTCGCCGTCCACATCCGCCGTACCGAAAGCGATGTGGTGGACGCCCTCGCCGTTCTTGGCGAGCCACTTGCCCACGGCGGAGTCCTCCCGGGTCGGTTCGAGAAGCTGCAGGTAGGAGGCGCCTCCGTCGGACGTGTCGTTGATCTTGAGCATGGCCTCGCGCACGCCCTGCTCCTCGTTGACCTCGGAGTGGAACACCTCGAAGCCGTATGTGGAACGGTAGAACTCGACGGTCGTGTCGAGGTCGTGGCAGGCGATCCCGATGTGGTCGATTCGCGTCAGCATGATGTCAGTGCAGCGCGCCCGAGGTGGTTACGCAACGTGCGCGCGATCACACTGACGGCCCGATGACGGCACGGAGTGCCACTCAGTACATTCGAAGTAAACCCTCGTTCACTCCTCGGCCTGTGCAGGCCGGTAAGGGGAATCGCAGCTCATGACTGGATCGACTGGCTCCAACGGCACGACCTCGGTGATCGTCGCGGGCGCGCGTACGCCCATGGGACGGCTGCTGGGCTCCCTCAAGTCCTTCTCCGGCGCCGACCTCGGCGGCTTCGCGATCAAGGCCGCCCTCGACCGTGCCGGGATCGGCGGCGACCAGGTGCAGTACGTGATCATGGGCCAGGTGCTGCAGGCGGGCGCGGGCCAGATCCCGGCCCGGCAGGCCGCCGTCAAGGCCGGCATCCCGATGAACGTGCCGGCGCTCACCATCAACAAGGTGTGTCTGTCGGGCCTCGACGCGATCGCGCTCGCGGACCAGCTGATCCGTGCGGGCGAGTTCGACATCGTGGTGGCGGGCGGCCAGGAGTCCATGACCAACGCCCCCCACCTGCTGCCCAAGTCCCGTGAGGGCTTCAAGTACGGCGCGATCGAGATGCTCGACGCGATGGCGTACGACGGGCTGACCGACGCCTTCGAGAACATCGCGATGGGCGAGTCGACCGAGAAGCACAACACCCGCCTCGGCATCGCGCGCCCCGAGCAGGACGAGTTCGCCGCCCTGAGCCATCAGCGGGCCGCCGCCGCGCAGAAGAACGGCGTCTTCGAGGCCGAGATCACCCCGGTCGAGATCCCGCAGCGCAAGGGCGAGCCGGTCGTCTTCAGCAAGGACGAGGGTATCCGCGCCGACACCACGGCGGAGTCCCTGGGCAAGCTCCGCCCGGCGTTCACCCGCGACGGCACGATCACCGCGGGCACCTCCTCGCAGATCTCCGACGGCGCGGCGGCCGTGGTCGTGATGAGCAAGGCCAAGGCGCAGGAACTCGGCCTGGAGTGGATCGCGGAGATCGGCGCCCACGGCAACGTGGCCGGACCGGACAACTCGCTGCAGTCCCAGCCCTCCAACGCCATCCTGCACGCGCTGAAGAAGGACGGCCTGGAGGTCGCGGACCTCGACCTGATCGAGATCAACGAGGCCTTCGCCGCCGTCGCGGTGCAGTCAATGAAGGACCTCGGCGTGTCCACGGAAAAGGTGAACGTCAACGGCGGCGCCATCGCCCTGGGCCACCCGATCGGCATGTCCGGCGCCAGGCTCGTCCTGCACCTGGCGCTGGAGCTCAAGCGCCGGGGCGGCGGCGTCGGCGCGGCCGCGCTGTGCGGCGGCGGCGGTCAGGGCGACGCGCTGATCGTCCGGGTGGCCAAGGCCTGAGCCGTCGTCGAGCCGGACGACCATGGTCGAGCCGGACGACCGGATCCGGCCGGAGCTGACCGGAACCAGCCGGAACCAGCCGGATCCGACCGCAGACGGGCGGAGTTGAACGGAGCTGAACGGAGCTGTGATGCAGGACGTCTCCTCGCTGGCCGCCCAGGCCAGGGAAGGCCGGCCCCGGGCCGTGGCCCGGCTGATCTCCCTGGTCGAGGGGGCGTCCCCGCAGCTCAGGGAGGTCATGGCGACGCTGGCCCCGCTCACCGGCAACGCCTATGTCGTGGGCCTGACCGGTTCGCCGGGCGTGGGCAAGTCCACCACGACCTCCGCGCTCGTCACCGCCTACCGCAGACAGGGCAGGCGGGTCGGCGTGCTGGCCGTCGACCCGTCCTCGCCGTTCTCCGGCGGCGCGCTGCTCGGCGACCGCGTCCGGATGTCCGAGCACGCCTCGGATCCCGGCGTCTACATCCGTTCCATGGCCACCCGGGGCCATCTGGGCGGCCTCGCCTGGGCTGCCCCTCAGGCGATCCGCGTGCTGGACGCGGCGGGCTGTGACGTGATCCTGGTCGAGACGGTCGGCGTCGGCCAGTCGGAGGTCGAGATCGCCTCCCAGGCGGACACCAGCGTGGTGCTGCTCGCCCCCGGCATGGGCGACGGCATCCAGGCCGCCAAGGCCGGGATCCTGGAGATCGGCGACGTCTACGTCGTCAACAAGGCCGACCGGGACGGCGCGGACGTCACCGCGCGCGAGCTGAACCACATGCTCGGTCTCGGCGAAGCACGCGCGCCCGGCGACTGGCGGCCGCCCATCGTGAAGACGGTCGCCTCCCGGGCCGAGGGCGTCGACGACGTCGTCCAGGCGCTGGAGAAGCACCGCGCCTGGATGGAGGAGCACGGCGTCCTCGCCGAGCGGCGCCGCTCGCGCGCGGCCCGCGAGGTCGAGACGATCGCCGTCACCGCCCTGCGCGAACGCATCGGAGACCTGCACGGCGACCGCCGGCTGAGCGCGCTCGCCGAACGCATCGTCGCCGGCACCCTGGACCCCTACCGCGCGGCGGACGAACTGGTGGTGGGGCTCACCGAGGGGTGAGCAGCCCCCGGGCCGGCCGGACGCCGGCCTGGTGCCGCAGGCCGGCGCCGACGGGTGGAGCCGCACGGCACGACCCGCGGCGGCGCCGTGCCCGCCCGGCCCGGCGGATCCGTCGGCCGCCCGGGAGCCCGGCGACGCGCGGTGCCGTCGCCCCGGCCCTCACCTCCCGGCCGCCACCAACCCCCAGCCGGTGAGCCGGTGAGCCGGTGAGGCGGTGAGCCGGTCAGCCGGACGGCGGACAGCCGGTCGGCCGTCGGCCGGTCAGGTCAGGTGTCCGGGTTTGCGACCCGGCCCTTGCGCGCCTCCATCAGCCACTCGCCGCCCGGCGGTTCCACGCCCCAGGCCGCGGCGGCATCCGTGGAGGTGGCCGGATCGCGGGGGCAGTGGGGGCGGGTGCCGGCCAACCTGCTCGACCACGCGCCGCGGCACGCTCGTTCGGTCGGCACGGTGGCCGTGCGGCGCGAGACGACGGGGGATCGGGAGGGTGCGGTCGTCGCCGCCCACGACGGGACGGGGCCCGAGGTGGAGCTGGAGCGCGTCTTCGAACGCTTCGCACGGCTCGCCGCAGGCCCGCGGCCGGGACGAGGGCGGGGAGGGGCCGCCGCGGCCGGTGGCCGGCCATCGCCCGGGACATGACTGTCCGCCACGGGGACACGCTCACGGTCCGCCGGACGCCGGACGCCGGACGCCGGACGCCGGACGCCGGACGCGGGACGTCGGACGCGGGACGCCGGAAGGCGGAGCCCTGTTCGAGCTCCGCCTTCCGGACGGTTCCTGGCCGAGGGGTTCGCCTACGGCCGTCCCCGGTGCCCGCGGAGGTGTTCCGCGACGGGCTTGAGGGCCTTGGAGAGTTCCGCCAGGGCCTCGGGGGAGAGAAGGTCGATGAAGTGCCGCCGCACGGAGTCCACATGGTGCGGCGAGACCTTCTGCATCGTCTCCATGCCGTGCTCGGTCAGGACCGCGTACAGGCCGCGGCGGTCCGACTCGCAGTTCTCACGGCGCACCAGGTCCGCGTTCTCCATGCGGGTGATCTGGTGCGAGAGACGGCTCTTGGACTGGAGGGTGGCGGACGCGAGGTCGCTCATCCGCATCCGGAAGCCCTCGGACTCGGAGAGGTTCACGAGGATCTCGTAGTCGTTCATGGTCAGGCCGAACGGCTGCAGATCCTTTTCGAGCTGGTACGTCAACAGCCTGTTGACGTCCAGATGGGTGCGCCAGGCGCACTGCTCCGCATCGGTCAGCCACCGAGTGGCCGTGTCGGTCTCCATAAATGAAGTCTACCTAAAATGTTGAAAGGCGAACTAGTGAGGGTGGTGTGACGGTGCGCACGCGTTCGATGTCACACTCCGCAGACTACCGCTCACAGCCCGAAGCGACGCTGGAGGTCCCCCAGCTGTCCGGGAAGGCGCGGTGCGCCGGATTGCGCTCCGGGGCCGCCGTGACCACCCGCGCCGGCCCCCGAACCGGGCACTCCCGGCTCGTGCGGAACCGCCCCCGTGGCCTGCTCCGCCATCAGGATCTCGGTCGACTGCAGCAGGACCGTCCCGGCCCCCACGAACTCGAACTGGTGCTCCTCGCCGGAGGCGCCGCCCAGGCCCGTCAGTGCACGTAGACCGCCCATCACGCCCGTCATGTACCCGTGGTCGTAGTGGTGGCACGGGGAGGGGCAGTCGGCCCATCCGACGAGCGCCTGGGGGTCCACCCGGAGGGGAGGTTCCATGAACACCACCGGACCGTTGGACGCGGCCACGAACTTTCCGGTTCCGATCAGCGTGAGGAATCCCGGCACGATCGACTGCTTGAGCGACAGACTTGGCTGAAAAGCGAGCAGATTGCCCGAGCGAATGGTCAGGTTGCCGTCGTCCAAGTCGTACGAATTCACGTCGAAGGCCCGGTCGGCGAGGAGCATCTTGCCCGAGCCCTCCGCCACGACCCAGTCGCTCGCGTGCAGAGGCGAATGGAAAGAAGTGCGCACCAGACGGTCCAGCCGGCCGTGTCCGACGCCGTTGAAGTCGATCGACCCGTAGTAGGCGATCATCTTCCCCTTCTGCAGGAACCACTGGCTCCCCTTGAGCTCCACGCAGAAGGTGTAGTTGTTCACGTTGTCGTCGACCGGCAGGGTCATGGGGTCGTACACCGTCGGGCCGCCGCCCGGAGCCCCGTACATGCTCACAGCTTCTCCTCCGACGCCTGGACGAACACCGCACCGCTGCCGCTGAGCTCCAGCTGGAACGCCTCGCCGGAGCCGCGGCCCACCATGTCCCGCCAGCCGAGCGCGGTCGACAGCTTGTTGCGGACGTCGCCGTGGTGGGCGACATAGGCCTGGGGGTCGACATGCACCGGGCGCTGCGGGGTGATGGGGACCTCGAAGACCCCGCCGTGGGCCATCACGGCGACGGCCCCCTGGCCCTTGAGGGTGGTGGTGAACAGCCCCTGTCCGCTGATCTGGCCGCGGACCATGCCCATGACCCCGCCCTGGGAGCCCAGGAACATCGTGCCCTGCTGAAGAGTGCCCTCGAAGGCGAGCAGCCGGTCCGCCTCGACGTACAGCGTGTCGCCGGTGAGCCGGATGACCTGGACGTGGTGGCCGCCGTGCCCGAAGAGGACGGTGCCGCTGCCCTCGACGGTCATCAGCGGGGTGTCCTCGTTCGCGAGCCGTCGGCCGATCATGGACATCACGCCGCCCTGGCCGCCCTGGATGTTGGGCGTGAAGGACACCTCGCCGCGGTACGCGAGCATCGCGCCACGCTGGCTGTAGAGCCGCTGGCCGGGGACCACGGTCGCTTCGACGATCTTGGAGTTGATCTCACGGAACGTCATGTCACACATCCCCCGCGATCGTGTTGCGCTCGCTCGGCTGGACGTATACCAGGCCGTTCCCCTCGAAGCGGATCTGGAAGGCCTCGCCGCCGCCCTCGCCCATGAAGGTGCGGAACGTCACGCCGGAGTGGAAGGACTGCCGGACGTCGCCCTGGTGCGCGATGTACGCCCCGGGGTCGACGGTCAGCGGGTACTGCGGGCTGACGCGCAGCACCACGGCCGGGCCGTCCGAGGTGATCGCGGCCTGGCCGTGCCCCTCGACGGTCGTGGTGAAGAGTCCGTTGCCCTGGGTCGCGCCGCGGAGCCCGGTGAAGCTCGTCCCCGTCCGCAGCCCGGCGTCGGTCGCGAGCAGATTGCTCGCCTCGACGTACAGCTTGTCTCCCTGGAGCTGGACGAGGTTGATCTCGGAAGCACGGTCGGCGAACCAGCACGTGCCCTGACCCTTCACCTCCATCACGGTCATCTGCTCGCCGGTGAGCCGCCGGGTCACCATGCCCCGGATGCCGTCACCGCCGCCGCTGAGCTTCTTGAACGCCATCTGCCCGTCGTACGCGACCATCGAGCCGTTCTTCGCCTTCACGGCGTCCCCGGTCATGTCGACGGCGAGCACCTTGCTGCCTTGGAGTCGAAACATCGCCACGCTGCGAAGGTATCCGCCACCCGGGTGCGCACAACAGCACCCGGGGGTGGAGAACGACCCTGAACGCACCCTTAGGGGGACCGTTTGCCACAATGGACGAACGCTTGTGCGTGCATTCACAAACCGTCCTGCCCGACGCCGTACCTCCCCCCCGAAGGTGACCCGTGGACCTGAAGACCGCCTCCGCCATCCGCCGACTGCGTCTGGTCTCCGCGCCCGAGGCCGTGTCCTTTCTCCTGCTGCTGGTCTGCTCCGTGCTGAAGCGGACCACCGACTTCAACGCGGTGCCCGTGATGGGCATGGTCCACGGCGTGCTGTTCGTGCTGTACGTGCTCTTCTGGGCGGACGCCTGGAACCGGGCCAAGTGGTCCCTGAGGACCGCAGCCCTCTACTTCGTCCTCTCGGTCCTGCCGACCGGCGGTTTCTTCGCCGAGCGCAAGCTGCGCCGTGAGGCCGAGGACGCGGTCATCGCCTCCCGCGCCCGCAGCGAAGGCGTGGTGAACGCGTGATCGTCGCCTTCTCGGTCACCCCGCTGGGCGTCGGCGAGGACGTCGGCGAGTACGTCGCCGAAGCCGTCCGCGTCGTCCGCGAGTCGGGCCTGCCGAACCGCACCGACGCCATGTTCACCTCCGTCGAGGGTGAATGGGACGAGGTGATGGACGTCGTCCGGCGCGCCGTGGCCGCCGTCGAGGAACGCGCCCCCAGGGTCTCCCTGGTCCTGAAGGCGGACATCCGCCCCGGCGTGACCGACGGCCTGACCTCGAAGGTGGCGACCGTGGAGCGGCACCTGGCTCCGTAGCCCCCTGAACACCCGTCCGGCCGGTCACCCGAACGGACACGGAGAGGCGGGGTTGCCGCCCGAACCGCATGGCTAGTGTCTCCCGGAGTCGATCATGTGACGCGCGACGGCGCGGCGCCTGAAGGGGAGTGTGCGGTGGCAGGGCGGCGAGGACCGGGAACTCTCGGCAGGGCGATCACGGCGTTCGTGCTGGCGGCGTCGCTCTCCGCGGTCTGCGTGGGGGAGGCGCGGCGCGCCCCCGCGTGCGCCCTGGCGCGTGGCGAGCTGACCGTCGAGGACCTGCCCGCGGGCTCGTCCGTGCGGGACTGCCGCGCCGTCGGCCGTGTGGTCACCCACGACGGCGCGGGTCTGGCGGTCCCCGAACCCGGCACGACGGTCAGCGTCGACGCGCTCACCGCTGACGGCTCGGCGCACGACTTCACCGTGGCGGTCGACGCCGACGGCACGGTCTCCTACGCCTACGAGGCGGATCACGCGCAGGCCCGCCCGCACCGGCGTCGCCGTACCGACGCCCCCGCCCCCTGCGCCGACGGCGCGTACGCCACCGCCGGGCGCAAGGAGTACGGCACGTACGAGTGGTTCCTCGGCGACGGCCCGCTGCCCGCCCACCTCTCCCGCGCCGAGGCCCGGCACGCCTTCGAGGCCGCCGTCGCCGCCATCACCACGAGCCGCAACGACTGCGGCTACGAGGACACCGTCACCGCCAGGGCCAGGTATCTGTCGACCACCGACCACGAGGCGGGCATCGACCACGAGGCGCGCTGTGTGCGCCGGGACGGCCTGAGCGTGTGGGACGCGGGCGACATCGGCCCCGAGGCCGTCGCCACGACCTGCTCCTGGAGCCGCCCGGTGCACGACGGCCCGGAGGAGCTGCTGGAGGCCGACGTCCGCTTCAACACCCACGACTACGAGTTCACCGACCACCCGTCCGGCGCCTGCACGCGCGCGTACGACCTGCGCAGCGTCGCCACGCACGAGGCCGGGCACGTCTTCGGCCTGGCCCACGCCGGCCCGGGACACGAGAACCTCACCATGTACGCGAGCTCGTTCGCCTGCTCCGCCGCCGCCCGCACCCTCGGCAAGGGCGACGTCCTCGGCCTGCGCAGCCTCTACTGACGGCATAGGCGTACAGCCTCGGCCCGGGCGGTTTCGGGGGACCGACAGGCGAGACGGGGCTGACCGCGATGTGACCGGCCGGTAAGGTCTGGAGGCGTGCCGAAACCGCTCAGTCTCCCTTTCGACCCCATCGCCCGCGCCGATGAGCTCTGGAAGCAGCGCTGGGGGAACGTGCCCTCCATGTCCGCGATCACCTCGATCATGCGCGCGCACCAGATCCTGCTCGCCGAGGTGGACGCCGTGGTCAAGCCGTACGGCCTGACCTTCGCACGGTACGAGGCGCTGGTGCTGCTCACCTTCTCCAAGGAGGGCGAGCTGACCATGTCGAAGATCGGCGAGCGGCTCCAGGTGCACCCCACGTCGGTGACGAACACCGTCGACCGGCTGGTGCGGTCGGGCCTGGTCGACAAGCGCCCCAACCCCAACGACGGACGCGGCACTCTCGCCGTCATCACCGACAAGGGCCGTGAGGTCGTCGAGGCGGCCACCCGCGACCTGATGGCGATGGACTTCGGGCTCGGGGTGTACGACGCGGAGGAGTGCGGGGAGATCTTCGCGATGCTGCGGCCCCTGCGGGTGGCGGCGCACGACTTCGAGGACTGACCGGCGCGGCGGGTCCGGCCCCGGGCAAGATCGCCCCAAAACCGGTGGTTAGGCTCGGCCTCATGAAAAAGAGCGTGCTGACCCGCTATCGCGTCCTGGCCTACGTCACCGGTGTCCTGCTGGTGCTGCTGTGCCTGAGCATGATCGCCAAGTACGGCCTGGACGTGGACGGCGCCGCGGACTTCACCCGCGTCATCGCCATCGCGCACGGCTGGCTGTACGTCCTCTACCTGGGCTTCGCCTTCGACCTGGGCTCCAAGGCGAAGTGGCCGTTCGGCAAGCTGCTGTGGGTGCTGCTGGCCGGGACGATCCCCACGGCGGCCTTCTTCGTCGAGCGGAAGGTCAGCCACGAGTTCGCCGGCCGGACCGAGGGCACGGCCCCGGCGCCCGTCCGGGCGTGACTCCGCCGCCCGTCGAGGCGTGACCCCACTGCCGGTCGTGGCAGACCCCGTCGCCGTGCGCTCCCGCGCGTGCGGCGGTCTCGCGCGTGCGGCTGTGCCGCGTCGGCGCGGACCGGCGCGCCCTGGTGCGGGTCGTCACGTGCCGTGATGCGCCGGGCCGCGCGGTGCTGTGCCGTGAGCGGGCATGACGCACCGTCATACGGTGGAGCGGCGTGGGAGGTCGCGCCCCGGCGGGTCAGCTGCCGGACGGGCCGGACGCGCCGGAGGAGCCGGACGGGCCGGAGGAGCCGGACGGGCCGGAGGAGCCGGACGGGCCGGAGACGTCGTTCGGGACCGATGCCGACGACAGGCCGTGCAGCAGCACGCGCGTGAACCCGCGCACCCACTCCTCGTCGGCCGGCTCCGCGCTCACCAGGGTGCGGTGCACCACCGCGCCCGCCACCACGTCGAAGATGAGGTCGACCGTGCGGGCGGCCTCCACCGGGTCGTTCTCCGGGGGGAGTTCGCCGCGGGCCTGCGCGCGGGCCCTGCCCTCCAGGACCAGCCCCTTCTGGGGGTCGACGATCGAGGCGCGGATGCGTTCGCGCAGCGCGTCGTCGCGGGTGGACTCGGCGATGGCCGCCATCAGCCCGCTCTTGGCCTCCGGTCGGGCCAGGATCGCCGCGAACTGCAGGACCACGCCCTCGATGTCGGCCGCCAGGCTGCCGCGGTCGGGGAGTTCGAGTTCGCCGAAGAGTTCCGCGACCGCGTCGACGACCAGTTCGTTCTTGCCGGCCCAGCGGCGGTACAGGGTCGTCTTGGCGACTCCGGCGCGGGTCGCCACGTCCCCGAGGGTCAGTTTCGACCAGCCCAGTTCGACCAGCGCCTCCCGCGTCGCGGCCAGGATCGCGGTGTCCGCGGCGGCGCTGCGCGGACGGCCGGGACGGCAGGCGGGAGTGCGGATCTGCATGCCTCCGACCATAACCGCAGGTTTTTTCCCCGCCCCCGTGAGGCAGATCACCGGGGGGCGGTGTTGCGGAGGCACCCCGTGCCATTACGCTACGACTCGTATCGAAAGCTCGTGACGGACGTACACGGGCCAGGTCCGGCAGGGCGCGGGTGGGGACCCGGGCGCTCGTGTTCGGGATGTTCGGGACGTATTCGGATCGCTTTTCACGCAGGCGCGCGGACGGGGGAGGATAGACGCATGCAGCCACGGAACATGTCCATGAGCGGAGTCGTCGACCTCGCCGCGGTGAAGGCGGCCCAGGAGGCCAAGGCGAAGGCGGAGCAGACGCGCGCCGAAGCGGCCCGGCAGGGCGGCGCGGGGGCCGTCTCCCCGGCCGATCTCGTCATCGACGTCGACGAGGCGGGGTTCGAGCAGGACGTCCTGCAGCGGTCCGCCGAAGTGCCCGTCGTCATCGACTTCTGGGCGGAGTGGTGCCAGCCCTGCAAGCAGCTGAGCCCCGTCCTGGAGCGGCTCGCCGTCGAGTACAACGGCCGCTTCCTGCTCGCCAAGATCGACGTCGACGCCAATCAGATGCTGATGCAGCAGTTCGGGGTGCAGGGCATCCCGGCGGTGTTCGCGGTCGTCGCCGGGCAGGCGCTGCCCCTCTTCCAGGGAGCCGCCGGCGAGGCGCAGATCCGCCAGACCCTCGACCAGTTGGTGGAGGTCGCCGAGCAGCGGTTCGGGCTCACCGGTCTGACGGTCGACGCCGACGCCGAGCCGGGCGCTCCCCAGCCGGTCGCGGCCGAGCCCGTCGGGCCGTACGACGCCCTGCTCGAAGCCGCCGTACGGGCCCTGGACGCCGGTGACTTCGGCGGCGCCGTCCAGGCCTACAAGAACGTGCTCGCCGACGACCCGGGCAACAGTGAGGCCAAACTCGGTCTGGCTCAGGCCGAGTTGCTCCACCGGGTGGGCGGCATGGACCCGCAGCAGGTGCGCAAGGACGCCGCCGAGAGGCCGAAGGACGCCGAGGCCCAGATCGCCGCGGCGGACCTGGATCTGGTGGGCGGTCATGTCGAGGACGCGTTCGGCCGGCTCATCGACACCGTGGCCCGTACGGCCGGTGACGACCGGGACGCCGTGCGACTGCGGCTGCTCGAACTGTTCGAGGTGGTCGGCCCCGAGGACCCCCGGGTCGCTGCGGCCCGGCGCGCGCTGGCGCGCGCCCTGTTCTGATCCCCCGAGCGCCCGGGTTCTGACCAGTCGCTAAACGTCAGAGCCCGTGCTGTCGGAGTGAAAATTCTGCCGATGTGGTTCCCCCGCGGCCGCGCTTTACCAAATCTTGGTAATCGCGGCCGCTGTTACTGGGAGTAAGACGCGGCCGTCGATCTGTCGGATTCCGTCCATCGATCAACAGTTTTGTCCTGGGCATGAAGGACACCCTGCGTCGTCGGCCGAGACCTGTGGGTCGTTGTTCGGTTATCCGGCCGTTACTAGCCAGTAACGAACCCCCTTGTGCGGGCGGCGAGAATGCACCACGATCGGCCACGCTCGGTCCAATCCCGTACCCCGACAGCCGGTTGGGTCAACGGGTTTTCCTGGGTCCCCACCGAGCAGGGCCCGACGGCAGAGTCGTCGGCCCTTGGACAGGGGGGTCTTCGCTGCGGCGAAGCCTGTCCAGCAAGGTTGTGCGTGATGCGTGTCAGGCGCGACCAGTGGTTGTCGCTCGGGGGTGATCGCCGGTGATCGGTGCGCGGTTCGCGCCTCCGGGACAGGCGCTCCCCTTCCCGAGGACGTAGCACTTCTCCCATCCCTGCCCGGCTGAGCCGCCGTCTCGGAGGCGAGTCAGGGCCAGGAGATGTACGTCCGAGAAGGAGGAAATATGGAGTCCCAGGTGCGTGGCGGGACCAGATGGAAGCGCTTCGCTGTGGTCATGGTGCCCAGCGTCGCAGCGACGGCATGCATAGGCGTGGCCCTCGCGCAGGGTGCGCTGGCCGCGTCGTTCAGCGTGTCGGGTCAGTCGTTCAAGGTGAGCGCCGACAAGCTCGAAGGCACGGGCTTCTCGCAGTACGGCGCGATCGACTCGGGTTACACCCTCGACGGCAAGAAGACGGCTCACCCCGTCGCCGTCTCGGCGTTCAAGAGCGCCTCGATCACGAACATGTGCCAGTCCGTGGTCACCCCGAACATCCCGCTGCTCGGGTCCGTCAGCCTCACGCTGAAGGCGGGCGGCGGCGGTACGCCGGTCGAGGCCGAGAACCTCTACATCGACGTCGACGACCTGAGCGCGGACGCCGTGTTCAAGAACATCGACATCGGCGTCGCGGCCAAGGACGCCAACAAGGGTCCCGGCCTCAAGAGCGGTGACGCGGCGAACCCGTACGGCTTCGCTCAGCAGGCCGAGTCGGCCACGCTGACCGACGTGAAGCAGACGGCGTGGGCCACCACCGCCGGAACCTTCAAGCTCAGCGGCCTGAAGATGTCGCTGTCGACGGGTGTCAAGGAGTGCTACTAAGCACTCTCTGACGGGCGGGGGAGCCGGTGGCGCCCCCGCCCGTCCAGTCTGAAGCCCGGGTCTTCACCGGCAGCACGACTCACCACCACAGAAACGCCGCACCAGGGAGCTGTTTTCCATGAGCGCCGAGACCCCTGCCGCATCCGGCCAGTTCACCCGCCGGAGGCAGCAGTTCCGCGCCTGGCGGGGCACCAGGCCGTTCTGGGCGGGCCTGTTCGTCCTTCTCGCCGGCTTCCCCATCGCCTACTTCCCCTACGCCCACCTCCAAGTGGGCCACCTGACTCTGGCGATGGCGACCACCGCGGGCGCGGGGTCACTGATCATCGGCGTGCTGCTGGGCGTGCTGGGCATCAGTCTGTGGTTCCAGAAGCATGTACAGGTCTTCGCGGGCGTCGCGGCGATCCTGCTGGGCCTGGTGTCCATCCCGGTGTCCAACCTCGGCGGCTTCCTCATCGGTTTCCTGTTCGCCCTCGTCGGCGGCGCGATGGCGATCTCCTGGGCCCCGGGCGCACCGCCCGCCCCGGCCCCGGCGCCGGAGACCGGCGCGAACGCCGGAGACGCCCCCGAGGGCGCGTACCCCGAGGGCTCCGCCCCGGCGGGCGACCTCGGCGTGAACCCGTACAGCACAGGTCCCGCCGCGGCCGACAGGCCGTCCTTCAGCAAGGGCGAGGGACCGGGCGAGCCGCACGACCTGCACGATCTGTCAGGAACGAGCCCGGCCAACGGGGCGAACGGGAGGCACAGTGCCGGCTGACGAGGTCTTCACCGGGAGCGATGTGGACGCTGCCTGCGTGAGAACCACCGGGCCGCGGCACGCGGCACCCAAGAAGCCGCTGTTCACCAGGTTCCACATGCCGGCCGGCAAGGCGATAGCCCTGGCGGCCATGCCGACGGCGGTCCTCATGGGGATGGGCTTCACACCCACCCTCGCGAACGCCGACGACCAGCCGTCGTCCAAGAACCTCACGATCGACGAGTACAAGGACTGCGTGGCGGCTCTGGAGGGCGCGGACGCCTCCCCGTCGGCCTCGCCGTCGCCGTCCGCCTCGAAGTCCGCCGACGACTCCAAGGACGCTTCCAAGGACGACTCCAAGGGCTCCTCGGACGGCGCCAAGGGCGACTCCGGCGGTTCGAAGGACACGTCGGGCTCCTCCGGGTCCTCGGGTGGCTCCTCGGACGACAAGGGCGGCTCGTCCTCGTCGGATCCGGGTTCCGGCGACGCGGCCCAGCCCGCCCCGTCCGCGTCCTCCTCGCCCGCGAAGGCGCCGACGTCCGGTGACACCGCCGCGACGACTCCGTCGGCCGCCGAGACGGGCAAGAACGTCCTGGAGACCATCGGCGACGCCCTCAAGGATCTGGTCGACGGCAAGGACCCCGCCGGGACCTCCGACGCGAGCCCGTCACCGTCGGCCTCCCCCTCGGCGGACGCCTCCGCCCCGGCCTCCGACGCGGGCTCCTCCGGTTCCTCCGGCTCAAGCTCCTCGGGCTCCTCCGGTTCCTCGGACAAGGGCTCCTCGGACACGTCCAAGGACTCCGGCGACTCCGGCACGGTGAAGGGCGCCGTCAAGGACACCGCCGACAAGGCGAAGGACGCCGTCAAGGACACGGCGACGGACACGGCGAAGGACACCAAGGACACCGCCGCCGACGCCACGGCCTCGCCGAGCCCCTCGTCGAGCGCCACCACGAACGCCGACGACTGCCCCGCCGCCACCGACGACGAGGGCGGGATCGACAACAAGGTCCGGCTGCCCGACGACCCCTGGTTCCTGAACGCCAGCTCGCTGCTCCTCAAGGGCGCGGACTACCAGGGCATCGTCAAGGTGAAGACCGCCAACGGCACCGTCAAGGAAGTGCTGAAGTACGTCATCTCCGGCGGGACCGACATCGGCGACCTGCACCAGACGGTGAACGACAAGCAGGCGAACCGCACTTACCACGTGCAGGCCGGCAAAGGCACGACGTCCACCATCAAGGACGGCGACACGATCATGTACACGGAGAGCATCTCCGGCAACCTGTTCGGCCTGATCCCGGTGACGTTCAGCCCGAAGAGCCCGCCTCCGCTGAACATCCCGCTGATCTACTTCACCAACGCCAAGGTGCAGCAGGCGGGCCAGTTCGGCGGCACGCTCACCGTTCCCGGCCTCCACCAGTACACGACCGCCGGCTGAGCGCCGACACCACAGGCCACTCCGGGAGCCGCGAGAAGACCGTGCCCCCGCCGGGTTCCACACCCGGCGGGGGCACGGTCCTGTGAGGGGAGCAGGCGAGGTGATCATTTTCTCGTTCGCGCCCCGCGCCGAAGACGTCTTCTGGTCCCCAGAGCTGCGGCCGGAGCACCCGGACCGGCCGGAGCACCCGGAGCTGACCGGCGCGGACTTCTCCATGAGCTACTTCCGAGCAGACGTGCAGCTCGTGGTTCACGGTGTGGATCTCAGCCTGCGCACGCCTGGATTGCCCGTGGTCGACTTCGCGCTGATGCTGGAGTACGCGAGGAGGGAGCTGGAGGCGCGGAGCGGCATCGCGGTGGAGACGAGCGTGACCGAGCACGTGTTCTCGCTCAGCCGGGGACCGGAAACCGTCACCCTCACGACGAACTACGCCTCGGCCGTAGCCGAATTGACCTGGGACGAGCTGCGTCAGCTGACCGACCGGGCGAAGGCCGAGGCGTTCCGGCTGATCACGACCGCCCATCCCGAGCTGCGCGACAACGCGTGGCTGCGGGAGACGGTCGGAGGGGGAGCGTCGCCGTCCGCGTGATCCGACGGCGGAAGCGCCGAGGGCGCCCCCTGCCGCAGGGGGCGCCCTCGGTGCTGTACGGGCTCCGGTACGGCGGAGCCGCCCGCTCAGTCGCGGGAGCCGCCGCCGAGGTGGTGGACGCGGAGCATGTTGGTGGTGCCGGGGACGCCGGGGGGCGAGCCGGCGGTGATGATGACGATCTCGCCCGGGCTGAACCGGTTGATCTTGGCGATCTCCTGGTCCACCATGTCGACCATCTCGTCGGTGGTGTTCACGAACGGCACGATGTGCGACTCGACGCCCCAGCTGAGCGCCAGCTGGTTGCGGGTGCCCTCGTCGGTGGTGAAGGCGATGATCGGCTGGGACGCGCGGTAGCGCGAGAGCCGGCGGGCCGTGTCACCGGACTGCGTGAAGGCCACCAGGCCCCGCCCGCCGAGGAAGTCGGAGATCTCGCACGCGGCACGGGCGATCGAACCGCCCTGCGTGCGCGGCTTCTTGCCCGGCACCAGCGGCTGCAGGCCCTTGCTGAGCAGCTCCTGCTCGGCCGCGGTGACGATCTTCGACATCGTCTTCACGGTCTCGATCGGGTACGCGCCCACGCTCGACTCGGCGGACAGCATGACCGCGTCCGCGCCGTCCAGGATCGCGTTGGCCACGTCGGAGGCCTCGGCGCGGGTCGGACGGGAGTTGGTGATCATCGACTCCATCATCTGGGTCGCCACGATCACCGGCTTGGCGTTGCGCCGGCACAGCTCGATGAGGCGCTTCTGCACCATGGGGACCCGCTCCAGCGGGTACTCGACGGCGAGGTCGCCACGCGCGACCATCACACCGTCGAACGCCATCACGACGTCCTCCATGTTCTCCACCGCCTGCGGCTTCTCCACCTTGGCGATGACGGGGACCCGGCGGCCCTCCTCGTCCATGACCCGGTGGACGTCGGCGACGTCCTTGGCGTCCCGGACGAAGGACAGGGCGACCAGGTCGGCGCCCATACGCAGCGCGAACCGCAGGTCCTCGATGTCCTTCTCGCTGAGCGCGGGCACGTTGACGGCCGTGCCGGGCAGGTTGATGCCCTTGTGGTCGGAGATGACACCGCCCTCGATGACGATCGTCCGCACCCGCGGGCCCTCGACGTCCAGGACCTTCAGCTCGACGTTGCCGTCGTTGATGAGGACCTGGTCGCCGCGCGAGACGTCGCCCGGCAGGCCCTTGTACGTCGTGCCGCAGATCGTCTTGTCGCCGGGGACGTCGTCGGTGGTGATGGTGAACTCGTCACCGCGCACCAGCTCGACGGGGCCCTCGGCGAAGGTCTCGAGACGGATCTTGGGGCCCTGGAGGTCGGCGAGGACACCGATGGCCCGGCCGGTCTCCTTGGCGGCGGCCCGCACCCGGTCGTAGCGACCCTGGTGCTCGGCGTGCGAGCCGTGGCTGAAGTTGAAGCGGGCCACGTTCATGCCGGCTTCGATCAGCGAGACGAGCATTTCGTGGGAGTCGACCGCGGGGCCGAGAGTACAGACGATTTTCGAACGGCGCATGGGGCGATCCTATCGGTTTGTTTCGCTACGGAATATTCCGTCTGGTGGAAGATACAAATGAGAGTGCTTGTGCTCAGTTGCTTTCCTGCTCAGTTACTTCGGTCGCCGAGCCGTCGAGCCGCAATCATTACCGCTTCACCAGTGCGTAGGTCTGTGTGGCGATCTCCAGTTCCTCGTCCGTCGGCACCACGGCGACCGCGACCCGGGCGTCCGCCGGAGAGATCAGCCGCGGCTCGTCGCCGCGCACGGCGTTCAGCCCGTCGTCCACCACCAGGCCCAGGGAGTCCAGCCCCGCCACGGCCGCCGCCCGCACCGGCGCCGCGTTCTCCCCGACCCCGGCGGTGAACGCGACCGCGTCCACCCGCCCGAGTACGGCGTAATAAGCGCCGATGTACTTCTTCAACCGGTGAATGTAGATGTCGAAGGCGAGCTTCGCCTGCTCGTCGCCCTCGTCGATCCGGCGTCGGATCTCCCGCATGTCGTTGTCGCCGCACAGCCCGACGAGACCGCTCTTCTTGTTGAGAAGAGCATCGATTTCGTCGATGGACATTCCGCCAACGCGCGCCAAATGGAAGATGACGGCCGGGTCGGCGTCCCCGGAACGCGTACCCATCACGAGCCCTTCCAGAGGCGTCAGTCCCATCGAGGTGTCCACGCACCGGCCCTTCTCCACGGCCGACGCCGACGCCCCGTTGCCGAGGTGCAGCACGATGACGTTCACCTCTTCGGGGGTCCTGCCCAGCAGCTTCGCCGTCGCCCGGGAGACGTACGCGTGCGAGGTCCCGTGGAAGCCGTAGCGGCGCACCCGGTGCGCGTCGGCGGTCTCGACGTCGATCGCGTAGCGCGCGGCCGCCTCCGGCATCGTCGTGTGGAAGGCGGTGTCGAAGACGGCGACCTGGGGCAGGTCGGGGCGCAGGGTCGTCGCCGTGCGGATGCCGGTGAGGTTGGCCGGGTTGTGCAGCGGGGCGACCGGGATCAGCCGCTCGATCTCGGCGAGGACGGTGTCGTCGATCACGGTCGGCCGGGTGAAGTGCTTGCCGCCGTGCACCACACGGTGCCCGACGGCGGCCAGTTCGGGGGAGTCCAGGCCGAGACCGTCCTTCGCCAGCTCCTCGGCCACGGCCTTCAGGGCGGCGTCGTGGTCGGCGATCGGCCCGCTCTGCTCGCGGCTCCCGCCGCCGGTGGCGAGCGGCGTGTGCTTCAGCCGGGAGGACCGCTCGCCGATGCGCTCGACGAGCCCGCTCGCCAGCCGGCTGCTGTCCCGCATGTCGAGCAGCTGGTACTTCAGCGACGAGGAGCCGGAGTTGAGGACGAGGACACGGGTCGCGCTCACAGTTCGGTCGCCTTCTCGCTGGAGGTCTGGATCTGGGTCCGGGCCGAGCTCTGGGCCTGGATCGCCGTGATGGCGACGGTGTTGACGATGTCCTGGACGAGAGCGCCCCGGGACAGGTCGTTGACCGGCTTGCGCAGCCCCTGCAGCACCGGCCCGACCGCGATCGCGCCGGCGGACCGCTGTACGGCCTTGTAGGTGTTGTTGCCCGTGTTGAGGTCCGGGAAGATCAACACGCTGGCCTGGCCGGCGACTTCGGAGCCCGGCAGCTTGGTCGCGGCGACGGTCGGCTCGACGGCGGCGTCGTACTGGATGGGCCCCTCGATCTTCAGGTCGGGCCGCCGTCCGCGCACCAGCTCCGTCGCCTCGCGCACCTTGTCGACGTCCGCACCCGAGCCGGACGTGCCGGTGGAGTACGACAGCATCGCGATCCGCGGCTCCACGCCGAACCGGGCCGCCGTCGCGGCCGACTGGACGGCGATGTCCGCGAGCTGCTCGGCGTCCGGGTCGGGGTTGACCGCGCAGTCGCCGTAGACGAGGACCTTGTCGGCCAGGCACATGAAGAACACCGACGAGACGATGTCGGCGTCCGGGTTGGTCTTGATGATCTCGAAGGCGGGCCGGATGGTGGCGGCCGTGGAGTGCACGGACCCGGAGACCATGCCGTCGGCCAGCCCCTCCTGGACCATGAGCGTGCCGAAGTAGTTCACGTCGGACACGACGTCGTAGGCCAGCTCGACGCTGACGCCCTTGTGGGCGCGCAGAGCGGCGTACTTCTCCGCGAAGGCGTCGCGCAGTTCGCTGGTCGCCGGGTCGATCAGGGCGCAGTCACCGAGATCGATGCCGAGGTCGGCGGCCTTCTTGCGGATCTGGTCGACGGGCCCGAGCAGGGTGAGGTCGCACACGCCCCGGCGCAGCAGCACCTCGGCCGCGTGCAGGACGCGCTCCTCGGTCCCCTCCGGAAGCACCACGCGGCGCTTGTCGGTGCGGGCCTGCTCGAGGAGCTTGTGCTCGAACATCATCGGCGTGACGCGGTCGGTGCTGGGCGCGGAGACGCGCTTGAGCAGTTCGCTCGTGTCGACGTGCCGCTCGAACAGGCCCAGCGCGGTCTCGGCCTTGCGGGGTGTGGCCGCGTTCAGCTTGCCCTCCAGGGAGAACAACTGCTCCGCCGTGGGGAAGCTGTTGCCGGGCACCGACACGACCGGCGTGCCGGGGGCCAGGCGGGCGGCCAGGGTGAGGATCTCGTGGGTCGGGACCTCGCCCAGCGTCAGCAGCACACCGGCGATCGGCGGGGTGCCGGCGCTGTGCGCGGCCAGCGTGCCGATCACCAGGTCGGCCCGGTCGCCTGGTGTGACCACGAGGCAGCCCGGCGTCAGGGCGTTGAGGAAGTTCGGCAGCATCGCCCCGCCGAAGACGAAGTCGAGGGCGTCGCGGGCCAGCCCGGAGTCGTCGCCGAGGAGCACCCGTGCGCCCAGGGCGTGGCTGATCTGCGCGACGGTCGGCGCCGAGAGCGCGGGCTCGTCGGGCACGACGTAGCAGGGCACGGGCAGCCTGGTGGCGAGACCGGCGGCGATCTCCTCCCGGTCCTCGGGGGCGACCCGGTTGGTCACCATGGCCAGCACGTCGCACCCGAGGCCCTCGTACGCCCGGTAGGCGTTGCGGGTCTCGGCGAGCACCGACTCCGCGGTCTGCCTGCGGCCGCCGACGACCGGGATCACGGACGCGCCGAACTCGTTGGCGAGGCGCGCGTTGAGCGCGAGTTCGTCGGGGAACTGGGTGTCGGCGTAGTCCGTGCCGAGGACGAGGACCACGTCGTAGGCGCGGGCGACCCGGTGGAACCGCTCGACCAGGGTGGAGACGAGTTCGTCCGCCCCCTGTTCGGCCTGGAGGGCGGACGCCTCGTGGTAGTCCATGCCGTAGACGGTGGCCGGATCCTGAGCCAGCCGGTAGCGGGCGCGCAGCAGCTCGAAGAGCCGGTCGGGTCCGTCGTGGACGAGAGGACGGAAGACGCCCACCCGGTCGACCTGCCGGGTCAGGAGCTCCATGACCCCCAGCTCGACGACCTGGCGGCCGTCGCCGCGGTCGATACCGGTCACGTACACGCTGCGGGTCACGCGAGCTCTCCGTTTCGTTCCGGGGCAGTTTGTCGGCGCTCGGCCCGGGCGCTCGGCCCGGCGTCTCTCCGGCGCACAAAAATCGCCCACCTAGGTGAGCAGATCCCTCTTGACAATACCCCCGGCCGTGGTTAAGGCGCCTGGCAAGAGACAGTCCGCTCGGCGGCGTGAAACAATCGAATCCGGCTCACCGGCAACGACAGCGAGCAGGAGACACAGCACGATGCGCATCGGAGTTCTCACCGCAGGCGGCGACTGCCCCGGCCTGAACGCAGTGATCCGGTCGGTCGTGCACCGCGCCGTCGACAACTACGGCGACGAGGTCATCGGCTTCGAGGACGGTTACGCGGGGCTGCTGGACGGCCGTTACCGGGGGCTCGACCTCAACGCGGTGAGCGGCATCCTGGCCCGAGGCGGCACCATCCTCGGCTCGTCCCGGCTGGAGCGCGACCGGCTGCGGGAGGCCTGCGAGAGCGCCTCCGACATGATCCACGACTTCGGCATCGACGCCCTCATCCCGATCGGCGGCGAGGGCACGCTGACGGCGGCGCGCATGCTGTCCGACGCCGGACTGCCGGTGGTCGGCGTCCCGAAGACGATCGACAACGACATCTCCTCCACCGACCGCACGTTCGGATTCGACACGGCGGTCGGCGTCGCGACGGAGGCGATGGACCGCCTGAAGACGACCGCGGAGTCCCACCAGCGGGTGATGGTCGTCGAGGTCATGGGCCGCCACGCGGGCTGGATCGCGCTCGAGAGCGGAATGGCCGCGGGCGCGCACGGCATCTGTCTGCCCGAACGCCCCTTCGACCCCGCCGACCTGGTGAAGATGGTCGAGGAGCGGTTCGCACGCGGCAAGAAGTTCGCGGTGATCTGCGTCGCGGAGGGCGCGCACCCGTCGGACGGCACGATGGACTACAGCAAGGGCGCGATCGACCAGTTCGGCCACGAGCGCTTCCAGGGAATCGGGACGGCGCTCGCCTACGAGCTGGAGAGGCGGCTCGGCAAGGAGGCCCGCCCGGTCATCCTCGGTCACGTCCAGCGCGGCGGCGTCCCCACGGCCTACGACCGCGTCCTCGCCACCCGCTTCGGCTGGCACGCCGTGGAGGCGGCGCACCGCGGCCAGTTCGGGCGGATGACGGCGCTGCGCGGCACGGACGTCGTGATGGTGCCGCTGGCGGAAGCGGTGACCGAGCTCAAGACGGTGCCCAAGGACCGGATCGTGGAAGCGGAGTCGGTCTTCTAGACCCCGGCGGGCGTCACCGGCCCGTCCGGCGAGCACACCTAGACGGTCCGCTCCCTCAGGCTCGTCCAGAAGGCGTCGATGATCCGGTCGAGGAAGTCGTCGCCGGCGTCGCTCGCCTCCCCGGCCGCGCTGCCGCCGCCCCAGCTCAGCGTGGCGACCATCCTCCCCTGGTAGTCCCGGTGCAGCTCCTGGAGCGCGTCCTCCAGGAGCCGCCGGTCCAACGGCACGATCCTGCCGACCGGCTTGACGTACGCCTGCCAGCGCGTGCGGGCGGCGGCGCGCAGCAGGTCGGCGAGCTCGGCCTCCCGGCCGGTGACCGTGACCAGGTCCGGCAGCGAGAGGCCGAGCAGCTCGGCGAGGGCGGCGCACTGCCGGTCCGTGCCACGCCACTGCCCGCTCTGCTCCATGCGCGTGTACGCCGTGAACTCGTGGCCCACGGCCCGTGCGACGTCCTCGGGCGCCAGGCCTCGGGCGATACGGCACTCGCGCAGGGTGCGGGGACGTCCGATGAGCTCGGCAGGGGAACACCACAACACGCCCGCGAGAGCGGTGAGTTCGGCGTGGGCCGGGGTGAGCGCACCGCGTTCCCAGGCGTTCACCAGGTCGGGGGTGACGTGCGCGAGGGCGTAGGAGGCGCGCAGTCCCTGGGCGACGTGACCGGGGGTCATGCCGAGGGCGACGCGGAGCCTGCGGGCGGCGGGGGCGTTGAAGGGAGGACCGGGCTGACGGGCGTGAGCTGCGGGTCTGGACACGGGGGACAAGGTAGGCGGCCCGGGGTGCCGTGACTACGGGGTGTTCGGACATAGTCACCGGTCGTAGGAAGCTACGGGGGTGACGCAGGCGGCGAGCGGGACGGCGACACGAGTGAACCGGGGCGCCGGGACGCGGGACGCGGGGTTCGTGTCCGGCGTCCCCCTGAGGTACTGCCTGGTCCGTCGTCGCAGAAGGAGGCGCCTTGGCCGAACCGGACGCGCGACCGGGGCAGTTGCGGCGGCGATACGAAGTGCCGACGGCGGCTCCCGCCGCCGCGCGTCCTCCGCGGTCGGCGACGAACGGGCGGGCGACGAACGGGCGGGCGACGGGCGGGCGGGGGACGAACGGGCGGGCGACGAGCGGGCCGGGGGGCGAACGGCCGCCGACGGCAGGAGCCGGGAGCGGCCCTGCTGCTCGCCGACGCGGGCGGGTGCCTGCTGGGCGCCCTCCGTACGGCCTCGCCCGGCCGTTGCTGCACGGGCCGGTCCGCCTCCGCCAGCCCTCGCCCCCGGTGTCCTCCGGGGCGACGGCGCCCGCACCCGGGCCGACGTCGTCGTCGTCGAGGTCCGCGTCGAAGCGGGCCGGCTCAGCGCCCCCTGACCTGCCCCGGCACCCACCGGTAGACCAGCTCCGGCCTTCCCACCTGCCCGTACAGCGGTTTGCGCTCCGCCCGTCCGGCCTCGACCAGATGTTCCAGATACCGCCGGGCGGTGATCCGGGAGATGCCCACGGCCTCGGCCACCCCGGCCGCCGTCAGTCCCTCGGGGGCCTGCCGGACGGTCTCCGTCACCCGTTCCAGGGTCGGTGCGCTCAAGCCCTTGGGCAGCGCGGCGGGGCCCGGCGCGCGCAGTGTCGCGAGCGCCCGGTCGACCTCGTCCTGACCGCTCGCCTCGCCCGCCGCCCCCCGGAACTCGGCGTACCGCACCAGCCGGTCGCGCAGGGTCGAGAACGTGAAGGGCTTCAGCACGTACTGCACGACCCCCAGCGAGACGCCTTCGCGGACCACCGTCAGGTCACGCGCCGAGGTCACCGCTATGACGTCCGCGTGGTAGCCGGCCGCCCGCAGCGTGCGGGCCAGTTGGAGCCCGTGTCCGTCCGGGAGGTGCAGGTCCAGCAGGAGGAGGTCCACCGGCGTGCGGTCCAGCAGTCGCCGGGCCTCCGCGCCGGTGTGCGCCTTGCCCACGGCCACGAACCCCGGAACCCGTCCGACGTACATGACGTGGGCGTCCGCGGCGACCGGATCGTCCTCCACGACCAGCACTCTTATCGGCTCTTCGCTCGTCATCCTCTGCCTCCCGGCGCCGACGCGGCCGTCGTCCGCAACGGCAGGCGCACCACGAACTCGGCTCCGCCGCCCTCGGCCTCGGCCACCGACAAGGTCCCCTCGTGCCGCTGCACGGCCTGCCGTACCAGGGCCAGTCCGAGGCCCCGGCCGCCCGGCCCGGACGGCTTCGTCGAGAAGCCGCGCTCGAAGACCTGGGAGGCGTGCGCGGGGTCCACCCCCGCTCCCGTGTCCGCCACCCGCAGCAGCAGTTCGGGGCCGTGCGTGGACGCCGTGACCGTCACCCGGGCCCGCATGCTGCCCTGGGCGGCGTCCACCGCGTTGTCGATGAGGTTGCCCAGGATCGTCACCAGGTCGCGGGCGGGCAGGGACTCCGGCAGCACACCGTCGTCCAGGGTGCTCTCCTGGGAGACCACCAGCTCCACGCCCCGCTCGTTGGCCTGTGCCGTCTTGCCCAGCAGCAGCGCCGCCAGGACCGGCTCGGCGACCGCCGCGACCACCTGGTCGGTCAGCGCCTGGGCCAGCTCCAGTTCCGCCGTCGCGAAGTCCACCGCCTCCTGCGCCCGCCCCAGCTCGATCAGCGAGACGACCGTGTGCAGCCGGTTCGCCGCCTCGTGGGCCTGTGAGCGCAGCGCCTGGGTGAAGCCGCGCTCGGAGTCCAACTCGCCCATCAGCGACTGCAGTTCGGTCACATCGCGCAGGGTGACGACCGTGCCGCGGCGCTCGCCGCCCGACACCGGGGAGGTGTTCACGACGAGCACCCGGTCCGCCGCGAGGTGCACCTCGTCCACCCGCGGCTCGGAGGCCAGCAGCGCGCCTGTCAGGGGAGCCGGCAGACCGAGGTCCGCGACGGACTGCCCCACCACCTCCTCGGAGACGCCCAGCAACTCGGAGCCTCCGTCGTTGATCAGCGCCACCTTGTACTGTCCGTCCAGCATCAGCAGCCCCTCGCGCACCGCGTGCAACGCGGCCTGGTGGTAGTCGTGCATCCGGCTCAGCTCCGTCGCGTTCATGCCGTGGGTGTGCCGGCGCAGGGACGCGTTGACGACGTACGTGCCGATCGCGCCGAGGGCCAGCGCCCCGCCGGCCACCGCGAACAGCGCCGTCACCTGGTCCTGCACGCGCTTGCTGATCGACTCCACCTTGATGCCCGCGCTGACCAGGCCGACGACGCTCCCGTCGCCGTCCTCGATGGGGGTGACCGCGCGGACGGACGCGCCGAGCGTGCCGGTGTAGGTCTCGGTGAAGGTGTCGCCCCGCAGCGCCTTCGCGGTGTTCCCGCGGAAGCGCTGGCCGATCTGGGTCACGTCCGGGTGGGTCCAGCGGATGCCCTGCGGATTCATGATCGTGACGAAGTCGACGTCCGTGTCCCGCATGATCCGCAGCGCGTATGGCTGGAGCTCCGTGGTGGGGCGGGGCGTGCGGATCGCCGCCCGCACGGAGGGGGAGTCGGCGACGGAGCGGGCCACCGCGGTGGCCTGGCTGCGTGCCGCCTGCTCGGCCTGGTCGCGGTCGCTGACGTACGTGAACAGCGCGTATCCCGCCACGAGCACCGCGATCAGCACGGCCTGCATGGCGAACAGCTGGCCGGCGAGGCTGCGGGGTCGGGGCAGGTCGGGGATGCGCATGCCGTCAGTGTGCCCCCGCGGCCGAGCGTGAACTAAATGAACGGAAGGGTGACCGCCCTCACAGCTCGCGAGAGAGTCACCGCATCCCCCATAACTCCCCGGACGTGAGCCGCACGCCGGTGATTGCCGACGAAGACGTCAAGGAGGGCAGCCGTGGCCGCCAGCAGCACCCCCGATACGGCACCTGCCGCACCCGTGGTCAAGCGGGACCGCACCCACTACCTGTACATCGCGGTGATCATCGCGGTGGCGCTCGGCATCACGGTGGGCCTCACCGCCCCCGACTTCGCCGTCGAGCTGAAGCCCATCGGGACCGGCTTCGTCAACCTCATCAAGATGATGATCTCGCCCATCATCTTCTGCACGATCGTGCTGGGCATCGGGTCGGTCCGCAAGGCCGCCAAGGTCGGCAAGGTCGGCGGCATCGCCCTCGGCTACTTCGTGGTCATGTCGCTCGTGGCGCTCACCATCGGCCTCGTCGTCGGCAACATCCTGGAGCCGGGCAGCGGCCTGCACATCACCAATGCGGTGAAGGAGACCGGCCAGGCGCAGGTCTCGGCGGAGGCCAAGGACACCACCGAGTTCCTGCTCGGCATCATCCCCACCACGATCGTCTCCGCCTTCACCCAGCCGGACGTGCTGCAGACCCTGCTCATCGCGCTGCTGTGCGGCTTCGCCCTGCAGGGCATGGGCAAGTCCGGCCAGCCGATCCTGCGCGGTGTCGAGCACATCCAGCGGCTCGTCTTCCGCATCCTCGCGATGGTCATGTGGGCCGCTCCGGTCGGCGCGTTCGGCGCGATGGCCGCGGTCGTCGGCTCGGCGGGCGTGGACGCGCTCAAGAGCCTCGCCGTGCTGATGCTCGGCTTCTACATCACGTGCTTCCTGTTCGTCTTCATCGTGCTGGGCGCGATGCTGAAGATCTTCACGGGTCTGAACATCCTGACGTTCTTCAAGTACCTCGCCCGTGAGTTCCTGCTGATCCTGTCCACCTCCTCCTCCGAGTCCGCGCTGCCGCGGCTCATCGCGAAGATGGAACACCTGGGCGTCAGCAAGCCCGTCGTCGGCATCACCGTCCCGACCGGCTACTCCTTCAACCTCGACGGCACCATGATCTACATGACCATGGCGTCCCTGTTCATCGCCGACGCCATGGGCACCCCGATGTCGATCGGCGAGCAGATCCCGCTGCTGCTCTTCCTGTTCGTCGCCTCCAAGGGCGCGGCCGGCGTCACCGGCGCGGGCATGGCGACCCTGGCCGGTGGTCTGCAGTCGCACAAGCCCGCCCTGGTGGACGGCATGGGTCTCATCGTCGGCATCGACCGCTTCATGAGCGAGGCCCGCGCCCTGACCAACTTCGCGGGCAACGCCGTCGCCACGGTCCTGGTCGGCACCTGGACCAAGGAGATCGACAAGGAGCGCGTCCAGCTGGTGCTGGCCGGTGGTCTGCCGTTCGACGAGAAGACCCTGCTCGACCACGACGACGACGTCGCCGACGACACCGCCCCGGCGGAGCTGCCCGAGCAGCGCGAAGAGGGCGAGAAGGAACTCGCCAAGGCCTGAGATCCGGATCCCGGGCCCCTGCGCTCCGGGTGTCCGGCCCCGCCTGAACCGGGGCCGGACACCCGGCCATCCGCCCCCCCGCTCCGGGCGGCCGAGCACTCCCCCGTGGCTCGGCCGCCCGGTCTCTTTCCCCCTGCCCGGCCCGGCGCCGGGCTTTTTGCCGTTGTTCCCCGGGAATGCCCGGCCCGGTCCGGGGGGCGCGTCGGGAGTCCCGGGAGTGTTGCCTTGACGTCGGCGTCAAGCCGTACCGTCGAGGGCATGCGCATCGGAGAGCTGGCCGAGCGGGCCGGGACCACGACCCGGACGCTGCGGTACTACGAGTCCCGCGGGCTGTTGCCCGCCCGGCGGAACCACAACGGCTACCGGACCTACGACGAGGACGATCTGGAACTGCTGCGGCAGATCAGGACGCTCCAGGACTTCGGGTTCGACCTGGAGGAGACCCGGCCCTTCGTGGAGTGCCTGCGGGCCGGTCACCCCGAGGGCGACTCCTGCCCGGCGTCGCTGGCGGTCTACCGGCGCAAGCTGTCGGAGCTCGACGAGTTGATCGGCGAGCTGCAGGCGGTGCGCGCCCAGGTCGGCGAGCAGCTGGTCAGGGCCGAGCGGGCACGGGACGAACTGGCCGCCGATGCGACGGTTCCGGGTGGTCCGGATCCGGTGTGCGAGCTGGGAGGGCGGACGCGATGAGCAAGGCCGACGGTGTGGCGGAAGTGACGGACGCGGACTTCGGGGCGCAGGTGCTCGGGGCGGAACTGCCGGTGCTGGTGGAGTTCACCGCCGACTGGTGCCCGCCGTGCCGGCAGATGGGGCCGGTGCTGACCGCGCTCGCCGCCGAGGAGGGCGAGCGGCTGAAGGTCGTGCAGCTGAACGTGGACATGAACCCCGAGACGACCAACGCCTACAAGGTGCTGTCGATGCCGACGTTCATGGTGTTCCGGTCGGGAGAGCCCGTGAAGGCGATGGTGGGGGCCCGGCCCAAGCGGAGGCTGCTGGAGGAGCTGTCCGACGTGCTGTAACCCCGGGCAGAACACGAGAAATCCCCCGAGCAATTGCGCTCGGGGGATTTCTCTGCGTATATTCGATGATTCGCGACTTCATGAGAAACAAGTCGCAAAGAAGCTCAGTGAGCACAGTATATGCGGGCGGGAGTGGAATTGTCAAACGCCGACTTTCCTGACAGTGAATTGCTGCACGAGCAGGAATTCATCGACGTGCTGTACGCACGCGTGGACGCCCTGCGCGGGGACACCGAGGCCGGCGTCACCGACGCCCTCGCCCAGGGCGACAAGCCCATGCAGGCGCGGCTGGAGCGGGACATCCTCGTCGCCGAACGCTCCGGTCTCCTCGCCGCGCTGAACGCCGTGGACGGCTCCCTGTGCTTCGGGCGCATCGACCTCTCCTCGGGCACGAACCACCACATCGGCCGCATCGGCCTGCGCACCGACGACGCCGAGCGCACCCCCCTCCTCATCGACTGGCGGGCCGACGTCGCCCGCCCCTTCTACCTGGCCACCGGTCACACCACGATGGGGCTGCGCCGACGCCGGCACCTCACCACCGAAGGCCGCCGGGTCACCGCCCTGCACGACGAGATCCTCGACCTCGGCGACGCCACCCGCACCGGCCACGAGGACCCCACCGGCGACGCCGTGCTGCTCGCCGCCCTCGACTCCGCGCGCACCGGCCGGATGAGCGACATCGTGCAGACCATCCAGGCCGAGCAGGACGAGATCATCCGGGCGCCGCACCGCGGGGTGCTGGTCGTGGAGGGCGGCCCGGGCACCGGCAAGACGGCAGTCGCCCTGCACCGGGCCGCCTACCTCCTCTACGAGCACCGGGAACTGCTCGCCAAGCGGGCCGTCCTCATCGTCGGACCCAACCCCGCCTTCCTCGGCTACATCGGCGAGGTGCTGCCCTCGCTCGGCGAGACCGGCGTGCTGCTCGCGACGGTCGGCGAGCTCTTCCCCGGCGTGAGGGCCACGGCGGCCGACACCCGTGAGGCGGCCGCGGTCAAGGGCCGCGCCGACATGGCGGACGTGCTCGCCGACGTCGTACGCGACTGGCAGGCGCTGCCCGACCCGGTGATCGCCATCGAGCACGACCGCGAGATCCTGATGCTCGACGACGGCCTGGTGAAGATGGCCCGCGAGCGCACCCGCGCCGCGGACCTCCCGCACAACGTGGCCCGCGAACACTTCGAGGGCCACATCCTCAACACCCTCACGGACATGGTCGCCGAACGCATCGGCACCGACCCGTTCGACGGCACGAACCTGCTGGACCCCAGCGACATCACCCAGATCCGCGACGAACTCGCCGAGAACCCCGAGGTCTGGGCCGCCGTCGACCAGCTGTGGCCGCGCCTGACCCCGCAGCGCCTGGTCGCGGACTTCCTCGCGGACCCGGTGGGCTACGTCTCCGACGACGACGCGGCCGTCATCCGCCGCCCGGTGACACGGGCATGGACGGTCGCGGACGTGCCGTTGCTGGACGAGGCCGCCGAACTGCTCGGCGTCGACGAACGGGTGGCGCGGGCGCTGGCCGAGCGGGAGCGCGAGACGCAGGTCGCCTACGCCCAGGGCGTCCTGGACGTCTCGTACGCCTCGCGCACCTACGAGTTCGACGACAAGGACGAGGAGGACTCCGAGGTCCTGTCCGCGCACGACATCATCGACGCCGAGCGGTTCGCCGAGCGGCACGAGGAGGACGACCACCGCAGCGCCGCCGAGCGCGCGGCGGCCGACCGGACCTGGGCGTTCGGGCACATCATCGTCGACGAGGCGCAGGAGCTGTCGCCGATGGCCTGGCGGCTGCTCATGCGGCGCAGCCCGACCCGCTCGATGACGCTGGTCGGCGACCCGGCGCAGACCGCCGAGGCGGCGGGCGTCGGCTCCTGGGACCGGATCCTCCAGCCGTACGTCCAGGACCGCTGGGAGCACACCCGCCTCGGCGTCAACTACCGCACCCCGGCCGAGATCATGGAAGTGGCGGCCGCGGTGGTGCGCGCCGAGCGCCCGGACTTCGCACCGCCGAGCTCCGTGCGGTCGACGGGAGCGCGGCCGTGGGCGCGCGCGACCCACGACCTGGCCGAGGCGGTGGCCGAGGCGGTCGACGAGCTGACGCCCGCCGAGGGCCGGCTCGCGGTCATCGCCCCGCGCGACCTGCACCGGAAGCTGGCGGCGCGGCTCGACGGGATCACCGCGGGCGCGGAGCCGGACCTGACGCGGCCGGTCGTCCTGCTGGACCCCCGCCAGTCGAAGGGCCTGGAGTTCGACTCCGTGCTGGTGGTGGAGCCGGCGCGGTACGGCACGAGCGACCTGTACGTGGCGCTGACCCGCGCCACCCAGCGGCTGGGGGTGCTGCACAGCCGCCCCCTGCCCAAGCCGCTGGCCGACACCCTCGCCTCTCCGGCGTCCGCCGAGGCCTGACGCCTTCCGTCGCACCCTCCCGGCCGGGCGCGGCACCCGAACAGGCACGGCTCGGGCCGTGCCGACCGGCGGTGCGCCGGCCGCTCCCGGCCGGACCGCCGCCACCGGGGCTGCGGCAGTCGGCGGCGGCCGGGACGTCCGGCCCGCTCGTGTCCCCGGCGGTCGCCGCACCCGTCACAGCGGGCGTGGTGGCCGCTGGGCGGCGGGGCGGGCGGCCGCTGCCGCCGGTTCCGCGTCCGGCAGGGCGGTCGGGGGCGGCTCAGGCCGGGCGCAGCCAGATCGTCGCCAGCGGGGGCAGGGTCACGCGGACGGTCGCCGGGTGGCCGTGGCGGCCCTGTGGCTCCGGTTTGACCGGGTCGGGGCCGGTGACGCCGCTGCCTCCGTACGCGGACGCGTCGGTGTTGAGCACCTCGTGCCAGGCCGGCACGTCGTCGGGGACGCCCAGAAGGTAGTCGTGGCGCACCACGGGCGAGAGGTTGCTGACGCACAGCAGCGGGGAACCCTCGGCGTCGTGGCGCAGGAACGCGAAGACGTTGTCCTCGGCCGCGTCGCCGACCACCCACGCGAAACCGGCGGGGTCGGTGTCCAGCTGCCAGAGCGCGGGCGTCGCCCGGTAGACGGCGTTGAGGTCGCGCACCAGGTCCCGGACGCCCCGGTGGTCCGCCTCGGCCCCGTACGCCGGATCCAGCAGCCACCAGTCGGGGCCGTGCGCCTCCGACCACTCCGCGCCCTGGGCGAACTCCTGCCCCATGAACAGCAGTTGCTTGCCGGGGTGGGCCCACATGAACGCCAGATAGGCCCGCAGAGCGGCGCGCTGCTGCCACCAGTCGCCGGGCATCTTCGACACCAGCGAGCGCTTCCCGTGCACCACCTCGTCGTGCGAGATGGGCAGCACGTAGTTCTCGCTGTAGGCGTACACCATCGAGAACGTCATCTCGTGGTGGTGGTACCTGCGATGCACCGGCTCGTGGCTCATGTAGTCCAGCGAGTCGTGCATCCAGCCCATGTTCCACTTCAGCCCGAAGCCGAGCCCGCCGAAGCCGCTCGGTCCCGGGTGGTCGGTGGCCCGCGTGACCCCGTCCCAGGCCGTGGACTCCTCCGCGATGGTGACGACGCCGGGACTGCGGCGGTACACCGTCGCGTTCATCTCCTGAAGGAAGGCCACCGCGTCCAGGTTCTCCCGGCCGCCGTGCTCGTTCGGGGTCCACTGGCCGGGCTCGCGCGAGTAGTCGAGGTAGAGCATCGAGGCGACGGCGTCCACCCGCAGCCCGTCGATGTGGAACTCCTCGCACCAGTACACCGCGTTGGCCACCAGGAAGTTGCGCACCTCGCGCCGGCCGAAGTCGAACTCCAGCGTCCCCCAGTCCGGGTGCGCGGCCCGCAGCGGGTCCTCGTGCTCGTACAGCGGACGCCCGTCGAACTCGGCGAGGGCCCAGTCGTCGCGCGGGAAGTGCGCCGGCACCCAGTCCATCAGGACGCCGATGCCGGCCCGGTGCAGGGCGTCCACCAGGTACTTGAAGTCGTCCGGTGTGCCCAGCCGGGCCGTGGGAGCGTAGAAACCGGTGACCTGGTAGCCCCAGGAGCCGCCGAAGGGATGCTCGGCGACCGGCATCAGCTCGACGTGGGTGAAACCCAGATCCTTGACGTAGGCGGGCAGCTGGTCGGCGAGCTGGCGATAGGTGAGGCCGGGCCGCCAGGACGGCAGATGGATCTCGTACACGGAGAACGGGGCCTGGTGCACGGGTATCGCGGCCCGCCGGGCCAGCCACTCCTCGTCGCCCCACGCGTAGTGCGAGGCGTCCACGATCGACGAGGTCGCGGGCGGGACCTCGGTGCGCCGGGCCATCGGGTCGGCGCGCAGGGTGTGCGAGCCGTCGGGCCGGGTGATGTCGAACTTGTACAGCTCACCCTCGCCGACACCCGGCACGAACAGCTCCCAGACGCCCGTCGAGCCGAGCGAGCGCATCGGGAACCCCGTACCGTCCCAGAAGTTGAACGAGCCGGCCACGCGCACGCCGCGCGCGTTCGGAGCCCACACGGAGAAGCTGGTGCCGCTGACCCCCTGATGGACCCGCGGATGCGCGCCGAGCACCGTCCACAACTGTTCGTGCCGGCCCTCGCCGATCAGGTGCAGGTCCAGCTCGCCCAGCGTGGGCAGGAAGCGGTAGGCGTCCTCGGTCTCCACGGTCACGTCGTCGTAGGAGACGAGCAGCCGGTGGACCGGGACCTCCGTCAGGGGCAGCAGGCCGGAGAAGAAGCCGTCGCCGTCGTCCTGGAGTTCGGCGCGCAGATCGCCCGCGAGCACCGTGACGGACCGGGCGTACGGGCGCAGCGCCCGGAAGACGACCCCGCCGGCCACCGGATGCGCGCCGAGCACCGAGTGCGGGGCGTGATGGGAGCCGTGCAGCAGACGCTCGCGGTCGCCGGCGTCCAGCGCGGGGGACACCGGCGGCGCGGGGGCAGCGGCCGTCGCGGGGGAGGGATCCGGCGCGGGTGCGACGGCGGAATTCTCGTTCTTCCCGTCGGCCTTCTTGACCTTCTTCGTGGGAGTCACGTACGGAGCCTCCTCAAGGCAGGTCGGGTGCGGCGAGGCGATGTATCGCGGACAGGGGGACGGGGAGCCAGTCGGGGCGGTGCCGGGCCTCGTAGACGACCTCGTAGACCGCCTTGTCCGTCTCGTAGGCCCGCAGCAGCACGGGGTCGGTGCGCGGGTCGACGCCCGCCGCCTCGGCGTAGCCGGAGCAGTAGGCGGCCCGGCAGGCGTGGGCCCAGCCAGGGTCCGGCGGGTCCGCCGAGTGGGCCGCGTAGTCGAAGGACCGCAGCATGCCCGCCACGTCCCGCACGGTGGGCTGCGGCATCCGCCGCTCGGCCAGCGGCCTGGCCGGCTCCCCTTCGAAGTCGATCAGCGTCCACTCGCCGGCGGACGTGCGCAGGCACTGCCCGAGGTGCAGGTCGCCGTGGACGCGCTGGGCGGTCCAGGTGCGGCCCTCGGCCGCGAGGTCGGCCAGAGCCGTGAAGGCGGTGCGCAGCGCCGGCGCGTAGGGGCGCAGCGCCGGCACCGCCTGTGCGGCCGCGTCGAGCCGCTCGGTCATGCCGTCCACCATCGGCCCTATCTGGGACTGCCCCAGCGTCGCCGTGGGCAGCGCCCGGGCCAGCGCCCCGTGCACCTCGGCCGTGGCCCGCCCCAGCGCCCGGGCCTCGGCGACGAAGTCCTCGCCCTTGGCCAGCTCCCGCAGCGCCAGCTCCCAGCCGTCCGCGGCACCCTGCAGATAGGGCTGGAGCACGCCCAGGACGAAGGACTCGTCCTCGTCCTGGCCGTCGCCGCCCTGGCTCTCGCCGAGGTCGGCCTGCAGCCACGCCGTCGGCGCGGGCACCCGTGGGCAGCCCTCGCGGGCCAGCGCCAGCGGCAGCTCCAGGTCGGGGTTGACGCCCGGCACGACCCGGCGCAAGAGCTTCAGAATGAACGTATCTCCAAAGACGACGGACGAATTCGACTGCTCGCCCGTCAGCCGGCGCGGGACCAGCCCCGACCGGATCTCCTGCCCCGGATCCCGCTCGAAGCGCAGCGTGCCGATCCGGGCCCGGGTGCGCAGCGCCTCCAGCAGCACCTCGGCGGGCCGGGCGTCGTACAGGGCGTCGAAGACGGTCCGCCCGGCCAGCGGCCCCTGGGCCACGTGCCCGATCAGCGCGGGTGCCAGCCGGGGCGGCAGCGCCTCGCGGACGCCGAGCAGCAGCTGGTAGCAGTCACCGGGCCCCGGGCCCTGACGGGCGCGCACCAGCAGGTGGTACAGCCCCAGCCTGGAGTCGGCCGGTAGCAGCTCGGTGGCCGCGACCAGCGAGAACCCGGTGACCGGACGCCCCTTGCCGGCGAACCAGCGCTGCCGTGGCAGCCACTCGCGCAGCAGGGGATCCAGTGACCCGAGGAGGCCGGGGACTGTCTTGCCGGAGAGCGTGACCGTTTCCGCCATGGCGTCGCATTCCTTTCCCCGCGGGGGTCGGGGTGTTACTCATGCGTGCCCCGGGCGGGGCAGGGGAAACCGCCCCGCCTCGGGGTTCTAGGCTGCGTCCTTGCGCAGCCTGAACCAGTAGAAGCCGTGCCCGGCCAGCGTCAGCAGGTAGGGCAGTTCACCGACCGCCGGGAAGCGCACCCCGCCGAAGAGCTCCACCGGGTACCGCCCGTTGAAGCGGCTGAGGTCGAGTTCGGTGGGCTGTGCGAAGCGTGAGAAGTTGTGCACGCACAGCACCAGGTCGTCCTCGTGTTCGCGCAGGAAGGCCAGGACGGCGGGGTTGGAGGAGGGCAGTTCGGTGTAGGTGCCCAGGCCGAAGGCGTGGTTCTGTTTGCGGATCTCGATCATGCGGCGGGTCCAGTGCAGCAGTGAGGAGGGCGACGACATGGACGCCTCGACGTTGGTGACCTGGTAGCCGTAGACGGNAGCGGCTGAGGTCGAGTTCGGTGGGCTGTGCGAAGCGTGAGAAGTTGTGCACGCACAGCACCAGGTCGTCCTCGTGTTCGCGCAGGAAGGCCAGGACGGCGGGGTTGGAGGAGGGCAGTTCGGTGTAGGTGCCCAGGCCGAAGGCGTGGTTCTGTTTGCGGATCTCGATCATGCGGCGGGTCCAGTGCAGCAGTGAGGAGGGCGACGACATGGACGCCTCGACGTTGGTGACCTGGTAGCCGTAGACGGGGTCCATGATGGTGGGCAGGGAGAGGCGGCCGGGGTCGCAGGAGGAGAAGCCGGCGTTGCGGTCGGGGGTCCACTGCATGGGGGTGCGTACGGCGTCGCGGTCGCCGAGCCAGATGTTGTCGCCCATGCCGATCTCGTCGCCGTAGTAGAGGATCGGTGAGCCGGGCAGGGAGAGCAGCAGGGCGGTGAAGAGCTCGATCTGGTTGCGGTCGTTGTCGAGGAGGGGTGCGAGGCGGCGGCGGATGCCGATGTTGGCGCGCATACGCGGGTCTTTCGCGTATTCGGCGTACATGTAGTCGCGTTCTTCGTCGGTGACCATTTCGAGGGTGAGCTCGTCGTGGTTGCGCAGGAAGATGCCCCATTGGCAGTTGGCGGGGATCGCGGGGGTCTTGGCGAGGATCTCGGAGACGGGGTAGCGCGATTCGCGGCGGACGGCCATGAAGATGCGGGGCATGACGGGGAAGTGGAACGCCATGTGGCATTCGTCKCCGCCGGAGGCGTAGTCGCCGAAGTAGTCGACGACGTCCTCGGGCCACTGGTTGGCCTCTGCCAGGATCACCGTGTCGGGGTAGGCGGCGTCGATCTCCTTGCGGACCCGCCTGAGGAACTCGTGGGTCGCGGGGAGGTTCTCGCAGTTCGTGCCCTCTTGTGCGTACAGGTAGGGCACGGCGTCGAGGCGGAAGCCGTCGATGCCSAGGTCSAGCCAGAACCGCAGTGCGGAGATCATCTCGTCCTGGACGGCGGGGTTCTCGTAGTTGAGGTCGGGCTGGTGGGAGAAGAAGCGGTGGAAGAAGTACTGCTTGCGGACGGGGTCGAAGGTCCAGTTGGAGACTTCGGTGTCGACGAAGATGATGCGGGCGTCGGCGTACTGTTTGTCGTCGTCGGCCCACATGTAGTAGTCGCCGTAGGGTCCGTCGGGGTCCTTCCTCGATTCCTGGAACCACGGGTGCTGGTCGCTGGTGTGGTTCATGACGAAGTCGATGATGACGCGCATGCCGCGTTGGTGGGCGGCGTCGACGAACTCGACGAAGTCGGCGAGGTCGCCGAATTCGGGGAGGACGGCGGTGTAGTCGGACACGTCGTATCCGCCGTCGCGCAGGGGCGATTTGAAGAAGGGCGGCAGCCAGAGGCAGTCGACTCCGAGCCATTGCAGGTAGTCGAGTTTGGCGGTGATGCCCTTGAGGTCGCCGACGCCGTCGCCGTTGCTGTCCTGGAAGGAGCGGACGAGGACCTCGTAGAAGACGGCGCGCTTGAACCACTCGGGGTCGCGGTCCTTGGCGGGGGTGTCCTCGAA
>NZ_MJAJ01000019.1 GCF_001746365.1 Streptomyces sp. LUP30
CCGGGCCGCGCCGCCGGGGCGCGCCGTCGGGCCACGCCGTCGGGGCGCGCTGTCAGGCCGCGCCGTCGCGTGCGTGCAGGGCCGCCGCGACGACCGTGCGGGACTGGTGCTCGACCTGGTGCTCCAGGGGCACCCAGCGGGCCCGGAAGCGGTCGGCGAAGGCGTCGCTCCAGGTCTCCACGAGCTGCTCGAGGTGCGGGGCCGCGTGGTCGTCGCTCTCCTGCAGCACCCGCCACAGCATCGCCGCCGCCCGCAGCGGCAGCCGACGGGCGAAGGCGTCGACGCTGCCGACGTACGCCATCGTCGTGTCGGCCGGGGGAGTGTGGGTCCAGTCCGCGGCGAGTCCCGGCACCAGCTCCAGCGCCCACTTGGCGGCCCGCAGCAGCGGCCCGTCCACGCCCTCCAGTCGTGGCAGCGCGTCGGCGAGGACGCGCTCCACCTCCGTCGCGTCGCGCAGCAGCCGCCGCGCGAGCCGCCGGATCGCCGCGGCCGGCGCCGGGTGCGGTGCGGGGTCGTCCACCATGTCGCTCGCCCACATCGGCACCTCCACCACGGCCGTCAGGCCGCCGTACCGGTGCGCGTGGTACCAGGTGCTGTGTCGTGCGTCGTCCGGCATGCTCGGGTAGGCCGCCTCCGCCCCCGCGGCCGGCATCACGTGCACGCCGGGCCCGGACGCGGGCCAGCCCGCGGCGTCGGAGGCGCCCGTCTCCACCGGGATGTGCAACTGCGCCGCCGACTTGGCGAACGGCTCGGCCAGACCCGGGATGTCCTTCGTCAGCTGCACCCAGCTGCCGCCCAGGTCGGTGCCGTGCAGGGTGACCTGGAGGTAGGGCCGCAACTCGTCGATGACCCGGGTCAGCGCGCGCGTCTCGGGCGGCAGCCGGTCCGGCGGCAGCACGGCCGGCGACCACTCCGGCTGCTCGGGACCGGCGGGCCGGAAGAAACCGAGGTGGTACTCCAGCAGGCTGCGCGGCGCCGGGGTCACGTGCAGGCTCGCGCCGTCGGGGTCCGCGCAGAGCAGGAAGTGCCAGGATGTGCCGTCCCGCAACTCCCGCTCGTACAGCACCCGTTCGGCGAGCGCGAGCAGCGTGCACCCCCCGGTCGGCTCGTTCGCGTGGGCGCCGGCGACGACCAGCACGGCCCGCCTGGCATGCCCCACGGACAGCAGATGCAGGGGCCGGCCCGCCCGCGAGACCCCCACCTGCCGCAGCCGGCACACACCGCGTTGCTGCATGGCCAACGCCCTTGCAGAAGTGGTCAGTTCGGTCACCGTGGGGTAGCGCAGCTCCGGCAGGAGACTCACCCCCGTATTCGTCCGCCCGGCCTTCGCCCCCGCAGTACCCCACGGCCGCTGGGAACTGTCAAGAACGCCCGTGGGAGGCTCCGGGGGGCGCTCGGACGCGCGCGCCGCCCGCGCCGGAGGGCTCCCGCTCCGTCGTACGGCGTGGCGCGCGGACGCAGGGGTCCCTCGCGCAGCGGGCGCCCGCCCGGTCCCCTCCGGCGCCGAAGCTCACCTCCCTCTTCTCGCACGCCGACGCGGGCTCACTCCACCCGTTCCAGCAGCGCCACAGGCAGTCGGCCGAACAGTTCCGCCACGCGCGCGTGCCCGGTGAACTCCCGCGCGGCGCCGTCCTGCTCGGCCAACGCGTCGACCCACCGGCCCGGGGGCAGCGCCAACCGCTCCTCGCGCCAGCCGCCCGCCTGCGCCAGCCGCAGCGACAGCCGCGTCACGGCCGTGACGACCCGGCCGGAGCGCGCGAACGCCAGACAGTGGTCCGCGGCCGGCCCTTCGGCGGTCAGCGGCTCGTACGAGGCCGACTCCCCGAAGACCTCCGGCCGCCGCCGGCGCAACCGCAGCGCGGCCGCGGTCACCGCGCCCTTGACGCCCGGATCCTCGGGCGGGAACGTCACCGGACGGCGGTTGTCCGGGTCCACCAGCGCCCAGTACTCGCTCTCCGTGCCCTGGTAGACGTCCGGCACGCCCGGCATCGTCAGCTGCACCAGGGCCGTGCCCAGCACGTTCGCCCGGATGTGCGGCTCCAGCGCGTCGCGCAGCGCGGCCACCCGCTCGCCCGGAGCCCCGCACGGCCCCGCGGCCACGAACGCCGCCAGCGCCTCCTCGTACGACGGCTCCTGCTCCGTCCAGGTCGTGTGGAGCCCCGCCTCGCGCGCGTGCTTGAGCAGCGCCTCCTGGACGCGCTCCGGGGCCGCCGGCCCGAGCCCGAAGACCGTCTGCCAGGCCGCCCACGCCACCTGACGGTCGGGAACGTCCTCCGGTGCGCCCGCGACCTGCTCCAGGAGGTCCGCCCAGCGCTGCGGGCACTCGGTGAGCACGGCGAGCGCGGCCCGCACGTCGGCGCTGCGCTTGGTGTCGTGCGTCGACACGACCGTCCCCGTGGCCGGCCAGTCGCGCTGCACGCGCGCGCAGTACCCGTGGAAGCCGGTCGGCGACACCCCCGGGTCGCCCGGGTCGCCGCCCACCTCGTTGGCCGCCAGCAGCGGCACATAGCGGTAGAACGCCGTGTCCTCCACCGACTTGGCGCGCAGCGCGGACGACGTCTGGGCGAACCGGGCCCGCAGCTCCGCCCCCTTCGGCCCCTCCCCGCCCAGCACCAGAGCACGCACCGCGTCGACCGCGTCCGCCTCCTGCGGCACGGCGAACGCGCGGCGGGCCTGCGCCGCCGCCTCCTCGGTCACGACCGCCGCCGGGTCGCCCGAGGTGTAGGGCCGGTAGACCTCCATCCGCACCAGCAGCTCCGTCAGCGCCGTGCGCAGCGCCCAGGGCACCCGGTCGCGCAGCGCCGGATCGTCCGGGTCGGCGCACGCCCGGGACGCCGTGCGGGTCAGCCGGTCCGTCTCGGCCGCCAGCTCGTGGCCGATCACCGAGTACGCCGCGCGCCGCACGGTGGCCGCCCAGTCGCCCCCGCCGTCCGCCTGCGGGGCGGCGAAGCGCCGGTAGTGCTCCAGGAGCTCCCGGGCCCCCTCGGGGTCCGTGAAGAGGCCGTCGACGCGGCGCAGGGCGTCGTAGCCGGTGGTGCCGGCCACGGGCCAGGAGTCGGGCAGCCGCTCCCCGTCGGCCAGGATCTTCTCGACGACCGTCCAACGGCCGCCGGCGGCCGTGTGCAGCCGCTCCAGATAGGCGTCGGGGTCGGCGAGGCCGTCGGGGTGGTCGACGCGCAGCCCGTCGATCACCCCCTCGTGCACCAGACGCAGAATCGTGCCGTGGGTGGCCTCGAACACCTCGGGGTCCTCCACCCGCACGCCGATGAGCTCCGAGACGCTGAAGAAGCGCCGGTAGTTCAGCTCGGTGCGGGCCAGCCGCCACCACGCCGGGCGGTACCACTGCGCGTCCAGCAGTTGCGGCAACGGCAGCTTCTCGGTGCCCTCGCGGAGCGGGAACACATGGTCGTGGTAGCGCAGGACGTCGCCGTCGACGCGCAGGTGCTCCAGCTCCGCGCCGACCGGCCCGCCGAGCACCGGGACCAGCATGCGGCCGCCCTGCGCCTCCCAGTCGACGTCGAACCAGCGCGCGTACGGCGACTCCGGGCCCTCGCGCAGCACCTCCCACAGGGCGCGGTTGTGACGCGGAGCCATCGCCATGTGGTTCGGGACGATGTCCACGACCAGTCCGAGGCCGTGCTCGCGTGCGGTGCGCGCCAGCGCCCGCAGGCCGTCCTCCCCGCCCAGCTCCTCGCGCACGCGCGTGGGGTCCACGACGTCGTAGCCGTGCAGGGAGCCGGGCACCGCCTCCAGGACCGGGGACAGGTGCAGGTGCGAGACCCCCAGCGAGGCCAGGTACGGCACGGCCGCCGCCGCGGCCCCGAACGGGAACGCGGGCTGCAGCTGCAGCCGGTAGGTGGCCGTGGGCGTCACGGGAGGGAGGGCGTCATGTGGCTCAGGGGTCATGACCACCTACGTACCCGCCTTGTCGCGTTTCGTGTCACACCCCCGCCGTGCGGGTCGGCCCCGTCGCCCGCCCGCGCGCGGTGCTGTCCGCGCCGGAGGGGAGGCCCCGGCCCCCGTGACGGGCCGGGACCTCCCCCCTGAGGACGAGGCCGGCGATGCCTAGGTCGGCCGCTGCAGCACCGTCATGCTGCGGTCCACCAGCGTCAGCCGGGCGCCGGCCTGCAGCTTCGGGCCCGCGTCCGGCGCGAGGGCCTGCGGGTTCGCCGTGTCGACGACCACCTGCCACTGCCGTCCCAGGTCGAGCGGGACCACGAACTCCAGAGGGCGGGCGGAGGCGTTGAACATCAGCAGGAAGGAGTCGTCGGTGATCCGTTCGCCGCGCGCGCCCGGTTCGGAGATCGCGTTGCCGTTGAGGAACACCGACAGCGCGGACGCCTGCGCCCGGTCCCAGTCCCGGGACGCCATCTCCTTGCCCTCGGGCGTGAACCAGGCGATGTCCGACAGCTCGCCGTGGGCTCCCTCCACCGGACGGCCGTGGAAGAAGCGGCGCCGCCGGAAGACGGGATGCTCCTTGCGCAGCCCCACCAGCGCGCGGGTGAAGTCCAGCAGCTCGGCGCCCGGCCCCTCCGCGTCGGGCCACTCGACCCAGGCGAGCTCGCTGTCCTGGCAGTAGGCGTTGTTGTTGCCCTGCTGGGTGCGTCCGAACTCGTCCCCGTGGCTGATCATGGGCACGCCCTGGGACAGCATCAGCGTGGCGATGAAGTTGCGCATCTGCCGGGCCCGCAGCCCCAGCACCTCGGGGTCGTCGGTCTCGCCCTCGACGCCGCAGTTCCAGGACCGGTTGTGGCTCTCGCCGTCCCGGTTGTCCTCCCCGTTGGCCTCGTTGTGCTTGTCGTCGTAGGAGACCAGGTCGCGCAGGGTGAAGCCGTCGTGGCAGGTGACGAAGTTGATGGAGGCCAGCGGCCGCCGCCCGTCGTCCTGGTAGAGGTCGGAGGAACCGGTCAGCCGGGAGGCGAACTCGCCGACCGCGCGCGCCTCCCCCCGCCACACGTCCCGCACCGTGTCGCGGTACTTGCCGTTCCACTCGGTCCACAGGGGAGGGAAGTTCCCCACCTGGTAGCCGCCCTCGCCCACGTCCCAGGGCTCCGCGATCAGCTTCACCTGGGACACCACCGGATCCTGCTGGACCAGGTCGAAGAACGACGACAGCCGGTCCACCTCGTGGAACTGGCGGGCCAGGGTCGCCGCGAGATCGAAGCGGAACCCGTCGACATGCATCTCCAGGACCCAGTACCGCAGCGAGTCCATGATCATCTGCAGTACGTGCGGGGACCGCATGAGCAGCGAGTTCCCGGTCCCCGTGGTGTCCATGTAGTAGCGCGGGTCGTCCGTCAGCCGGTAGTACGACGGGTTGTCGATCCCCTTGAAGGACAGCGTGGGGCCCAGGTGGTTGCCCTCGGCGGTGTGGTTGTAGACCACGTCGAGGATCACCTCGATGCCCGCCTCGTGCAGCGCCCGCACCGCCGACTTGAACTCCAGGACCTGCTGGCCCCGGTCGCCCCAGGAGGCGTACGCGTTGTGCGGGGCGAAGAAGCCGATCGTGTTGTAGCCCCAGTAGTTGTTCAGGCCCATGTCGACCAGCCGGTGGTCGTTGACGAACTGGTGGACCGGCATCATCTCCAGGGCCGTCACCCCCAGCTCCGTCAGGTGTTCGATGACCGCCGGGTGGGCGAGGGCCGCATAGGTTCCCCGCAGCTCCTCGGGGAGCCCCGGATGGCGCATCGTCAGGCCCTTGACGTGCGCCTCGTAGATCACCGTGTGGTGGTACTCCGTGCGCGGCCTGCGGTCGTCGCCCCAGTCGAAGTAGGGGTTGACCACGACCGACGTCATCGTGTGGGGCGCGGAGTCGAGATCGTTGCGCCGTTCGGGGTCGTCGAAGTGGTAGCCGTACACCTCCTCGCCCCAGCGGATCGACCCGCTGATCGCCTTCGCGTACGGGTCGAGCAGCAGCTTCGCCGAGTTGCAGCGCAGCCCGCGACCGGGGTCGTACGGGCCGTGCACACGAAAGCCGTAGCGCTGCCCCGGCATGATGCCGGGCACGTACGCGTGCCGGACGAACGCGTCGCTCTCGCGCAGTTCCACCGCCGTCTCCGAGCCGTCGTCGTGCAACAGACACAGCTCTACTCGGTCCGCCGCCTCCGTGAAGACCGCGAAGTTCGTGCCGGCGCCGTCGTACGTGGCACCGAGTGGATACGCCTCTCCAGGCCAGACCTGCATGGACACGACTCTTTCAGGTGTCGAGCCCCGGTGGGGGCGCCTCGGCTTCGAGTCTCCAGGAAAGTGATGGAACCACCTGTGACTTACGCCCCTCTTACCAAATGACCGGTGCATACGCCGACATATGGCGTGTGCCGAGCCAGTGGGGCAGACGTACTCCCGCGCATCAGGGGGAGTAGGGGGAGATTGTGCGCACTACGGTGCGCCGCCACCTGGGCAAGGTGGTGGCGGGGACGGCCATTGCGGTGGCCGCGACAGCCGTGATGGTGGGGATCACCCTGCCGGGCACGGCGGGGGCGGACGACACGGGAGGCGGCAGGGGAGGGCCGGGCGCCGGACGGAGCGTCGGGCAGGCGGCCGGACAGCGGGCCGACGCGGCGGGGGCCGTGGCGCCCGGCGTCGTCGAAGGGGCGCCCGCCGAGGGCGACAGGGGTCACGGCCGCGACCCGCTGACGGACGACGAGACCGCGCGCGTGGAGCGGATCGCGCTCAGCCGGCAGCAGTTCAACGCCGCCCAGGACGTGGACGGCGACCGCGGCCCCCAGCGTCTCGGCGTGGACCTCGCCGAGCCCCGGGCCGACGAGGTGGACGAACCGGACGCCCCGCGGCGTGCGGAGGTGTCGTTCTACGACTACCGCAACGACACCCTGCTCACCAGGACCGTCAACCTCGACACCGGCAAGGTCGAGGCCACCGGCGTCCAGCACGGCGTCCAGCCGCCGCTCGGCCCCGCCGAGCAGACCGAGGCCGCCGAGCTGCTCATCGCCGACCCGCTCGGCGCGGGCCTCAAGGCGGACTACAAGGACGCCACCGGCAAGGAGCTCACCTCCCCGGACCAGCTGCAGCTCGCCAGCATGGTCTACCGGGCGGTGCCGGGCGCCGAACCCGCCGTCCTCGACACGTGCGGGGTGCACCGCTGCGCGCGCCTGCTGACGAAGGTCAAGAACGGTCCATGGATCGACACCCGGTCCCTGGTCGTCGACCTCAGCACCCGCAAGGTGGCCCGGCTCGCCGGCTGAACCGACCCGCAGTCCCACCTCCCAGATCCGTTTTCCGACGTGTCTCCCGCGCGGGGAGGCAAAGGAGTCGTGTCCTCATGCGCGTTCCCGATCCGATCGGCGGCCTCCGGCCGCGGGGCGTCAGCCGTGTCCGCAAGGGAGCCGTCGTCGGCCTCTCGGTGGCCGCCCTCGCCGCCGGCGCGGCAGCCGGCGCCGGTCCGGCCGCCGCCCGGCCGAAGGCGGCCCCCGCGGCGGCAGCCGACTGCAGCGCCGCCTACCGCATCGAGCAGAAGCTCTCCACCGGCACCACCTGGCGCATGTGCTGGCGCTTCGAGGCCAAGTCCGGCCTGGTCCTGGAGAAGATCTCCTACCAGCCGCCCGGCGAGACCAAGCCGATCAGAGTCCTCAACAGCGCCAAGGTCGCCCAGATCCACGTGCCGTACGACGACGGCAAGAACGAGTACAACGACATCACCGACTACAACTTCGGCTCCGGCCTGGTGAACATGACCCCCGCCGAGTGTCCCGGCGGCACCATCAAGACGGTCAAGGTTCCCGAGTCGTTCTCCGACAACCCCAACGTCAAGGGCCTGTGCACCACCACGCGCGCGCGGGGCCACGCCTACCGCATGGAGGCCGACACGGGCAACAAGGTCTTCCAGGCCCAGGGCAAGGACCTGCTCGTGTACACCGTCAACAAGGTCGGCTGGTACGAGTACATCACCGAGTGGCGCTTCTCCGACGACGGCGCGATCAACATGAACGTCGGCGCCACCGGCAGCCTCTCGCCCGTCGACTACGACGCCGGCGACGGCCGCGGCTGGCCCCTGGGGAAGGGCGCCAAGGCCTACGCCACCAGCCACAGCCACAACGTCTTCTGGCGGCTCGACTTCGGCCTGGACGGCAACTCGGCCGCCAAGGTGGAGCAGTACGACTCGGTGGTCAGCCCGCCCGCCGGCGGACAGCAGGGCCCGACCGCCAGGACCACGCGCACCGTCGTCGCCAAGGAACTCGCGGGCGACGCCAAGAACATGCGCTGGTGGCGCGTGGTCAGCGCCACCGGCAAGAACAAGGACGGCCACGCCCGCTCCTACGAGTTCGTCCCCGGCGCCACCACCAAGTACTCCGGACGCGCCTTCACCCGGCACGACGTCTACTTCACCCAGTACAACCAGTGCGAGCAGTACGCCAGCAACAACGTGCGCAACTGCGGCTCCCCGCTGCACGGTTACTCCGTCGACAAGTGGGTGGACGGACAGACCCTCACCCATCCCGTGGCCTGGGTGAACGTCGGCTTCCACCACATCGCCCGCGACGAGGACCAGCAGCCCATGCCGGTCCACTGGCAGGGCTTCTCCCTGGTCCCCAGGGACGTCACCGCCATGAACCCGCTCACACCGGCCGCACTCGCCGGGCAGAACGGTGAGCCCGACAACGGTAGTTGAGAAACGACCTGTCCATCCGGCTGCACCGCCCGCCGCTCCCGGAGTACCCTTCCTTGATCGTTGGCACGGGGAGAGCTCGGGGGAGCGGAAGGCGGTGCGCGGGTGGGCTCGGGAGGGCTGGAGCTGCCCCCTGGTGACGAGGGTCACGAGGGGAGCTCCGCAGAGGTCCCGACCGGGACGGTGTCCCTGGCCCGGCCGATGGAGACGAACGCCATCGGACCGGAGCTGGACTGGGACACCGACGCCTGGCGCGAGGTCCGCACCCGCGCCCAGCGGGCCGGCCGGGCCTACATCTGGCTGAACCTCGTCGAACAGCGCCTGCGCGCCGTGGTGGCCGCCGTGCTGCGGCCCATCTACGAACCCGTCCACGGCGACGAGTGGGTGGTCGCCGCCGCCGGCCCCGCCGGACAGGAATGGGTCCAGCGCGCGGTCGCCGTGCGCGAGGTCAGCCGCCGCAAGGGCTACCTGCTCGACCCGGCCGACGACAACGTCATCTCCTTCCTCACCCTGCCCCAGCTGCGCGAGCTGATGGTGCAGCACTGGCCCTGCTTCGAGCCGTACTTCGACGACCGCCGGGACGTCGAACTCGCCCTGGACGAGCTGGAAGTGACCCGCAACGTCGTCTCCCGTAACCGGGCCCTGTCCGAGGCGGTGCTGAGCCAGGCCGAACGGGCCTCCGCACGGCTGCTGGAGATGCTCGGCACCAGCGGTGACGTGCCCTCCGCGCGCAGACTGCCCGTGGACGCCGTGGAGGACCTGGTCGGCGACCGGTACGCGGACGTGGTCGCCGTCCACACCGACCGGGTGCGGCTGCTGCGCCAGTTCCCCGCCGAGGACATCTTCGACGGCTCCCGCCGCATCGACGCCATCGGCATCGGCCTCAACCTGCTCGTGCAGAACTTCTCCGGCCGCAGGCTGGTCCGCCTCGCCGAGGGCGGCGCCCGCGTCCGGCTGCTCTTCCTCAACCCCGCCTCCAGCGCCGTCAAACGCCGCGAGCGCGAACTCGGCATGAAGCGGGGCGAGCTGAGCCGGGCCGTGGAGATGAACATCCTGCACATGCGCCGGGTCCGCGCCCGGCTGCGCGACCCGGGGGCCTTCCAGATCCAGGTGTACGACGAGACGCCCCGCTTCACCGCCTACCTCGTCGACGGCGACGGCACCGACGGCATCGCCGTGATCCAGTCCTATCTGCGGCGGATGCGCGGCATGGAGGCGCCGGTGCTGGTGCTGCGGGGCGGCAACCGGGTGGTCAAGTCGGGCGAGGTGGGTGAAGGCGGACTTTTCGCCGCCTATCGCGAGGAGTTCGAACTCGCCTGGGCGGATTCGCGGCCGGTGTCCTGAATCGACCCGGCCCGTCCCCGGGGCCGGACGCGGGCCGTGACCGCACCAGCGGAGCGCGATCCTCGGATTGTCAGTGGCGCATGCGAGGGTGGAGACCACTGGGGGAAGCACCACCGAGAAGGGGGGCCATGATGGCCTGGTACCAGGAGCTGCTGATCGGCTTCGACCTGGAGACGACCGGGACGGACCCGCGCGAGGCGCGCATCGTCACGGGAGCCGTGATCGAGGTCAGGGACGGGCAGGTCCTGGGCCACCGTGAGTGGCTCGCGGATCCGGGCGTCGAGATCCCGGCCGACGCGGTCGCGGTGCACGGCATCAGCAACGAGCGCGCCGCCGCCGAGGGCGCCCCCGCCGACCGGGTGGCGGACGCGATCGCGAACGTCCTCACCGCCTACTGGCGCACCGGCGTCCCGGTCGTGGCCTACAACGCCGCCTTCGACCTCACGCTTCTCTCCGCCGAGCTGCGCCGCCACGGCCTGCCCTCCCTGAGCGACCGCCTGGGCGGAATCGACCCGGCCCCGGTCGTCGACCCGTACACGATCGACCGCTCGGTCGACCGCTACCGGCGCGGCAAGCGCAACCTCGAAGCGGTCTGCGCCGAGTACGGCGTCCCCCTGGAGTCGGCCCACGACGCCTCCGCCGACGCCCTGGCCGCGGCCCGCCTGGCCTGCGCCATAGCCGTCCGCCACCCCAAGGTCGCCTCCCTCGGCCCGGCGGAGCTGCACCGCCGCCAGATCGAGTGGTACGCGGAATGGGCGGCGGACTTCCAGAGTTTCCTGCGCCGCAAGGGCGACGCGGACGCGGTGGTGGACAGCGCCTGGCCGATGCGCGAGCCGGCCGCGAAGCCCGCCTGAGGCCGACCTCCGCCCACGCGCCGGGATCGCGAACAGCGCCCGGCGGACGGAGGACTCTCCCCTGGTACGGCTTCGACGCCGGTGCGCCGGGCTGCCGCTCGGAACGCCGGGAACGACCCACCAACGACCCACAAGACCCACAACGACCCACCAACGGCCGCGTACGGCCCGCGAACGGCTCGGCGCCGAACCGCCGACGAACGGCGAACGGCTCCGGCTCAGGTCCCGCGGCGGTTCACCGGCCGCAAGCCTCGCCGCATCGCGCCGGTCCACGAGCAGCTGACGGGTGCTGCCGCCCGGCCCACGAGCCGCTGACCGTCTTCACGGTCGTCAGCCCGCGCGTCGCGAGCTGCCATGCCCCTGGGCGAGCGGCGAAGGGCGAAGGGTGAGGCGTGAAGGGCGTCGGGGCATGGGCCGCCCTGGGCCCCGCTGCCGCCTGCGGCGGGTCGAGTGCGGGTCGAGTGCGCGGCGCGGGTCGCCCGGCGGGTGACGAGCGGCGAGGCCGGCCGTCGGCCGCAGGTTCCGCCGTCATCACCTTCCGGCGGATGCGCGGGGGCTGTCATGCCCGGGACGAGTGGCCGCCGTGGGAGCCGGCTCGTTCTGCCAGGGCCGGGCGGCGGATGCGCCGGAGGCGCTTCGCCCGGGCCGAGCGGTGGTGCGCCACTCCCGCAGTACGCGGATCAGAACGGATACCACCGCACCCCCTCGTCGCCGTCCCGCAGCGACGCCACCCGGCGTCGGAACTCCGCGAGCGCCTTGGGGTTCGTGGGCGCGTGCTGGGCCACCCAGGCGCAGCTCGCGGTCTCGCGGGCGCCCCGCAGGACGTTGCAGCCCGCCCACTCCCGCACGTCCCAGCCGTACGCCTCGGTGAAGGAGTCGTATTCCGGGGCGGGCAGGCCGTACCGGTCGCGGGAGAGCGCCATCACCACCAGGTCGTGCTCGCGCAGATCGGCGGAGACGGTCTCCAGGTCGACCAGGACGGGGCCGTCGGGCCCGATGTGCACATTGCGGGGCAGCGCGTCGCCGTGGATCGGACCCGGCGGCAGCCGCGGGGTGAGCGCGGCTGAGGCCGACGCGAACCCGTCACGACGCTCCCGCAGGTACGCCGCGTCCGCCGGATCGACGGCGTCACCCGCGAGCCGCAGCCAGCGCTCGACCCCGGACAGCAGGTCGCGCGGCGGCAGGCCGAAGGACGGGACGGGCAACGAGTGCACCAGGCGCAGCAGTTCGGCCAGATCCCGCGGCTCGGCCGGCCGGACCGGGTCGGGCAGCCGGTGCCACACGGTCACCGGGAGCCCCTCGGCCATCAGCGGCTCCGGCGCGGCCGCCCGCACCGCCGGGACACCCGCGGCGGCGAGCCAGGCCGCGATGTCCAGCTCGCGCCGCGCTCGGCCGAGGAGTTCGGCGTCGCGCCCCACCTTCACCACCAGATCACCGGCGGCGAACACCGCGTTCTCCCCCAGGGCGAGCAGCCGCGCGTCGGCCGCCGGTCCGGGCAGCACTCCCGCCGCGGCCAGTACGGCGCGCGCCCGTGCCTCGTCCATCGTCCGCCTCCCTCTCGTCTCCGCCCGGCCGCATCCCCTGCCGCGCCCGGCCCACCGGACGGCAGCGGGATCCGGCCATCCGACGGCCAGTGTCGCATTCGCACAGACGGAGCCGCGCGCATGGTGTCTTGACGGCGTACAGCACCTTCACGACCATGGCGGAGCCCGTCGCAGCCGCGGGAAGGGGGACGTTTTCGTGACGTTGGCGACCGAGAAGAGACGGCCGGTGCGCCCGGCGTCCGGCGGCGGAGCGCCGCACGGCGTCGCCGACCACGGCGCATGGTTCCTCGTCCTGCCCGCCCTCGTCCCCATCCTGGTGCTGAGCGTCGGCCCGCTGCTGTACGGCATCCTGCTCGCGTTCACCGACGCGCAGTCGGGCCGCACCGAGCCCACCCGATGGATCGGGGCCCTCAACTTCTCGGACCTGCTGCGGGACACGCTGTTCTGGGAGTCGTTCCGGATCGGACTGCTCTGGGCGGTCGCCGTGACGGCCCTGCAGTTCCTCCTGGCGCTCGGCCTCGCCCTGCTGCTCGACCAGGACCTGCGGCTGCGCTGGGCGGCCCGCGCCCTGGCCATCGTCCCCTGGGCGATGCCCGAGGTGGTCGTCGGCGTCATGTGGCGGCTCGTCTACAACCCGGACGCCGGCATCCTCAACGAGACGCTGCACGACCTGGGCCTGGGCGACGGACGGGACTGGCTCAGCGGTCTCACGACCGCGTTGCCGGCGGTGGTCGTCGTGGGCGTGTGGGCCGGTATGCCGCAGACGACGGTCACCCTGCTCGCCGGCCTGCAGAACACCCCGCCGGAACTGCACGAGGCGGCCGCCGTGGACGGAGCGGGCGCCTGGCGCCGCTTCCGGGCCGTCACCTGGCCCGCGCTCAGACCGGTCGCGCTCGCCATCACGGCGCTCGACTTCATCTGGAACTTCAACAGCTTCGCCCTGGTATACGTGCTGACCAACGGCGGGCCCGGCGGACGCACCCGGCTGCCCATGCTCTTCGCCTACGAAGAGGCCTTCCGCTACGGCCAGTTCGGTTACGCGGCGGCGATGGGCTGCGTGATGGTCGCGGTGGTCTCGGTGTTCCTGGCCCTCTTCCTGGTGGGCCGGATCAGGGGAGGCGACGGAGGATGAGGACCCGCCCCGCGGCCCGCGCCGGCCAGTACACGGCGCTGCTCGCCTACCTCGCCTTTCTCGTCTTCCCGTTCCTGTGGCTGCTCTCCGTCGCGTTCAAGCCGCCGCGCGAACTGGGCAGCCTGCACCCCACCTGGATCCCGAAGGACCCCACCCTCGCCAACTTCCGCCAGGCCTTCGACGAACAGCCGCTGCTGCACGCCGCGTTCAACTCGCTGGCCGCCGCCCTGAGCGCCGCCGCGATCGCCGTCGCGATCGCCACGCCGACGGCGTACGTCATGGCCCGCCGGCGCACCCGGCTCGCGCGGGCCGCGTCCGGGTGGGTGGTGGTCAGCCAGGCGTTCCCGTTCGTGCTGGTGATCATCCCGCTGTTCCTCGTGCTGAAGGAACTGCGGCTGATCGATTCCGTACCGGGACTGGTGATGGTGTACGTGGTGTGGTCCCTGCCGTTCGCGCTGTGGATGCTCGTCGGATACGTCCGGGCCGTCCCCGCCGAACTGGAGGAGGCGGCCGCGATCGACGGCGCGGGCAGGCTGCGGACGCTCGTCTCGGTGACCGCGCCGCTGCTCGCACCCGGCATCGTGGCGACGGCGCTGTTCGCGTTCATCACGGCCTGGAACGAGTTCTTCTTCGCGCTGGTGTTGCTGAAAACGCCTGAGAAACAGACGCTGCCGGTCGTGCTGACCCACTTCATCGGCGCCGAGGGGGCGGCCGACCTCGGACCGCTGGCCGCCGCCGCGTTCCTCGCCACGCTGCCCTCGCTGGTCGTCTTCGCGCTCATCCAGCGGCGGATCACGGGCGGCATGCTCACCGGGGCGGTGAAGAGCTGATGCGCACCAGAGTGCTCACCCTCGTGGTGCTGCTGCTCCTCGCGGGCTGTTCCACCGGCGGCGGGCGCGACGACGGTCCCGTTACTCTGCGTTTCCAGTCCCTGGCCTGGCAGGCGGAGTCCGTCACGGCCAACGAGGAACTGGTGAAACAGTGGAACGCCACCCACGACGACGTCAAGGTCGAATATGTCCAGGGCAGTTGGGACAGTGTGCACGACCAGCTCCTGACCGCCTTCGAGGGCGGTGAGGCGCCCGACGTCATCCACGACGCGTCCGACGACCTCGCGGACTTCGCCTACGGCGGCCGTCTCGCCGACCTCACGAGCTTGCTGCCGGCCCGCCTCAAGTCGGACATCCCCGAACGCAGTTGGGAGACGACGACGTTCGGTGACGGTGTCTACGGCGTGCCCTTCCTGCAGGAACCACGCATCCTCGTCGCCAACGCGACCTGGCTGAAGCGGTCCCGCGTGCGGATCCCGACCCCGGAACACCCCTGGAGCTGGCCCGAGTTCCGTCAGATCACCCGTCGCCTCAGCGGCCACGGGAAGTACGGTGTGGCCTGGCCCCTGAAGGAGCCCGTCTCCGCCACCCTCAACCTGTCCCTGTCGGCCGGCGGACAGCTCTTCCACCGGGACGCGGACGGCGACGTCACCGTCCGCTTCGAAGCCGGCGACGCGGTCGTCCCGCGCACCGTCCACGACCAGATCGGCGCCGATCGCAGCGCGTCGCCCACCACGCTGGGCAGCGGCGGCTCGGACACACTGCCGGGATTCTTCGGTGGCCGCTACGCGATGGTCCCGCTCGGCTTCTCCTACCGCCAGCAGATCGCGCAGCAGGCGCCGAAGGGCTTCCGCTGGCAGGTGCTGCCCGCCCCGGCGGGCGCCGACGGACCGACCCAGGGCGTCAGCCCGCAGACGCTGTCGGTCGCCGAGGACAGCCGTCACAAGAAGGAGGCCGTGGAGTTCATCGACTTCCTGCTCCGGCCGAAGAACACGGTGCGCCTCGCGCTGGGCGACTGGATGCTGCCGACCGGCACGCAGGCGCTCTCCGACCCCGCCCTGCACGGCGCGAAGGACGGCTGGGCGACCGGCACGGCCCTCGCCGCGCACCTGCGTCCGGCGCCCGCCCAGTCGGTGCGGGGCTATCCCGAGTGGAAGGACAAGGTGGCCACCCCCGCCTTCCAGGAGTACTACAGCGGCGCGATCGGCCTCGACGCACTGCGCGAGCGCCTGGAGAAGGACGGCAACCTGGTACTGGCCCGTTACCAGCGCTGAGCGGCACGGCAGGCGATGAGATCCGTGAGCCGTCGGCGCGGACCGAGGCCTCGGCGTCGCTCGTGTCTTCGCGTGTCTTCGGCGGGGACCGAGGCTCAATCATCTTGCACGAGACGTCTCGTCTCGTCTACGGTCGATGTCATGACCACTCGCCCCGCCCATATCGCCATGTTCTCCATCGCCGCGCACGGCCACGTGAACCCGAGTCTGGAAATCATCCGCGAACTCGTCGCACGCGGGCACCGGGTGACGTACGCGATCCCGCCCGTCTTCGCCGAGAAGGTCGCCGCCACCGGCGCCGAGGTCAAGCCATGGCACTCGACCCTGCCCTCACCCGACGACGACCCCGCCGCCTGGGGCAGCACCCTTCTCGACCACGTGGAGCCCTTCCTGGCCGACGCGATCCAGGCACTGCCCCGGCTGATCGAGGCCTACGACGAAGACCGGCCGGACCTGGTGCTGCACGACATCACCTCCTATCCGGCCCGTGTCCTCGCCCACCGGTGGGGTGTCCCCGCGATCTCCCTCTCGCCCAACCTCGTGGCCTGGGAGGGGTACGAGGAGGAGGTCGCCGAACCGATGTGGGCCGAGCCGAGGCAGACAGAGCGGGGAAAGGCCTACTACGCCCGTTTCCACGCCTGGCTGGAGGAGAACGGGATCACCGAGCACCCCGACCGCTTCGCCGGCCGCCCCGCCCGCTCCCTCGTGCTGATCCCCAGAGCGCTCCAGCCCTGCGCCGACCGGGTCGACGAGAGCGTGTACACGTTCGTCGGCGCCTGTCAGGGCGACCGGGCCGCCGAGGGGGAGTGGACCCGGCCCGCCGACGCGGACAAGGTCGTGCTCGTGTCGCTGGGCTCGACGTTCACCGACCGGCCGGACTTCTACCGGGAGTGCGTGCGGGCCTTCGGGGAGCTGCCCGGCTGGCGACTCGTGCTCCAGATCGGCTCACGTGTCGACCCCGCGGCCCTGGGCGTCGTCCCCGGCAACGTCGAAGTGCACACCTGGGTCCCGCAGTTGGCGATCCTCAGGCAGGCGGACCTGTTCGTGACGCACGCCGGAGCGGGCGGCAGCCAGGAGGGCCTGGCCACCGCCACGCCGATGATCGCCGTACCCCAGGCCGTGGACCAGTTCGGCAACGCCGACGTGCTGCAGGGCCTCGGGGTGGCCCGGCACATCCCGACGGAGGAGGCGACGGCCGAAGCCCTCCGGGAGGCCGCCCTGACCCTCGTCGACGACGCCGAGGTGGCCCGTCGACTCAAGGCGATCCAGGCCGAGATGGCGAACGAGGGCGGCACCCGGCGCGCCGCGGACCTCATCGAGGCCGAACTGGAGAACCGACGAAACGGTGAACCGACGAACCGGTGAACCGACGAACCGGCCGGCCGAGGGATCGCCGAACTGACGGATGAACGAACCGGCAGGTGAACCAACGGGCAGATGAACGACCCGGCGAATCGGCGGACTGACGGGCTGTTGGCCCGGCGCGTCGGCGGGTTGGTGGGTCGGTGGGTTGGTGGGTCGGTGGTTTGGCGGGTCGGTGGTTTGGTGGGTTTGCGGGGGTCTCAAGTCGACGGTGTGAGCGACACTGCGTCAACAATGCCGCTCGGGAACGTCATTAAGGGCTCGTCGACTCCTCTGTGGAATCGACGAGCCCTCGGCTCATGGGGCTTCGGCAGGGTCAGACCCTCAGTCGCTCGCCCTCGTCGTCCCGGGCCACCGGAGCAATCGCCTCCGACGCCTCGTCGTGGGTGAGGTCGGGCAGCCACCGCAGCCACTTCGGCAGATACCAGTTGCGCTCACCGAGCAGCGCCATCACGGCCGGCAGCAGCACGCCCCGGATGATCGTCGCGTCGATCAGGACCGCCGCCGCCAGGCCCACGCCCATCTGCTTCATGGACTGCATGGACAGGGTGCCGAAGATCGCGAACACGGCGACCATGATGACGGCGGCACTGGTGACCACCCCCGCCGTGGTGACCACGCCGTGCCGGATGGCCTCGTTCGTCGTACGACCCCGCAGACGCGCCTCACGGATCCGCGAGACCACGAACACGTGGTAGTCCATCGACAGGCCGAACAGGATCACGAAGAGGAACAGCGGCAGCCAGGTGATGATGGCGCCGACGCCCTCCGCCCCCACCAGGGACGCGCCCCAGCCGTGCTGGAAGACGGCCACGAGGATGCCGTAGGCAGCGCCCACCGACAGCAGATTGAGCACGATCGAGGTGATCGCGACCGTCAGTGAACGGAACGACAGCAGCATCAGAAGGAAGGCGAAGAGCACGACGAATGCGAACACGGGAGCGACGGCTCCGGCCAACTGGTCGTTGAAGTCCTTCGAACCCGCCACCTGCCCGGTGATCGGAGCCTGCACGCCGTCGACCTTGCCCAGCGTGGCCGGTCGCACCTCGTCGCGCAGCTTGTCCAGGCTCGCACCCGCCTTGTCCAGGTCCGAGCCGCCGACCAGCGGCACGTACACGTACGCCACGTTCTGCGCGTCGTGCAGCTTGATCTCGACCGGGCCGCGCGAGGCGCCCGAGCTGACGGCCTGCTGCCTGAACTGCTCCAGCGCCGCCTTCACCTCCGGGGCGTTGATGTCGTGAGCCTTGACGATGACCTCGGCCGGCTCGGTACCGCCCGGGAAGGCTTCGTTGACCCGGTTGTAGGTCTGCACGATGGGCAGCGAGTCCCCGAACTCCTGGTCCAGGGTGAGGTTCTGGGTCTTCATGCCGACCGCCGGAGCCGCGATGGCGAGCAGCGCGCCGGCCGCCACGACCAGCGAGACGGCGGGCTTGGCGAGGACGACCTTCAGCACCGCGCTCCAGAAACGGCTGCCCTCGTCGCTCTGCCTGCGGCCCGGCTTCCGACGACGCCGGTCGGGGTGCAGAAACGGAATCCGGCCCTTTTCCACCCGCTCGCCGAGCAGCGACAGCAGCGCCGGGAGCACGGTCACCGAACCGACCATGGCGACCGCGACCACCATCAGGGAGGCCAGGCCCATCGCCTCGAACGTGGCGAGCCCGGTGAAGAGCATCCCCGCCATGGCCACGCACACGGTGACTCCGGAGACGATCACGGCACGGCCGCTGGTGGCGGCGGCGATCCTGAGAGCGGTTTCCGGGTCACGTCCCGCCGCCCGCTCCTCGCGCTCACGGCGCAGGTAGAACAGGCAGTAGTCGACGCCCACGGCCAGACCGACCAGCAGCATCACGGAACTGGCGGTGTCGTCCATCGGCTGGAAGTGGCTGACGATGCTCATCAGACCCGTCGTGGCCATGATCGCGGTGATCGCCAGGGCCACCGGCAGCAGCGCCGCGACCAGCGCGCCGAAGGCGATCAGCAGGATGCCCAGCGCCACCGGCACCGCGGAGAGCTCCGCCTGCTGGAAGTCGTCGCCGAACGCGTCGTCGAACGTCTTCGCCATGCTGGCGCCGCCGATCTCCTCGATCCGCAGTGAGGAGTGCTCCTTCCGAACGCCGTCCACGGCCTTGAGCACCGGCTCGACCCGGTCGCCGGCGGTGTCGGAGTCGCCGCGCATGTCGAACTGGACGAGCGCGCTGCGGCCGTCCTTGGAAATCGTCTTCGTGTCGTACGGCGACTTCACGTCGGTGACCTCGCCGGTCTTGCCGACGGCCCCGACGACCGCCGCGACGGCGGCCCTGAACTCCGCGTCGGTGGCCTTGACGGAGCCGTCCTTCGACTGGACGAGGACCGTCTCACCGGCCGGCTCGTCGATACCGGATTCCTCGACGATCCTGGCCGCCGTCCGGGTCTCGCCCCCGAGCTGATCGCTCTCCTTGACGTCGACCGTGCCCGCGGCCGACCCGATCCCCATGGCCAGGACGACGAACAGCACCCAGACGCCCACCGCGGCCCATCGGTGCCGGGCACTCCAGCCGCCGGCCCGCGCGGCGACGCCCCGCACCCGTATTTCTCCGTTCACCATGACGGGCCTGCCCCCTTGTGATGCGGTGACAGCCCCTGCCGCCACCTTTCGATTCGAAGGTATGCCTCGGATAAAGCCATCTCCTCGTGCTGTCCGGTGAAGTGCCGCGCGCACGAGTCCTCCCGTCGGACCCCGTCGTCTCACCGCTGGGGAGGACAGCGACCCCTTACATCTATCCGGCGGTCTCGGGGGCAGCCGTCAGGGTGAAGTCGACCGCGGGGTGAGGGACGGGCATTACGCAAGTTTGTTGAACAAGTCACAGACCTGTGGAGAAGTGCGCCAGGTGTTGATCCGCGCCCCCTCGATCGGTCAGAGTTTCCTTCCGGTTCCCCACCCCGGCCGCGGCCGTCGTGCCCACCCCCACGGGGCACGACGGCCGCCTATGGTGGGCGGATGACGACGACGTACGCGGCCCTGCTCCGAGGCATCAACGTGGGCGGCAGCAGAAAGGTCCCGATGGCCGACCTGCGCACCCTGCTCGAGGGGCTCGGGCACGGCGATGTGCGTACCTACCTGCAGAGCGGCCAGGCCGTGTTCTCCAGCGCGCACGGCGACGAGGAGATCCTCGCAGCCGATCTCACGGCGGCGATCGAGAAACGGTTCGGCTTCGCCGTCGACGTGATCGTCCGCGACCACGCCTATCTGAAATCGGTTGCTGACGCTTGCCCGTTTCCAGCCGCCGAGCTGACGGCCAAACAGCTCCACGTCACCTACTGCTCCGCACCCCTCGACGAAGAGCGCTACGCCGGCATCGACCGCGCCGCATACCTCCCCGAGGACTTCCGGCTCGGCGACCGCGTCCTGTACCTGTACGCCCCCGACGGACTGGGCCGCTCCAAACTCGCCGAACAACTCGCCAAGCCCCGCCTGAACAAGGGCCTCATCGCCACCACCCGGAACTGGAACACCGTCGTCAAACTGGTGGAGATGACGCAGGTTTGACGATCGCGGGACGGTGAGCCGCCCCCGGTGGTCCGTTGGTCCGGTGGTCCGGTGGTCCGGTGGTCCGGTGGTCCGGTGGTCCGGTGGTCCGGTGGTCCGGTGGTCCGGTGGTCCGGTGGTCCGGTGGTCCGGTGGTCCGGTGGTCCGGTGAGCCGTGTCGGCAGTTCTGTGATCCGTATTCGGAAGTCCGGTGAGCTGTCGGTGGTTCGGTGGTCCGGCGTCTCTTGGCGACGGTGACTACGGGTACGGGCGGGGGCTCCCTGGGTGAGCGGGGCGGAATCGCCGCATCTCACAGCGCGCGCCTGGGGGTTGGTGGCAGTGGCAGTGCAGCGGGTAGTGGGCAGCGGGTCCCGGAGCCGGGCTGACGCAGGCCCCCAGCTCTCATGTGTGTGAGGGGAAAGCGGTTCCACGCCGTTACGGTGACGAGATGTCAAACGCCCCCATGGACGAATACGTGCCCCAGAGTCGGGTGGGCGAGCCGTGCAGCGAACCGCGTCGCCTGCGTGGGCAGGGCTGTGCGAGGCTCGTCCCATGCGCTACATCATCATCGGGGCAGGGGCGATCGGCGGAACGGTCGGCGGGCGGCTCGCGGAGTCCGGACAGGAGGTCGTGCTGGTCGCGCGCGGCGCGCACCGGACGGCGCTCGCTGAGGGCGGACTACGACTCAGGGTGCCGGAGGGTGAGCTGACGCACCGGCTGCCCGTGGTCGCCGGACCGGACGAACTCGGCACACTGCGAGCCGACGACGTCCTCGTCCTCGCCGTCAAGACCCAGGACAGCGAGGCGGCGCTCCAGGCCTGGGGGCCGGCCCCGGTCGCGGGCGGCGGCGCGGCGGCCGAACGACTGCCGCTGGTCTGCGCCCAGAACGGAGTGGAAAGCCCGCGGCTGGCCCTGCGCCGCTTCCGTCACGTCTACGCCGTCTGCGTCTGGCTGCCCTCGACCCACATGGAACCCGGCGTCGTCTCCGCCGCCGGCACCCCGCTCACCGGCATCCTTCACCTCGGCCGCTACCCGCACGGCGCCGACGACACGGCTCGCCGCATCGCCGCCGACCTGGATCAGGCGCACTTCGAGGCGCCGGTCGTTCCGGACGTCGCACGCTGGCAGTACGCCAAGCTGCTGTCCAATCTCGGCAACGCGCTCGAAGCGGTGAGCGGACCGGTCGCCGACCCGTCCGCCGAGGCGCTGTTCGAGCGGATACGGGCGGAAGGCGCGGCCGTGCTCGACGCAGCCGGCATCGCGTACACAGGCGCGGAGGAACAGCGGGCGGCCCGCGGCGACAAGGTCACCCTCGTCCCCCTCGACGGCGCCCCGCGCGGCGGCGGCTCCTCCTGGCAGTCCCTCAGCCGGGGCGCGGGCAGCATCGAGGCCGACTATCTCAACGGCGAAATTGCGCTCCTCGGCCGCCTGCACGGCGTGCCGACCCCGCTGAACGAATTGCTGCAACGGCTTGCGAACGACTTCGCGCGAGAGCGGAAGGCACCGGGATCCCTGCCGCTGCCCGAACTCATCCGCTTGGCGGACGACGCCGCCGGGACGGTTCACGCCGACCGAGGGCGACCGTACGCATAAGCGTGTCGCCGATCGTGGAGGATGACGGCCGGTAATCGGCATCGGTTACGGGTAGCGCGTGGGTGGGCCGGCGGGCGGCGGACGGTAACCGGTTACGAGAGGTAGTGCGCAGTAAGCCGGTAGCAACAGGTTGCTGGGGGTCAGGAGCGCTGGGCGGCGGTAACCGGTTTCGGTCTGTTGCACGTTACTGCCGCTCCGGCCGACGACCAGTACTCGCGCACCCCCTCCGGCGACGAGCTCAGAACCAGGCCCGGCCCGGCCGGCCGTCGCCAGTCATCGGCTCATCGGGCGCTGATGCGAGCACAACGAACTGCAAAGCGCGGCGGCGGGTTACCGTTCGTTGCACGCGCCCCGCGTAGTCTGCCGCCCGCCGTCTTCCGCGGGCCAACCCCGGCGTCGGTACGCAGTCACCACGGTCCAGTGAGTCCGGATGGCGACCAGGTACCGGGTCTTGCGCCGCTCGACGTCTGACCCCGGCTCTCGTCATGCCTCGCCAGCCGCCAGCCGCCAGCCGCCAGCCGCCAGCCGCCAGGCGCATCCGCCCCGCGTCGGCAGCAGTCGCTGTGGCGCGTCCGCGGCGGTCAGGTCAGGCTCCGACGGCCGCCAGCACGGGCGTTCGCGCCGAGTCGTAGCGTCGCAGGAGCACCTGGGCGACCTCCGGTGCCGGGCCGAGCACATCGGCCAGGACGTCCGCCTCGGCCGCGCCCCGAGCGATGCGGTCCGGCAGGAAGCCGGGCGCCAGGACGTACGGTGCGACGGCGATCCGGGAGCACCCCAGCGCCCGCAGTTCGCGGACCGCGTCCTCGGTGCGCGGAAGAGATGCGGAGGCGAACGCAGGCCGCACGGCACACCAACCGGTGCGCCGCCACTCCCGCGCGATTTCTGCGATCACTGCGATCGCCTCCGGGTCCGTGGACCCCGCCGAGGCCAGGACGACCCCGGTCGAGGACTTGTCGGCGGGCGTCAAACCCGCCTCGTACAACCGCCGTTCCAGGGCGGTGAGCAGGAGCGGGGACGGTCCGAGTACGTCGGCCTGTCGAATCCGCAGCTGCGACGGCGCGTCCCGCAGCACCGCCGGGATGTCCGCCTTCGCGTGGAAGGCGCGGGTCAGCAGCAACGGCAGAGCCACCACCTCGCGCACGCCCTCCGCGGCGAGCGACTCCAGCACCCCGTGCACGGACGGGACGTTGAAATCCAAGAAACCGGTTTCTACTCGCAGTCCCGGCCGTAGCGACCGTACGCCCCGCACGAGGGCGTCGACGGTCGCCGCATGCCGCGGATCGCGGCTGCCGTGGGCGATCACCACGAGGACGGGGAGAACCGGTTTCTTCGACATGAGGCTTCAGCTCTTCACCAGCAGACCGCGGCTGCGCAGCACCCATCGCTCCAGCGGGCTGAAGATCAGCAGGTCGATGGCGATGCCGACGAACAGGATGAGCAGGATCGCCTCGAACACCATCGACATGTCACTCGCGTTGCGTCCGTTCTCCAGCAACTGGCCGAGGCCCACGCCGAGATCGGGGAAGGATGCGATGATCTCCGCCGCCATCAGCGAACGCCAGGAGAACGCCCAGCCCTGTTTCAGACCTGCCACGTATCCAGGCAGCGCAGCCGGCAACGTGATGTAAACGGTTCCCCGCAGTCCCGTCGCGCCCATGGTGCGTCCGGCGCGCAGGAACAGCGGGGGGACCTGGTCGACGCCGGACACCAGCCCGTTGGCGATGGACGGCACGGCGCCGAGCAGGATCACTGCGTACATCATCGAGTTGTTCAGACCCAGCCACAGCACGGCCGGCGGCACCCATGCCACCGACGGCAGCGACTGCAGACCCGACAGGATCGGCCCGATCGCGGCCCGTACGAACTTCACCCGCGCCACGAGGAGCCCCAGCGGGGTGCCGATCGCGAGGGCGAAGAGGAAGCCGAGCAGACCGCGCGAGACGCTGGTCCAGATGTAGCCGAGCAGCTCGCCCTGGAGCCAGGCGTCCCGCAGCGTGCCCCAGACGTCCAGCGGAGAGACCAGCTTCGTCGGGTCGTCGACGACCTTGAAGGTGATCTGCCAGACGACCAGCAGCAGCGCGATCGCGATGATCGGCGGCAGGATCTTGTCGACGAACGTCCGCCGGAAGGGGATACGGCCGGTGGGCGTCACCACGTCCAGCGCGTCGAGACCCGCCTCCACACCGGCCAGCGCGGTGGAGGCCGGCTTCGTGGTCGCCGTCGTCTTCGTCTCAGTGCTGGCCATGACGGCGGATCTCCCCACGCAGGACTTCGGTGATCTCGATGGACAGTTCCGCCACGGGGGCGTCCTCGATCCGGCGGGGCTGTGGGATGTCGACCGTCCACTCGCGCGCCACCCGCCCCGGCCGGGAGGACAGCAGGACGACGCGCTGCGCGAGCCGCACCGCCTCGCGGACGTTGTGGGTGACGAAGAGGACGGACAGTCCCGTCTCCTCCCAGATCCGGGTCAGCTCGTCGTGCAGCACATCCCGTGTGATGGCGTCCAGCGCCGCGAACGGCTCGTCCATCAGCAGCAGTTGGCTTTCCTGCGCCAGCGCGCGGGCCATCGCCACGCGCTGTCGCATGCCGCCGGAAAGCTCGTGAACACGCTTACCGTACGCGCCCTTCAAGCGGACCAGTTCAAGCAGTTCCTCGGCCTTGCCGCGCCGGTCGGGCTTCGCCACCCCCCTCAGCTTCAAGGCGAGTTCGATGTTCTTGCCGGCGGTCAGCCACGGGAAGAGGGCGTGTTCCTGGAACATCAGCGCCGCGCGGCCGTCCGTGGTGATGGTTCCGGTGGTGGGCTGGTCGAGCCCCGCCACCAGGTTCAGCAGCGTGGACTTCCCGCAGCCCGAGGCCCCCAGGAGGGTGACGAACTCGCCCGGAGCGACATCGAGGGTGATGTCGTCCAGGACGAGCTGCTGCCCGCCCGGTCCTGCGAAGGACTTCGAGACGTGCTCGAGGCGTGCCGCGTACTCCACCGATTCAGCGGTCTCGGCGGCCTTGGCAAGGGTCGTGGCCATGGTCGTCACCTCCTGGGAACTCATCGGATTCGATCAGCTGGCGCCGAGACCGGCGTCATCGACCGTGGACTCGCCCTCGGCCTTGAGGACCTTGTTCAGGATCGACAGGTCGTAGATGCCCTTGAGGTCGGGCTTCTTCAGCAGGCCCGCCTTGACCGCGTGCTCCGCCTCGGTGTTGAGCGTGGAGGCCAGCGGGTCGTCGATGAACTGGATCGACGTCCACGCCGGGTCCAGGACGTTCGTCGGCAGTGCCTTGCCGGAGTCGGCCTCCAGCTGCTTGTTCGCGGAGATCTTCGCCTTCGCCGGGTTGGCGTTGATCCACTTGTTGGTCTCGACCGAGCCCTTCAGCACGGCCTCGACGACCTTCGGATGCGCCGTGAGGAACTTCTGCGACACGATGATGTTCGTGATCACGAACTTCTTGTCGGGCCACAGTGACGCCTCGTCGAGAAGCACCTTGCCACCCTCGGCGATCAGCTTCGACGCGGTCGGCTCCGGCACCCAGGCGCCGTCGATCGAGCCGGACTTGAAGGCGTCGGGCGTCACCTTGTTGTCGCTGCGGACGACCGTGACGTCGCCCTTGCCGCTCTGCGCGTCGACCTTCCAGCCCTGCTCCGAGATCCAGTTCAGAAACGCGACGTCCTGCGTGTTTCCGAGCTGGGGCGTGGCGATCTTCTTGCCCTTGACGTCCTTGACGGACTTGATCTTGTCCGAATTGACGACGAGCTTCACACCGCCGGACGCCGAGCCGCCGATGATGCGCAGGCTCTTGCCGCCGGACTTGGTGTATCCGTTGATCGCCGGGGAGGGGCCGATCCAGCCGATGTCGATCGAACCGGCGTTGAGCGCCTCGATCTCGGAGGGACCCGCGTTGAAGGTCGCGTACGAGGCCTTGGTCGCGCCCAGCGCCTTCTGGAAGATGCCCTGGTCACGGCCGACCAGCGCGGTCCCGTGAGTGAGGTTGCCGAAGTAGCCGATCTTGACGGTGTCGAGCCCGTCGATCTTCTTCGCTCCGGCGGCGACCTTCTCGTTGGTGTTGGCTTCCTTGGCGTCGGATCCGTAGCCGCACGCGGCAAGGGTGAGCAGGGGAAGGGCGGCTGCGGCCGCGACGACGCGGCGAAGAGAAGCAGAGCGGTTGGCAGGCACGGGAGGGGTTCCTCTCGTTGGCCCGGCGGTCACGATCTTTCAGGTCGTGGCCGGGAAATCGGCAATGGGTCTTCGTCGCTTCCGGGGTGGGGGTCCCCCGGCCGGCGAGCGAAGTCGAGCATCTGGGGCAAGGTGGGGGGACGGGGCGCGCAGGCAGTGCGCGTACGTCAGAGCGCACATCGGCCCACTCCGCCCTGCCCGCTCCCGAGGGCGCCGCTGCCGACACGGCCGCCCTCCTTCGCGAACGTCGAGTAGAAATCGGTTGAGTTCATGTTCAGAAATCCCATCCGTCTTCCTCGGACGGGTCCTTGACCGGTTCCGGCGCGGCGAACGACTCGCCGACCATGCCCGCGGTGAGCGTGGTGCCGTCGGACGGGTCGATCAGGATGAACGAGCCCGTGCGGCGGGAGTCGGCGTAGGAGTCCACCGGGAGGGGCTCCGCGGTACGGATCTTCACCCGGCCGATGTCGTTGGCGACGAGTTGTCCCGGGTGCGGGTGCAGGGACAGATCGTCGAGCGTGAGACGGGACGGGATGTCCTTGACGATCGCCTTGACCGTGCGGGTGCCGTGCTTGATCAGCACGCGGTGCCCGACCGTCAGCGGCTGGTCGGCGACGTGGCACACGGTCGCCTCGACGTCCTGCGTGGTGGCCGGTGCGTCCTTGGTGGGCACGATCAGGTCGCCGCGCGAGACGTCGATGTCGTCCGCGAGGAGCACGGTCACCGACTGGGTCGTCCACGCGGCGTCGACGGGCTCGCCCAGCAGGTCGATGCCGGAGATCGTCGACGTACGGCCGGACGGCAGCACGGTGACCGGCTCGCCCACCCGGAACGTGCCCGCGGCGATCTGACCGGCGTATCCCCGGTAGTCCGGGTGCTCGGCGGTCTGCGGCCGGATCACGTACTGCACGGGAAGGCGGGCGTGGCAGTGCGCCAGATCATGGCTTACCGGAACCGTTTCCAGGTGTTCCAGGAAGGTCGGTCCGCCGTACCAGTCCATGTTCGCCGACGGATCCACCACGTTGTCCCCGGCGAGCGCCGAGATCGGGATGGCGGTGACCTCGGGAACGCCCAGTTCGCTCGCGTACGCCGTGAACTCCTCGGCAATCGCTGCGAAAACGGATTCGCGGTACTCGACCAGGTCCATCTTGTTGACGGCGAGGACCACGTGCGGGACGCGGAGCAGGGCCGCGATGGCCGCGTGCCGACGCGTCTGTTCCACGACGCCGTTGCGGGCGTCGACCAGGACCACCGTGAGCTCGGCCGTGGAGGCGCCCGTCACCATGTTGCGGGTGTACTGCACATGGCCGGGCGTGTCGGCGAGGATGAACCGGCGCCGCGGAGTGGCGAAGTAGCGGTAGGCCACGTCGATGGTGATGCCCTGTTCGCGCTCGGCGCGCAGACCGTCGGTGAGGAGCGCCAGGTCGGGGGCGTCCTGGCCGCGGCCGGCCGAGGCCCGCTCCACGGCCTCGAGCTGGTCGGTGAGGATCGACTTGGAGTCGTGCAGCAGCCGGCCCACCAGGGTGGACTTGCCGTCGTCGACGGAACCGGCGGTGGCGAACCGCAGCAGGGTCGTTTCCGAGAGTGTCTCGGCGGTGATGGTGCTCATGCTTAGAAGTACCCCTCGCGCTTGCGGTCTTCCATCGCGGCTTCGGAGAGCTTGTCGTCGGCGCGCGTCGCGCCGCGCTCGGTCAGCCGGGAAGCGGCGATCTCGGCGATGACGTCGTCCAGCGTCACGGCGTCGGAGTCGACGGCGCCGGTGCACGACATGTCGCCGACGGTCCGGTACCTTACGAGACGCTTTTCGACCGTTTCACCGTTCTTCGGGCCGCCCCACTGACCGGCGGTCAGCCACATGCCACCGCGTTGGAACACGTCACGCTCGTGCGCGAAGTAGATCTGGGGGAGCTCGATGCCCTCGCGGGCGATGTACTGCCAGACGTCCAGCTCGGTCCAGTTGGAGAGCGGGAACACGCGGACGTGCTCGCCGGGCGCGTGCCGGCCGTTGTACAGGTTCCACAGCTCGGGCCGCTGCCGGCGCGGATCCCACTGCGAGAACTCGTCCCGCAGGGAGAACACGCGCTCCTTGGCGCGGGCCTTCTCCTCGTCACGACGTCCGCCGCCGAAGACCGCGTCGAACTTCTCCGACTGGATCTTCTCCGTCAGCGGAAGCGTCTGCAACGGGTTACGCGTCCCGTCCGGACGTTCCTTGAGCGCGCCGCGGTCGATGTAGTCCTGAACGGAGGCCACGTGCAACCGCAGACCGTGCTCGGCCACCACACGGTCGCGGTACTCCAGCACCTCGGGGAAGTTGTGCCCGGTGTCGACGTGCAGCAGCGAGAACGGGACCGTGGCCGGCGCGAACGCCTTGAGCGCGAGATGCAGCATGACGATGGAGTCCTTGCCGCCGGAGAACAGGATCACCGGCCGCTCGAACTCGCCCGCCACCTCGCGGAAGATGTGCACCGCCTCGGACTCCAGCGAGTCCAGGTGGCTCAGGGCGTACGGGCTGACCGTGCCCTCCTCGGTCTGGGCGACGGTCGTCGTCATGCCAGTCCCCTCTCGCTGAGCAGGGCGTACACCGACGCCGCTGACTCCTGCACGGTCTGCTCCTGGGAGTCGATCCGCAGGTCGGGCGTCTCGGGCGCCTCGTACGGGTCGTCGACGCCGGTGAGGCCGCTGAGCTCGCCTGCCGCCTGCTTGGCGTACAGGCCCTTCACGTCACGCACCGAGCACACCTCGACGGGGGTGGCCACATGCACCTCCAGGTAAGCGGTGCCACTCTCCTGGTGACGCTTGCGCACCGCCTCGCGACTGTCGGCGTAGGGGGCGATCACCGGCACAAGCGTTTTCACGCCGTTGCGGGCGAGCAGCTCGGCCAGGAAACCGATGCGCTGCACGTTGACGTGCCGGTCCTCGCGGCTGAAACCGAGGCCCGCGGAGATGAACTCGCGGATCTCGTCGCCGTCGAGCACCTCGACGAGGTGGCCCTCCTCGCGCAGCCGGCCGGCCAGCTCGAACGCGATGGTGGTCTTGCCGGCGCTCGGCAGACCCGTGAGCCAGACGGTGGCTCCGGTCGTCACGTGGTTCTCCCGGTTCGTAGAAGTGGGGGTGGGTTCGGGGGCGTTCGGGGAGTCGGCGCTCATGGCGGTCAGCCGTGCAGCCCGCACTCGGTCTTGGACCGTCCCGCCCAGCGTCCGGCGCGCGCGTCCTCGCCCTCCAGGACCCGACGGGTGCAGGGGGCGCATCCGACCGACGCGTAGCCGTCCATCAGCAGGGGGTTGGTCAGCACGCCGTGCTCGGTGACGTAGGCGTCCACGTCGTCCTGCGTCCAGCGGGCGATCGGCGAGACCTTCACCTTCTGCCGCTTCTCGTCCCAACCGACGACCGGCGTGTTCGCCCGGGTCGGCGATTCGTCGCGCCGCAGGCCGGTGGCCCAGGCCCGGTAGCCCTTGAGCCCCTGCTCCAGCGGCTGCACCTTGCGCAGCTTGCAGCACAGGTCGGGATCGCGGTCGTGCAGCTTGGGCCCGTACTCGGCGTCCTGCTCGGCGACCGTCTGGCGCGGGGTGAGCGTGATGACGTTGACGTCCATCACCGCCTCCACCGCGTCCCGGGTGCCGATGGTCTCGGGGAAGTGGTAACCGGTGTCGAGAAAGACGACGTCCACGCCCTTGAGGACTCGGGACGCCAGGTGCGCCACCACGGCGTCCTCCATCGAGGACGTCACGCAGAACTGCGTGCCGAAGGTGTCCACCGCCCACCGGAGGATCTCCAGGGCGGAGGCCTCCTCCAGCTCGCGGCCCGCCTGCTCGGCCAGCGCCTTCAACTCGTCGGTCGTCCGGCCTTCCTGAGTGGTCGTCATATCTCGTCCCCTCCTGTGTCCGTGCGCTGAACACCCCGAGCGAGCAGCCCGAGGAACTTCAGCTGGAATGCGCGGTTGCATGCCGCGCATTCCCAGGCGCCGTGACCGCCCTCCAGCGCTTCGCTCGGACGAAGGTCCTCGTCGCCGCAGTAAGGGCAGTAGAAAGGGGCCGCCCGCTCGCTCATGAGAGGGCCTCCTCGCTGGCCCGCGAAGCCCAGGCGGCGAATCGCTCGCCCTCTTCGCGCTCGTCCTGGAACCGCTTCAGCACACGTTCCACGTAGTCCGGCAGCTCGTCCGAGGTGACCTTCAGTCCCCGGACCTTGCGGCCGAAGCCGGCCTCCAGCCCGAGTGCGCCGCCCAGGTGCACCTGGTAGCCCTCCACCTGCCGGCCCTGGTCGTCCAGCACCAGCTGGCCCTTGAGGCCGATGTCCGCGACCTGGATGCGGGCGCAGGCGTTCGGGCAGCCGTTGATGTTGATGGTGAGCGGCTCGTCGAACTCCGGGAGGCGGCGCTCCAGTTCGTCGATCAACTGGGAACCGCGCTGCTTGGTCTCGACGATGGCGAGCTTGCAGTACTCGATGCCGGTGCAGGCCATGGTGCCGCGCCGGAAGGTGGAGGGCCGGGCGGTGAGGTCCAGCGCCTCCAACGCCTCGACCAGCGACTCGACCTGCGTTTCCTCGACGTCGAGGACGATCATCTTCTGCTCGACGGTGGTGCGCACCCGGCCCGAGCCGTGTGCCTCGGCGAGCTCGGCGATCTTCGTCAGGGTGGCGCCGTCCACGCGGCCGACGCGCGGTGCGAAACCGACGTAGAAACGGCCGTCCTTCTGGCGGTGCACGCCGACATGGTCGCGCCACCGCTCGACCGGCTGTTCCGGGGCGGGGCCGTCGACCAGCTTGCGCTGGAGGTACTCGTCCTCCAGCACCTGCCGGAACTTCTCCGGGCCCCAGTCGGCCACCAGGAACTTCAGCCGGGCGCGGTTGCGCAGTCGCCGGTAACCGTAGTCGCGGAAGATCGAAACGACGCCCTCGTGGACGTCGGGCACCTCGTCCACCGGGACCCAGGCACCGAGCCGTACGCCGATCTTCGGGTTCGTGGACAGGCCGCCGCCCACCCACACGTCGAAGCCGGGGCCGTGTTCGGGATGGTGCACGCCGACGAACGCGACGTCGTTGATCTCGTGCGCCACGTCCAACAGCGGTGAGCCGGAAATCGCGGTCTTGAACTTGCGGGGCAGGTTCGAGAACGCCGGGTTGCCGATGATGCGGCGATGGATCTCCTCGACGGCCGGCGTGCCGTCGACGATCTCGTCCTCGGCGATACCGGCGACGGGCGAGCCGAGGATGGTGCGGGGCGTGTCACCGCACGCCTCGGTGGTGGACAGGCCGACCGCCTCCAGGCGGTTCCAGATCTCCGGCACGTCCTCGATGCGGATCCAGTGGTACTGGACGTTCTGCCGGTCGGTGATGTCGGCCGTGCCACGCGCGAACTCCTGCGAGATCTCGCCGATCACGCGCAGCTGCTCGGTGGTCAGCCGCCCGCCGTCGATGCGCACACGCAGCATGAAGAACCTGTCGTCCAGCTCCTCCGGCTCCAGGATCGCGGTCTTGCCGCCGTCGATCCCGGGCTTGCGCTGGGTGTACAGGCCCCACCAGCGCATCCGGCCGCGCAGGTCATTGGGGTCGATCGAGTCGAAGCCCCGCTTGGAGTAGATCGTCTCAATGCGTGTCCGCACGTTGAGACCGTCGTCGTCCTTCTTGAACTGTTCGTTTCCGTTGAGCGGGGTGAAGTGACCCGCGGCCCACTGGCCCTCGCCGCGGTGACGGCTCACCTTGCGGCGGGGAGTCGCGGCGGCAGGGTTCTGCGGGGTGGCGGCCATGGATGATACGTCCTTCGGGACAGGCGGGAAGCGGCTCTGACCTGCGCGTACGGGCGCATGGAAAAACCGTGCGCATCATTGCGCAGGCGGAAGGCTCTTGCGAAGACGTCGGCAGTGCTGCGGCTCGTCAGCTCGCCGGACAGATGGCGCTGGACATGCGGCCGAGGTCGACGTGCCGCCGACTCACCAAGGCAATTCCAGTTCCGGACATGACGAAAGCGTGTCACGGCGATCTGGACACAGTCCAGCTTCGTCCGCGATGCGGACACCCTGGTCTCACTCTGCAGGACGAGGTGTCCTCGATCACACGGGCTGCGCGTCGTCTTGTCCGCGCAGGTCAGAACAGATATGAGCGGCCGGTCAGGCGGGAAACGCCCCTGGCCACGGGCCCGGCGCGGACACCTCGGCCTGCAATTCGACCTTGGTGTCGAACAGCTTGAAACCGCGCCGCTGATAGTTGTCCATCGCGTGCTCGCCGTCCAGACTGCAGGTGTGCAGCCACACCCGCTTGGTCTGCGGCAGCCCAGGCCAGCGCTCCGCGAGGTCCCAGGCCCGAGCGGCTCCGAACGACAGCAGACGACCGCCGATCCCCCGCCCGCGGAAGGCGGGGAGCAAGCCGAAGTAGACGATCTCTACGATGCCGTCGTCCTGCGGCTCCAACTCGGCGTACCCCGCCGGTGTGCCCCGGTCATAGGCGACCCAGGTCTCCACACCTGGGCGCATCAGGTACTCCTGCCACTGTGCATACGTCCAGTGCAGCCGGTCGATCCAGCGGATGTCCCCGCCGACGGACGCGTACAGAAAACGGCTGAACTCTGGGGAGGGGAACTCGGAGCGGACGATCCGGACGTCGCCCTCGGGCGCCGTGGCCGGGAGCAGGTCGGTCAGGTCCGTCTGCTCCAGGGACCAGGTCGTCACGGGGATGTTGGCCATGCCCGTCAGGGAACCATCTACTCCGTCGTTCTGTCGATCGAGGCCAGCGGCAGTGCGAAGAGCGCCCGGCCCGACTGGGTCCAGACCTCGCCGGTCGCCTCCCAATAGGAAAGGGAATCTGTCTGCGGGCTCCAGCAGCTGTGCGTTTCTGCGGCACCGCACACGGCGGCGCCGGAACCCTCGGTTCTGCCGTGCGCCCCGTCGGCGCCCGTGCTCTGCCGCCACAGCGTTCCGTGCCGGTCGCGCGGACCGGCGGCACGGGTCACATACCACTGCTCCCTGTAGGACAGCACTCCCCGTACGCCGGTCAGCTTCGTCTCGTACGCCTGCGAGGCGTGGACCCGCCCGGCGTCGTCCGCCCGGAGCAGCCCCGCGTGACCTGGGGCAGTACTGAAGGGGTAGCGCCACAGGCGGGCTCCCCGGTCGCCGCCGTCGAGGGTCCATTCACCGGCCACCAGGCTGTCCGGCGCCGTGCTGCGGTCCAGGGAAACCGTTGCTGGGCGCGGTGCGTCCGAGCCGCCGTTCAGTTGGTAGGAGCCGACGGCCGGCAGAACGAAGCGGTAACCGTGTGCCGACCAGCCGCCCGGCACCCGGCCGATCGCGTCCCCGGCGACCGTGGCGCGCTGGACGCGGTTCATGTCGTAGACGTAGAGCGCGGCCCGATCCCCGTCGTCGGCGGTGACCAGCAGCTTGTCCTGGTACCAGACCATCCCGGAGACATGGGAGACCAGCCCTCGGTAGTCACGCCCGCCGTCGACCGGGACCGCGAGCAGCGCCCAGGTGTAAGTGGGGTGGTTCAGGTCGCCCGCGTTCACGAAGCCGACCCGGGCCAGTCCGTGGTCGGCCGTTGTCCCGCCGGAGCGCGACCAGCCCGAGAGGATCACCCGGTTAGCGCCCCAGACGCCGTCGTCGTCCGCGTCTCCCGACGTGGTGACCCCGCCCGGCTGCCACCCCTGGGTGTCGTCCGTGTTCCAGCAGTACGCACGCGTGGCCGCGGGGGTGACCGGCAGTGTCCTGCGCTCGGCGGGCGAGCAGTCGATCGCGTCCCGCAGGGTGCGGTCGGCGTCGTCCAGCACGGCGCTGACGCCGACCGGGGTGCCCATTCCGGCGGCCAGCCGGTCGAGGGCGGCGCGCGGAACCAGAGTCTCCTTCAACTGCAGTTTTCCGGTCTCGGACGACGTAGCAATCGGTTTCAGACGTCCCGGGCCGTCATGGGTGACCGTGGCCTGGGAGGCACTGATCATGGTGGCGGCAGCGGTCAGCGCGAGGGCCGTTCCGGACAGAAACGCCCGCAGTGCCCTGCCTCGCCTACGCCGACGGTGTCGGCCGCGATGTCTCATTCGTCCTCCCGAGGCGGGCCAACTGCGCCTGGTGATCCACACGTTGACCGAGGAGCAGGTGGGGTGACCCGTAGGGGATGCTACGGCAGTCGGCCACCGCAGAGGACGAAGACTGCGCAAATATGCGGAAGACGCCACCGGACGAGCGCCGGTACGTCATCGTTGCTGCGGCGACGACATCCGGTTCCTCACCACTGCGGGCGCGGTCGAATGGGGCAACAGGTCCGGTGGATCGGTCGGTAGCTGCATCTCGACCTCGACACCCTCGCAGAAACGATACGGCCGGTGTTCCAGTAAGCCTCCCAAATACCGTCGCACCCGGGACATCTCCGCGCGCACCGTCACCGTCCTGGCCGGGTCGCCGAACATGTCCTCGGCCAGTTCCGCCGCGCTGCGGCCACCGTGGTGGGCAGCCAGCAGATACAGCAACTCGGCGTGACGGGGACTCAGTTCGTGGGACCACGAGCCCGCGTTCCCCGACACCGTCACCGACCAGCGCCGGGACCGGGTCAGGTCCAGCACGATCCGCGTCGCGTCGCGCGGCATCGGCTCGGCGGCCTCGTCCACCGACCGCACCAACCACCCGCCGGCCAGTGGCTCGATCGAGCACACCCCGAACGCCGGCAGCCATCGACGGCCCGGCGAAGGCGACTTGGGCAGCGCGACCCGGCTCGCGTACGGCATCCCCGTCACCGCCGCCGTCCAGCCGTCCGCGTCCACCGCCGCGGCCCGGCCGCCCAGACGGGCCAGCACCGGCGCCGCCACCGCACGCAACCGCTCCAATGCACCCAGATGCTTCTCGCGCAGCCCGGCCTCGGCGAGTTTCGCCACGGAATCGACCCAGGCGAGGGTGGCCGGGTGCATCGTCTCCAGTGGCCCGCTGACGTCGACCACGCCCAGCAGCCTGCCGTTGCGCGGGTCGGTGATCGGAGCGCCCGCGCAGGTCCAGGCCGCGTGCGAGCGTACGAAGTGCTCGGCGGCGAAGACCTGCACGGGCCGGCGTACCACCGCCGGCGTCCCCACGCCGTTGGTGCCGACCACGGCCTCGCCCCAGTCCGCCCCCAGTTCAAAACCGAGCCCGTCGGCCTTGCGCAGCACCGGACTGCAGCCCTCCCGCCACAGCACCCGACCTTCAGCGTCGGCGACGACCATGATGTGGTGGGCCACGTCCGCGACCGACAGCAGCCCTTCGCGCAGCACCGGAAGCACCTCTCGTAACGGCGACTCCTCGCGCCGTCGCCGCACCTCGTCGGAACTGAGCAGGCCGGATCTGAAACCGTGTTCCGGATCGACGCCGCTGCGCAGCATGCGCTCCCACGACTGCTCGATCACCGGGCGCGGCGCCACCCGCGCTCGCTGCCCGGCCAGCCGGGCGTCGCGTACCTCGTTGAGCACCCGCGCCGCCCGTGCGGCGTCGACGGCCGCGAGCTGCGGCACGTTCATCGGTGGCATCACCACTGGGCCTCCCGGGGGCGTACAGGCCGACGACCGGATGTCAAGTTGTTGCGCCGACTGTTTCCGGTCTTGCTGAAGGCCACCATCTTGCCGTCCACGCGTGCCGGAGGGGCATAGTCCGGTCACAACCGCTGGACACGTTGCAACCCCCTGCAACCCTGGTGAATGTCCACAGACTGTTTGAAACTTGAGTCACGCCGTCCCGAACGGCGATTCTGGCCTCGCAGGGCCAATGCAGCGGGGGTGGTGCCGTGTCGGCGCGGCACCACCCCCGCTTCCTGATTCCTCGGTTTCCCGCGACTTTCTATGAGTCTTCGCAGGTCGGGGCTGTCACGACCGAGGCGCGGCCCGTTCGACGATCGACGCCAGGTCCAGACTGTGCGGCAGGGTTCCGAAAGCCGCGCCCCCGTCCCCGCCCAGCCGCGAGGCACAGAACGCGTCGGCGACCTCCGGCGGCCCGAATCGTACGAGCAGCGCACCCTGGAGCACCAGTGCGAACCGCTCCGCCAACCGCCGGGCCCGCCCCTCGGCCCCGTCCAGATCGGCCAAGTCCGTCAGCAGGCCCTTGATCGCGCCGTCCAACCGGTGATCGGCTCCGCGCGCGTGGCCCACCTCCTGCAGATAGGCGTTCAGCGCCTGCGGCTCACGTTGCAGGGCCCGCAACACATCCAGGGCCTGGACGTTGCCCGCCCCCTCCCATACCGAGTTCAGCGGCGACTCGCGTACGAGTCGGGGCATTCCCGACTCTTCGACGTAACCGTTTCCCCCCAGGCACTCCGACGCCTCGACCGTCACCGGAGCGCAGCGCTTGGTCACCCAGTACTTGGCCGCCGGTACCGCGATCCGCAACAGCGCACGCTCCTGCTCGCCGCCGTCGTCGTAGGCCGCGGCCAGTCGCAACGCAAGCGCGGTCGCCGCCTCCGACTCCAGCGCGAGGTCGGCCAGAACGTTGCGCATCAACGCCTTGTCGACCAGCTTTCCGCCGAACGCCTCACGGTAGGTGCAGTGATGGATCGCCTGCGCCACCGCCTGCCGCATCAACCCCGCAGACCCCAGCACGCAGTCCACCCGGGTCGCCGCCACCATGTCGATGATGGTGCGCACCCCGCGACCCTCCTCACCGACGCGGCGCGCCCACGTCCCGTCGAACTCGACCTCGCTGGAGGCGTTGGACCGGTTCCCCAGTTTGTCCTTGAGTCGCTGGAGACGGAAAACGTTACGGGTACCGTCTTCGAGAACTCGCGGAATCAGGAAACACGTGAGCCCTCCCGCGCCCGCCGAAGAGGTCGCCTGGGCCAGCACCAGGAACCCGTCCGACATCGGAGCCGAACAGAACCATTTGTGCCCGGTCAGCTCGTACGTCCCGTCCTCGGCGAGCGGAGTGGCGGCCGTCGTGTTCGCCCGGACGTCGCTGCCGCCCTGTTTCTCCGTCATCCCCATCCCGAACAGCGCGCCGGCCTTCAGACGGGCGGGACGCAGTTCACGGTCGTAGATCGTGGACGTCAGCCGTGGCTCCCACTCGGCGGCGAGCTCCGGGTCGGCGCGCAACGCAGGCACCGCGGCGTGGGTCATCGACAGCGGACAGCAATTGCCCGCGTCCACCTGCGTCCACACCAGGAACCCGGCCGCTCGCCGCACATGCCCTCCCGGCCTCGCCCAGGCGGCCGTCAAATGGGCCCCTACGCCTTTGCCGAGCAATCGGTGCCATGCCGGATGGAAGTCGACCTCGTCGATGCGATGGCCGTGACGGTCGTGGGTGCGCAGTCTCGGCGGGTGCTCGTCGGCCTGCACCGCCCACTCCTGGGCCTGCGCGGATCCGGCCGCCCGTCCGAGCGCCGACAACTCTCCGCGCGCCTCATCGATCAGCCCCGGATCCAGGTGCCGTTCCACGGCCTCCACCAGAGCCTGGTCGGTGCCGTAGACGTCGTACCCGGTCAGGGGTGGGGGCTGGTTGGTCACGGTGTGCGTGCTGCCTGCCATAGCCCGAACCTACCCCCGGGTACGGCGGTCATGGCCGTTCGAAGCCCGCGCCGCCTTCCCCGACCCGGTGAAGCTGCCCGCCGGAGGTGAGGGCGACCCCGAACGGCGGATACCTTTAGGGCGTGCAGCCAGCAAGTCACTCACCCGAGCAACCCGGGAGCCCCACCGGGCGTCTCCACCGGGCGCGTGCCCTTTACCGGAACGTCTCCAAGCGGCGGACCGCCTGGCTGCTGTTGAAGGACACCGTCAATTCCTGCGTCGAGTACCGCATCCTCGGACTCGCTGCTGAAGCCGCTTTCTTCACGTTGCTGTCCGTGCCTCCACTGCTGCTCAGCCTGATCGGCCTGCTCGGCTACGTCGACGACTGGACCGGCACGGACACCATCACCAGCCTGGAGACCAACCTCATCGAGGCCTCCCGCACGGTGCTGTCCGACAAAGGCGTACGAGAGATCGCCCAGCCGATCCTCGACGACGTGCTGAAGGGCGGCCGTCCAGATGTCATCTCCATCGGTTTCCTGTTCGCCCTGTGGTCCGGATCGCGCGCCGTAAACGTTTTCATCGACACCATCACCGTGATGTACGGCCTCGACGGCGTGCGCGGCATTGTCAAGACGCGACTGGTGGCGTTTCTGCTCTTCGTCGCAGCCCTGCTGATCGGCTCGGTCGCGCTGCCGCTGATGGTCGCGGGACCGGACGCTGTGGTGCGGATCGTGCCGTGGTCGGCGACCGTCGTACAGGTGCTCTACTGGCCGGTGGTGATCGTCCTGTCGGTGGCCTTCCTGACCACGCTCTACCACGTCTCCGTACCCGTGCGCTCACCGTGGATCGAGGACGTTCCCGGCGCCCTCGTCGCCCTCGCCATGTGGGTGCTGGGCAGTTTCCTGCTGCGGATCTATCTGACGAGCACGATCGAGGGCGCCACCATCTACGGCTCCCTCGCCGCCGCCGTCGCCGTCCTGCTCTGGATCGGCGTGTCCGCCTTCGCCGTGCTGGTGGGGGCTGCCGTCAACGCGGCGATCGACCGGGTCTGGCCGGCCGCCGCGACGGCCGCCGCCCGTGCCGCCAACGAACGGCTGCGCCAGGAGGAGGCCGCGGAGTACGTCGCCCGCATGGCCGCGGCCCGTGCGCACCAGGATGACGACCCGGACGATCCCGACATGCCGTCCGAGTTCCCTGAGAGGTGGTCCCGCTTCCTTCCGCCGGAAGACGTGACGGGACGGTTCCGCGCGCACGTGAAGAGCTCCCCGAAAACGAACGGCACGGACGACGGAGATGATGAGGACGAGCCTCCGCAGAAGTGATCTTTCGGTGATGCGGCGGGCCCGACCGAGAGCGCGGGGTACGGCGAGACCGGGAAGGACGAAGCCGAGAAATGACACGGCAAATGCGCAGCACGACGCGGTAAGGCACAGCGAAGATCAGTAGAGGCTGGCAGACACGTGTTGCGCTTGTCCGCGGCGTAGGCTGGCGTGCGTGTACGAGGAGCGGGCCTCCCGGCTGAGCGGGGCGGTGGTGTGGACGAACAGACCGTCGACGCAACCCGTCGTTCGTCCCGTGCTGCCTGATGGCTGCATGGACCTGCTGTGGAGCGAGGGCAAGCTGCTGGTCGCAGGACCGGACACCCGGGCCTACGTTCCTGAAGGCCCCTCCGCCTTCTGGTCAGGCATTCGTTTCTTCCCCGGCACCGCGCCAGCCCTCCTCGGCGTACCGGCCCACGAACTGCGCAACCGACGGGTGCAGTTGGCCGACCTGTGGCCGGCGCGTGAGGTGCGCCGCTTGAGCGACCGAATCGCTGCCGTACCGCACCCTGCGTCCGCCCTGGAGGCGCTGGCACTGGAGCGTGCCGAGCCACCCGGGGCCGCATTGCGCAGGCTGGTCTCCGCCCTTGCCGCAGGCCGTCCCGTGGCCGCGACAGCCGACGAACTCGGTTTCGGTGCACGCCAGTTGTATCGACATTCCCTGGTCGCGTTCGGCTACGGCCCCAAGACGCTGGCCCGGATCCTGCGCCTGCAACGGGCGCTCGCTCTTGCTCGCTCCGGCGTTCCGTCCGCGGAGACGGCGGCGAGGTCCGGTTACGCGGACCAAGCCCACCTGTCGCGGGACGTACGGGAGTTCACCGGTCAGACGCTCGGATCACTGCTGCGCTAGCAGTACGACTCAGCCGGTTGGTCCAGGCCGGACTGCCGCAGGGCGGACCAGTTCGCCCCTGCAGCCGCGTGCAGCGGGCGCGGGACCTTTTGGCGCGCGGTCCGGCTACTCGGGCAGCGGCGCGAACAGATCGACGCCGTTGCCGTCGGGATCGAGCACAACGGCGTACCGCTGGCCCCAGAAGGCGTCCCACGGCTTCAGCTCCCCGTTGTGGCCGGCGCCCACCAGTTCTTCGTACAACGTGTCGACCTCGCCGGGTGTGTCGCAGCGCATCGCGAGAGAGCTGCGGCCGCCTCCGGACGGTGGCTGCCAACGAGGATGGAACGAGCGGACGGTGTCCTCGGTGTCGAGCAGCAGCCGCAGCCCACCCGGAAGCTGGGCCTCGGTGTGTGGTTCCCGCTCGGCGCCTTCGGGGAAGACGAACCCGAGTCGGCGGTAGAAGGCGACGGAGGCGGCCATGTCGGAGACGACCAGGCCGATGGCATCGAAACGTGGGCTCATGCGGCCACCGTAAGCAAGTCAGGTGTAACCGGTCTTGAAAGAAACGGACACGTCAGCCACTGAAGCCACTGACGTGGTTTTGACCCCACGCAGAGTGAGCCCACCCCGGGCCTGCCCTCGGCTTGCTGCTGATTCCCCGTTACGACAAACTCGCCGTCGCTTCGAAGCGACCGTGCTGGTCGCACCGAGTACGACTGGGCGTACTACGGTGAGCCCTTCGGCGCGGGGTTCGCCCGCCACCCGGAGTACCAGTCGGGCAAGGCGATGATCGAGGATCGGGAGCGTCCCCCGCCCCTTTCGCTCGCGGTCGTCTGGTGCTTCGCCGACGAGTGGCACGACTTTTGAGGCAACCCGCTGACACCGGTACGGGTCCTGGCCGTCGGCGATGAGTGGGATGGGGAGTGGGCACCCGCTGGTGTGGTGTCGCGACCAGGGGCAGGACGCTTTTTCTACACGGCACTCGGCCACGATGTCGACGCCTACCAGGGCCCAGAATTCCTCGCCCATCTGCGAGGCGGGCTTGCTCGGGCGACCGGGCGCCGAGTAAGGACAAGTAACGTTTCTTCGGTGAACCGCTTGCGCCATCAGGGTGAGTGAGAGCCGCGTAGTGGACTGTGTCCGCGCGCGCGTCGAGATCCTCTTGTTTCGGAAACCTGTTCCGAAACGCCCTTCCGGAAAGTTCCGGAAAGAATATCCAAGAGGAGCCCTACGGTGACTTACGGGACCAAGCTGCGGGAGCGGATCGCCGGCCCCGGGACGACTCCGCTGATCGGCGTGTACGACATGTACTCGGCGTCGATCGCGGCACAGCACTACGACGGGATGTTCGTTTCCGGATTCGGCTTCGCGGCCTCTTACTACGGGCTGCCGGACATCGGTTTCATCGCCTGGCCGGACATGATGGCGTTCGTACAGCGGTTGCGGGGCGCGTTCCCAAGGCACCACCTACTCGTTGACATCGACGACGGATACGTCGACCCGGAGGTCGCCTGTCACGTGGTGGAGGGCCTGGAGCGAATCGGCGCGTCCGGCGTCATCCTGGAGGACCAGAAACGTCCGCGCCGGTGTGGGCATGCAGACGGCAAGCAGGTACTGCCATTGCAGGAGTATCTTGCCAAGCTGGAAATGGTGCTGGCGACCCGTGGGGACCTGGTCGTGGTCGCCCGCACCGATGCCACGGACGAGAAGGACATCCTCCACCGCGCTGAGACACTCGCCGCTACGGACGCGGACGTCGTCCTGGTGGACGGCGTCCGCAGCGTGGAGTGGATTCGGCGGATCCGCGCCGTGGTCGGTGACAAGCCGTTGCTGTTCAACCAGATCGCCGGCGGCAAATCTCCCCGCTTGTCTCTGAGTGAGCTGTCCGATCTCAGCGTGGACGTGGCGATCTACAGCACCCCGTGTCTTTTCGCGGCTCATGAGGCGATGCACTCGGCCCTCGCAGAACTCAAGCGGACGGATGGGCGGCTACCCACCCCGGACGGCAATAGCGGGGTGGGCGTGGCCACTGCGACCCGCCTCCTGGAGGGCAACATCGCGCACCGCCGTCCCGCCACGGGAAACGCAGCCTCCACGCAAGAAACGGCAAACGTGCAACGAGTGCAGCAAACGGTTGGAGAACCGGAAACGGAAGAATTGGAGAAAGCAGTGACTGCAAGCCTGTGACGGGTAAGCGTTTACGAAGCTGGGTGGCGGCAGTGGCTGTGCGGGTTCGGTCCACGGCGCAGGGTGCAGGACGGTGACGCCGGACGCCGGGTATGAGTGTGAACGGGGGGACAGCCGAAGCGGGACGGACGTGAATCGTCAGGCCCGCGGCGGCGCGGTACTCGCCCGCTGCACAAGCCGAGTCGACAACTCTGTCCGGGTGCCCTCCGGTCGCTCTCCGTCCATCATCCGCACCAGCATGCGCATCGCCGTCGCCGCCATCTCCGCGAGCGGCTGACGGACCGTGGTCAGAGCCGGGGCGGTCCAGCGGGATTCCGGCAGGTCGTCGAAACCGACCACGCTGACGTCGTTCGGAATGCGCAACCCCCGTTCCACCAGGGCACGGTAGACACCCAGGGCCATGCGATCGGAGCAGACGAACACGGCTGTCGGCGGCGCGGACAGGTCCAGTAGCTCAAGCATGCGACGGTATGCGACGGACTCGTCGAAGCTGCCGTCACGGAGGTACTCAGGGCGTTGCGCGACGCCGGCCGAGGCCAATGCCGAGCGATAGCCGGCGACCCGAGCGCTGCTGCACATCTTCCGTCTCGGTCCGGTGATCACCGCGATGCGTTCGTGGCCGAGTGTCAGTAGATGTTCGGTCGCCGTGACCCCGCCCTGCCAGTTCGCTGCACCCACCGACATGACCCCGGGGGGAGGCTCCAGAACAGGATCGATCATCACGAACGGGATGCGATGCTGCTCCAGCCAGGCATATTGAGAGCCCGTCAACTCCGCCAGGTTGAAGAGGACTCCCGCCGACCCACGCACGGTCAGCTTGTCCAGCCAGCCCCGTTGCGGTCGTCCGCCGCGGTTGCGGGACAGAGCGGCAGAGACGACCAGGTCCAGACCGGCGTCGTGCGCCGCCTCCTCGACGCCGCGGAGGATAGCGCCCGACCGTGGACTGTCCAGGGCGTGCACCACGAGGTCCACCAGGCGGGGCGGTTTTGACGCGTCGAAGCGAGGTCTGCGTACGTATCCAAGCCGGTTCAGTGCCTCCGTGACTCGGCGCCGAGTCTCAGGAGCGACATCCTCACGCCCGTTGACCACCTTGGACGCGGTGGGAACGGACACTCCCGCCTCTCGGGCCACGACCGCCAGGGTCGGACCGGCCGTCATGCTCGCACTCGCCGTGCGCACCATTGGGAACCACCTCTCCGGCCCGCCCGAGGGTCAGCGAAAGTTCGATCAGCGCCATTTGAGAGCCATGCAGAAACAGACGACTCACAGAAAGCGCTTGCTATCCTAGGTGTGCCTCGGCATGGCGGGAAGATGCTGGATGAAACGGGATCATGGCCCTCCCGTAAGGCTCATGCCTGCGGGGACCCGTGGGCGGCCCTTCGGAAAGCGACGCGTGTAACGGAAGTGGCAGTAATCGGTTGCTGTACCGGCTGTCGAACTCTTGGCGAGATCGAAAGTGGTGCAGAAACGATTGCATCGACACGGCATGCGGTTCCACCGTCGAGCGGCGGGGGCGGTGTAGAGGCCAAGAAGGGTGTGCGCAGGCCAGTAGGTTTGCGTTGAGGTCCGAAAGGCCGCGCTCGCAGGCTCCGGTCGGGACCTGCACCCTTGGCGAAGCGGGAAGAAAACGCCTATGAACTGCTCCTGGGGCAGGTCTGGACAGACGCCGTGACTCACCGGCGCCGCTTCGGGGGGCGCACCGAGTCCCGCACGACGACATGGGTTCCCAGCACCAGGTGCTCGGCGTCAGAACATCGTCGCCCTGCTGCGGCCGCGGCGCCCCTCCGTCGGTCCGCCACCGCGCGGAGAGCCACTCGGCCCATCTCCTCGTAAGGCACGTGCACCGTGGTGAGTTGAGGGGTGAGCTGAGATGCCAGCGGGATGTCGTCATAGCCGGTGATCGACACGTCTTCGGGCACCCGCAGTCCCGCCGCACGCAGCGCCTGCATGGCGCCCGCGGCGACGATGTCGGTACCGGCGAGTACCGCAGTGAAATCCGACGTCTCATGCAGAGCCGCTTCCACTGCCGCGTACCCGTACGCGTCGTCATAGGGGCCGTGCCGCACCAGCCCCCGGTCGAACGGCACCCTGTACGCCGCGAACGCTCGACGCACGCCGCCCAACCTCCCCTGGGCAGTGCTTAGTTCAGCGGGACCAGGCAGGACCAGGATGCGTCGATGCCCGGCCGACAGCAGATGGCTGGCCATGGCATAGGCGCCGGACTCGTTGTCGTAATCGACGGTCGTGGCAGGGACGTCGCCCTGCAATGCGGGCCTGCCGACCAGGACCAGATGCGAGCCGGCAGTGTCGAGGGAACGGGCGAAGCGGGCCATGCGCAGTTGGTAGGCGTCGTGGTCGTAGGCGCCGCCCAGCAACACGACGGCGGCGACTCCCTGTTGCCGCATCAGGTTGACCATGGCCAGCTCACGTTCCGGATCGTCGCCGGTGGTTCCGACCAGCGACAGCCAGCCGCGCAGTGTGGCCGCGCCCTCGACGCCCTTCGCGATGTGGGCGAACGCCGAGGCGGTGACGTTGTTGATCAGTATCGCCACCGTCGGTGTGCCCGCCCCGGCCAAAGACCGTGCGTGCGCGTTCGTCACGTAGTCCAGGTCTCGCACGACCTGCATCACACGGCCGCGCACTGTTTCGGAAACGGGGTAGTTGCTGCCCGACAAAACGCGGGAAACGCTTGCGACAGACACACCGGCGCGCTCCGCCACGTCCCTTATGGTCACCCGGCCGACTGCGTCACCGGTCGCCTTGCGCTGACTCACGTTGCGGCTCCTTACCGTTGTGCCACCTCGGGCGCATCGGGGCCACGGCCTTGGTCGACGGCGTGGCCTGATCACCGGACGGGCGGGCTTGGCCCCCGTCGGCTCGGGAACCGTATCCCGTCGCCATGCCAGGTGAATCGGCCTGTGGATAACCCAGGTAACAGCTGAAATCAGCTCGACGAAGGTCCCTGCCGACCGCGACGTCAGGCCATCCTGGCCAGGTCGGCGTGGCGTACCTCATGGGCGAGAGGCAGCCCGTCGGCCAGCCGTTCCAATTCCTCCACGACGATACGACCGAGTCGTTCCAGCTCGTTGCCGAGGGATCCGGCGATGTGAGGGGTCAGAAAGACGTTCGGCAACCGGTAGAGAGGGGAGTCGGCCGGCAGCGGTTCCGGGTCGGTGACGTCGAGCACTGCGTGCAGTCGGCCGGAGACCAACTCGTCGGTGAGGGCGGCGTGGTCCACCAGCGCACCCCGCGAGGTGTTGATGAGTACGCCGCCGTCCCGTATCAGGGCGAGGCGGGCGTGGTCGAGCATGCGATGTGTTTCGGGGATGTCCGGCGCATGCAGACTGACGATATCGCTGCGCAGAAGGAGATCGTCCAAGGAGACCGACTGCGCGCCGAGTTCGGCGGCCTCGGCCGCGTCCACGTACGGATCGTGCAGCAGGACGTCGAAGTCGTAGGGGCGTAGCAGTTCCAACAGGCGTCGGCCCACACGCGACGCGCCGATGACGCCTACCCTGCGGCCGAGATTGCCCGTGGCCGCGGTCTCGACGGGTGTCGGCTGGGCGTGGGTGCGACGAAACCGCTCACGGTGAGCGAAGACGTCTTTTCCGGCCAGCAGAATCATCGCGAGGGTGTACTCGGCCACCGGGACGGCGTTGCCGATGACCGCACTGGAGACGGTCACCCCCCGCTCCCACATTGCCTCGCCGACCAGTGAGCGAACCGAGCCCGCGGCGTGGAGCACCGTGCGCAGCGAGGGCGTCGAGGCAGCGGCGCCCTCTTCCAGGCGGGGACAGCCCCAGCCGGTGATCAGGACCTCGGCGCCGGCAAGTGCCGTTGCGGCCGCGGGATCGGAGAAATCGCGTACGACAAGTCCGGCGTCGATCTCGGCTGTGCGGTGCAACCGGGCCATCAAGGACTTCGGGAACAGCAGGGGGAGGTGCACCGGATCCATGGCGAACACGGCCCTCGGCAAGGAGGCGCTGGGCATGACTCTCCTGGGGTGCGTAGAAACTGGTAGGAAGCGCTTTCTGTAACCGCCTTCTACCGTAGATCTGGTCTCCAGGAACGGTCAATCGGTCGAACCGAACGGTCGAACCGAACGGTCGAAGCGGAGACTGCGACCGGCTCTATTTCGGCACACTGGCGTACGCCGAACGGCCCTCTCACAAGCTCCTGCACCGGAATACCGGGCGCTGCTGTGGTGCTCTGGTGTTACCGGTGCGCGAGCGCGGCGAAGGGCTGGTGGGCAGGTGGCAGCAGACCAGACGGATCTTTCGGGTGACGCCCGGGGGCAGTCCGACTCTCACCCCGTGGTCAGGACTCCCTACGGGGCAGTCCGCGGGAGACACGAGCACGGCATCGCCGTCTTCCGGGGGATCCCCTACGCGGCACCCCCCTTCGGGCCGCTCCGGTTCAGGCCGCCTGTCCCGCCCGAACCCTGGGACGGGGTGCGCGATGCGGGTGCCTTCGGCCCGACGCCGCCCAAACCGTCGTACTCAGAGGCCTTCGCGCAGTACCTGTCCGACCCTGTCGTTCCGGGTGACGACTGCCTCAACCTCAACGTGTGGACCCCCGAACCCGTGTCGAGCGCCCGGCTCCCCGTCCTCGTATGGCTGCATGGCGGTGCGCTGACCAGGGGTTCTTCAGCGGTCCCCGTCTACGACGGATCAAAGTTCGCGCGTGCTGGAATCGTTTTCGTATCGATCAACTACAGGCTCGGCGTGGAGGGCTACGGACTTTTCCCGGACGCCCCGGCCAACCCGGGGCTGCGCGACCAACTCGCCGCCCTGGAATGGGTCAACCGAGCGATCGAACCCTTCGGCGGAGATCCCGGCAGCGTCACCTTGGCGGGCCAGTCCGCAGGTGCCATCAGCGTGGGCGCACTGATCGCCGCCCCCCGGGCACAAGGGCTCTTTCGGCGGGCCGTCCTGCAGAGCGGCCCCCCAGAGGCCTTCGAGCGGGACAAGGTTCGGCGCATGGTCCGCCGAATGGCGAACCGCTTGAAGATCCCCGCCACCGCCGAAGCCTTCGCAGGCGTCGACCGCGACGTGCTGCTGAGCACCCAGGCCGAGGTCGGCAGGCTGAGCAGTCCCGTGCTGGGCGGCCCCGCCTTCGGCATCGTGGTCGACGGCGATCTCGTCCCGCAAGATCCCCTGCAGGCCCTCGTCGACGGAGCCGTGGCCGACGGCGTCGACCTGCTCATGGGCTGGACACGGGACGAGCACCGGCTCTGGCTGGTGCCGGGGGGTCTGCTGGAGCACATCGACCGGATGGGTCCGGTCGCTCTCGCCGGAGCTATGGCCCGCTGCCACTGCGGCCATGAGGTGCCGCGCGGCTACCGCGCTCTGCACGCCAAGGCCGGCACCGCCGATCTCGTCGGCCAGATGGTCACCGACAAATTGCTGCGGCTGCCGCTGCGGCAACTGGCCGATGCCCGTCCCGGGTCGTCGTACGTGTACGAGTTCGCCTGGCCCTCGCTGCGCCCTGGACTCGGTGCCTGCCACGCTCTGGAACTCGGTTTCGTATTCGATACCGGTGAGACGCCCGAGTCCGCGAAGCTCGCCGGTGACGGAGCGCCGCAGGCGCTCGCCGACACGATGCACCAGGCGTGGACACGGTTCGTGACGACAGGCAGCCCGGGCTGGGAGGCCTGGGGCACAGCGCATCCGGTGCGCGTCTTCGGAGGGGGGCGGGATGCGCTCGGCGGAGTTCCTCACGAGGTCGACGGAGGCAAGACGACGGTACTCGACTGTGTCGGTACCCCGGACGACCGTCGGCGCACGGAGCTGGACAGCATGGTGCCCGCTGCCGCCGACATGGCCTACACCGCATACGGCCTGCGTGACCGCGAGTTGGCGCTGTGGACGACGGAGGACGCAAGAACAGTCGTCCCCGACGCACCCGTCGACGGGACCGCGGCGCGGGACACGTTGCCAGGCAGGGCCGCACGCCGCGCAGAGTTGAGATCGGCGGTGCGGCGACTGCGCCGAGCCGGAGGGGTGCGCGGGCGCTGAACATCGGGTCACCCCCGCGCGCAGGGGGGGGAACGGTACGTAACGTGTCAGTTATGGGTTACCTCGGCATTCCGTTCGCGCGCGACCTGCTCCAACGCTGACCACGATGCCCCCTGGGGGGCGATGGGATGACGAGGCATGCTGTCGGACCGACGCCAGGCGCACCTCCTGGATACCGCGAGATACCGCGACCAGCGATGAGGGGTCTGTTCAGCCGTATCCACCGGGTACCGGAAACGTGTACCCGTGAGCGCAGCTTCGCAGACAGCCGCTGCGGCGCGGTCGAGGCGCCATCCTCCAGCGGAATACGACAGCGACCGCTTTCACGGCGACGGACGTCAGCGGAAGCCGACTGAACAAGGCCTACCCACGGGACAGGGTCCGCGCGATCGAGGCGACAGCCTCGGGACCGACGCGGCAGCAACCGCCGATGAGGCGGGCCCCCGACTCGTGCCAGCCCAGTACCTGTTCGGGAAGGAAGGAGGAACGGCCGTTCCAGGCGCGGGTCTCCGCGTCCCACGCTTCGCCGCTGTTCGGGTAGACGACGACGGGTTTGCCCGTCACCCGCGCCGCGGTTGCCACGGCGGCATCGACGTCCTCGGGCGCGCAGCAGTTCACGCCGACCGCGATCACCTCATCCGCGCCGCCGGCCAGAGCGAACGCTTCTTCCAGCGGCTGCCCGGCGCGGGTACGGGCCCCGGTGATCGAGTACGAGAGCCAGACCGGCACACCTAGTCCCCGTACAGCTCGCAGCAGTGCCTCGGCCTCGTCGGTATCGGGAACCGTTTCCAGCGCCAGCACGTCAGGCGCGGCGGCGGCCAGCACCTCCAACCGGGGACGGTGGAATCGCTCCAGTTCCTGGACGCTCAGGCCGTACCGGCCTCGGTATTCGGAACCGTCTGCGAGCATCGCTCCGTACGGCCCCACCGACGCGGCAACCCACAGCGGGTGCACGGCCCCTCTGCTTTGTGCTCGTCGGGCTGCATCTCGAGCCAGCTCCACGCTCAGCGTAAGCAGCCGTGCCGCATCTTGGCGGCCGATACCTCGCTTCGCGAATCCCTCGAACGTGGCCTGGTAGCTGGAAGTGATCGCCACGTTCGCACCGGCCTCGAAGTATGCGAGATGGGCCTCGACGATCGCTTCGGGGCGTTCGGCGAGCAGCCGCGCCGACCACAGCTCGTCGCTCAGGTCATGCCCGGCGGACTCCAGCTGGTTCGACATGCCACCGTCGAGGACGACGGCTCCGGTGGTGAGAGCCGAGCTGAGAGAGGTCTCCGCGAGCGGGAAAGGGATGTCGCTGGTCATGGCACGACGCTAGTCGAAGGGACGACGTACAGCCCGATGAGTCCAGTGGGTGAGCAGGAGGAACACATCGTGGGATGAATGCTCTCTGGCTGTTGCTCCTGCTCCTGCTCCTGCTCCTGACTGCGACTGGGCTACAGCTGTGCGGACTGGTGTTCGTTGGCAGTCGTTCAGCTGTAACCGATTACTCCCGTTCTTTCTGGCCATGATCGCGAAGGCGTGCGGTCCCTGTTCGGGCCCTTCGAGGGGGTCCCGAGGATCTGTTGCAGTTGGCGCTGTCACGCACCGCACGTGCCGCACCCCGGGAGTGATGAGCCCCGCACATCGTCTCGGCCGGTGCGGTGCGGTGCGGTGCGGTTACGTGGGGCCTCGCTGGTATGCGCTCCTGCCGGCTTGAGTTCGGGATTCATCCCTTGGGCGCCGAGTGTCGGCCGCCCCGATTGCGCGGTCCGCTCCGTGACCGCCTGGTCTTGGGGACCAGCAGAGCACCGAGCAAGCCGGCTGTCAGCACGTACGGCCACCACCCGAACGCGCCGGACCCAACCGCGTCGGCGCCGCGCGTCTCGGCGGTGATGGCTCGAGAGGAAGGCCTCGTGCCGGCGCTCGCCGAAGGTGTTCCGGCCGCGGCGGTCAGCACGACGTCATTGCCGTCCCCTCCCTTGTAACTGATCCGGTACACGGTGTCGTCGAGTTTCACCTCGGCACCCTCACGCAGGCCGTCGAAAGTACCGCTGACGGGTGTGCTCCCGGTGTGATTCAGGACAGTGATGGTGCGAAGCGGACTGCTGCCGGTCGTTTCGGAAGCTCTGCTGGAAGGGGTATCGGCCTTTTGCGAGGTGGAAGATCTATCGAAAGCGGTGCCAGAATCCTTTGCAGCGGTGGCCGTCCCTGCGCCGGACAGGTCGAGTCCGCCGGCCAGAGTCACCTTGCCTGCCACCGTCAAGGGTGCTTTGCCCAGGACCAGTTGGCCTTCGTCGTGCTGTGTGTAGGCTCCAGTGATCGTCAGGCCGCCCGTGACGACGCCCTCGTTCGTCATGGTGCCGCGCACGGTTCCCTTGCCGTTGAGCGTGCTCGTCACCCGCAGCGGCGAGTCGCCCGCGTCCAGCTGCGCTGCTGCGGACGTCAGCCGGATCGTCCTGCTGTTGGCCAGCGTCGCCCCGTTCTCGAGCGCGAGGGTTCCCCGTTCGACTGTGGTCGTTCCGGTGTACGTCACCGCCGACCCGGTGAGGGTCGTCGTCGCGGCCCCGGACTGCACGAGAGAGCCGCTGCCTCCGAGACGGGACAGTGAAACCGCCTTCTTGGCGTTGCGCACTACCAGTGTGCCGTCGTTCACGATCCGGCGCCGGTCGGTTCCGGTGAGTAGAGAGCCGTCCCCCTGCGCCGACCCGAGTCGCAGGACGGCTCCCTTCTGCACAGTCGTCGAACCGTCGTAGTACTGCTCGGCCGCGAAGGTGACGTCGTTCCCCTTCGTCCCGGCGATGACGACGTCGCCGGCGCCGGGTGCTGCCAGCGTGTCGTGGTACTTGCCGCCGCCGATCGGCGCCCCCAGGGTGACCGGGCCGTCGTAGTCGAACGTCAGCAACGACCGCCGTCCGCTGGCCTCGTGCAAGTTGATGTAAACGGTGTCCTTCGTTCCCGGCATGAAGATCTTGTGCGTGGTGCCGTCCCCCCACTGCAGATTGGCGCCCTCGATGTTCGTGCCGCGCTTGTTCAGCTGGTGCGGGATCGCGCGCCAGTTGAGGCCCGGGTCGCTGAGCGTGGGCGCAGTGTCGCCACCCTGGTCGCTGTAGCTGTACTGGCCCGTGAGGACGACCTTGCTGCCCGGCCGCGTGTGCACGTTGACGTCGCTGCCGTACTGCCGTTGGTAGAAATCCTGGCGCAGGGTGATCGTCTGGTATAGGGGGGTGTCGATGATCCAGGAGCCCTGGTTGAGGATCGCTCGGGCGTTGGGCAGTGACACGGGGTACTCGGGACGGCCGACCGCCATGCCCGTGCCGTTGTCGATGACGCCGGCGAAGGGGTGCGTGCCGGCCAGGTCCAGAGTGCCCCACATGTTGCGAGGTTGGGTGACCAGGCCGGAGCCGCTGATGGTGCCGATGTTGAAAGTGCGGGTCAGTGACAGGCGGAGCGTTCCGTCGACGCGGATGTTGAGCTGGTTGAGCCGGTAGCCGGGAGTGTCGTACGGGAAGTGCCCTATCAGCCCTGTACCTCCGCCGGTGCCGTACTGCAGCGTTGCTCCACGCTCCACGGTGATCGCCGGCGGATCGGGCGTCTTGACCGTCGTGTACGGGTGGTTGCCCCCCTGCGTGCGCACCGCCTGTCGCCGGCGTGCGGTGGGCAGGGTGAAATCGCTGTCCTTGCTCAGAACGAGCGTCCCCCCGCCGCGGACGGTGAGTGTTCCCTGACCGCGGAACACACCGCTGTACGTCGTCGTCCCGGCAGGCACGGTCACCGCCGAGTCGCCGGTGAGCGTCACGTCCCGGTTTGCGAGCACGTCGGCGGTGATGTCCCGGACGCCGACGGCCATGGCCGGGGGACCGATGGCGAGGAGGGCCGCGACGGCCGCGAGGGCGCCGGTGGCCGCGGTTGAGGTGTGAAGAGGGCTGCGCACGTTACGGAGACGCGCCAGGTCGAGACGGATAACAGAAAAGTTGCTTCTCCCGTCTGCTGGCCGACTCTCAAGACCCAGAAAATCCCCGTCCGAGCGGAAAGTCCTCGAAAGGGCTTTCCATCAAGTCCCGTCAGACCCGTTGACCTGCTCGTAACACGCCCTTACCTTTTCGGCGTTCGCCATTTCACATGTCGTTCGCAGTCCCGAACGCGCCCCTCTCGAGAGGCAACCCTTGTAGGCCGACCCGCCCTCCCTCCGCAGTGCTGATCCGTAGATCGACCGTCAAAGCGACGGCGTCTACGACGCGACAACGATCCGCCCCCGACATGACCCGAGCGCCCCGCGTCGCTTCCGGACGTGCCAGGACCCCCACCGCACCCGAATCCGCATCTGGTCGGCCCCCTACGCAGAGCCGGAGCGAAGGACGCATCCGACTGTGCGCCGGCACTCCGTCGTGTCGACGACTGCCGTACAACCGCTGTGTCGCACCAGCGCCCACCGAGAACGAGCCGGTGATCGCGCCCGGGTCCTGGAGGTCGCCGACTCGGGAGCGACACACGGGACTTGGTCCGGGAAGGCCACGGGCGCCCGTTCCAAGTGGCCGTTCCCCGTACTCATCGTCTGCGAGTCCGGTGGCGTGCACGGACCTTGACCTTCTTCGTTGACTGACCAGGACGGTGGGTGAGACCGGTGAGGCCGAGGACGGTGAGACCGGCGGCCTGCTCCACCACGCCCGCCAGGCAGCGAAGTCGACGGCTCTCCCTGAGTGGTATCGACCTCTACGCCCCGACCCCCACATCACGAACCCAGCGCTCGGCCGCCGCCGGCGGGCATCCGACTTCGGCGCTCCGGTCGCTGACACCCCTGAAGGAGAGTGCGTGAGATGCGACGTGCCTACGCGACCCTGCTCGTCCTCTGTCTGGCGCTGATCGGCGCCTTCACCACTGCGGGACCCGTCCAGGCGGTGCCCATGACGATCGTCAACGGCACACAGTTCACTGACACTTCGGGCAGTCCGGTACACGCCCATGGTGGTGGTGTTCTCAAAGTCGGCTCCTACTACTACTGGTTCGGCGAGAACCGCAACGCCGACAACACCTTCCGGTATGTGGACGCTTACCGTTCCACCGACCTGAAGAACTGGGAGTTCCGCAACCACGTCCTCACGCAGTCGAGCGCCTCCGAACTGGCCACCGCCAACATCGAGCGACCCAAGGTCATGTACAACGCCGCCACCGGCAAGTACGTCATGTGGATGCACAAGGAGAACGGTGTCGACTACAGCGAGGCCCGGGCTGCCATCGCCGTGTCGGACACCGTCGACGGGAACTACGCCTGGCAGGGCAGCTTCCGTCCGCTGGACCAGCACATGTCCCGGGACATCACGGTCTTCGTGGACACCGACGGCACCGGGTACATGGTCTCGGCCGCACGCGAGAATTACGACCTGCAGATCTACCGACTGACGGCCGACTACACCGGTATCGCAAGTCTTGTCGCCGATCCCTGGCACGGAGGTCATCGGGAGGCGCCTGCACTGTTCAAGCGGAACGGCGTCTACTTCATGCTCACCTCGGCGTCTACCGGCTGGAACCCCAATCAGCAGCAGTACGCGACGGCGACGTCCCTCGCCGGCCCGTGGACGGCCATGACCGACGTCGGAGACTCGACGGCGTACGGATCGCAGGCCGCTTACGTCCTTCCCGTTCAGGGGACTTCGGGCACGTCCTACCTCTACTTGGGCGACCGCTGGGGCAACTCTTTCGGCGGCACCGTGAACGACTCCCGTTACGTCTGGCTGCCGCTCGCCTTCCCCGCGTCCACCTCTCTGTCGATGTCGTGGACTCCCGAGGTCACCGTCGACACGGCCGCCGGAACGGTCACCGGCACGAGCGCCACGTACAACACGCTCGTCGCCCGGCACAGCGGCAAGTGTGCGGACGTCACGAGCCAGTCCCTGTGGGCAGGAGCCCAGATCAAGCAGTACGACTGCAACGGCGGAAACAACCAGAAGTACTGGTTCAAGTCCGTCGGAAGCGGTTACTACCAGTTGATCGTCAGGAACAGTTCTCTGTGCGTGCAGGAGAACACGAGCACCGTCACCCAGGAGGACTGCGATGCGGCACGCACCGACCAGAACTGGTCGCTGACGACGTCTGGGAGCTACGTGAACGTCAAGTCGAGGGCCAGTGGCAAGTGTCTGGACGTCAACGGCGCATCCACCGCCAACTCGGCCGCCATCATCACGTACGCGTGTAACGGAGGCACCAACCAGCAGTGGACGCTCGGCTGATCAAAGTCCGTTAGATAAGCAGGTCGATGGCGTCGATCGAGGTGCCCGCGCTGAGGTAGGAGGTCGATCCCGAACCACTCACCACGTTGATCTTCAGCACGTTGTACTGGCTGGTGTCCGTGCGCCAGGCACTCGCCGGAACGCTGTAGGTGAACGTGTGGTTGTTCCCCCGGTAGGACCCGTTCGTCAGGGACCGAGTGTTCGGCTGAGTGGGTGGGGAGGGGATGGCCGAGGTCCAGGTGTCGTTGACGACGACCTGTGGACGGCCGTTCGCGTAGGCCGTCGTCACGCCGATGCGCAGGGTGTGCGCGGCGGCGGCCTGGGCAGCGGTCAGCTTGAAGTAGACGAGCAGACCGCTGTTGACGTCCTTCCAGATGTAGCAGGGAAACGCCGCAGCCTCGTTGCCGCTGCCGATCACCACGTTGCCGGTCCAGGCGGAGGCCCGTACGTCCGAGGGGTGCGCGTACGTCATGAGGCCGGCGTTCTTGAAGCCGCTCGGCGTACCGGTCCAGTCGTTGATGCGCCAGATCACGCTCGCGTTGCTCGGGTCGTTCGAAGAGGGGATGGCGATCGAGTTCACGGTGGTCGTCCCGCCTGCGGACACGGTCACCTGCGTGCTGTACACGGCGAGCTCGCTCTTGTGGACGGTGAGGGTGTACATCCCCGGCAGCACCCCGGCGATCGAGAAGTAGCCGTCGGACGACCGTGCCGGACCCCAGTACTGCGCTGCCGCGTTGGCGAGGCCGACCGTATAGGGGTAGGCCGTGTTGCGGCCGGTGATGCCGACCCCCGCGACCCGGCCGCGCCCGCCGGCTCCGACGTAGCCGGAGATGCCGAGCGAGTCGGCCCAGGAGGTGGTCAGGTTTCCGGAGAAGAGCGAGGAGGAAGGTGCGCCGCCGTCCGTGAAAGCGATCACGTATGGGCCCTGGAGGCCGAAGCGTTGCTCCTCGGTCTGGTTCTGGCCGTAGTAAAGGATTTCGTACAGGCCTCCGCCGTCGGCGCTCTGGTGGCGCAGGAGGGAGCGGTAGAAAGGCCCACCAGAAGCTTTTTCGTGGTTGCTGCGTACGATCCACAGACCGACACCGCCGGTGGTCCAGCCGATGTAGTCGTAGTCGATGACCCGCAGCTTGGAGTAGTGCTTGGAGCGGGTCTGACCGTCCGACTTTGCGAAGACGTCGGAGGCCTCGACCGTGCGGGTCGTGTACGTGTACGAGTCGGGCTCGTCGTTGAGGAACCGGCCCGCCTTGACGCGCACGATGTAACGGGTTGCGGAAACGGACGCATCGGCCTTGTTGGTCCACAGGTAGATGTTGTTCTCGCCGCTGCGGGCAGCGTAGTAGTGCCGGAGAGTCCCGTGCGTGACGGAGATCAGGATCGTCGAGCCGGACCGTGCGATCGTCACGGTGGAGCTGCCGAGGCCCGACTCGATGTGCGAGTTCATGCCGCCGTAGCCCTGGTATTCGGTGCCCCGGTAGATCAGCGAGGTCAGATCGCCGGTGGCCTTGCTGACCTTGAAGACCAGGGCGGCGCCGGTGTCGACGACGTAGTTCGAGCCGTCGTCGGTGTAGCCGAACGCCGCCGCGGCGGCAGGGACGGCGAGCGGCCCGGCGAGCGCGGCCGAGCTGGCGGCGGCGCCGAGGACGAAGGTGCGGCGTCGGACCGGCCTGCGGCTGTCGGATCCGGACATGAGGGTGCCTCCTTCGAGAGGTGTGGGGGTGCGGGTGCCTGAGAGAGTGACAGTTGAATCGATTTCGCGAAAGGGCTTTCACCCGTGCGAGATAGGCAAGCTTGCGAAATCGGTCCCGGGTCTAGAAAGCGCTTGCGGGAGGCGGTACCGTCCAGCCGCCAGCCCTGTTCCCGTGACGGAGGAGCCGCAAGTGAGACGTTTCACCGTGGCCGTAATTGCGGCGCTGACCCTGACGGCCGGTCTGACGGCCGCACCCGCATCCGCCCACGGCGGTCGCGCGTCCCTGGGCATCGACCACTGCACTGCCACCGCATGCCACTTCGACGTCCCTCCCGGCTCCTACGACGTGAAGGTCGTCCTGGGTGGCGACGGCGCTTCGAGTACCAGCGTCACCGCGGAGACACGGCGCGCCCTGCTGCCCGAGACCGCCGCCCCCGCCGGCGCGCGCATCGCCCGGAGCTTCACGGTCGACGTCCGCACCCCCGAGGGTGAACCGACCGGCGCGGACGGCACCCCCGGACTGGACCTGGCGCTGGGCGGCTCCGCGCCGGCGCTGGCCGACATCGCAGTCACTCCCGCCCGGCACGTCCGGCAGATCCTCCTCATCGGCGACTCCACCGTCTGCGACCAAACCGCCGAGCCGTACACCGGCTGGGGTCAGCAGCTTCCGCAGTACCTGCGCAGGGGGATCTCGATCGCCAACTACGCCGATTCCGGCGAGAGTACGGTCACGTATCTGGGGAACCCACAGCTGTGGGCCACGGTTCAGCCGCTGATCCGCCCCGGCGACCTCGTCCTGATCCAGCTCGCCCACAACGACAAGACGACCGACGAGACAACGTACCGCGCGAACCTCGAGACACTGGTGGCAGGGGTGAGGGAGAAGGGCGGTCGGCCGGTCCTGGTGACCCCCATCGTCCGACGTTGGTTCAATGCAGACGGGACGCTGAACAACGCAACGGCTCTGCTGATCAACGGACTTGGTGTCGACCACCCGGCGGTGATCCGCTCGGTCGCCGCCACGCACGGCGTCCCGCTGATCGACCTGACGGCCAAGACCAAGGCGTTGGTGGAGACCCTGGGCGTCGAGGGCTCCAAGGCGCTCTACCTCTACAACGAGAAACGCGACAACACGCACACCTCCCTGCACGGCGCGACGGTCTACGCGGGCCTGGTCCGCGACGAACTCGTCGCCCGGCATCTGGTGCCGAAGGGCGCCGTGCGGGTGGGATGAACGCCTGGGGGCGCCTCGACCGGAACCGGGACGCCCCCAGGTCCTGACATCCCAGGCCCCCGACCAGGTCGCAGAAGAAAGAAACGACAGATGCACCTTCCCCCGCCCGATGCCGCCCGCAGCCCCCGCACCGGATACACCCGCGCCCACTGGCAGGCAGCCGCCGACGCCCTGCTCACCGCGGTGGAGCCCTATGCCACCGACGATCGTGCTCTCTACCACTTTCCCGGCTCCCGGGAGAGCTGGTCCGGTCGCCTGTCCGACGGACTGGAGGGGTATGCCCGCACGCTTCTGCTGGCCGCCTTCCGGCGCGACGAGACAGCGCTGGAACGCTACGCAACCGGTCTCGAAGCAGGCGTCTCCGGCATCTGGCCCCGCATCGAGGACCGGAGCCAGCCCCTAGTCGAGGCCGCATCGATCGCCCTCGCACTACGCCTGACCCGTCCACTGCTCTGGGACCGTCTCGACGACGGCGTGCGGCAGCGCGCGGCAGCCTGGCTCGGGGATGCGCTGACCGCCGAACCGTGGCCTTGCAACTGGGAGCTGTTCCCGGTCACTGTAGGCGGTTTCCTGGAGGCGGTCGGTCACCGGCAGGAGGCCTCCCGCAAGGCGATCGACCGCGGCCTGGAACGCATCGAGCAGTGGTATGTCGGGGACGGCTGGTACACCGACGGGCCCGGCCGTGCCCTCGACTACTACAACGGCTGGGCGATGCATCTCTACCCGGTCCTGCACGCCTGGCTGGCCGACGACCCTGATCTGCTCAGCCTCTACGGAGGCCGGCTCAAGACGCACCTTGCGGACTATGCGCGCCTGTTCGGCGGCGACGGAGCGCCCCTGCATCAGGGTCGCTCCCTCACCTACCGGTTCGCCACCACCGCGCCGCTGTGGCTGGGCGCCCTGACCGGCCACACCCCGCTGCCACCCGGCGAGACCCGCCGTCTGGCCTCGGGCGCGTTGAGGTACTTCCTGGAGCGGGACGCGGTCGACGATCAGGGACTGCTGACGCTCGGCTGGCACGGATCCGACGAGTCGGTTCTGCAGGGTTACTCGGGACCGGCCTCTCCCTACTGGGCGAGTAAGGGCTTCCTCGGCCTGCTGCTTCCGGCGGACCACCCGGTGTGGACTGCACAGGAGGAAGCAGGTCCTGCGGAACGGCAGAACGCGGTTACACCTGTTGCCGGCCCCAACTGGCTTCTGCAGTCGACGAGTTCCGACGGCCTGGTCCGCTTGCACAATCACGGAAGCGAGGACGTCCGTTACGACCCCTTCTACACGCGCTTCGCTTACTCCACGGTAACCCGGCCGTTGATCTCGCCGCCGGACAACTCCGTCACCGTCGGGGGTGATCCGCACCGCGCGGGCATCGTCCCTCTCGGGGTCGGGGAGGGCTGGGCGGCCTCACGCCATGCGCTGAGGTCCGGCGCCGACCTCACTAGCCTGGTGGTGGCCGAGGGCGCGGTGGAGGTTCGGGCGCATCTGGTGTCCGGCGCGGCCCCGGGGACGGCCGTACATGTCACGGGATGGGCGCCGGCGGAAGGCGGAAACGAACGGGCCGAGCTGGTGGGCGTGTACGGCCTGACGGGCGACTCCACGCTTTCGGGCGCCGTGGGAGCCGGCCCGACGCTCTTCGTGGCCCTGGCCCGCCTCACCGCCGAGCACAACCCCCTGGCCCTCGCCGAATACGTGTCCGTAGAGGTGAAGGGGGCGACCGTCGATGACTCCCACGACGTCCATGACCTGACTGTCCGCTGGTCGAGCGGCTCGGAGCAGCGCTTCCGCTTCGGCCGCACGGCCCCGGACGAGGGGTCGGCCACGGCATCGTGGTCGGTGGCGCCTCGGTGAGTCCCGTCGCGCAGGTCGGCCTCACGGGGGCCGACGCACATGCCGGACGGTGTGCCTTGAGACCCCCAGGAACTTCCGAGAAACGAGTGGTTGGTCCGTGCTGCACGGCACCGCGTGGGCGTCGGCGTCTCTCGAAGGATTCCCGTTGCGGTGCGTAACCGCTTCCACAAGAATCCACGCATGACTTCTGCCCTCCGGCATGTGACGATCGACTGTTCCGACGCCTACGCCCTCGGTAGCTTCTGGTCCGAGGTGCTCGGACTGTCTCTCCACCAGGACGACAAACCGGGCGACGAGGAAGCGCTGATCGAGGATGCGGGCCTGCTCTTCGTCACGGTCCCGGAGGTCAAGAGCCAGAAGAACCGGATCCACTTCGACCTGCAGCCGCAGGACCGTACCCGCGAGGAAGAGGTCAAGCGCCTGCTCGCCCTCGGCGCCGTCCTCGTCGACGACCACCGGAAACCCGACGGCACGGGGTGGGCGGTCCTGGCCGACCCGGAGGGGAACGAGTTCTGCGTGGAACGCAGTGCGGGGGAGCGGGCGGCCGGATGAGACAGGGCGGTGGTGCGGCACGGGAACGGACTGTGCGGCACGGATCACCCTGACAGACGGAGACGGAGACGGAGACGGATACGGAGACGGAGACGGAGCCGGACATCGGCCGACGGTGTCTGTTCGGCGTCCGCCGAACAGACCCGCGCCTACCGTGAGCGGCATGCCTGCACCCGGTGCGACCTTGAGCCCCTTCTCCGACCTTCACCACGCCGACGCTCCGCTTCTCCTGCCCAATGCCTGGGATCACGCTTCTGCCGTGGCCATGGCACGGCAGGGCTTCCCGGCGATCGGCACGACGAGTCTGGCCGTGGCCGCGGCGGTGGGACTGCCGGACGGAGCTGCCGCGACTCGGGACGAGACGCTGAAGCTGGCGCTGGTCCTTGGTTCACAACCTTTTCTGTTGTCGGTCGACGCTGAAAACGGTTTCAGTGAAGATCCGGGTGCGGTGGCCGAGTTCGCACGTCAGCTGGCGGCAGTGGGCGTGGTCGGTATCAACCTCGAAGACGGGATGGGAGCGGTCGATCGGCACGCTGCGAAGATCACGGCCGTCAAGTCAGCCGCACCCGGCTTGTTCGTCAACGCGCGCACGGACACGTACTGGCTCGGTGAACACGATGGAGGCGAAACGCTGTCCCGGCTCGACGCCTATCAACAGGCCGGTGCCGACGGTGTGTTCGTCCCCGGGCTGGCCGATGACCGGCAGATCGCCGCGCTCGTCGCCAGGCTCGACGTCCCACTCAACGTCTTCTACTCGCCGACCGGGCTCACGGTCTCCCAACTCGCCGACCTGGGCGTAGGCCGCATCAGCCTCGGCTCGTACCTTTACCGGCGGGCTCTCGGCGCGGCGCTGGAGGCCCTGGACGAAATCGGTGAGGGACGTCGTGTCGGCGGTCGTACGCCGACGTACCAGGAGACCCTGAGTCTCAGTGCCACCGCGCCGCCACGTTCCTGACGTGACGCTACTCCCCGGGCCCGGTCTCCCACGACCAATGGGTGAGTGCCATGTGCAGCGCGTCGACCGCGTTGTCCCACGACCGCTGCACGTCCCGCGGAGCGCCGAAGCCGCCGCCGGTTCCAGCAGGCAGTAGCCGTGAAACGTGCTTCGCATCAGGCGGACGGCATCGGTGAGGCCGGGCTCGGCGATGCCGTAGGCGCGGAGCATCCCGTAGGTGATCTCGCTGGTCCGACGTTCTCGAAACCGTTTTCGTCGACCAGCTCGGCGGCGGCCTCGACCAGGCGGTCGGTGGTGAGGCCGCCGCGTGGCCTGGGGACGGCCTTGTGTACTGGACCGACAGGGTTCAGCCAGGATCCTAGGGGTTCGCAGGTGGGAGGCCGGACGGCGCGAGGGGAACAGGCCCGGCATCGCGAACGGATCGCCGTAACGCCTGAGGCCTGGGGTGGGATGCGACCGCGCACAGCGAGTTGGGTGGGAGACTGTTCCCGGGGGACTCCCGTTGCGTATCCGGTTTCCCAGCCCTCCACGTCGGCGCAAGTCTGCGTAACCGGTTTCCCCAGCCCTCGTCTGCGCGAGCTTGTGTAACCGGATTCCCGCAGTTTTCCGCCCTCTCTATACCCGCGCAATCCTTCGCAACCGGTTGCTCCCCCCCAGCGGCCCCTGACGTCCGGCCAGCAACGCGTTTCCTCAGGTTCGCCGTCCCGGCAGCCCTATCGCCGGGCAGCGCCAAAGCCAGTAGGGATGCCGGGACCAGTTACACGGTGCGGAAGCCTGAGGGATCCGGCCGGCCCGCACAGCCACAGCCACGGCAACAGCCACGGTGACAGTTGTGTAATCGCTTTCACCCCGATGCAGTGCCCGAGGCTCCACCGCCACAGCAGCCGTGAGACGACGTACGCCAACGGGCCCCGCAGGAGCGAGATCGCCGAAGCGCCAGGGGATGCCGGTGTCGTGCCCGTGGCGCCGTGGCAGGCAGAACAGCGGCCGCGGGATACGCGACGACCGCGAGGGGAGCGGCCGTGGATGAGAACACGCGCAACTGCAGCTGGAGGCGCACAGGCACGGGACGCACCGGACAGAGTGGCGTTCGGGCCGTCGATTCAGACCGGTCGCATGACGTCGCCGGAAGGGTCGGCCAGGCCGTGTCGGTCAGACCTGGCCGACACGGCCTGGCCGACCGAACCATGCCGGCACAGGACGTGGTTCGGCCGCTGGGGTCAGTCGGTGGGGCCAGTCAGTGCGGTCAGTCGGTGGGCGTGAAGACGAAGGAGAACTGTGCGGGCGCCGCGTTCAGGAAGTGCTGCGGCAAGGGGCCCGGGCCGCAGGACTGGGAGCCGAGGCCGTGCTGACCGTGGTCGAGGTTGACCCACACCGTCTCGCCCGGGACCAGGTCGGTGCGGTGGGCGGCGGCGTCGAGCTGCTCGGTCGTCCAGCGCCGCGCGGTGAACCAGAACGCGGGGTCCCCGTCGATGCGCAGTCCGCCGAGTTGCGCCCAGCGGACGTCGGCACGGGCGCCGTTCTCCTGGGGGCGGACGTACGGCGTCTGCAGGTCGTCCACGGTCGACTGCCAGCGGCCGACCGCCGCCGCCGACCTGCTGTCGGGATACGCCTCGCCGGGGCCGCCCCCGAACCACGTCACCCGGTCGGCCTCGGACAGCCCGAAGCGGACGCCGAGACGGGGGAGCGGCACCGTCCAGTCGCCCTCGGGGGTCACGGAAACGGTCAGTCGTACGCGGTTTCCGTCCGACGTCCACCGATAGGCAGTCGACAGGCCCACCTCCCAGCCGGCCGGCGCCACTCGGGTCCGTACCGTCAGCGCGTCGTCGCCGACTTCGACCGCGTCCAGCCGGTGCCGCATCCGGTGCAGGCCCAGCCTGCGCCAGAGCAGACCGTGGCGGACGTCCGACTGCCAGGGCGCGCCGTCGTCGTTGTCGGTGGTCGCCCGCCACACGTCCAGGCGCAGCCCGGTCACCGTCACCGGGCCGAGGGTGCGCAGCTCGCCCGTGCGGATGTCGAAGGAGGCAGGGCCCAGGGTGACGAGTCGTTCTCCGGTGATCGGTGCGATCGCCGGACCGTGCGACGGCAAGGTCCTTGGCGTTGCCGCCACTTGGCCCCAGGCGACCACGTGTCCCGCGGCCGCCCACGCGGTGTCCGCGGCCAGCACGGCCTGGACGGTCCAGCCCGTCCCCGCACCGGCCGGGGCGCCGGACGGCGTTTCCGGCAGCTTGACGTCGGCCGACTCGCCGGCCGCGAGCGGCGGCACCGCGAGAGGCCCGGATCCGACGGTCTCGCCGTCCGCCTGGAAGGACCAGGTGAAGGCCAGCGCCGAGAGGTCGGCGAAGTCCTGCTTGTTGGTGACGCGGACCGTGCCCTCGGCGGTGGCGTCCAGGACGACCGGCTCGATCACCTTCTTGAACTCGACGAGACCGGGGGAGGGGGTGCGGTCGGGGAAGACGAGACCGTCGCAGACGAAGTTCCCGTCGTGCAGTTCCTCGCCGAAGTCGCCGCCGTAGGCGTAGCCCAGCCGAGGGTGCCGGACTCCGTGGTCGATCCACTCCCAGACGAAGGCGCCCTGGAGCCGTTCGTGGGCCTCGAAGATCCGCTGGTATTCGGCCAGCCCGCCGGGGCCGTTGCCCATGGCGTGGGCGTACTCGCAGAGGATGAAGGGGAGTCGACGTCGTCCGAGGGTGCCGCCGTCCAGACCCTGTCCGATCCGCTCGACCTCCTCGTGGGAGGCGTACATACGTGAATAGACGTCCGTGTCACGGCAGTTGAGGTCGCCCTCGTAGTGCACGAGACGCGAGGCGTCGCGGGCGTGGATCCAGTCGGCCATGGCGGTCAGACCGCGCCCGGTGCCGGCCTCGTTGCCCAGGGACCAGACGACGACCGACGGGTGGTTCTTGTCCCGTTCGACCATGCGGGCGGCGCGGTCGAGGAGTGCGGGGGTCCAGCGGTCGTCGTCTACGGGGTTGTCCCGCCAGTCCTGCTCGACGAAGCCGTGCGTCTCCAGGTCGCATTCGTCGATCACCCACAGCCCGTACTCGTCGCACAGGTCGAGGAAGGCCGGGTGCGGCGGGTAGTGCGAGGTGCGCACCGCGTTGACGTTGTGCCGCTTCATCAGCAGCACGTCCTCGCGCATCGTCTCCGGATCGAGGGCGCGGCCCGTCTCGGGGTGCCATTCGTGCCGGTTGACGCCCTTGAAGAGGATCGGGCGGCCGTTGACCTTGATCAGCCCGTCTGCCAGCTCGACGGTGCGGAAACCGATGCGCAGGGGCACACGCTCGCCCTCCGTCACCAGCTCGCCGTCGTACAGCGTGGGCGTCTCCGCCGTCCACGGCTGAACCGGTGCGGTAACCGCTTCCCCGGTTGCTACGTCCATGTTCAGGGCGGGCACGGTCACCCGCCCGTCGACATCGGAGTCGACGCGCAGGCAGCCCTCGCCCGTGACGTGGTCGTAGGAAGCGTGCACGAAGAAGTCGAGGACACTGCCCGCCGGACGGTGCAGCAACGTCACGTCACGGAAGATGCCGGGCAGCCACCACTGGTCCTGGTCCTCCAGATACGAGCCCGCCGACCACTGGTGGACCCGGACCGCGAGGACGTTCCCACTCGGCCTGAGCAGATGCCCGACCGCGAACTCGTGCGGCAGGCGGGACCCCTTGAACTCGCCGATGTCCGTGCCGTTCAGCCAGACCCGCGCACAGGACTCGACGCCGTCGAAACGGAGGACGAAACCGCCTTCAGAAACCTCGGGCCATCCGTCGGGGAGGTCGAAGACCCGCAGGTGGTCACCTGTCGGGTTCTCCGTGGGCACCCGGGGCGGGTCGACCGGGAAGGGGTAGAGATGGTTGGTGTACACGGGCGAACCGAAGGCGCCGTCTCCCTGCAGCACCCAGTGGCCGGGGACCGTGACCTCGGCCCAGTCCCCGGCGTCGTACCCCTCCTCGGCGAACGCGTCGTCCTCGGCGTCGGCCGTCGCCGACACGCGCAGCCGCCAGCGTCCGTTCAGCGACAGGGACTTCGCGTCCGAGGCCGCGTACCAGGCCCGGGGCGCAAGAGCCCCGACGCCCGGCGAGACGTCCTCGACGTAGTCGACGGGGGAGGTGCCCTCCGCCCGGGCCGAACGGGGAGAGGGGGAGGTGCGGAAAGACATCGGTCTCCTAGGTCAGCCCTTGATTCCGGTCTGCGCGATCCCCTGGACCAGCCAGCGCTGGAGGAAGAGGAACACGAACACCAGGGGCAGGATGGAAAACGCCGTGGCCATGAAGATCAGATGGAAGATGACGGTCTGGTTGGTCATGTAGTTGGAGAGCGCGACCTGGACCGTCCACGAACCCGGGTCCTGGCCGATGACCAGCGGCCACAGGAACGAGTTCCAGCCGTTGATGAACGTGATGGTCGCCATCGCGGCGAAGAAGTTCAGCGAGTTGGGCACCACGATGCGCCAGTACGCGCCCCAGTAGCCCAGTCCGTCCACCCGCGCCGCCTCCTCCAGCTCCTTGGGGAACCCCAGGAAATACTGCCGGAACAGAAAACACGTGAAACCGCTGAACAGTCCCGGGATGATCAGACCTCGGTAGGTGTCCACCCAGCCGAGCGACGACACCAGGACGAAGCTGGGGACGAATGTGACCGCCGTCGGGACCATCAGGGTGCCCAGGACGGCGTAGAAGACCTTGTTGGCGTGCCGGTACGGGATGCGGGCGAGTCCGTAGCCGGCGAGGGAGCACACCAGCAGGACGCCGACGGTGTGCAGGGTGGCCACGACCGCGGAGTTCCACAGGGACTGACCGAAGGGCACCGTCTCGTCGGTGAACAGTTCGCTGACGTTGCCCCACTGCAGGTGCGTGGGGAAGAACTTCCAGTTCTCTCCGGTGATCTCGGCGTCGGTGGAGAGGGCGTTGCGGATCAGCAGGTAGAACGGGATCAGGAAGAAGAAGCCGGCGATGCCGGTGGCGACGTAGAGGCCGGTGGAGCTCATCACCCCGCCACCGCGTCGGTCCCGGCGGGGCTTGTCCGGCGGCGGCGCGGCTTCCCCCACCTCGGGCAGTGTGGTCGTCACTTGGAATCCTCCCCCCTTCCGAAGCCCAGGAACTTGCCCTGGAGCAGGGTCACGGCGCAGATCAGCACGGTCAGGATGACCGCGCCCGCGCTGCCCGAACCGTAGTCCTGGCTCTCGCCCAGGGCCTTGTAGTACAGCTCGACGAGGGGCGGACGGCCCCAGGTGGTCTTCGACAGGAGGTTGTAGAACTCGTCGAAGGCCTGGTAGGCCGCGATCAGCAACAGCAGGATCACCGCGGTGGACGTGGCGCGCAGCTGCGGCAACGTGATGTAACGGAACGTCTGCCAGCCGGGCTTGGCGCCGTCGATGGCGGCCGCCTCGTACAGCTCACCCGGAATGTTCTGCAACGCCGCCAGGAACAGGATCATGTAGAAACCGGACTGCAGCCACAGCCGGGCCGAGACGATCACGACCCAGTACCAGGGCGGATTGGGGTCGACCAGCCAGGCGATGTTCTCGATCCCGAACCAGCCCAGGACCGTGTTCATCATGCCGAAGCGGACCCCGCTGAAGATGGACATCTTCCAGATCAGCGAGGCGGCCACGTAGCTGCACGCGGTCGGCAGGAAGAAGACCGACCGGAAGAACGCCCGCATGAAGCGCAGCCGGTTCACCAGCAGGGCCAGACCCAGCGAGAGTGCCCAGGTGGTGGGCACGATGAACGCGGCGAAGGCGGTGAAGGTGCCGAGGGAGCCGACGAAGTCGTCGTTCGTCAGCATGTACGTGTAGTTCTCGAAGCCGACGAACTTGTCAGGTGTGACGGTGAAGCGGGCCTCGAAGAAGCTGAGCCAGATGCTCCACAGGATCGGGGCGTAGACGAAGATCGCCAGGCCGATGAGGAACGGGCCGGTGAAGAGCCAGAAGTTGACGGTGGGGCTGCCCCGCAGTCCCCGCCGCGGCTTGGCCGGTGAGGCCTTCGCCCGGGCGGGGCGCGCGAGGTCGCGCGTCTCGGTCGTCGACATGTCGTGGTCCGTCCCGTGGCCTATCCGAACAGCTTCTTGAGTTCCCGGTTGACGGCCGTGTCGGCCTTGTCCAGCGCGGCCTCCGGGTCCATGTCCTTGCGGACCGCGTTGGCGAAGACGTCCTCGAGCGAGGTGATCATGGCCTGGGTCCAGCCGATGTTGTCGAAGTGCCCGAACTCGTTGAACAGCCGGACGCCCTCAGCCGCGTTGCCCGACTTGAGCTTGGTGGCGGTCTGCGCGATCGAGGTGCGCGGCGGAATGTGGAAGCCGAAGGACGTGGCCCACTCCTCCTGGTACTTCTTCTGATCGATCCACAGCCACTTGACGTACTCCTTGGCCGCGTCGACGTTCTTGCCCTTGGCGTTGACGAACATCGACCAGCCGCCGTTGTAGACCGACTGCTTGCCGGAGTCGACGGTCTTGGGGAAGGGGAAGACGCCCCAGTCGTCGCCGAGCGCCTTCTGGATGGCAGGCATCGCCCACATGCCGCAGAACTGGATCGCGCACAGGCCCTGGTTGAGCGAGGAGGGGTCCCAGGACGCGGTCGGCGCGCCGAGGAGAAGGTGGCCGCTGGTGAACAGCTTGCGCATCTTCTTGATGCCCTCGATGACGCCCGGGGTGTGGTAGGCGATCTGGTTCTTCTCGTCGAGGGTGTCGGCACCTGCCGACCAGATCATCGGGTTGACGACGCTGTGCAGGTCGTCGCCCATGTAGAGGCCCTTGACCTTGCCCGTGGTGAGCTTGGCGGCGGCCTCCATCAGCTCGTCGAGCGTGGTGGGGACCTGGACCTTGGCCTTCTCCAGCATCGACTTGCGGTAGAAGAAGAACTGCGGGTCGTCGATCATGCGGACGCCGTATATCTTGCCGTCGACCGTGTGCGACTTGATGTCGGCCGGGTTGAAGTCGCTCTTGACGGGTTCGATGATGTCCGTCAGATCCGCGACCTGACCGCTCTTGATCATCTGGATCTGCGGGTGGAACTCGAACAGGTCGGGCGCGCTCTTGGTGAGCAGAGTGGCGAAGAGCTTGCTCTCGAAGTCGGCGCTCGTGATCCACTGCGTGGTCACGTCGGCCTTGTCGTAGGCCTTCGCGTACTTCTTGATCGCCTGCTCGGTGCCCGGCTCGCCGTACGCGTGGAAGAACTGCGTCAGGCCGACGCCCGAACCCGACCCCCCGCTCCTGCCGTTGTTGCTGCCGCAGGCGGCGAGCGTGCCGGCCGCGGCCATGCCCGCCGCGGCCCGGAAGAGGGATCGGCGGGACCAGTTGCTGTTGCTCATTGCCGACATGGTGACGTCCTTGTCTCGAGTACGGCTGCGGCTCGACGGCTTCGGGGCCGGATGGCTCAAATGACGCTGCGGAGCGGGACGTTAACCTTCGGCTAAGGCTTCGGCAAGGGGTTGGACGAAGTCTGTTCGAAGCGTTGTGATCGGTTCGGCATGACGAACGGGCGGGTTCCCGGCGGGCGTCACGGGGGAGCGGCGCGAGGCGCGAACCGGGAGCAGGGCGAGGGGAGGTGAGGGCCACCGGTGTCAGGAGCCGGCGGCCCTCGGTCCAAAGGGGTGTTCCCCGGGCGAACTACCGCCCGGCCAGGACCTCGTGGGCCCCGGCGGATCCGTCCTGCCTCCCGGAGCGCGTCACCGTTGCCCCTCCGGACGGTCGGGAAGGCGATGCGTTCTCCGGTCTCACGTTCGAGCACTCCGACTGGTTCTTCCGGCTGTGCCGGCGGATGAGTGTCACGGCCGCCCTCGATGTGAACGCACACGCGCATGAGTGCTCCGTCCCGGTCGGCCGTGGCCGGACGTTCGGCGCGCCTGCCCTTCCGGCCGCGCTGTCGTGCGGACGGCCGCTCATCCGGACGGCGCCGTACGGTTGCGCGCGCCCGCGGACGCGACGCGTCTGACGTTTCGCTGGCCGACGGACTGCAACGCCCCTTCCAGCGCGAACGTCGCCGCGCCCAGGCAGGCCGGGTCGGTCGGAATCGGGCTGACGACGATCCGGTTGGCCGCCAGCGGCCGCTTCAGGGCATGCCGCGCCACCGCCTCGCGCACCTCCTCGAGGAGGGGCTCGCCGAGCCGGGCGGCGACCCAGCTGCTCAATACGACCACTTCGGGATTGAGCACGTTGATGAGGTTGGCGATGCCCGCGCCGAGGTAGCGAGCCGTCTCGCGGACGACCTCGACGGCCGTCGGCTCGTTCGCCGCGACCGCGACCGCCAGCGCGTCGATGGTGGCGGTCTGGTCGTCGGGATGCAACAGCGGGCTGTCCGGGAAGAGTTCACCGAGGTTCTGCATGATGCCGGGTGCGCCGACGTAGGCCTCCACGCAGCCGCGATTGCCGCAACGGCACAACCGGCCGTCCAGCACCAGGGTGGTGTGCCCCCATTCGCCGGCGCTGTTGCTCACCCCCCGGTGCAGTTCGCCGCCGAGCACCAGGCCGGCGCCGACGCCGGTCCCGAGGTTGACCACCACGGCGTCCCCGTGCCCCCGCGCCGCCCCGAACCACAGCTCGGCGACCGCGCCGGCCCGCAGCGGATTGTCCAAGTACAGCGGATACGCGATGTGTTCGGAGAGCAGATCGAGCAACGGCACGTCGTGCCAGTCCCAGTTGGGCGCGTACTCGGAGATGCCCGTCGCGCGGTCCACCTGACCCGGCACGCTCACCCCGACGCCGAGCACCCGCGCGGCCTCGACCCCGGCCTGCGCGACCACCGAACCGGCGGCCGCCGCGACATGACTCACCACTTGCTGCGGACGGCTCTCACCGGGCCGCATGTTCTCCTCGGCGCGCGCAAGCACGTTCAGCGCCAGATCGAACAGCTCGACATGGACGTACGTCTCCGCGATGTCCACGCCGATCAACGCGCCCCCCGACGCGTTGACGGCCACGAGTCCCCGGGGGCGGCCGCCCGCCGAGTCCTCGAACCCGACCTCGGTGATCATGCGGAGGTCGAGCAGCTCGCCGACCAGGGTGGCGACCGTGGCGAGCGAGAGACCGGTCGCGGCCGCGAGCTCCTGCCGGGAGGTGGGCGACGCGGCGATGATCTGGCGCAGCACCTCGTAGCGGTTCGCGGTGCGGATGTCCCGTGACGTGCCGCGCTTCATGGAACGTGCCCCCTCATCCCTGCCGTCCCTTCGGTGCCGGGCGGGCCGGCACTGCGACGGCTCCGGCGCCGCGCCAGGTTATGGCGTGCCGCAGGGTTCGACAAGGGGTTAGGAAAGGGGCTTTATAAAGTCGCCGGGCCCGTCGGGCGTCAGCCGCCGAGAACGTCCCGCACGAATGCGTTGCTGAACTTGCCGGCGGGATCCAGCACGCGTGTCAGGGCGGTGAAGTCGTCGATCCGGGGATAGCGGCCGCGCACCACGTCGGCGGGCAGCTGGAAGACCTTGCCCCAGTGGGGGCGCGGCTCGAACGGCTCCAGCGCCGCCTCCACGGCCCGCACCACCGGCAGCACCGCCGTCGTGTCCTCGATCCAGGTGAAGTGGAGGGCCACCGTGTCCCGGCCGTAGGAGGGGCTCAGCCACTGCCCGTCGGCCGCCACGGTCCGCACCTCGCAGATCTGCAGCACGGGGGCGACCGTCTGCCGGATGCCCTCGATCGCTTGCAGCGCCCGGACGGCATGCGGACGTGGCAGCAGATACTCGCTCTGCAACTCGTTTCCGCTGCTCGGGGTGAACTCTGCCCTGAAATGCGGCAGCCTCTCGTGCCACGGACCCGGCACCCCGAACTGCGCGGTGCAGTTCACGGCCGGCATCCCCGGCACCGGATGCAGGGCCTCCACGGCGGGCGCGGCCCATGGGAAGTCGGCGAGCGGCTCGTCCGTGCGCCGCTTCATCCACACCTGCCGAAACCCCGGCGCACCCCAGTCGGTGAACAGGCTGACGCTGTACGCCGCACCCGCGACCGTCTCGAAGTCGAGCCCCTCCAGAGGGAGTTCGGTGAAGAGGTGCTGTTCCACCTCGTAGGCCGGCTCCAGGTCGAGCGTGAGCGCGGTCACGACGCCGAGTGCGCCCAGGGACGTGACAGCACCGTCGAACCGCCGGTCGCCGCGCCCGACGACGACGGTGGAGCCGTCGGCGGTGACGATCTCCACCTCCCGCACCGAGGCGGCCAGCGGACCGTTCGCGACCCCGGACCCGTGTGTGCCGGTCGCCACCGACCCCGCGACCGAGATGTGCGGCAAGGAGGCCATGTTCGCCAGCGCGAGCCCGTGCTCGTGCACCCGGCGCGCCAGCTCGGCGTACCGGACACCGCCGCCGACCCGCACGGTGCGGGCCGACGCGTCGACGTCGATCTCACCGGTCAGACCGTCCAGCGACAGCAGCACCCCGTCGCCGCCCGGCTCGGCGATCTTGTTGAACGAGTGCCCGCTGCCGAGCGCCCGCACCCGGGTGCTGCCCGCGACCAGCGAGCGCAGCTCGTCGAGGGAGCGCGGGCGGTGCACTTCCTTCGCGGCGAAGACGATGTTGCCGGCCCAGTTGGTAACGGTTTCCGTCATGCGACTGCTCGCCCCTTCCGAGGAGATCGAGAACCCTCGGTTCCCAGGTGGAACCTACCCTGCCCGCAACACGAGGCCCCCCGCCCCCGCCTTCGCGTCGGCAGGGGCATACCGTGAGGAGTCGTACGCCTGAGCCGGGAGGAGAGTCGGATGGACAGCCGTACCGCGCTGGTCGAGGATCTGATGGAGCGGTTTCCGCATGTGCCGCGGGAGGCCGTCATCAAGGAGGACCTGCTGCGCGGAGGCCTGGCCTTCGATGCCTCGGCCCTCAGCGACAACGAGTCGGGGGAGGTCAAGCCCAAGTCGTACTTCATCTTCTCCTTCGACCACGGCACCCTGCCCGAGCTCGGCGAAGCCGCGCTGCGCCGCCCGCCGGAGGAGATCATCCTCACGGGTGGCCCCTACGACCTGCGGCGCACGGTCGTCTCCGTCCGGGTGAACCCCGCCTCGCCGTATCGCGTCGCGGCGGACGACGAGGGTCTCCTCGGCCTGTACCTCGACGGGCAGCGCATCGCCGACGTCGGGGTGCCGCCGATGCCCGAGTACTACCGGCACAAGCTCTCCAACGGGAAGTCCGTCATGGAGGTCGCCCCCACCATCCAGTGGGGTTACCTCATTTACCTGACCGTTTTCCGCGTGTGTCAGTACTTCGGCGCCAAGGAGGAGTGCCAGTACTGCGACATCAACCACAACTGGCGCCAGCACAAGGCGGCCGGGCGGCCCTACACGGGCGTGAAGGACGTCGAGGAGGTCCTCGAAGCCCTGGAGATCATCGACCGCTACGACACCCAGAAGGCCTCCACCGCCTATACGCTCACCGGCGGCGCGATCACCAAGACCGTCGCCGGCCGCGACGAGGCCGACTTCTACGGCCATTACGCCAAGGCCATCGAGGAGCGGTTCCCGGGCCGCTGGATCGGCAAGGTCGTCGCCCAGGCGCTGCCCCGAGACGACGTCCAGCGCTTCAAGGACTACGGGGTGCAGATCTACCACCCCAACTACGAGGTCTGGGACCGCAGGCTGTTCGAGCTGTACTGCCCGGGCAAGGAGCGCTACGTCGGCCGCGACGAGTGGCACAAGAGGATCCTCGACTCGGCGGAGATCTTCGGCGCCCGCAACGTCATCCCCAACTTCGTCGCGGGAGTCGAGATGGCCGAGCCCTTCGGCTTCGGGACCGTCGACGAGGCCATCGCCTCCACCACGGAGGGCCTGCGCTTCTTCATGTCGCACGGCATCACGCCCCGCTTCACCACCTGGTGCCCCGAGCCCACGACCCCGCTCGGCAAGGCCAACCCGCAGGGTGCGCCGCTGGAGTACCACATCCGGCTGCTGCAGGCCTACCGCGCCGCCATGGACGAGTTCGGCCTCTCCTCGCCGCCCGGCTACGGCCCGCCCGGACCCGGCCGTGCGGTCTTCTCGGTGAGCTCTTTCATGGACAGCCTTCCGGTGCAGGACGCGGCGACCGTATAGTCCCCGGACGTATGGTCCTGGAACCGCTTTCGAAGCAACCCGGGGGCAGGCGGCGCGAGTCGAGACGACTCGTCCGGAACGACTCGTCCGGAACGACCCGTTCGGGACGGTCGGTTCGAGACGGTCCGTCCGACCCGTTCGGGACGGTCGGTTCGAGACGGTCCGTCCGATCCGATCCGAGGCGGTCGGTTCGGGATGGTTCGTTCGAAACGATCCGAGGCCGTCGGTTCGGGATGGTTCGTTCGAAACGATCCTTTCGGGGACGGTCGCGTGCTGGACGTCCGCGAAACCGGTCTCGAAAGTTTGCGTCGACGTTGAGCACGAAGCGGTCCGCGTCCGTACAACAGGTCGGAGTGGCGGGCGCGGCCGCCTTCTGCGTTCCTGTCCTGCTGTCCTGACATGACATCTGAACAGGGTGCTTGTCAGTTGTGCGGGAAACGTGAAAAGCTCTGCCCCTGCCGCGAGGTTCCCCCCAACTCCATTGCCGTCGTGGTGAGTTGACCTTGCTTGTGGATGCAGGAGACCCATGCCCGACCTGCCGACCCCGAAGGACGCCGCCGAGGCCGCGCTGTTCTCCGAGTGCTGGGACGCCGTCCTGTCGTACGCGGACCTGTGCACGTCCGGTTCGACCGCGGCGAACCAGCTGGCCCGAGAGGCGTTCGCGCTCGGCATACGCGAGGCCCGCGCCGCCGAGGACGGCATCGCGCGAGGTGCCGGCCGCCGCTCGTCCCGGCTGCCCCGGATCCCCCTGTTGCTGACCGCCGTACGCACCACGGCGGCCGCCTGGGAAGCCCAGGGCCAAGGCCACAAACTCGACCCCGACCTGCGTCTGTGGCTGAACTCCGGCAAGGCCGCACGCTACGTGGGACCGCCCCTGAGTCGTCCCATCGCCCTGCGCGGCCTGCGCGACATGCAGGAACCCGACGCCGCCCTGCTGTGGCTGGCGGAGGTCGAGGCGCTGCCGCTGCACGCCGTCGTCCGCCGTCAGGGCCTGGACCCGACCGCCGCCGTGGAAGAGCTCAACGAAGTCCGAGGCCTGTTTCGAGACCGCTGTCACCGCAACCATCTCGACACGCCGATGGACGCGGAGTGCCGCAGCTACGTCCGGCTGTTGGACGCCGTCACCCGCTCGCCCGCCGCCGACACCCCGGCGGACCTCTCCCGGCACCTCGCCACGTGCGTGGAGTGCGCGGAGGCGGCAGCCTGTCTGCGCCTGCACGGGGGTGGGCTGCCCGCAGCCCTCGCGCAGGGCGTGATCGGGTGGGGCGGCCTCGCCTATCTGGAGCGCCGCCGGCGCGCCGCCGAGGTGCGCCTCGGCCCCGGACGCCCCGACACCTCGGACCCCGAAGGCGCGGCCGAACGAGCCGCCGCGAGCAAGGCGCGCGTACGGCGCAACGCACTGCTCACCGCCGCCGTCCTCGTCTCCGGGCTGGCGCTCGCCGTCTCGATGATGCCGGGCGACAGCGGCGGCGACACCATCGCCAAGAGCGGCCCCACGGACAGCAGTCCGGTGGCCGGGCCGGCCTCCGCCCTGCCGTCCGCCTCACCGTCCACCTCCGCCGCGCCGTCCTCGTCCGGCCCGGTGCCGTCCGCCGACGGCACCCCGTCGGCGGACGGCACCGGCGCCGCGGGCAAGCCCGATCCCGAGCCCCAGGGGACCTCCTCGTCCACCGCGGGCGCCGGGGGGAGCGAGTCCGAGGCGGCCTGCGAGGTCCGGTACGACCTGGTCAACCAGTGGCCGGACGGCTTCCAGGCCACCGTCACCGTCACAACCGCCGACGCCCTCGACTCCTGGCGCGTCGCCTGGTCCTTCCGGGACGGGCAGCGGGTGGACCAGATGTGGGACGCGAGCCTCGCCCAGAACGGCTCCCGCGTCACCGCGACCGCCGCCGACTACAACCGGACCGTCTCCGCGAACGGAACCCTCACCTTCGGGTTCCTCGCCTCCTGGCAGAAGAAGAACTCGGCGCCCTACGCCTTCGCCCTCAACGGAAAGACGTGCACGGCTTCTTGAGGCAGACAGCCGACCCAGGCCGCCCGGCCTGGATGAGGTACGGGAGCCGATGCCTGCCGGTGTCGTGAGGGCGACGGACAACCGGTCCGCCGGGCTTGCTCTCCTTGCCACTCTCAACCTATGGCGCGAGCCGGTCGGGCCGGTCGGCACGCGGTTGTCGTCCGGGCACGTCGTCCGGCCGGGTATGTCAACCGGGCGCGTGCTCCGGCCGGACACGAGTCCCGGCACCTGTTCCGGTCGGGAAGGTGGTCCGGTCGGGCACGTCGTCCGGCAGCCGTTCCGGTCGGGCATCGTAGGCGGGCATCCGGTTCAGACGGCGGCGGCGCCGAACCACTTCTCCATCCTGCCGGCCAGCTCCTGCTGGTCTTCGCCGACCCACGCGACGTGGCCGTCCGGTCGCAACAGAACCGCGGGTACGTCCAGCTCCTCGCTGACGTCGACGACGTGGTCGACCCGGTCCGCCCATCCCTGCACCGAGAGCCGGCCGGTCTGGTCGAGCAGCAGGCCACGGCCGGCGTGCATCAGCGGGTACAGGCGCCCCCGTTTCAGTTCCACGTCGCGCAGTCGCCGTCCGAGCAGTTCATGGCCCTCACCGAAGTCGTAGCGGATATCGACCGCGGTGATCATCCCGGTCACGTACCGGTTCACCTCCTCGAAATCCATCAGCGTGGACAAGAGCCTCCGCAGCGCGATCGCACCCGGGTGGGTCCCCAACAGCGTGATCTGTGCCCGGGTGTTGTCGAGGACGCGGGCGCCCACCGGGTGCCGTTCCTCCTCGTAGCTGTCCAACAGGCTTTCCGGAGCCCAGCCGTTCACCTCGGCGGCCAGTTTCCAGCCGAGGTTGAACGCGTCCTGGACGCCGAGGTTGAGCCCCTGGCCGCCGGTCGGCGGGTGGATGTGCGCCGCGTCGCCCGCGAGCAGCACGCGGCCCACCCGGTAGCGCTCGGCCTGCCTGGCAGCATCGCCGAACCGGGACAGCCAGCGGGGTGAATGCATGCCGAAATCGGTTTCCGCCACGGCCCGCAACTGTTTCCTGAACTCTTCCAGGGTCGGCGGGGTGGCGCGGTCCTCGGCCACGCCGTCGGCGGGCACCACCACGCGATACGTCCCGCCCTCGAGAGGGATGACGCCGAACCGCGACTGAGTGCCGCGGACCTCCTCGACGACGGCCGCGATCGTCGCCGGGTCCTCGGTCGCCTCCATCTCGCCCAGCAGCGTCTCGACCGTTGCGGGCGTGCCGGGGAAACCGACGCCGAGCAGCTTGCGCACGGTGCTGCGACCGCCGTCGCAGCCTACGAGATAGCGCGAGCGCAACCGCGTGCCGTCCGCCAGCTCGACGGTCACCTCGTCCTCGTCCTGCCCCAGCCCGACGACTTCACATCCGCGGCGGATCTCGGCGTCGAGTTCAAGGACTCGTTCGTTGAGCAGTCGCTCGGTGTCCGGCTGGGGGATGGCGAGGCCGTAGGGGTGAGCCGTGTCCAGCCGCTCCGGCCACGGTTTGGCGATACCGCCGAAGAAACCGCCTACCCGGAATTTCTCCGTACTCGCGAGGAACCGGTCCAGCAGACCGCGCTGGTCCATGATCTCGACGCTGCGCACGTGCAGGCCCTGGCCGCGGGACTCCCCGGTCGGCTCGGCCAATTTCTCCAGGACGACCGTTCGGACTCCGGCCAGCCGTAGTTCGGCAGCCAGCATCAACCCGGTCGGTCCACCGCCGACGATGACAACGTCGATCATCACAACCCCAGGGTTCGTAGATTCCTGCCTCGACCGGGAATTCTCGGTGATGACGGGGGCCTTGCGGCAAGCCCCTCAGTGCGCTATAGGTTGAGAGTGGCAAGGAGAGAATCACTTCCTTGCCTTTCTTTTTGTCGCCTGTCACGCCGGATGGACGGTGGCCGACGCAGCCGTGGCGACATCTCTGCCGTTACTGCGCTCCTCGCCTTCATCGCCTTTGTTGTATCGGCCGCTTTCGTTGCGATGTCCGCCTTCGCGGCCTTCGCGGCATCCGATGCATGTGCAGTCCGTGCCAGTTGCGCTTGCTGCCGACACCGGATCCACCTGCGGTTTCGTGAGTCGGAAAATGAGTGGCAAGCGGCTACTGCCGTCCTTATCCTGAGTGAGTCCTACGCGGGGCCGAGTCGGCCGCCGCGGTGAGCCGTGCGAGGAACAGGGGGTGTGACCGATGACTGTCGCCACGAGGGGCGCTGCGCGCAGCGACCAGACGTTCGTTCACTCCACCTCCGCGGTCTCCGGCTGACCGAATCATCCGCTCCGTTCCCTTCTGCTTGATGTACGTGAACGCTTTCACGTGCTGGAGCGGAGCGCTGCCGAGGCTGCCCCTGTGAAGGGTCTCCCTTGCATTTCTCTTCTTCATCGGTTTCTTCCCACCCTCTCGCCGCCTATGGCTGGGACGAGGGCTGGGAAACCGAGTTCATCCCCTATTCGGTGCATAATCTGCTGCCCGGCCGCGTGGTGCGCGTCGACCGAGGTCTGTGCGACGTCGTCACGGCGACCGGCGTCGTCCGCGCCGACACCGAGTTCGTCGTGCCCCGCGATCCGATGAAGGTCGTGTGCACGGGGGACTGGGTAGCCGTCGACCCCGGCGGCAGCGATCCGCGATACGTGCGAACCCTCCTCCCGCGCCGTACCGCCTTCGTGCGCTCCACCTCCTCCAAACGATCCGAGGGACAGATCCTCGCCGCGAACGTCGACCACGCCGTCGTCGCGATGTCCCTGGCCGTCGAACTGGACCTCGGCCGTGTCGAGCGGTTCCTGGCCCTGGCCTGGGAGTCCGGCGCCCAGCCCGTCGTCGTGCTCACCAAAGCCGATCTGGTGCCCGACCCGGTGGCGTTGTCCCACCTGGTCGAGGACGTGGTGGCCAGTGCGCCCGGCGTGCCCGTGCTGACCGTCTGCGCTCGGGAGGGAGAGGGCGTAGAGGAGTTGGCGGCACTCGTCGGGCGGGGCACCTCCGTGCTGCTCGGGGCGTCCGGCGCGGGCAAGTCCACACTCGCCAACGCCCTCGTCGGAGACGAGGTGATGGACGTCCAGGCCACCCGCGACATGGACGGCAAGGGACGGCACACGACCACCACCCGCAACCTGCTGCCGCTTCCCGGCGGTGGCGTGCTCATCGACACGCCTGGGCTGCGAGGCGTCGGACTCTGGGACGCCGGTGGAGGCGTCGGCCAGGTGTTCTCGGAGATCGAGGAGTTCGCCCGGGACTGCCGGTTCCACGACTGCGCGCACGACGCCGAGCCGGGGTGCGCCGTGCGGGCCGCCGTCGAGGACGGCGACCTGTCGCTGCGCAGACTGGAGAGTTACCGCAAACTCGTCCGGGAGAACCAGTGGATCGTCGCCAAGTCCGACGCACGCAGGCGCGCCGGCGTCCGTCAGGACTGGAAGCGCAGGCAGGCGGAGGGGCGTGCGGCAGGGGAGGCGAAGCGGGGCCGGGGGCCGTGGCGGCCTGCACCACCGCAGTAACCGTGCGACTGGCGGTTCGCTAGCCGTAGTTTGCTGCGTAACCGGTTACTCCTCGGGAAGCGGTTACGCCGCGAGTCTTGGTCGGTAACCGGTTTCATCCCGGGTCGCGACGGGCCTTCGTTGCGAAGGCGGTTTCTTTTGCGTAATCGGTTTCCCTTTGCGTGACCGGTTACGCGCCGTTTCGCCCCGCTCGTGTGGGCAGGGTGGCTCAGGTGGCTCAGTGGCCCGGACGGTTCGGACGGTTCGTGCGGCGCAGGCGGCTCACCCGGCTCAGGCCCTGCCCACGCCTATTCCGGCCTTCAGGGATGCATGCCTTTCGCCGCGCCCCGGCGGCAGACGGAACGGATGGCAAAGTGGCAGAGCGGTGTCGATCGGGCAGGTGTCGTGTCGATCAAGCGACGAGGCCGGCGGTTGCCTCTCCGACGTCACCAACGTCACGTCCGATTTCCGCTAGCAGGGTGTTCGTCGCGGGCTGAGACTGGGACCCATGACGGACCAGGAAACCCGCTACGAAGCGGTCCGCAGCAGGGATGCCCGGTTCGACGGCGAGTTCTTCTTCGCCGTCGAGACCACTGGGATCTACTGTCGGCCCAGCTGCCCGGCCGTGACGCCGAAACGTCACAACGTGCGGTTCTTCGCGACGGCCGCCGCCGCGCAGGGCTCGGGTTTCCGGGCCTGTCGGCGGTGTCGTCCGGACGCCGTGCCGGGGTCGGCGGAGTGGAACGCGCGGGCCGACGTCGTCGGTCGGGCCATGCGTCTGATCGGCGACGGAATCGTCGACCGGGAGGGTGTCGGCGGCCTGGCCGACCGGCTCGGCTACAGCGCCCGTCAGGTGCAGCGGCAGCTCACCGCCGAGCTCGGTGCGGGGCCGGTCGCGCTGGCCAGGGCGCAGCGCGCGCACACCGCGCGGGTCCTGCTGCAGACGACCGGACTGCCGGTCACCGAGATCGCCTTCGCCGCCGGGTTCGCGAGCGTGCGCCAGTTCAACGACACGGTCCGGGCCGTGTACGCGACGACCCCGACCGAGCTGCGGGCCGCCGTGCGCGCCCCGCATCGTACGGCCACGCCCTCGGCCGGGATACCGCTGCGACTCGCGCACCGGGGCCCGTACCACGCACAGGCCGTGTTCGACCTGCTGCAGCGTGAGGCCGTGGGCGGGGTGGAGGAGGTGAGCGGGCCGGTCGGCCGGCGCACTTACCGCCGTACGCTGCGGCTGCCGTACGGCACCGGGATCGTCGCTGTGGACGAGCGGGCGGGGGCCCCGGGCCGGCCGTCGGCCGTCCATCCCGGCGGGTGGCTCGACGCCCGGCTGCACCTCACCGACCCGCGTGACCTCACCACTGCGGTCCAGCGGCTGCGGCGGCTCTTCGACCTGGACGCCGACCCGTATGCCGTGGACGAGCGCCTCGGCGCCGATCCGCGGCTCGCCCCGCTGGTCGCCGCCCGCCCCGGGTTGCGGGCGCCGGGGGCGGCCGATCCGGAGGAGTACGCGGTGCGGGCGCTCGTCGGGCGGGTCCCGGCTGAGCGGCTCGTGCGCGCCTACGGCAAGGTTCTCGACGCCCCTTGCGGGACTCTCACCCATCTCTTCCCCGAGCCGGCGGTCCTGGCGGAGTCCGAGCCCGGCGGCCCGCTGGGGGCTCTCGTCGCCGCCCTCGCCGACGGCGCCCTACGCCTGGACCCGGGCGTCGACAGGGACGACGCGCAGGCCGCGCTGCTGGCCCTGCCCGGGCTGGACGCTGCGGCGGTCGCGGCGATCCGTGCCCGCGCGCTTGGCGACCCCGACGTCGCGCCGCCCGGCGCGGACGTCCCCGACACCTGGCGCCCTTGGCGCACGTACGCCCTGCACCATCTGCGCGCCGCGGAGGAACGATGACCGACCTGACGGACCTGACCGAGCCGACCGATCTCTCCCAGCCGACCGAGCCGACCGAGCTTTGCCGGCCGACCGAGCCGGCCGACCTTTCCCAGCCGACCGAGCTGACAGACCCTGTCGAGGTGTCGGAGCCGACCGAGCGGCCTCACCCGAAGGTGGGAGACCCGGGGGAGCGGGCGGAGGAGCTGACGGCGTACTGGACGAGGGTGGAGAGCCCGCTCGGCCCGCTGCTGCTCACCGCCGATCCCGACGGTGCGCTGACGTCCCTTTCCGTGCCCGGGCAGAAGGGCGGGCGGTCCGTGCGGGCGGACTGGCGTCACGATGTCGGGCCCTTCCGCTCGGCACGGGAGCAGCTCGACGCCTACTTCGCCGCCGACCTCGAGGAGTTCACGCTTCCCCTGCGCAGCGACGGCACCGCGTTCCGCGAGCGGGTGTGGGCCGCCCTGGACTCGGTCCCGTACGGGGCGACCACTACGTACGGTGAGGTCGCCGCTCGGGTCGGCGCCTCGCGGATGGCGGTACGAGCGGTGGGCGGCGCCGTCGGGGCCAACCCTTTGTTGATCGTGCGGCCCTGCCACCGGGTCATCGGTGCTGACGGCTCACTGACCGGATACGCGGGCGGTTTGGACCGCAAGGTGCGACTGCTGACCTTGGAAGGCGTGCTCCCGACACCGTCGCTCTGACGGCGGAGCCCGTTCCGAGTCTGCGGAGCCTGTTGCGAGTCTGCGGAGCCCGTTCCGAACCTGTCGACGGTCGGCACGGCCACCGCGGTCGCCACGGCCGTCCGGCGACTGTCGGCCACCAGGGACAGTCCGCCATCTGGAGCCCTCCACTCCTCGCGACCCGCGACCCGCGACCCGCGACCCGCCACCTGCGACCTGCGACCTGCGACTGTCCACGGCGGGCGCCTGTCGGGGCGTCCACCGGGACCGGGGCAATTGCTGCGTCGACGTCAGTCAGCCCCACAGTTCCGCCCCCAGCCACGCCCCCGCGATCAGGAGGCAGGTGAACAGTTCTGCCAGTACGCTCCAGCCGCCGGAGTGCATCGCTGTGCGAAGGGCTGCGCGGGCCTCGCCGTGGCGGCCGAGGCGGAGGCGTTCGGAGAGGTAGATGCCGCCCATGAAGCCCGGGATCGCGCCGAGCACGGGCAACAGGAGAAATCCGAGAAACGCGCCGACTCCCGCGTACACCGCCATCCGCGGGGTCGCGCCGCTCGCCCGCAGCCGGCGAGGAGGGAGGGCCCAGCGCAGCACCTGGGACAGAAACAGCGTTACCGTCGCCCCGACCAGCACGAACCAGGAGACCGGGCGCGGATCGTCCAGCGCCCACCACAGGACCGCGGCCCATACCAGCCACGATCCCGGGACGCCGGGCACCAGCACTCCACACAGGCCGAGCAGAATGACCAGCCCGACCAGCAGGAGTTCCCACACTCCCATCTGCCCAGCCTGCCCGAGCCGGAGACAACGCGCAGGTCAAGGCGTACGGCTGTACGGCCGTGAAAACGCCGGCAAGCGGTGTCGTCACCGTTCCCGGGTCACCCAGCCGCGTTCATAGGCGTGCCAGCCCAGTTGCAGCCGGGTCGTCGCTCCTGTCAGTTCCATCAGCCCCTTCACCCGGCGCTGCACGGTCCGCAGCCCCAGATCGAGCTGTTTGGCCGCGCTCGCGTCGGTCATCCCGGCCAGCAGTAGGGAGAGGATTTCCAGATCGGCGGCGTCGGGCGTGGCCGGGTCCCGCTCGGCGACCCCCGCCGTCCCCAGGCGCAGCGGGAGCGCCTCCCGCCACACCGACTCGAACAGCCCCGAGAGCAACTCGAGCAGCCCGCTGGCGTGCACCACCAGCGCGGCAGGCTCCGCGGAGCGGCCGGTCAGCGGCACCAGGGCGAGCGAACGGTCGGCGACCACCAGCTTCGTCGGCACGGCCTCCACCACTCGCACCTGCTCGTCCCGGGCGAGCGCGGCGGTCAGTTCCCGCATACCGTCCGGCTGGTCGAGCACGGCCCGCTCCAGCACCACGCGGTAGCGCACGCCGCGGGCCGCGGCCCGCTCCTCGGCGTCGTTCTCGCTGCTGGTCACGGCCACCGGAGAGCCGGTGACCAGCGCGCACACCTCGTCGCTCGCCCCGAGCTGAAGCTGCAGGAAGCGCTGGGCGACGGCGGCGGCGCCCGTCACCACCTCGACCAGGTCGTGGACCGCCGGTTCGGCGGCGGCCGCCCGGTACTCCTCGGCCAGCAGGGCGGCCGCCAGCTCCGCCTTGTCGAGCTCATGCCGCTGGTGGGTGAGCAGAGCGCCCAGGGCGACGCCCGGCGGCGCGGCGACCCAGCGTCCCGGCCGGCCCGAGGACTGAGCCGCGAGGCCGTGCCGTTCCAGTCGGCGCAGCGCACGTTCCGTTTCGTGCTCGCCCAGGGTCAGTCGGCGTGCGAGATCCGGCACGTCCGCGGCGCCCACCGACACCAGCGCCCGGTACGCCGACTCGTGCGCCTCGTCGAGTCCTATCGCTCCCAGCATGGGTGCCGTCCCTCCTCCTGACGTCCCGTGACTGGCGGACCGACGTCCCGTGAGTGGCGGGAAGCAGCCACGGCGTAAACCCGCCGCCGCACATCATCGCCGTACCGACGGTCACTCTGCCAATGTGTGGCCACGGCGGGAACACGTGATCATCCATCGATCATCCACGGTGGGGGTCCGGAAACGCCGTGCACACCCGGATCGGCCCGGCCGCCACGCCGTGCTCCGAGGACTGCGAGACGTGATCCGGGTTCGTGACGCGCAGGGGCGCAATAGGGGACTCGAGCCCTGGTCACCCGCGTCGCCGGGCGGTTCTCCCGTGGGGGGTGGAACCGCCCGGCGGCCACCGTCACGCCTCGCCCGGCACAGCCGCCGAGCGCTGAATGCATCCCCCGCAAAATCGTTCGACACCCGTGGCGTGGCGCATTTTCCGGATGCCCCGTTTTCATACGGCCCGTGCGGTGGACAATTGGCGGCATGAGCCAGCAGGGGGGAAGGCCCACCGGTCGCGAGGACGACTGGTGGCGGCAGCTGTACGAAGACGCCACCGAGGACACGGGGCCCGCGCCCGCCGCCGACTCCCTGGACGACCGCTTCGCCTCGGCTGCCGGAGCGGTGCGTTCTGCGGGCGGGACGGACGGCGCGCGCCCGGGCGACGGCGACCGCGTCGACCGCGCCGGCCCAGGCGCCCCGGAGGGCGAGCGGGGCCCGGACGGCATACGGGAGCCGGAGGGCGTGCGGGATCCGAGAGGCATGCGGGACCGGGACGGCATGCGGGGCCCGTCGGCCGGACGCCACGCGGACGGGGTGCAGGGCCCGCCCGTCAGGCGCTACCCGGACGGCGACGAGGCCGACTCGTCGACCCCGCGTGATGCGACGGCCGATGCGGTGGGCGACATGGGCGACGTGGGCGAAGTGGGGGGCGGTACGGCGGACGGCGAGGCCGGCTCCAGCGCCGTCGATCCGCTGCCGTCGCCGCGCGCCGAACGGTCCGGCTCCGGCGCACCGGCCGATTGGTGGACCTCGCAGGGCATGAGGTCGTCAGGGCCGCCCTCATCGTCGGAGGCCACCGTTCCGCAGCCGAGAAGCCGACCGTCCGCCGCGCCCGCCGTCCCCGGCGCGCCCGGCGCGGGGCGCGACTCCGGCGGGCGGAACACCGGCGTGACGGACAGCGGCTCGGGCAGCGCGCCGGCCGCCGCCCCCCGCGGCGCCTACCGAGGCGCCGGAGACGACGGTCCGGACGCCCGCGGCGATGCGTGGACCGACGCCAAGGAGGGTGCGGGCTGGGGCGCCCGGGCGGAACCACCGCCGGACGGGCCGCCCGACCCCGGGGACCTCCCGCCGGATCCCCTGGACTTCCCGCCCGGTCCGCTGCCGCCGGGGTTCGCCGAGCAGCCGATCCGGGACGCAGGCCCCACGGCCTCCAGGTCCTCCACGGCCTCTGGGTCCTCCACGCCCTCCGGGTCCTCCACGACCGACGGCGACACGTCGCCGCACGCGGCGTCCACCGGCGTCGAAGGACGAACGTCGCAACCACCCTCACCTGCAGCACCTCCCTCACTCCAGGGACCCCCCTCGCCCCTGCGCCCGCCCTCGGCGACCCCTCCGCCCGCGACGCAGACGACCCCCCGGTCCGAGCCCGCTGTCGCACCCGCCGTCCCAGCCCCGCCAGCCGCACCTGGCACCCCGGCCGCTCCTGCCGCCCAGACCGCGCCTGCGACACCAGCCGTACCCCCTGCGCCCGCCACACCTCCTGCTCCTGCGGTCTCGCCCGCGCCTGCAGTCCCCCCTGTCCCCGCCGTGGCGCCGCCTCCACCCCTGCAGCCGCCCGTACCGGCCCATGCCCCGCCGCCCCCGACGGCCCCCACCGCGTACGCCGACGGCCCGGCGCCCTCCTTCAGCCCGGCCGGTTCGTCGTCCGCCGCCGCCCCGGACCGCGGCCAGGGCAGCGCACCTGCTCCGATCCCCGCCTCGGCCCGCGCCCACGACCGGGCTGCCGAGCCCACTCCGCCCGACCACCCGCCCACCGTCCTCGCCTTCCCCGTTCTCCCCGCCTCCAAGGACTACGTCGGTTCCGGGCCGCCCACCTACGACGCCGAGCCCACCGCTCTCCCGGCCGCCGACCCGGACGAGTTGGACGATTTGGTCGCCGACACCGTCCTGGACGGCGCCCGGTACGGAGCCTGGGCGCTGCGGGCGGCGTCGGTGCGGGGCGACTCCGCCCGGTACCGCGGAGAGCCACGCCGGGACTCGTTGCTCACCGCCCGTTTCGGGACGGGCGAGCACGCGCTCATCCTGGTCGCGATGGCGACCGGCGCCAGGGCGACTCCGGGCGCGCATCGTGCGGCCGCCGAGGTGTGCCGGTGGATCGGGCGGGCCGTGGGCCGCAGCCATGTCCGGCTCGCCGAGGACATCAGGGCGGCCCGGCGCGGCGATCTGAAATCGGGTCTGCACCGGCTCACCGACCGCAGCCTCGGCCGGCTCCGTGCCAGCGCCGCGGAACAGGGGCTCGAGCCCGAGGAGTACGCGGCCACCCTGCGCTGTCTGCTGCTGCCCGCCGACCCCGACTGCCGCACGCGCGTGTTCTTCGGGGTAGGAGGCGGCGGACTGTTCCGGCTGCGCGGCGGCGTCTGGCGGGACATCGAACCGCAGGTCGGTGAGGTGGCCGGCGAGCCGGTCGTCGGCTTCGGGTCGCTGCCGGCCGAGACGCCCGAGGGCGACCGGCTCACCATGGACCTGGGCATCACCACGCCCCCCAACCCCTACGATCCCGACCCCGGGCCGCCCCGGGCTCCCTTCCGCTTCCGGGCGTCCGTAGCCCGCCCGGGTGACACGCTCTTGATGTGCACCGGCGGACTGGCGGACCCCCTGCGCGGGGAGCCGGGACTGTCCGCGCACCTGACGGGCCGCTGGTCGGACCCCGCCCCGCCCGGCCTCGCCGCCTTCCTCGCCGACACCCAGGTGAGGGTGAAGGGCTATGCGGACGACCGTACGGCCGCGGCCGTCTGGGAGGCGTGAGCGCGCCGCCGCGCCCACTGTGGAGGGATCGACCCGAGGAAACCGAAGGGGTGCGTCGATCCATGGCCAAGCAGAATGTCGCCGAGCAGTTCGTGGACATCCTCGCCCGTGCGGGTGTCAAGCGCCTCTACGGCGTCGTGGGGGACAGCCTCAACCCCGTGGTGGACGCGGTGCGACGCCATCCCGGCGTCGACTGGATCCACGTCCGCCACGAGGAGACGGCCGCGTTCGCCGCTGGCGCGGAGGCCCAGATCACCGGGAGGCTCGCCGCCTGCGCGGGCTCCTGCGGGCCCGGCAACCTCCACCTCATCAACGGCCTGTACGACGCGCACCGCTCCATGGCCCCGGTACTCGCCCTGGCCTCGCACATCCCCTCCAGCGAGATCGGCCTGGGCTACTTCCAGGAAACCCACCCGGATCACTTGTTCCGCGAATGCAGCCATTACTGCGAGCTGGTCTCCAACCCGAAACAGATGCCTCGGTTGCTGCACACCGCGATCCAGAACGCCGTCGGCCGCAGCGGCGTCAGCGTCGTGTCCCTGCCCGGTGACATCGCCGACCGGCCCGCGCCGGAGAAAGCCGTCGAAACCGCTCTCGTCACCGCACGCCCCGCTGTCCGACCCGGCGACGCCGAGATCGACGCACTCGTCGAGATGGTCGACGCGGCCGGCAAGGTCACTCTGTTCTGCGGCAGCGGAACAGCCGGGGCGCACGCCGAGGTGATGGAGTTCGCCGGGAAGATCAAGTCTCCGGTGGGGCACGCGTTGCGTGGAAAAGAATGGATTCAGTACGACAATCCGTACGACGTCGGGATGAGTGGTCTCCTCGGGTACGGCGCCGCCTACGAGGCCACCCACGAGTGCGATCTGCTGATCCTTCTCGGAACCGATTTCCCCTACAGCGCCTTCCTTCCCGACGACGTGAAGATCGCCCAGGTCGATGTGCGGCCTGAACACCTCGGCAGACGCTCGAAGTTGGACCTCGCCGTATGGGGTGACGTGCGCGAGACCCTGCGCTGCCTCATCCCGCGCGTGCGGGCCAAGGAGGACCGGCGCTTCCTCGACCGGATGTTGAAGAAACACGCCGAGGCGCTGGAGGGGGTCGTAAAGGCGTACACGCGGAAAGTCGAGAAACACGTTCCCATCCACCCGGAGTACGTGGCGTCCGTCCTCGACGAACTCGCCGACGACGACGCCGTGTTCACCGTCGACACCGGTATGTGCAACGTCTGGGCCGCGCGGTACCTCACGCCCAACGGCCGCCGTCGTGTCATCGGCTCCTTCTCCCACGGCTCCATGGCGAACGCGTTGCCCATGGCCATCGGCGCGCAGTTCACCGACCGCGGCCGCCAGGTCGTGTCGATGTCCGGCGACGGCGGTTTCTCCATGTTGATGGGCGACTTCCTGACCCTCGTCCAGTACGACCTGCCCGTGAAGGTCGTACTGTTCAACAACTCCTCACTCGGCATGGTGGAGTTGGAGATGCTGGTCGCGGGACTGCCCTCCTACGGCACGAGCAACAAGAACCCCGACTTCGCCGCGGTGGCACGTGCGTGTGGCGCCCACGGTGTGCGCGTCGAGAAACCCAAGCAGCTGGCCGGTGCGCTGAAGGACGCCTTCCGGCACAAGGGACCGGCCCTGGTCGATGTCGTCACCGACCCCCATGCCCTCTCCATTCCGCCGAAGATCAGCGCCGATATGGTGACCGGCTTCGCGCTGTCGGCCTCGAAGATCGTCCTCGACGGGGGAGTGGGGCGCATGCTGCAGATGGCTCGCTCCAACCTGCGCAACATGCCCCGCCCCTAGTGCTCCGACTGTAGATCGCTCTTGGACCGCTGGTGGCTACGCTTTCCGCGGTTTGCGTCGCTTGCCCAAGCTGGCGTGGGGCCTGTCCCGGGCCGGTGTCGTCGCGTCGAACTGGGCTTTGCTGGACACGGTCCGTGGTTCAGGCACGAGCGTGGTCGCGGTCGACCGCTACGGACTGCCGAGGCCCAGCCGACCGTGGGCCTGGTCTCGTCGTAGTGCGCAGCGAATCGTGCGACTGTGATGGTGGGCGTCCGGTAGTTCAGGCTGCGGACGTGTTCGAGGAACGTCACGGGCAGCGAGACGTGGTGGGTTTGTCCGTCGATGACGTCGTGTCCGGCTTCCATGACGTCGATCAGGACGTGGCCGGCGTCCAGACAGGTCACCACGTCTGCCTCGTCCGGCGCGCCGATGGGCCGTACGGCATCGCGGATCTCCGTTCGGCCGGCCGGAGCGGTTGTCGAGTTCGTCGTAGAAGCCCAGCAGTCCCAGCACTGCTTTCCCTTCGACGAGGCTTTCTCTCCGGCGAGCCGTTCCGTCCTGGCACAGCGGCTGGTGCGGGCGCCGTTGGTCATCGGTGTGCGAGGACAAACGATCATACGGTGGCCGCAGGTCACAGCGCAGACCTGCCCGTCGGCAGGAGGTGTACGAGGACTTGATGGACCGCATCGCGGGCAGGTTCGCCGGGGACGATCCTCGACGCCTCCTCGACGCCGAAGACGGCACCTGGTGCTGGGGCTGCTCGCGGACGGTCCCCGGTACCCCTGACGCCTTGGTCCGGGTCGCGGGATCACACCCTCTCAACCGACGGCGGTCAACGGGCGGCGGTGAACCGACGGCGGTCAACGGGCGGCGGTGAACCGAGGCGGTCAACGGGCGGGGCTGACCGGTGAGGTCGAACGGTGGGGCCGACCGGCGGGGCGGTAGGTGAGGTCAGTCGGTGACCGGGAGCCAGTGGCGGTCGCCGTCGTCCGAGCCGTACCAGTAGCGGGGCAGTCCCTTGATGCTGGTGGTGCGGAACGGGCGGCCGTGGTCGTCGATGCGGACCGTGCCGCTTCGTCCCTCGGAGGACCAGTCGAGTTCGAGGTACCAGCTGCAGTCGCAGCCTTCCGTCCGTGCCGTGACCAGGAGCACCTCAGGATGCTTGCTGGACACGCGGTAGGGCAGGCGCACCGCCGGGATCGGCGTGTCGACGTCGGCGCCGGCGACCGACCGCGCACGGGGGCGGTCCTGGTCGAGGTCGACCGCGAAGTAACGCTTGCTCAACGAGCCCCCGCAGCCAAGCTCCATCGCGTACACGGTGCCGGGCGCCGGGGTCGCGCGTCCGACGACCTGTACGCGTAACGCCGTCAACGTGACGGCGGAGGTCCTGCGTCCCTGCACCGTGATCTCCACGTTCGTCTCCCGCCCGTGCACAGCGCCCTGCGCCGATGCCCAGGGGCCGGCGTCCTGCGCCACCGGAGGCGGCGGGACCTGCGCGGGCGCCTTGTCGATGACGTAGTCATGACCGCAGCCCTGCGCCCAGATCTGCGAGTCGACGGTCAAAGTGAGCGGTTCACCCGAGGCGGGGGCCGTCGGGGCGCCGCCGGCGGCCGGGGCTGCCTCGGCCACGGGCGAGGTCCTGTCGGGATGGGAAGGGCGTGAGGACGAAGGCGAGGGGATGGCGGGCGCCGCAGAGGCGGGAGCCGGGTTCGGAGTCGGTGCGGAGGAGCGGCCAGGGACGGCTGCGGGGAAGGAGACGGCGGGGGACGCGGCGGAGCGGGCCGCGTCGTCCGGCTTCGAGGGGAGGTTGCCGCCCGGTAGTGCCGACAACGTGCCCAGGGTGGCGAGGAGCGCGCACGCGGCGCCGACGAGGACGGGAGTGCGGCGGCGGTACCAGCGGTCCGGCGGTACTTGCGGCGAAGCCGGTTTCTGAGTTGCCGTGACCGCCGAAGTCCCGACTTCCGCGTCCGCCGAGGCCCCGCATGCGTCGGGTGCCGGAGGTGGTGCAGGCGCGCCGCCTCTTTCCGCTGTTTCAGTAGTTGCTGCCGTTCCCGCTTGCTCCGGTGTTTCTGCGGCCGTGTCCCGCGGCCGCTGTCGTGCCGCCGCTGCTCGAAGCCACCGTCGGTGCAGTTCGAGGCGTTCCTCGGGCGTCGCACCGCAGAACTCCGCGAGTCGTTCGACCGGGGCGAAATCTTGTGGAAGCGCTTCCCCGGCGCAGTAGCGGTGCAGGGTCGAGGTGTTCATGCCCAGGTGGCGCGCGAGGGAGCCGTAGCTGCGCTCGGTGCGTCCCTTCAGTTCCGTCAGCAGCGACGCGAACTCCGTCATATCGCTCACACAGTCGTCGGTCGACACCGGTCCCCCGTGCTCGTCCGGCCCGGGCGGTCATCCCAGGCACTCGTATACCTGCACGTCAGATGGCCTGGGATGGTTCCACCACGGCCGATCGGGCGAAGACCGTTGCAGCGCGCCGGGGAACCGCCGATGCTCTTGGTGTCGCACCGACCAGGGCCGGAACCGACCGACCGGACCTGCGGCGACCACCCACACCCAGGCACCCACTCAGCACTCACTCAGCACTCACTCACGGGGGACACCCATGCCCAAGCGCATCCGAGCGGCCACACTCACCACGCTCACCGGACTCACCGCACTCACGGGCACGGGCCCCGCCTTCGGCGCCGTGCTCTCCCCACCGGCGGGTGTCGCGGCCTCACAGCGGCCGGGCTTCCTTTCGGCTGCGGACCTCCCAGCGCGCCCTCGTTCCTCCTGGCGGGCGGGCAAGGTCACTGCCGGCGCGTCGCCCGACGTGGAGACGGACCGCTGCCTCGGCATGGCACTGGGCGACGGCTCCAATTCCTGGTACCGCGACTTCCGGACCGACCTCGACACGAGCGCCCGTCAGGTCAGCGTCCAAGCGCCGAGCGTCAGCGCGGCGAAGGGCCGGTACTCGCGGATCACCCATGACATCAAGTCCTGCGCCGGGCGCATCGAGCAGGCCGACCCCGAGGTCGAGGCCACGCTCAAGGACTACGGGCAAATCGACATCGAGGAGGGGGCCCACGTCTACGGGCTGCACACCGAGACGTCCTGGGGCGCGACCGACATCCGGCTCCTCTCCGTCGGCCGGGACGGCACGAGGGTGACGGTCGTGGACTGGGGCCAGATGGGCGGCTTCGGCGACGCCCCGGTGAAGGCGTTCAAGAAGACGACCGTGACGGCCGTCGCCAAGCTCCGCTGACGGTTAGGCGGGCAGCACGGTCCCACCGGCCGCCGCCCCACACCACCGACACCACACACCACCATCCGTAGGACCCGTACGACCCGTAGGACCCGTAAGCCCTGCGGGCCGGCGCGACCGAGACTCCGCACGACCCGTACGGCCTGTCCCGTGCGACCCGTACCGCCTGTCCCGTGCGACCCGCGCGGCCAGCAGGATCCGTGCGAGATGCACAACCGGGCGAGACGTACGAACCGTGCACTTCACGAGCCACTGAGAAGAAGGGGCCGCCGCCTCTCCCGCCACGGGGGTCGGGAGAGGCGGCGGCCCCGCACGACCGCATCACGAGCAACCGCACGACCACGCAGTACACAGACCACAGACCACAGACAAGCACAGACGACCACACGAGAAACACGGGGAAAACGGACATGACGAACGACGTCAACAGCCCGGCCGGCACCATCGGTAAGAGCGCCGCTCGCCTGCGCACCACCCGCCGTACCGCCGTCGCCGCCGGCCTCGCGCTGGCCCTCGGACTCGGCGTGACGGCACAGGCGTCCGCCGGCGGCCCGCGCAGTGTCAGCGGCAAGTCGTCGGACAACATCACCCGCGTCGCCGACTTCTACGGCGCCTACATCGACGCGGTGACCGACGAGGGCGGTGGCGACCTCGCGGACGCCCTGCGCAAGCACTACCTCACGCCGGCCTTCCAGAAGGAACTGAACGCCTGGGAGGAAAGCAACCACGCCGACGGTGTTCTGCAGGCCCAGAACGTCCCGCTCGCCTGGAAGGTCACCGACAACGGCACCGCCGACTACACGGAGGCCGTGGTCACCCTTACGTGGAGCAGGAACCAGACCACCAAGCTCATCGTCGACGTGACCCGCGGCACCCACAAGATCTTCCACATCGGCACCAAGGGCATCAAGGGCAGCTAGTCGCCGGAAGCGGCGCGCGAGGAACCGCAGAGATCAGGCCAACCTCGCGGCCGCGGGAACCGAGAAGGCTGTGGGGACAGAGGGGGACCCGTGGTCAGGCAGTCGGGGTGCGTCCCGGACGCCAGACCAGGGGTCCCCCTCATCCGCCCCTGATTCGCGCGCCCCTGATCGCCCCTGATCCGCCCCTGATCGGGAAGGTGCTCTTCGAACCGCTCTTCGTCCCGCGGTGTTCGCCACACTCCTTCCGCGCATACGCCGAGGTCGGTAGGGGGCCCTCGGCAGACAGAACGATCCCCGGCGGTCAGCGGGCCACCCGGGTGTGTACGTCTCGGGGGTGCTGACGGCCAGGTCGGAGGCCACACCGAGCGACCGATGCACCGGCTCACCTCCGCTTGCGAAGGAGGCGAGCGTCGGAGCCGGTCGCGCGGGCGCGCGCTCTTCAGGGGTACGCCCGCGCCGTCGTGCGACGTGCTCGCCGTCCGGACGCCCGGGCCGGCGGCCGCCGACTCCGCAGCGGGGCGCCATTTCCGTCCGTCGGCCGGACCGCCGTGCCAACAGTCGTCCCGTCAACCGGAATCGGCACCTCGACCAGGGCTTTCCCTCTGCCCCCGGTGCCGAGCTCGGACGGGCACCGAGCCGGCCCGCGCGTCGAGCGGCGCGGCAACCGCTCGCCCGGCGACCGTCACACGACGCCGCCTGCGCCCCACCGGCCCCGGTGACGCACCAGCCGCACCACGTGCATGAGCTGGAACATCGTTCCCCGCCCACTCGCTCGCACCATCGTTCGACGATCGCCCCCGCCCGCCGCGCTCCGCCCCGGACCGGGCTGCCGACCCGCCGCACGCTGTCCGGAGCCCTTCGACCGCTCGTCCGAACATGGCCGAACACCTGGTCGTTGATGATTCGACATGACTGGCGTGGTGTCGACCGGGCAAGGATCCACGTGAACGTGTTCGAGCAGGAGGGGAACCGACATCGACACGCGGGCGGGGGTCATGGAGAGGCAGGCACGGAGAAGCGGTCCGACGGCGGTCGTGGGCGGCTCGGCGACGAGACGGACGGGGAAGGCCGGGGAGGACACGACCGGAGACGCGACAGATCAGGACGGGGCGTCACAGCTCAATCGTCGGCTCGGGCGGGCGGACCTGCGGGCGGTGCCCGAGGCGCGCCGGGCGCTGCGGGAGCTGTTGGAGGGGTGGGGCAAGCCCGGCCGGTCGGAGACGGCGGAACTGCTGACCAGCGAACTCGTCACCAACGCGCTGGTGCACACCGACGACGACGCGGTCCTGACGGCCACGGTCTCGTCGTCCGGTCTACGGGTCGAGGTGCGGGACTCCGTCGCCCGCCGCCCGCGACCGACCGCGCCGATCGCCGACGAGGGGACGCACGGGCGGGGTCTGGTCCTGGTCGAGTCCCTCGCGGACACATGGGGCGTACGGGCCCAGGGCGGCGGCAAAGTCGTCTGGTTCGAACTGGGCGCCGGAGCCGCTTGAGGCCCGCGAAGCTCGACGGTGGACGCAGCGGACGTGACGAAGTCGCGGCGGCGGATATCACGCGACCGACGTCGAGCGACGGACGGGAAGCGACGGACGGGAAGCGACGGACGGGAAGGGGGCGCGACCGTTACGGTCGCGCCCCCTTCCCGTCTAGCTGCCTGGCCGTCAGCCGAACTGCTGCTCCAGGTCCTTGAGCTTGCGCTCCAGGGAGTCGAGGCGCGGCAGCGCCATGGTGTCGTCCTCCGCCGTGAGGTCGACGGTCATCGATTCGGAGCCGTGGCGAACAGGCTGCAGGGAGGGCCGTGACCGCACGGGCAGCTGCTCGGCCGAGTTCGCTATGGCAGGCTCCGCGGGGACACGCTCGGCGGTGGCCCGCTCCAGGGCTGCCTGGGCCTCGACCTGACGGCCGCCGCCGCGGCCGGGGAAGCGGCCGTGGCCGCGGCTGATCGCCTTCAACTGCGCCCGCTCGACCCGCTGCTGCTCGCGACGACGCAGCTTGGTCTCCTCCTTGCGGGCCTTGTCCTCGCGGACCTCCTCGACGGCCTCGTCCAGGCTGCGCACGCCCTCGAGGAGCATCAGCGACCAGGCCTTGTAGGTCTCACGGGGGGCGCGAACCCAGCGCACGACGCGGATCTGCGGCAGCGGACGGGGCACGAGACCCTGCTCGCGCAGCGCCGCCCGGCGCGTCTGCTTCAAAGCCCGGTCGAAGAGCACGGCCGCGGAAAGGGACATGCCGGAGAAGAACTGCGGGGCGCCGTCGTGGCCCAGGCCGCGAGGCGCGTGAACCCAGTTGAACCAGGCCGCAGCCCCCGCGAACGTCCATACGAGTATCCGGGAGCCGAGTGCCGCGTCACCGTGGCTGGCCTCGCGGACCGCGAGCACGGAACAGAACATCGCCGCGCCGTCCAGGCCGAACGGCACCAGGTATTCCCAGCCGTTGGTGAGTCCGAGGTTCTGCTGGCCGAAGCCGACCAGGCCGTGGAACGAGAGTGCGGCGGCTACGGCCGCACAGCAGAACAGAAGGACATAGGAAGCGGTTCCGTATATGGCTTCCTTGCGCCTGCGGCGCTCCTCGGTGCGCTCCCACGAGTCGTCCGCGCTCGCGCTCGCCCCGGAGGAGCGCTTGCCGCGCGCGAGCACCGCCACCGCCGCCAGCATGCCCAGGAGCAGTACGGCGCCCGGAAGCAGCCAGTTCAGCGATATGTCGGTAAGTCTCATCTGGGGTCCCTTGCATTGGGATAGGGCGTAACGCCCGCCATAGTGGCCCAATCCCGCCGTCCCTCAGGGGGTTTCGGGGCAAGAGGCCGCCAAGGAGGTGCAAGGGGATGCCCAGGGCGACGTTCTGCTCGAACTGCCGCTTGAGGGGCGGGAGTTGAGTTCGAATAAGACTACCCGTAAGGGTGGTTCCACGGAAAGTTCCCGTGGCACGTGAGGAATATGTGAATCGCCTGTAACCGTACGGGAGTCTCGTTCGGGTGATCTTACGGGACGCACGATACGGCCCCGTCCTCGGGGTCGCCCTTGAGGGGCGGTCAGGAGTCGAACACAAGCACGGAGCGAGGGCGCGCGACGGAAGGGGCGGGTGACGGCTGAGGGTGGGGCGAGTAACCGGGTGAGAGAAAGCCGGCAACAGCTGAGGCGACGTCAACTGGCGGCGACCGCGGCCATCGTCAGCTTGGCGACGCGGTCGGCGTCGCGGGTGCGCGGGCAGGAGACGCACGTGTCGTCGGGGCGCACGGTGTAGAACATGCAGCAGCTTGCCCGGTCCCGGGTGGGCAGGGATTCGCCGTCGGGGCCGGTCAGCTCGCGGAAGGCGGCCGAGCCGACGTAGGGCCGCGTGGCCCCTGGTGGCAGCAGCTCCAGCTCTCGACGCGCCCGCTCGTGTTCATCACTGCCGAACAACTGGGCGACGTACCAGAGCCCCTCCACGACCTCGTCGGTCACCATGCCCCACAGGGCGCGGCCGCGCCGCCGGGTGTGCGGGCCGAAAGCGGCGAGCAGCGGTTCGTGGTGCTCGGCTATCGCCGCCCGGACCTCCGCCCGCAGGGCCTCCTCGTCCGGGACCACCTGGGCGCCGGGTGCGAGGGCCGCCGGGTCGCCCGGCAGGCAGGCGAAAGAGGAGGGCGCGCGGACGGCCATCCGCATGCCGTCGCCGGTGCGGTCGTACGAGACGTGCGTCACAGGAAGTCGGGGCACTCGTCGGTGCAGAAACCACGGGACGGTGATCAGCAGACAGGCGGGCCAGGCGTAACGGTGCAGTCCGAAGCCGGCCACCACGTCCGGCCGGGCCTTCCGGCCGTAGTCCCGGACGACCTGAGCGTCGTCCCAGGCCAGAAACGTTTCCAGGGCTGCGCCACCCTCGGCCAGCTCGGCTGCGGTGACCCATCCGCCGCCCCGGGGAAAGGGTTCGGTGGGCTCCAGCTCCGTGACGGTCAGGCTCGGCATGACCTGCGCCAGGCGGTCGTAGGCCTCGGCCGTGATCGACGGTGCTGTGGCCGACGGCCGTGTGGCCGAGGGTCGGGTCGTCAACGATGCCGTGGCCGACGGGGCTGGGGGCATGCCGGTACCGCCGTTTCGAGAGCGTTTACAGGTAAGCCTTACCTTACTCACTCTTTGCCGGGGGTTCCCGGGGGTCCCCGTGTCCGGCCGGGGAAGAGCCCCCCATTACCCCCAAAGCGGGGTGTGCGCCTAAGGTGCTTGACGGACGAGTAACAACCAGTCGTAATGACCCCAAGTACCGACAAGGCCGGAGGAGGCCCCGTGGAGTCGAGCGTGCAGGGCTCCACCGGCACGGAGACCCCGGCCGCGCCCGGGGCCGACGGCCGTGCCCGGGTGCCGGCACAGTCGCGCTCCGGCTCCGGCTCCGGCTCCGGCTCCGGCTCCGGCTCCGTCGAATATGGCGGGTACGGAGGCCGCGGTGCGGACGGAGGGTACGGCGAGGGCCCTGACCGGGAACGATGCGAGCCGGTGGACGCCGCACGCGGTGAGCACACGCACAGTGAGACCCCTTCCCTGGCTCTCGGCTTCACTCCAGCGGCAGCGGCAGGGGCAGAGGAATCGACAGGGGCAGGGGCAGCGACAGGGGCAGCGGCTTCCGGGCCTTCCCGCCCTGTGATCCAGCGGGCTTCGGTGCGCGGTCAGATACTCGACGCCCTGCGCACCGCGCTCGTCACCGGTGAACTGCTCCCGGGCGAGGTGTACTCCGCCCCGGTCCTCGGCGAACGCTTCGGCGTCTCCGCGACGCCCGTCCGCGAGGCGATGCAGCAGCTGGCGCAGGAAGGCGCCGTCGAGGTCGTTCCCAACCGGGGGTTCCGGGTGATCGTGCGGGGCGCGCGCGAGCTGGCCGAGCTCGCCGAGGTACGCGCCCTGATCGAAGTGCCCGTGATGCTGCGGCTCGCCCGTACGGTGCCCGGCGAGCGGTGGACGGAGCTGAGGCCCCTCGCCGAGGCGAGCGTCCGTGCGGCGGCCACCGGCTGCCGCGCCACGTACGCGGAGGCCGACCGGATCTTCCATCGGGCGCTGCTCGCCCTCTCCGGCAACGAGCAACTGGTCGCGATCGCCGACGATCTGCACAGAAGGTCGCAGTGGCCGCCGGCCGGCGGGCCGACACGGCGCGGGCGGGCGGACCTCGTCGCCGACGCTGCCGAGCACATGTCCCTGCTGGAGGCGCTGGCGGCGGGCGAGTTGGACGTGGTGCAGACACTGGCCCGGGAACACTTCGCAGGCTCGAGCGGCTGAACGTCCCCTCCCTCGATGCGGCTTGACGCCCGGCCTCCTCGATGCGGCTGAACGTCCCCCGGGCATGGCTGAACGTTCTGAGAGCCGGAAACCATGGGCTGTACAGCGGGAGATCCGCGGCGCCGGAGACCGGAGATCCGCGGAGCCGGAGGCGGAGACCGGAGACCCGCGGAGCCGGATGCGGAGACCGGAGACCCGCGGAGCCGGAGTGCGCTGGAGCCCAAGGCTGCTGGGGTCGCGGGATCACACGCCCGACGGGCTCGGCGTCGCCGGAGGAGTCAACTGCCGTGCCAGCCAGGTCGGTACGCCGCCCAGCAGCCGGAACAGCCGTCGCGCCTCCTCCCGCAGCCGCGAGGCCTCCGGTTCGACCTCCGCGTCGGCCAGTGACGCGAGCGCCGGAGCGGTGCCCACCAGGTAGCCCAACTCCTCCCGGATGCGCAGGGATTCGGCGAAGCCGTGCCGGGCCTCGGCCACCTCGCCGTCCCGCAGGGCGAGTCCGGCGAGATGACGCCAGGTGAAGGACAGCAGCAGGGAGTCCGAGTGCGCGGCGGCCGCCGTGTGGGCGCGCCGGTACGCGGCCCTCGCGGCCTGCGGGGAGCGCGAGATGTTCTCCGCGAGCAGGCCCCGGCGGAAGTCCAGCAACGCCCGGCCCGTCGCGTCCGGCGGGATCAGCGCCGCCGCCCGGCCCAGCGCGGCCCGCGCCTCGTCCACCCGGTCGCGCACCCCGTGCAGCGTGGCCGCGTAGGCAAGTTGCCCGCGTTCACAAGCGGCCGCGCCGCGCTCCTCGTCGTCGTGGGCCAGCGCCTCGGCCGTGCGCAGGGCGTCCTCGGCGTCCTGCCAGCCCTGCTCGGTGTAGAGGCACCGTTCGACCAGCAGCGCGGCTCGCTGGATCGCGCCCGCGGCCGTGTCGGGTGGGATCAGGGCCGCCGCGTCGGCCCAGCAGGCGCGCGAGCGCAGCCGCCATACCGCGGTCTGGAGGGGATCGTCACCTGAGGTCGTTCCGGTACCAGACATGGCGGAATGCGCCACGTTGCCCTCCCCGAGCGCGCCGTCGAGCTTTGAGTGGTGGCCGCATCTCAGCACGGATCGCGGCACCGGGCCAAGGGGGCGGGTGAAGGATTTCACAAAGTCGTGGGACTCCGTGACGTCCCAGGCGCACGCGAGCGGTCGGCAACGAGGGGCAACCGGTGTCCGGTTGACGTCAGCTCATGCGCAGGGCCAGGAAGAAGTCCAACTTGTCCTCCAGCCGCGACAGATCACGACTCGTCAACTGCTCGATCCGCCCGACCCGGTAACGCAGCGTGTTGACGTGCAGGTGGAGACGGGAGGCACACCGGGTCCAGGAACCGTCGCAGTCGAGGAACGCCTCCAGCGTCGGGATCAGTTCGGCGCGGTGGCGTCGGTCGTAGTCGCGCAGCGGGTCCAGGAGGCGGGCGGTGAACGCCCGGCGCACGTCGTCGGGGACGAACGGAAGCAGCAGGACGTGCGAGGCCAGCTCCTGGTGTCCCGCCGCGCAGACCCGGCCGGGGCGGGCCGCGGCCACCCGGCGCGCGTGTCGTGCCTCCTCCAGCGCCCCCCGCAGTCCTTCCGCGGAGTGCACGGCCGCGCTGACGCCCAGGGTGAGCCGGCCGTCGCCGTCGAGACCGGCCGACAGCGGCTCCCGTACGGCGGCCAGCAGCGCGTCGGCGAGGACGCCGGTCTCGGCGCCGTCGTGCTCGCCGGACATCGCGGGCAGCGGGACGAGGGCGATGGCCTCGTCACCCGTATGGGCGACGGCGATGCGATCGGACGGCTCGGGGCCGGTGGACAGGGGGTCGACCAGGATCTCTTCCAGCAGTGACTGGGCGACCGGGCCGGCCTCCGGGCCGCCGTCCTCCCACTCCACGCGGGCCACCACGACCTGCCAGTGCGGTGCTGCCCCCAGGCCCGGCAGCAGCACCGGAGCGGCGACCCGCAGGCGGGCCGCGATCTCCGCCGGAGCCGCGCCCGTCTGAACCAGCTCCAGCACCTCCTGCGCGAGCCGGCGGCGCACCGTGCGTGCCGCGTCCCGGCGGTCCCGTTCGACCGCGATGAGCTGGGTGACGCCCTGAAGCAGGTCGAGGCGCTCGTCCGCCCAGTCGCCGGCATCGGCCTCGACGGCCAGCAGCCAGTCCGACAGGACGCCCTCGCGCACGTCCCGCGCCCCCGGCCCGCTCGGCGCCCCCGCCGGACTCTGCGCGGTGCGCGGCGCCTGGAGGGACGAGGGGATCGGCGGGGTCTGCGGTGAGCGGCCGCTGCTGCGGATCGGGAACAGCGAGAACGTCGTCTGGCCCACGAGCACCCGGTGCGGACCGCGCCGGCCGGTGCGGACGGCGGCCAGCTGCTCCGCCGCGAGCTTGGCGCAGACGTCGGCCGGCAGGCCCGGCCCCGCGTTCTTCGGGCCCGCGATGAGCCGGCCGGTGGGGGACAGGAGCCAGGCGCGCAGGTCCAGGTCGGAGCCGAGCAGGTCCAGGACGACGTCCGGGCCGCCGCCGGCCGGGCCCGAGGTCATCATCCGGCGGTGCCGGTCGACCACGGCCGCGAGGTCTCCGGCGCGCTCGCCGGAGACCTGGCGGACGACGTGCTCGGTGATGGTCGCGAAGGCCACCGACTCGTGCACCGCGAACAGCGGGAGACGGTGCCGGGCACAGGCCGCGACCAGGTCCTCCGGGACGTCGCCCAGCTCCGCCTCGCCGGCTGCGAGCGCGGCCACGCCGGCCTGCACCAGGATCCGCACGAACGGCTCGGAGTCCGCCGCGTCCCGGCGCCAGGCCAGGCCCGTCAGCACCAGCTCGCCCCCGGAGAGGTAGCGGCTGGGGTCCCGCAGGTCGGTGGTCATGACCCCGCGCACCGTGCGGTCCAGCTCGTCCTCGCCGCCGAGGAGCCCGAGGCCCAGCGCATCGGTGTCCAAAAGTGCGCGCAGCCGCATCTCGTCGCCGCCGTTCTCTGTCTCGAAATCTACGATGAATCTTGAAGGATGTGACGGAAAAGGGGCCGCCGCCGCTCCCACCCCGAAGCCCGGGCGGCCACGGCGGAACGTCGGAAACCGCATTCTTTGCCTGCCAGGCTGTTTCCCGCGTTTCTGCAGGAAAACGAGGAGGTTACCGAGAACCTCTGTTCATACGAATCTACAAGATGCCCGGACGGACCAGCCAACTCCTTCATGGTTTCGGTGACTGACCCGGTCGGAGCAAGCCGCTGTGTACTGGCCTCACTCCACGTGAACAGCACATGAACGAGCCGGGCCCGCCGCACCCGATTCTGGCTCGATAGAGACGACTCACGAGACTCACGAGACCAAGAAGAGAGCCGGTCATGGACTTCCTTCGCCCCGCCAGCTGGGAGGAGGCGCTCGCCGCGAAGGCAGAGCACCCCACCGCTGTGCCGATTGCGGGCGGCACCGACGTGATGGTCGAGATCAACTTCGACCACCGCAGGCCCGAGTACCTGCTCGACCTCAACCGCATCGGTGACCTCTACGAGTGGGAGGTCGGCGAGGACAGCGTCCGGCTCGGGGCCTCCGTCCCGTACTCCCGGATCATGGAGAACCTGCGCGCCGAACTGCCGGGCCTCGCCCTCGCCTCGCACACCGTGGCCTCCCCGCAGATCCGCAACCGCGGCGGCGTCGGCGGCAACCTCGGCACCGCCTCCCCGGCGGGCGACGCCCACCCCGCCCTGCTCGCCGCCGGCGCCGAGGTCGAGGCGGAATCCGTGCGCGGTTCGCGGCGGATCCCGATCGACGCCTTCTACACCGGCGTGAAACGCAACGCACTCGCCCCCGACGAGTTGATCCGCGCCGTCCACGTCAAGAAGGCCGACGGCCCCCAGCAGTACTCCAAGGTCGGCACCCGCAACGCCATGGTCATCGCCGTCTGCGCCTTCGGCCTCGCCCTGCACCCCGAGACCCGGACCGTGCGCACCGGCATCGGCTCCGCCGCCCCCACCCCCGTCCGGGCCAGGACCGCCGAGGAGTTCCTGGACGCGGCACTCGAAGAAGACGGTTTCTGGGACAACGGAAAAATCATCACCCCCTCGGTCGCCAAGCAGTTCGCCGACCTGTGCGCCGCCGCCTGCAACCCCATCGACGACGTCCGGGGCACCGCGAGCTACCGCCGCCACGCGGTCGGCGTGATGGCCCGCCGGACGCTCACCTGGACCTGGGAGTCGTACCGCGGCGCCCGCCGCGCCTCGAAGGGAGCCGCGTGATGCGCGTCAACTTCACTGTCAACGGACGCCCGCAGGAAGCCGACGACGTGTGGGAGGGCGAGAGCCTGCTGTACGTGCTGCGCGAACGGCTCGGGCTCCCGGGATCGAAGAACGCCTGCGAGCAGGGCGAGTGCGGCTCGTGCACCGTCCGGCTGGACGGCGTCCCGGTGTGCTCGTGTCTGGTCGCCGCGGGCCAGGTGGAGGGCCGTGACGTCGTCACCGTCGAAGGACTCGCCGAGCACGCCCGGCAACGCGCCGAGCGCGACCGTTGCGAGACCGCTTCCTGCGGCGGTCAGGCCACCGACCCGGGGACCTCCCTCGACGAGGCTCGGGCGTGGCAGGCCAAGGGCTCCGACTCCCAGGCCGGCGAGGGCGGCGAACTCGCCCCGATCCAGCAGGCCTTCATCGACGCCGGCGCCGTCCAGTGCGGCTTCTGCACCCCGGGCCTCCTGGTCGCCGCCGACGAGATGCTCGAACACAACCCGAACCCGACCGACGCGGACATCCGCGAGGCGCTCTCGGGCAATCTGTGCCGCTGTACCGGTTACGAAAAAATCATGGACGCGGTCCGCCTGGCGGCCGCCCGACAGGGAGAGGCGGTCTGACGATGCCTTCCTCCCCCACTCCCGGCTTCGCCCGAGCGGGCGGCGCCAACACCAGCGCCCCTCTCGGCACCCCCGTCAAGGTCACCCAGGGCTCCCGGACCAGGGGCGGCGTCGGCGAGTCCACGCTGCGCCCGGACGGCACCCTCAAGGTCACCGGCGAGTTCGCGTACTCGTCCGACCTGTGGCACGAGGACATGCTCTGGGGCCAGATCCTGCGCTCCACGGTCGCGCACGCCGAGATCGTCTCCCTCGACACCTCCGAGGCGCTGGCCACCCCGGGCGTCTACGCCGTCATGACGTACGACGACCTGCCGACCGACGTGAAGAACTACGGTCTGGAGATCCAGGACACCCCCGTCCTGGCGCACGGCAAGGTGCGCCACCACGGAGAGCCGGTCGCGATCGTCGCCGCCGACCACCCCGAGACCGCCCGCCGCGCCGCCGCCAAGATCAAGGTGGAGTACCGCGAACTGCCCGTCATCACCGACGAGGCCTCCGCGACCGCCCCGGACGCCATCCTGATCCACGAGAAACGCGACGACCACCACATCGGCCACGTCCCGCATCCCAACATCGTCCACCGCCAGCCGATCGTGCGCGGCGACGCCGACGCGGCCGCCGGGCGGGCCGACGTCGTCGTCAGGGGCGAGTACACCTTCGGCATGCAGGACCAGGCCTTCCTCGGCCCCGAGTCCGGCCTCGCTGTGCCCGAGGAGGACGGCGGCGTCCACCTCTACATCGCCACCCAGTGGCTCCACTCCGACCTCCGCCAGATCGCCCCCGTTCTCGGCCTGCCCGAGAGCAAGGTGCGCATGACGCTGGCCGGCGTCGGCGGCGCGTTCGGCGGCCGCGAGGACCTGTCGATGCAGATCCACGCCTGTCTGCTGGCCCTGCGCACCGGAAAACCCGTCAAAATCGTTTACAACCGCTTCGAATCCTTCTTCGGCCATGTGCACCGCCACCCGGCCAAGCTGTACTACGAGCACGGCGCCACCCGCGACGGCAAGCTGACCCACGTCAAGTGCCGCATCGTCCTCGACGGCGGCGCCTACGCCTCCGCGTCGCCCGCCGTGGTCGGCAACGCCTCCTCGCTCGGCATCGGCCCCTACGTCGTCGACGACGTGGACATCGAGGCCATCGCCCTCTACACCAACAACCCGCCCTGCGGCGCGATGCGCGGCTTCGGCGCGGTCCAGGCGTGCTTCGCCTACGAGGCGCAGATGGACAAGGTGGCGAAGGAACTCGGCCTGGATCCGGTGGACTTCCGGCAGCGCAACGCGATGGAACAGGGAGCCCTCCTGCCGACCGGGCAGACGGTCGACTCCCCGGCGCCGGTCGCCGAACTCCTGCGCCGCGTCAAGGCGATGCCGCTGCCGCCGGAGCGCCAGTGGGAGAGCAGCGAGGGCGCGGACGTACGGCAGCTGCCCGGCGGTCTGTCCAACACCACGCACGGCGAGGGCGTCGTGCGGGGAGTCGGTTACGCGGTCGGCATCAAGAACGTCGGATTCTCCGAGGGGTTCGACGACTACTCGACCGCCAAGGTCCGCATGGAGGTCGTCGCCGGCGAGCCCGTAGCGACCGTCCACACGGCCATGGCGGAGGTCGGCCAGGGCGGAGTCACCGTCCACGCGCAGATCGCCCGCACCGAGTTGGGCGTCGCGCAGGTGACCATCCACCCGGCCAACACGGAGGTGGGCAGCGCCGGTTCGACCTCGGCCTCCCGGCAGACGTACGTCACCGGCGGCGCGGTCAAGAACTCCTGCGAGCTGGTGCGGGAGAAGGTCCTGGAGGTCGGCCGCCGCAGGTTCGGCGCCCAGCACCCGGCCTGGGCCACCGCCGAACTGCTCCTGGAAGGCGGCAAGGTCGTCACCGACGGCGGCGAGGTGCTCGCCGACCTCGTCGACGTGCTCGGCGACGAAGCCGTCGAGGTCGAGGCGCAGTGGCGGCACCGGCCGACCGAGCCCTTCGATCTGCGCACCGGTCAGGGCAACGGCCATGTCCAGTACTCCTTCGCCGCGCACCGCGCGGTCGTCGAGGTCGACACCGAACTGGGACTGGTGAAGGTCATCGAGCTGGCCTGCGCACAGGACGTCGGAAAGGCGCTGAATCCGCTTTCCGTGATCGGTCAGATCCAGGGCGGCACGACCCAGGGTCTGGGCGTGGCCGTCATGGAGGAGATCATCGTCGACCCGAAGACGGCGAAGGTCAGGAACCCCTCCTTCACGGACTACCTGATCCCCACGATCCTCGACACGCCGACCATCCCGGTCGACGTGCTCGAACTCGCCGACGACCACGCCCCCTACGGGCTCCGTGGCGTCGGCGAGGCCCCCACCCTGTCGTCCACTCCGGCCGTCCTGGCGGCGATCCGGAACGCGACCGGGCTGGAGCTCGACCGCACACCCGTACGTCCGGAGCACCTCACCGGAACGTGACCCCTCCCGGAGTCACGACCAGCAGTTCCCCGGGGGCCTCCGCCCCCGGGCCCCCTTGTTCGTCTCGGGCCGTCCCCCGGGTCGTCCATTCCCAAATCCCGCACCCGGCCGCAGACGCCACGCGGGTGTCCCTATGAACCTTGGGAGATGGCCCATGACCCAGCAGTCACTGGAGCCGAGGACCACAGCCGACGACGCGGGCGAAGGCTCCCGCGTCCCGGCCGGACGGTCCTGGCTCGACAGGTACTTCCACATATCCGGGCGGGGCTCCACGGTCGCCCGCGAAGTGCGCGGCGGCGTCACCACCTTCATGGCGATGGCGTACATCCTGCTGCTCAACCCTCTGATCCTGTCCGGCAAGGACGCGGCCGGAGACACCCTCGGCCAGAAGGCCCTGATCACCGCGACCGCTTTCGCAGCCGCTTTCACCACGTTGCTGATGGGCTTCTTCGGCAAGGTGCCTCTCGCGCTCGCCGCCGGCCTGTCCGTCTCCGGGGTGCTGTCCTCCCAGGTCGCTCCCCAGATGACCTGGCCGCAGGCGATGGGCATGTGCGTGATGTACGGCGTCGTCATCATGCTGCTGGTCGTCACCGGCCTGCGCGAGATGATCATGAACGCGATCCCGCTCGCCCTCAAGCACGGCATCACCATGGGCATCGGCCTGTTCATCGCGCTCATCGGTTTCTACAAGTCCGGCTTCGTGCACCAGGGCAAGGCGACCCCGGTCACCCTCGGCCCGGCGGGCGAACTCGCGGGCTGGCCCGTGCTGTTGTTCGCCGGCACCCTGCTGCTGATCTTCATGCTCCAGGCCCGGAACGTCCCCGGCGCCATCCTCATCGGCATCGTCGGCGGCACGGTCGTCGCGGCGGTCCTCAACGCGGCCGGCGTCGTCGGCCCCGGGCAGTGGGCGGGCGGCGCCCCCGAACTGCACGGCAGCGCCGTCTCGATGCCCGACTTCTCGCTCTTCGGGGACGTGCGGTTCGGCGGCTGGGGCGAGGTCGGCGCGATGACCGTCGGCATGATCGTCTTCACCCTCGTCCTCGCCGGGTTCTTCGACGCGATGGCCACCATCATCGGCGTCGGCACCGAGGCGGGGCTCGCCGACGACAAGGGCCGCATGCCGGGCCTGTCCAAGGCGCTGTTCATCGACGGCGCCGGCGGAGCCATCGGCGGCCTGGCGGGCGGCTCGGGCCAGACCGTGTTCATCGAATCGGCGACCGGAGTGGGCGAAGGAGCGCGCACCGGCCTCGCCTCGGTCGTCACCGGGACCTTCTTCGCGGCCTGCCTGTTCTTCACGCCGCTCACCGCGATCGTCCCGCAGGAGGTCGCCTCGGCCGCCCTGGTCGTCATCGGCGCGATGATGCTGATGAACGCCCGGCACGTCGACTGGGCCGATCGGGCAACCGCTGTCCCGGTGTTTCTGACGGTCGTCCTGATGCCGTTCACCTACACCATCACCACCGGTGTCGCCGCGGGCGTCATCTCCTACGTCGCCATCAAGGCGGCGCAGGGCAGGGCGCGGGAGATCGGCGCCTTCATGTGGGGCCTGACGGTGATCTTCCTCGTCTACTTCTGCCTCCACCCCATCGAGGGCTGGCTGGGCGTGCACTAGCCGCACCGCTCGACGGGCACCCGTCCTCCACCGGACCGCGATCAAGGAGACCGAGACATGCTGGACATCGCCGAGGAGCTCGACCGGTGGGTCGGACAGGGCCGTGACTTCGCCGTCGCCACGGTCGTGGCCGTCGGCGGCAGCGCGCCCCGCCGGCCGGGCGCCGCCCTCGCGGTGGACACCGACGGCACGGCGATCGGCTCGGTCTCGGGCGGCTGTGTGGAGGGCGCGGTCTACGAGCTGTGCCGACAGGCGCTGGAGGACGGCGAGCCCGTCCTGGAGCGTTTCGGCTACAGCGACGACGACGCCTTCGCCGTCGGCCTCACCTGCGGCGGGATCATCGACATCCTCGTCACACCGGTGCGGACCGGCGACCCGGTCCGCCCGGTGGTCGCGGCCGCCCTCAAGGCCGCCGCGACCGGCGCGGCGGCCGCCCTGGCGCGCGTGGTGAGCGGCCCGCCCGGCCTCGTGGGCCGCGCGCTGCTCGTCCGTTCGGACCGCGCTCCCGACAGCGGTTCCCTCGACAGCCGGTCTTTCGAAAACGGTTCCACGGAGGGCGGGCGTTTCGAAAGCGGTTCCGGAGGAGGTAGCGGGCGTTTCGAGAAAGGTTCGGGAGGGGGAAACAGTTTCGAGAGCGGTTTCCGCGACGGGCCTGCGCATAAGGGCGGTTCGGGAGGGGGAGACGGTTTCGAGAGCGGTTTCCGCGACGGGCCTGCGCACAGGGGCGCCTCCACGGATGGCCGCCGTTTCGAGAGCGGTTTCCCGGACCGGCACGCGCACGAGAGCGGTCCCGGAGAGGGCGGCGGTTTCGAGAGCGGTTTCCGTGAGGGTCTCGTTCCCGAGGGCCGTTCCGGAGAGGCAGGTCGTTTCGAGAGCGGTTTCCGCGACGGACGCGTTCATGAAAGCGGCGGCGCAGGGGACGGCCCGTTCGAGAACGGTTACCGTGACGGCCGCTCGCCCGACGCCCGTCCCCGCGGCCGCGGTTCTTGCGAGACCGGTTTCTACCAAGGCGGCTTCGGCGCCCACCCCGAGCTGGACCGTACGGTCGCGGCCGAGGCGCGGGCGTTTCTCGACGCCGGTCGCACCGGCACGCTGGAGATCGGCGAGCGGGGCTCACGCTGTGGCGCTCCGATCACCGTCCTGGTGGAGTCGTCCGTCCCCGCGCCGCGGATGATCGTGTTCGGGGCGATCGACTTCGCGGCGGCGCTGGTGCGGGTCGGCAAGTTCCTGAACTACCACGTGACGGTGTGCGACGCGCGCCCCGTCTTCGCCACCGCGGCCCGTTTCCCCGAGGCCGACGAGATCGTCGTCGAGTGGCCGCACGAGTACCTGGAGCACACGCGGGTGGACGCGCGGACCGTCCTGTGCGTCCTCACCCACGACGCGAAGTTCGACGTCCCGCTGCTGCAGCGGGCGTTGCGTCTGCCGGTCGCCTACGTCGGCGCGATGGGGTCGCGCCGCACCCACCTCGACCGCAACCGTCGCCTGCGTGAAGTGGGCGTCACCGAGCTGGAGTTGGCGCGACTGCGGTCACCCATCGGTCTCGATCTGGGTGCGCGTACGCCGGAGGAGACGGCGCTGTCGATCGCGGCGGAGATCGTCGCCGAGCGGCGTGGCGGCAGCGGAGTGTCGCTCACGGGCGCGCACACGCCGATCCATCACGACGTGGCGTCCTCGTCGGCTGGGCGGATCGGCTCGGTCGCCTGAGGCGCCGTCACGCGAACGGCGGGCTGATCGGGCCAGGCGAACGCGTAGCGGGGGTCGCCGCCCCTGCTCGACCGGACGTGGCGCAGCAGTTCGCGTGCGATGCCGGCGTTGCCCATGGCCCACCCGGTGTGCGGCTCGAGTTCGCTCGCGGCGGCCCGGTGTTCGACGTTGTGCCAGCGTGCGTCGTCGGCGTCCCGCGTCGCGCGGGAGGCGAGGTCCGAGACGAGGGTCCGGGCGAAGTCGGGGGAGTCGCCCTGCTCGGCGATCCGGTCGCAGGCCAGCGCCAGCACGCCCGCGGTTCCGCAGCAGCGGCCGTTGGTGTCCCAGAAGCCGGGTCGCATCCAGCGCGGCAGACCGGAGCGGGTCACGGTGTGCCAGCAGCGGTCGGCGAGGTCCGACCAGGACGGTTCGCCGAGGACGTGCCGCAGCATGCGGAAGACCTGGGCGTCGCCGGTCGGGCCGTGACACCAGCCGTAGCTGTGGCGCTCGACGACGTCGGGGCGGTGCTGCGGGTCTGAGTGCGGGACGAGGAAACCCTCCGGTCCGGCCTCGTCGCGGGAGACGACCTCCGCGACCGCGGCCCGTGCGAGGCCGACGAGATCCTCGCGGGCCGTCGCCGCTCCGACGACCGTGAGCGCGTACGCGATGCCGAGAGCGCCGTGCGCGAGGTGGTGCAGCCGTGGCTCGGCGCCGCTGCACCATTGCCAGGTCACGCCCGCCGCCGTCGGCTCGGCCGTGCGCGCGTACGGTTCCAGCGCGGCGAGCGCGGACTCGGCGTCGCCGCACAGCAGGGCGCCCAGGCCGATGCCCGCGTTGCCGCCCATCAGCTCGAAGAGGTCGCTCCAGCGCGTCCCGTCGAAACGGGAGCGCACCCGTGCCAGGGCGCGGTCCGCGGCGGCGTCGGCCGCGGGCGACCCGAGATCGCGGTGCACGGTGCGCAGCACGAGGGCGATGCCGGTGAGGCCGAAGTACAGGGAGTCGTCGGGGTGGTCGTCGACGGCGTCCGCGAGGCTGCGGGCGGCGCGCAGGGCGGTGTCGGCGTAGGCGTCGTCGCCGAAGTGCCGCCAGGCCTCGAGGAGTACGGGTATCACCCCGGCCGTTCCGTCGTAGAGCGTGGGCTCGACCTCGTGGTCCGAGGGCCTGACGGGCCAGCCGAGACCACCGCCGCCGGTGTCCCGTGCAGTGCTCCGCATCCCGCGCAGGGCGTCCACCGCGAGGGCCTCGGTCTCGTCCACGGTCGTCATGTCCTCGGCCTCACACGGTGGTGGGGCCGACCCGGTCACGGGGTGCGCAGGAGGCGGTTGGCCGCCCGGCCGAACACCGAGCGCGCCGTCGCCCCGACGAGCGGGTCGAAGACGGACGGCAGGAAACGCACGTCGAGCTCCTCGTGCCAGCACACGTGGGTCCGTCCGCCCGGTCCCGGCCGCACCTCGATCTCCGCCCAGCCCAGGACGACCCGGCCGCGTTTCTCCAGTCGGCAGCGGCCGGGCTCGTCGCGGGCCGGCGGCTGCCACACGGTCACCTCCATCCTGTCGTCGAAGGACAGCGGGCCGAGGCCCGACCGGGCCACGAAGACCGTGCCCTCGTGGGTGGGAGGGGGAGTCAGCACGGAAACACGGGTAAGCGGTACCACGTCGCCGTGCCGGGACCATTCCGTGAGGCGACGCCAGGCGTCGTCCGGAGAAAGCGGTACCGCGCGCTCGAGCTGGAAGATGACCACCCGGTGATCGTAGGCACGCGGAGCGGGCGGACGCGGCGACACCCTCCGACCCACGGATGCGCAACTGCCGACGTGGCCTCGGCGGCAACCGGGCCCTCGGCGGCAGGCCAGGCGTCAGCGGTGGACCGGGCTTTCAGCGGTAGACCTCTCCCGGCACCGCTTCCCCGGGCGCCAGCAACTGGGGCACCGTCACGAAGACGAATCCGCGCTCTTTCAGCGCGTCGATGATCCCGGGCACGGCCGGCACGGTTCCGTCGTAGAGGTCGTGCAGCAGGATGATGCCGTCCCGGTCGGCCTGTGCGAGGACCCGGCGCCGGATGAGCGCGGAGTCGGTCGTCGCGTAGTCCTTGGCGGTCACGGTCCACAGGACCTCGGCGAGGCCCAGTTCGCGGGAGATCTCGTGCACGGTCTTGTCCGTGCGGCCCTGCGGCGGCCGCATCAGGGTGGGGCGCCGACCTGTGAGGCGCTCTATCTCGTCGTTGGGACGCCGGAGTTCCTCGCGTATCTCCTCCGGTGTGATCTGCGTGAGGATCTTGTGGTCCCAGGTGTGGCTGGCCACCTCGTGTCCCTCGGCCGCCATGCGTCTGACGAGCTCCGGGTACTTCTCGATGTGTCTCTTGCCCAGCAGGAAAAAGGTTGCTGGAACCTGTTTCTCCTTCAGGACGTCCAGCAGCCGGGCGGAGTTCTCGCTGGGGCCCGCGTCGAAGGTGAGGGCGATGCACTTCACCTCCCGGCAGTCGACCGCGCCGTAGCGGGTGGCCTGGGAGGTGGCGCCGGGACGGGTGCGGGCGCTGCTCGGAAGTGTGGTGTCGGCGCCGGCGCAGCCCGTGACCGCGGCCGCCAGGCAGGCGGCCGCCGCCGAGACGGCGAGGGCACGCAACCGGGTCCCTTTGTTCTTCGTCTTGCTGGTCGGAAAAGGCATGCCGAGACTATACAGAGAGGGTATACACCCCATGTATAGTCTCGGCGTCGTGCCACCGTCATGCCGCCCGCACCGCGCGGGCATCAGCGCGGCGAGGGCTTCAGCGCGATGAGGGCATCAGCGCGGCGAGGGCGTCACCGCGGTGCAGGCCTCGCTCGGGCGCTGGAGGGCGGGCGCCTCACTGGGCGTAGAACGTCGCGTCCCCCTTGTCCGTCGTGGTGCTCGGCGTCTGCACGTACAGCAGGTAGTTGTAGTGGCGGATGTAGCGGCCCGCGCCGGTGTACGACTCGTACGAGATCCCCGCGGCGTCGGCGAGTCCGGCACGCTGGTAGAACGTCGCGTCGGAGGCGAAGGCCGAGGTGCCGTCGTTCTTCTCCAGCCACACCTCGGAGTTCTTCTGACGCAGGTAGTAGCCGGGGAAGTTGGTCGCCTCCAGGGAGACTGTTGCGGTCCCGGCGAGCCCGGTCACCACGCGGAACTGCGAGTCGGCGAGCGGGCTGACGTTCGCCTCGATGCGGGCGCGGTAGTCCCAGTGGCGGATGAACCGGTCCGGGTAGTTGTAGGAGGAGAAGCGCTTCGGGGTCACCCCGTCGGCCACCGGGATGCCGAAGTCGGGCGTGCCGTCGGCCTTCCAGTACACCTTCTGCACACGGGTGCGGCGGTTGGGGTCGTTCAGTGGGTCGCCGGTGATGTCCCGGTAGCTGCGGTCGTGGTAGACGAGGACGTCGGACCTGCCGTCCTCGGAGACGGTGAACGAGTTGTGGCCCGGCCCGTACTGCGAGGTCGCGGCGTTCGTCCCGAAGACCGGCTGCGTGCCCTTCGACCAGGACGCGGGGTTCGTCAGGTCGGCGGTCGCGGAGGCGGTCAGCATGCCCAGGCAGTAGTTGGCGTCGGTCGCGCTCGCTGAGTACGTCATGAACACCTTGCCGCCGTGCTGGATCACCGCCGGACCCTCGTTGACCTTGAAGCCCACGGTCTCCCAGGACAGCGTCGGCTGTGAGATCTCCGCCGGAGTGCCGGAGATCGTCCAGGGGTTGGCGAGCTTCGCGATGAACAGGCTGGTGTTGTTGTCCTCCGACGGGTTGCGCTGGGCCCAGGCGAGATAGCGGACGCCGTTCACGACGAACGTGGTGGAGTCGAGGGAGAAGCTCTCCCAGGTGGTCTTGATCTGGCCCTTCTCGGTCCAGGCCGCGGTGAGGGGGTTGGCGCCGGAGCCTTCGAGGACGTACATCCGGATCGCCCAGACGTCGCTGGTGGAGCCGGCGGCGAAGTACACGTACCACTTGCCGTCGATGAAGTGGATCTCCGGTGCCCAGATGTGGGCGCCCATGACCCCGCTGCTGTGCTTGGTCCAGATGGTGACCTCCTGGGCCGTGGACAGGCCCTGGATGGTCGTCGCCCGGCGCAGCACGATGCGGTCGTACTCGGGGACGGTGGCGGTGAAGTAGTAGTAACCGTCTGTGTGCTTGTAGATGTGCGGGTCGGCGCGCTTCTCGGCGATCGGGTTGGTGTACGTCACCGCGGGGGAGTCGGGCACGGCGGCCTGGGCGGGGGCGACCACGCAGGCGAGGACGGCCGCGAGGGCGACGAGGCCGGCCAGGATCAGCCGAACGGCGTTGCGTCTCAAGGGGGTTCTCCAGGGGGGAAGGGGTGCGGGGTTCAGGTGGTGGGCACGAGGCGCCACTGCTGGCAGGTGTTGTTCAGCCAGGTCCACTGCCGTACGTCGGCGCCGTCGGCGGTTGCGCAGTTCGCCACGTCGGCGACTTTCGCGCTGTTCTCGCCCACGAGGCGGACGTAGTCGCCGCTCGCGGTGAAGACGAGGCGGAAGCGCTGGCAGGCGTTGTTCAGCCATGGCCACTGGCGTAGGTCGGCACCGTCCGCGGTGGAGCAGTCGGCGGTGTCCATCACCCCGCCGGTGGCCACGTTCACCAGGCGGCTGGTGTCGTCGCCCCGGTCCTCGATCCGCCACTTCTGGTCGGCCCCGCCGTTGCAGGTCCACTGGAGGATGTTCGCGCCGTCGGCGGTCGAACCGCCGGACACGTCGAGGCACTTGCCGCTGTTGCGGTTGACGAGGGTGTACGACGTCGGGGTCGTCGCCGTCTCGCCGGACGGGCCGGGGAGTGCCGTGCCGAGCGCGACCGGGGCGCCGAAGTCCGGTGTGCCGTCGGCGTTCCAGGTGAACTTCTGGGCGCGGGTCGTCCGGCCGTTGCCGCAGCCGCCGCTCGCGGAGGAGTCGGCGTGGTAGACGATCCAGTTCTCGGTGCCGTCGGGTGAGGTGAAGAAGCCGTTGTGGCCCGGTCCGTAGACGCCGGCCGTGTCGTTGCGCTGGAACACGGGTGTCTGTTTCTTGGTCCAGGACGTGGGGCTGAGCGGGTCCGGGCCGGTCAGTTCCAGCAGGCCGAGCTTGTAGTCCGCGGTCTGGCAGTAACTCGCGGAGAACGTGAGAAACGTACGTCCGCCGTGGTAGAGCGGCTCAGGACCCTCGTTGACCGGTGCGCCCGAGGTCTCCCAGCTCAGTGTGGGGCTGGAAATGACGGTGAACGTGTTGCTGGACAGGGTGTACGGGTTGCTCATCGGGGCGATGACCAGGCTCTGTCTGCTCCCGTTCACGGAACCGCTTCCGACGAGGAACAGCTTTCCGTTCGCCTGCAGCACGCTGGCGTCGATCAGCCAGCCGCCGGGCGTGAGGTCGGAGCCGGTGAGGGAGCCCTTGTAGGTGTACGGGCCGAGCGGGTCGGCGCCCGCGCTCTCCAGGACATGGGTGCGCTGGGAGTCGCAGCAGGCGGTGCCGCCCTGACCGGCCGAGTAGTACAGGTACCAGCGGCCGTCGAAGCGGTGGATCTCCGGCGCCCAGATGTTGGTGTTGCGGGTCGCGGTGGTGTCCGACCAGACCTGCACGGTGGGCGCGGTGGCGAGTCCCGCGAGCGTGGGCGACTTGCGCATGCCGAGGACGCCCGTGAACGTCGTGGTGATCAGGTAGTAGTCGCCGTCGTAGTACTCCAGCCAGGGGTCGGCGCCCTTGGCCGACTTCAACGGGTTGGTGTACGGGCGGCCGTCGGCCGCGGACACCGGCTGGGTCGCCGTGACCAGGGCGACCAGGGCGATCAGGGCGACAAGGAGTGCCGACACGCAGGCGAGCGGGGATCTGCGGTGGTACATCCGAGGCATACGGGACCGTCCCTTGTCCGTGCAGCAGCCCGTTCAACCTTGTTCGTCATGTCGAACGAGGTTCGTAACTTCGGCCAGAAGATAAGGGGTGCGCATGTCCTGGTCAATGGTTTGGACAGTCGTGCAACGCGCCGGGGCGCCCGGCTCGGCCCTGTGGACCGAGCTGGACGCCCCGGGTGTCCGGTGCTGGTGGTGCGGGCGGCAGGTGCGCCGGGATCGGATCAGACGAGGTCGAACCGGTCCAGTTCGGAGACCTTGACCCAGGCCGCGACGAAGTCCTTCACGAACTTCTCCTTCGCGTCGTCGCCGGCGTAGACCTCCGCGAGGGCGCGCAGCTCGGAGTTCGAGCCGAAGACCAGGTCGGCGCGGGTGCCGGTCCACTTGACCTGGCCGGTGGCGGCGTCCCGGCCCTCGAAGAGGGTCTGGTCCGCGGACGTCGACGACCAGGTCGTGCCGAGGTCGAGCAGGTTGACGAAGAAGTCGTTCGTCAGCGTGCCGGGGGTGTCGGTGAAGACGCCGTGCGAGGACTGGGCGTGGTTCGCGCCCAGCACGCGCAGGCCGCCGACGAGGACGGTCGTCTCGGGCGCGCTCAGGTTCAGCAGGTTCGCCTTGTCGAGCAGCAGGAACTCGGCCGGCAGGCGGTTGCCCTTGCCGACGTAGTTGCGGAACCCGTCGGCGGTCGGCTCGAGCGCGGCGAACGACTCGACGTCCGTCTGCTCCTGCGAGGCGTCGACCCGGCCCGGCGTGAACGGGACCTCCACGTCGTGGCCCGCGTCCTTGGCGGCCTTCTCGACGGCGGCGGCGCCGCCGAGGACGATCAGGTCGGCCAGGGAGACCTTCTTCGCGCCGGAGTTGAACTCCGCCTGGACGCCCTCCAGTACGCGCAGCACCTGGGCCAGCTCGTCCGGGTTGTTGACCTCCCAGCCACGCTGCGGCTCCAGGCGGATGCGGGCGCCGTTGGCGCCGCCGCGCTTGTCGCTGCCGCGGAAGCTGGACGCCGACGCCCAGGCGGTGGACACCAGCTGAGAGACGCTCAGCCCGGAGGCGAGGAGCTTGACCTTGAGGGCCGCGATGTCCTCGGCGTCGATCGTCTCGCCCTCGGCCTGCGGCAGCGGGTCCTGCCACAGCAGGGTCTCCGCCGGGACCTCAGGGCCGAGGTACAGGGACTTCGGGCCCATGTCGCGGTGGGTCAGCTTGTACCAGGCGCGGGCGAAGGCGTCCGCGAACTGGTCGGGGTTCTCGTGGAAGCGACGCGAGATCTGCTCGTAGACCGGGTCGAAGCGCAGCGCCAGGTCGGTCGTCAGCATCGTCGGGGCGTGACGCTTGGACGGGTCGTGCGCGTCGGGGACGGTGCCGGCGCCCGCGCCGTCCTTGGCGACCCACTGCTTTGCGCCGGCCGGGCTCTCGGTCAGCTCCCACTCGAAGCCGAAGAGGTTGTCGAAGAAGCCGTTGCTCCACTGCGTCGGCGTAGAGGTCCAGGTGACCTCCAGACCGCTGGTGATGGTGTCGCCGCCCTTGCCGGTGCCGAAGCTGCTCTTCCAGCCGAGGCCCTGCTCGGCCAGCGAGGCGGCCTCGGGGTCGTCGCCGACGTGGTCCGCGGGGCCCGCGCCGTGCGTCTTGCCGAAGGTGTGACCGCCCGCGATCAGGGCGACCGTCTCCTCGTCGTTCATCGCCATCCGGCGGAACGTCTCGCGGATGTCGCGGGCCGAGGCCAGCGGGTCCGGGTTGCCGTTGGGGCCCTCGGGGTTGACGTAGATGAGGCCCATCTGGACGGCGCCGAGCGGGTTCTCCAGCTCACGGTCGCCGCTGTAGCGCTGGTCGTCGAGCCAGGTGGTCTCGGGACCCCAGTAGACGTCCTCCTCCGCCTCCCAGACGTCCTCGCGGCCGCCGGCGAAGCCGAAGGTGGTGAAGCCCATCTGCTCCAGAGCGACGTTGCCGGTGAGGATCATGAGGTCGGCCCACGAGATGGACTGGCCGTACTTCTTCTTGACCGGCCACAGCAGACGGCGGGCCTTGTCCAGGTTGGCGTTGTCCGGCCAGCTGTTGAGCGGGGCGAAGCGCTGCTGCCCGGCGCCGGCGCCGCCGCGGCCGTCGCTGATGCGGTAGGTGCCCGCGCTGTGCCAGGCCATGCGGATCATCAGCGGGCCGTAGTTGCCGAAGTCGGCGGGCCACCAGTCCTGCGAGGTGGTGAGCACCTCGGCGATGTCCTGCTTCACGGCGGCCAGGTCGAGCGCCTCGAACGCCGCGGCGTAGTCGAAGTCCTCGCCGAGCGGGTTCGCCACGGCCGGGTTCTTCGCGAGGATCTTCAGGTTGAGCCGCTCCGGCCACCACTGGCGGTTTCCGCCGCCCTGGGTCGGGTGCAGGGCGCGGTCGTGTGCGACCGGGCAGCCACCTGCCTCCGACGCCTTCTGTTCGGTCACGATCGCGTCATGGTTCTCGGTCATGGGGGAATCCTTCTGGACTGGTCGGATCACATGCTCACGAAACCGCAGGTCGGGACGCTGCGGGTGGTCACGTGCTGCGGGCGGGCGAACAGTCGGGGCACAGGCCCCAGTAGATGACCTCGGCCTCGTCTATGGCGAAGCCGCGGTCGTCGACGGCGGTCAGACAGGGGGCGTGACCGACCGCGCAGTCGACGTCGGCGACGACGCCGCACGAGCGGCACACGAGGTGGTGGTGGTTGTCGCCGACGCGTCCCTCGAAGCGGGCCGGGCTGCCCGGCGGCTCCAGGCGGCGCACCAGGCCCGCCGTGGTCAGCGCGTGCAGGGCCTCGTACACGGCCTGCACGGAGATGTGGCCCACGCGGTCACGGACGCCGGAGGCGATCGCCTCGACGTCCAGGTGGTCGCCCTCACGGACGGTCTCGAGCAGCGCGACACGGGCGGCCGTCACCCGCAGGCCGACACCGCGCAGCTCCTCGGCGGTGGTCGGTGTACGGGGGGCTGTCATGACGTCGAACCTACGGCATAAACACGAACCATTCAAGAAAACGAACGGTACAAGTCTGGGGAACGGCGTGCGTCGCGGCGCACCGAACCGTTCACACGGCCGTGGGCACGAACGTGGACAGTCCGTCGAGCAGTCGGTCGACGTCCTCGGCGTCGTTGTAGGGCGCGAGCCCCACCCGCAGCGACGGGTCCGGCAACTTCAGCGCGGCGAACACCTCGTGGGCGTAGAAGGAGCCCGCCGGCGCCACCACTGCGCGCGCCGCCAGGTGCGCCTGCGCCTCCCGCGCGTCCCGGCCCTCCAGGGTCATCAGGACGGTGGGGGTACGGTCCGCCGCCTTGCAGTGGACGGTGACGGCGTCGCCCAGCGCGCGCAGCCCCTCCTCCATCCTGGCGCGCAGCGCGTTCTCGTGGGCGTGCAGGGACCGCAGCGACCGCCTCAGCCGCTGCCTGCGGGAGGCGCCCGGCTCCGCGGCGTCCCGCACGGCTCCCTTCCCCTCGTCGTCCGGGTCCAGCGCGTCGCCGGGGTCCATCGCAGCCAGGAAGTCCACGGCGGCGGTGGCGCCCGCCAGGATCTCGTAGGGCAGGGTCCCGAACTCGAAGCGCTCCGGCACGGTGTCGGTGGACGGCAGCAGCTTGTCCGGCGCGAGGGTTTCGAGGAGGTCCGGCGAGCCGGCGAGCACGCCGCAGTGCGGTCCGAGGAACTTGTACGGCGAGCAGACGAACAGGTCGGCCCCCAGTGCCGGCACGTCCACGAGGTGGTGCGCGGCGTAGTGCACGCCGTCCACGTGGACCAGGGCGCCGACCTCGTGGGCCCGGTCGGCGATGCGGCGCACGGGCGGCAGGGTGCCCAGCACGTTCGAGGCCGCCGTCACCGCGACCAGCCGCGTCCGGGGCGACAGCGCCCGCTCGTAGGAGTCGAGGTCGAGTTCGGTGGTCGCGTCGTCGATCTCGATCCAGCGGACGACGACCCCGGCGCGTCGTGCCGCCTGGATCCACGGCCGCACGTTCGCGTCGTGGTCCAGCCGGCTCAGGACGATCTCGTCGCCCGCCCGCCAGTCCTTGGCCAGGTGCCGTGAGAAGTCGTAGGTGAGCTGTGTGGCGCTGCGCCCGTGCACGATGCCGTTGGCCGGCACGCCCAGCAGGTCCGCGTACGCGGCCCGGAACGCGGCGACGGCCCGCTCGGCGTTGCGCTCGGACGCGCTGACCGTCCCGCGGTTGGACAGCGGACCGGTCATGGTCCGCACGATCGCCTCGGCGACCGGCGCGGGGGTCTGCGTCCCGCCCGGGCCGTCGAAGAAGGCGAACCCTTGCGCGAGGGAGGGGAAGTGGGCCCGGAGGGCCGCGACGTCTATGGCCATGGCCCAGACTCTGGCACCGGCCGCCCGGACCCACCAGTGGATCCCGGCGGGGCGGGCCGGGGCGCGGACCCTTGTGCGGCGCCCCGTCGGCCGGCGGACGCCGACAGCGCACCCGGCCCTCTTCGGCATGCGCGGGCCGGTCGGCGAGGGGTGATCCGGGCCACGCGACGGCCGAGAGCGGCGTCACGCCAGGTGAGGCGGTATTGGCCATGGACGCGACACACGGTACCGTCACTCTGATATCGACGACGGCACCACGGAAGCCGGTGGAAATCCGGCACGGTCGCGCCACTGTGATCGATGCGTCGCCCTGAAACGGGGGGCGCATCGCGAGTCAGACCCGGGGCCGTCGTCCTGTGCACCACCGAGATGGGACGCGAACTCCCAGAGGAGACCCTGCCATGGCGCAGCACGTCGCCCAGCCGACCGCCACCACCCCTGTCGTACCCGCCAAGCTGCCGCTGAAGGACATCGCCCCCTGGGCGGTCTTCTTCGGCGTCCTGATGCTGGTCCTGCTCTACTTCGTCGGCGCCGAGCAGGGCGCCACGTCCGTCGTCTCCGGCGAGGGCGTCCACGAGTGGGTGCACGACGCCCGTCACCTGCTCGGCTTCCCCTGCCACTGACGAGGGGCGCCGCACCCGCATGAATTCCGCAACGGTAAGAAACCTGCTCGTCCGGGGCATGCTCGCCGGCCTGGGGGCCGGCGTGCTCGCCCTGGTCGTGGCGTACTTCCTCGGCGAGCCGAACGTCGACGGCGCGATCGGCTTCGAGGCGTCCCACGCCCCCGCGCACGAGCACGAGGTCGAACTCGTCTCCCGCAGCCTGCAGTCCACCGCCGGTCTGACCACCGGCGTCCTGGTCTACGGGGTGGCCTTCGGCGGCATCGCCGCGCTGGCCTACTGCTTCGCCCTGGGCCGCGTCGGACGCTTCGGCCCGCGGGCCACGGCGCTGCTGCTGTCCGGGGCCGCACTGCTCACCGTGTACGTCGTGCCGTTCCTCAAGTACCCGGCCAATCCGCCGGCCGTCGGCGACCACGACACCATCGCCAAGCGCACCACCCTGTACTTCCTGATGATGGTGCTCGGCGTGCTCCTCGCGGTCGCCGCGGTGATCGCCGGCAAGCGCCTCGCACCGAGGCTCGGCGCGTGGAACGCCACGGTGGTCGCCGTCGTCGGCTTCGTCCTCGTGATCGGGCTGGCGTACGGGTTCCTGCCCGCCGTCAACGAGGTGCCGGCAGACTTCCCGGCCACGCTGCTGTGGCGGTTCCGCCTCTCCTCGCTCGCCATTCAGGTGGCGATGTGGGCGGCCTTCGGCCTCGGCTTCGGCGAACTGGCCGAGCGGCTGCTGAATCCCCGTCCGGCGACGACGTCCACGGGCGCGACGACGACGGCGGCCGCCCCGAACTGAACCTGCCGGCAGACGACTTGTTTGGTGAGCCGACACGGTGCGAGGGCCCGCGGATCCGTCCGCGGGCCCTCGCTCGTTGTCCGGGCGGCGCCGACCCGGACCACGGAGCCGTCGTCGACACGACCGTCGTCCACCCGGCCGTCGTCCACCCGGCCCTCATCGAGACGACGGGCGGTGACAGCGCCCGCGTCGACTGTGACGTGACGTGACGTGACGTGACGTGACCTGACGTGATGTGACGTGACGTCATGATCCTTCGGGGGAGGCCTCGGGCGAGTCCGGCGGATGTCCGAGCCGCAGGTTCCAGCGACCGCCGCGCCCGCTGATCGAGGTGGCCGTGAGCGGCGGCACGTCGAGCCGCCAGAAGGCTGCCGCGGGTGTTCCCAGCACATGGACGACCGCCGCGCGCACGATCTCCGGTTCGACCACGGCGAGGGTGCGGCCGTCCGCCCTCGACGACGACTCCAGCCAGCGGGCCACCCGCGCACACAGGTCCTCGACGGACTCCCCGCCGTGCGGCGCGGATCCGGGATCGGCCAGCCAGCGTGCCACCGCCTCCGGCTCGGCGGCGCCGACCTCGGCGAGGGTCAGCCCCCGCCAGCGCCCCACGTCCAGCCCGGCCAACTCCGCCGGTTCCACGGGCTGCACGGGCTCGGCCGGTTCCGTTGCCGACGCAGCCGGTCCCGTCACCCGGACCGCGTCGAGGCCGAGCGCGGCGGCCGTCTCCCGGCAGCGCACGGTGGGCGACGTCACGACACGCACGCCCGTGGGCAGCGCGCCGGCCACCGCCCGGGCTCGCGCCTCCCCACCCGCGTCGATCGAGCCTCCGTCGTCGAAACGGGCCTGCCGCAGCGATGCGTTCATGGCGGGCGAGACGAAGGTGACACGGCTCGTCACGGGTGCTCCTCCAGGTGCGTGCCAGGGCGCGTGGTTCCCGGCCGCGAGTTCGTGGCCGGCTGCCGATCGCCGATGACCGGTGAGGACGGTCGAGGGGCGGCGCCTGCGCCCGCATGTACGTACATGGGTGCGACCGGCGTCGGCAAGCTACCACGGGCGCGGCGCGCTCCAGGCCGGGCGGCGGGGCCGAGTCCCGCCGCCCGGCCCCGGGTTCAGACGTTCGTAGGCCCGGCGGGCAGCACGTGGTCGCCCACCGCGTCCGTGCTCAGACACAGCGAGCAGACCGACGCGTCGTGCGTCCGGCAGGCGGCCACGTCGGGACGCTCGTAGGGCAGGTGGCAGACGTGGCAGTCGTACGTCGTCGCGCTGGGGTTTCCCTCCGCGTCGAGCAGCGGCTCCGCGATGCCGTCGTCCGCGCGGCGCAGGTAGTACCTGCCCTTGGTGACGACGGCCATCAGCGGGGTGAGGACGAACGCGATGACGGCGGCGGCGACGGGGGAGTACGGCTGGAGGATGTCGCCGAGGGCGTGGAAGTACATCGCGATGGACAGTCCGGACGCGGCCAGGAAGGCGACGACGCCGACCGGGTTGACCGCGTACAGCATGCCCCGGCGGAACTCGGGCGCGAGCGGGGACAGTTTGAGCAGGTACTTGTTCACGCCGATGTCGGTGGCGACGGTGACGACCCAGGCGATCGCGCAGTTCGAGTAGAAGCCGAGGATGTCGTTGAGGAAGCTGAACATGTCGGCTTCCATCAGGGCGAGCGCGAAGCCCAGGTTGACCAGGACGAAGACCAGGCGGCCGGGGTAGTGCCGGGTGACGCGGGTGAAGGAGTTCGTCCACGCCAGCGATCCGGAGTACGCGTTCGTCACGTTGATCTTGATCTGGCTGATCACGACGAGGGCCACGGCCAGCGGGACGACCAGCCAGGACGGCATCATCGCGTCGAAGGCCCCACGGAACTGCTGGATGGGCTCGGTGGCCGCGGCCGGGCCCACCTCGGCCAGGATGTACACGGCGAGGAAGACGCCGATGGCCTGCTTCAGCGCGCCGAGCACCACCCAGCCGGGACCGGCCATGATCACGGCCGTCCACCAGGTGCGCTTGTTCGCCTCGGTCTTCGGCGGCATGAAGCGCAGGTAGTCGATCTGTTCGCCGATCTGCGCGATGAGGGAGAGACACACGCCCGCACCGAGCAGCACGGAAGCGGTGTCGACGCCGCCGTCGCCGTCCGTGCCCGCGTAGGCGAGGAACCGGTCGACCGTGCCGGGGTCGGTGGCGACGAGGTAGACCAGCGGCGCGACCATCAGCAGCAGCCAGATCGGCGTCGTCCACACCTGGAGCTTGCTGAGCGCCTTCATGCCGTAGATCACCAGCGGGATCACCATCAGCGTGGAGGTCAGGTAGCCGAGCCACAGCGGCAGCCCGAGGCCGAGTTTCAGGCCCTGGGCCATGATCGAGCCTTCGAGGGCGAAGAAGATGAAGGTGAAGCTGGCGAAGATGACGCTGGTCAGCACCGAGCCGTAGTAGCCGAAGCCGGAACCGCGGGTGATCAGGTCGAGGTCGATGTTGTAGCGGGCGCCGTAGTACGCGAGCGGGAAACCGGTGACGAAGATGACGACGGCGGCGACGGCGATCGCGACGAGCGCGTTGCCGGTGCCGTGGGCGAGACCGATGCCGGCGCCGATGGAGAAGTCGGCCATGTACGCGATGCCGCCCAGGGCGGTGGTCGCCACGACCATCGGCGTCCAGCGGCGGTAACTGCGGGGCGCGAAGCGGAGGGTGTAGTCCTCCAGGGTCTCCTTCGTCGCCTGACTGGCGGGGGAGTGGGAGTGCGGCGCGGTGGCGGCCTTCGGTGACCGCGGCGGCTGCGGTGTCTGAGTGGCGCTCATGGTCAGCCCTTCGGGGAGGCGAGCGGTGGGGCGCTCCCGGTCGGCGTCGTCGGCAGCCGGGGGGCGGGTTCGCGGACCCGGGGCGTCCGGGAAGTCGGGTGGGTCCGGGAGTCGGTGCGTCCGGGGCCTCCGGGGCGTCAGGGGCGTCGTCGGGGAACCTGCATCCCTGAGTCGCCCCGGACGTCTCACAGGCGGTTGGAGTGCAGAGCATCTGCGTCAGGGCACGCCGGGCGCGTTCCAGGACCACGGCCATCGGGTCGCCGACGTGGGCGTGCAGCGTCGATCCGGATGTGCTCGGCGACGGTCGCCCGGACCCGGACCCGGACCCGGATCCGGTCGCGGGTGAGGGAGTCGTGCTTCGCCATGGCGTCCGTGAGCGCCGGATCGCCGGATGCGCGGGAGAGCACGGCGTGGAAACGCTCGTCCTCGACGAAAAGCGCTGGTCCGCGGCGGGGGGCCGTTCGCCCCGCGTACCGGCGCTCCCACTCCGCCTCGACGACGGCGGGATCGTGCCGGACGGACGGCGACTCGATCAACTCGTGGGAGGCCGGCCGCGCAAGCGCCTCGCGCACGGGCGTCCGGGAGACCCCGAACCGTGCGGCCGGCCAGGTCTCGGTGAGCCGCTCACGGGGCCCGGACCCGCCGTAGAGGACGCCCGCCCGTAACTCGGCGCAGACCGCGGCGCGCAGCGAAGGCGCAGACGTCGCCGCATGTCCGGGCGGGGCGGCTGGGCGGTCGCCCGAGCGGGATCCTGGGCCGTGCCGGGATGCGTATACAGCGTCGAATCCATGAGCGGACACGCTAGGAACCGCTTGTTTCCCCGGAGAGCGACGTGGCGTGAACGCCCGGTAACGGCCGGCGGACCCAGAAACCCGGCCCACGGACCCCGGCCCACGGCCCACGGAGCCCGGGCAACACAGAAATCCCTGGAACCCCGGAAGCCCGGAGCCTGGGCGGCGGTCCGTGGGCCGGTGTGCTTGAGTGGGGCGCTCGGACCGTCCACGCGCCAACCCTCGTACGTCCTCGCCTCACCCTCGTCCCGCCTCACCCTCGTCGCGCCTCATCCCTCGTTCTGCCCCGCGCGTCGCCCCGACCCGCCGCCGCTCATGATGGGACCCGGACTCTCGTGCACGTACTGATACTCGGCGGGACCGCGGAGGCCCGCCGGCTCGCTGAACTGCTGTGCGGCACGCCGGACCTCAAGGTGACCAGCTCACTCGCGGGACGGGTGGCCGCTCCGAGGCTGCCGCCGGGCGAGGTCCGCGTGGGCGGGTTCGGCGGCGTCGACGGGCTCAGGGCGTGGCTGCGCGAGCACGCGGTCGACGCGATAGTCGACGCCACCCATCCCTTCGCCGCGACCATCGGTTTCCACGCGGCCGAGGCCGCCGCCTCGGCGGGGGTCCCGCTGCTCGCGCTGCGCCGCCCCGGCTGGGCGCCCGTCGAGGGCGATCGCTGGTACGAGGCGAAGTCGACGGCGGAGGCCGCCGCGCTGCTGCCGGCGCTCGGGCGACGGGTCTTCCTCACCACGGGACGCATGGGTCTGGCGGCTTTCGCCGGTCTGGACGGCCTGTGGTTCCTGGCGCGGTCGGTCGAAGCGCCCGAGCCGCCCTGTCCGTCCGCCATGGAGGTGCTGCTCGACCGGGGCCCCTTCACCCTCGACGGGGAGCGCGAGCTGCTGCGTCGTCATCGCGTCGAGGTGCTGGTGACCAAGGACAGCGGGGGTGCTGCCACCGCGCCGAAGCTGACCGCCGCCCGAGAGGCGGGGCTGCCCGTGGTGGTGGTGCGCAGACCGCCGGCGCCTGCGGACGTCCCCGTCGTGCCGGATCCGCAGGAGGCGGCTCGCTGGATCGAAGCACGCCTGGGCCGGAGCACGCCTGGAGCAGTGCGGTTTCCGCGGGAGTTTCTGTGACGGCGCCGACGGACTGACCAGGCGGAAACACGTTACGTAACAAGGTGACAAGCCGGACGGAACCGGTCCGAGCGCGTTCTCACCGCAACGTTGCGCGGGGTTCCGTCCCCCCCCGGCCCGCCCCCCGGCCAGCCGCCGAGGGTCACCTCGTCCGCCGTCCCGCCGCCGGGTCTCGTCGTCCGACGCCCCTGGCCGACGGTTCACCCGGTCCCGGCGCTCACTCCTCCTCGCTCGCGAGCGCGTTCAGTGCCGCGGCGGCGATGGCGCTGCCTCCCCGGCGTCCGCGCACCACCAGGTACTCCAGCCCGGACGGGTTGGCGACCAGAGCCTCCTTGGACTCGGCCGCCCCCACGAACCCGACCGGCACGCCGATCACGGCGGCGGGCCTGGGCGCACCCTCCTCGATCATTTCCAGGAGACGGAAGAGGGCGGTCGGCGCGTTGCCGACGGCGACGACCGAACCCGCCAGCCGGTCCCGCCACAGCTCCAGCGCGGCGGCGCTGCGCGTGGTGCCGAGGCGCGCCGCCAGTTCGGGGACGGCCGGTTCGGACAGGGTGCAGAGCACGTCGTTGCCGGCGGGCAGCCGCCTGCGCGTCACCCCGCTGGCCACCATCTGGACGTCCGTGAAGACCGGCGCGCCGGCCCGCAGGGCCTCACGGGCGCGGGCCACCACGCCGGGCGTGTAGGCGAGGTCGCGGACGAGATCGACCATTCCGCAGGCGTGGATCATCCGGACCGCTACCTGGCCGACGTCGGCGGGGAGGCCCGCGAGGTCCGCCTCCGCACGGATGGTGGCGAAGGACCGGCGGTAGATGGCCGCGCCGTCCTTCTCGTAGTCGTAGCTGGTCACGGTGCTCGTCTCGCTGCTCTCGGGGTGGTCGGACGGCTCACGCGGATGCCGTCCGCGGGGCGGCCGGACGCGGCTGCCGTGGACATGGCGGCGAGCATACCGACCCTCGTCCGGCCCGCTGCGTCGAGGCTCTGAGCCGGTCGGCGTGCCGGCCGGTATGACGGTCGGCGTGTCAGGGCGTCGTGCTCCCGCAGCAGTGCCACGGGGGGCGTCCGTGGCCCCGTGGCCCCGTGGCCCCGTGGCCCCGTGTCCTCGCGCCCCCGTGAACGCCGTCGGGAGTCCGCCACGTTCCTGCGCGCCTCGAAGACCGCCCGTTCCAGCTCGCCGGTGAGCAGGGCCGCGGCGGGTGTGTCAGTCCTGGGCGAGCAGATCGGCCAGGCGGTGTGCCTGGGCCAGCAGCGTTCCGTAGGTCACCAGCGCGTCCGGATCGTCGGGCACGGCCCCCGGCAGGCCCTGGCGGAACTCGTCGAGCGTGCGCTGCAGCTTCGTGACCGCCTCGTGCAGTTCCTCCGCCGCGGCGTCGTCGTGTCCGTCCGGGAGACCCGGGGCGGCCAGGGTCCGGCCGTACAGCCGGACGGCACGCGCGGTGTCGCGCAGGAACTCGGCGTACGCCTTGGTGAGTTCCGGGGCAGGCCGGGCCGCCCTCCCGCTCTCCGCGATCTCCCGCACGGTCCGGGTCACGCCCGCCGTGTGCAGGGCGATGTAGTCGAGCACGCCCAGCACGTCGGAGTACGCCTCGTCAGCCGGGAGATGCGGTCGGGTGCGGCGCCCCCGCGGGTTGGCGCGCATGCTCTCCCGGCTCCAGCCGATCGCCGACCGGGCCTGGTCGACCAGGCGGCCCAGACGCAGGGCGCGCTCGTGCCATTCCCCCACCGGCAGACCGTCCCACTCGCCGTCGGCCAGGCCGTCGGCCACCGCGTCGAGGATCTCCCGCGCCTCACCGGCCGCGTCCTCCAGCGCGGCGCGCGCGTCGCGCAGGTACACCGGAGGCCGGATCAGCACGTTGACCGCCACGCCGACCACCGCGCCGAAGACCGCCTCCGCGATGCGCGCGGCCGACGCGGCGACCGTCACCGGACCACTGGTCAGCACGAAGAGAGCACCGGTGGCGGCGTAGACGCCCTGGCTCCCCAGGCGCCGCCACTGTCCCAGCAGCAGCACGGCCGGCAGGACCAGGGCCATCGTGATCATCGTGCTGTTCAGCAGCAGCGCCACCCCCGTCGCCACCGCCGTCCCCACCGCGATCGCCGCGAGCTGCTGCAGCCCGTGCGCGACCGACCGGTAGACCGTCGACTCCACCAGCACGACCGCGACCCAGGGCGCCACGAAGGCCATCGGCGCCGCCAGCCACCAGCCCACGACCGCCCACGCCAGCCAGGCGGCCAGTGCCGCCTTGCTCGCCTGCACCACCAGATCCCGTTCACGGCCCGGTCCCGTGCATGCCCGGCGCGTCGCCGACACGACCGTGCCGGCGACGCGCCGGACCGACCGGGTCGCCATTCGCATCCACTCCATGAGAAGCAAGTGCCACACGAGAGGCGCTACGCACCTGCCGACCACGACTTCGTTCCGTCCAGTGACCGTCCTCACGACGCGCGGTGACCGCCCCGGCGATCGCCCGGGCAGGGCGGGGCGACGGCGTGGGGAGCGGCAGGCGTCGGGCACTCGGGAGCGGAGCGACGGGGAGAGGGCTGCCCCCGGAAGGAGGGCCCCCGACCCGACCCGACCCGCCCCGACCCGGTACCGGTCCTGCGTCCTGCGTCCGCGTGACCAACGACCGGGCCCCGAACGGAGGGCACGCCATGACCGCGGAGCAGGCGTTCCGATCCCGGGCGGGGCCGAGGCGTCGGTGCGTTCGCTGCGGGTGGTGCGACGCCGACCACGTGGTTCACGGTGCGGTCCGCCGGTTCGTTTGTCGGAGGCCCTGAGGGGGACTCGGCTGCCCATGAGCACTACGTCTCCTCGCCCCCGCACAGGACAGAACCGGGCCCTGCGGCTGCTCGACCGCCTCGAACGGGATCCCCGGGCGGACACGGTGATAGACGCGCTCGCCGCGCGCGTCCGCGCCCTGCCGCTGGGACGCGGCCGGGACGTGCTCCACGGCACGTGGCTGGGGCATCCGGTGCACCCGCTGCTGGTGCAGGTGCCCGTCGGCAGCTGGCTGTCGGCGGCGGTGCTGGACCTGTTGCCCGGCCGCACCCGTGGCGCGGACGTCCTGGTGGGCGTCGGACTGGCGGCGGCCGCGCCCGCCGCGCTGACCGGCGCGGCCGACTGGGCGGAACTGCACCACGAGCAGCAGCGGGTCGGGCTGGTGCACGCCGTGGCCAACACGACGGCCGTCGGCCTGTACGCGGCCTCCCTCGCCTGCCGGCTCAGGGGGCGCACGGCGGCGGGGCGCACCCTGGGGTTCCTGGGGCTGACGGCGGTGGGAGTCGGCGGGATGCTCGGCGGCCATCTGGCCTACCGTCAGGCGTCCGGCGCCAACCACGCGGAGGAGGTCGCGCACCTCGTGGGCGAGGGCTGGCACCGCGTCGGCGGGGCGGCCGACTTCCCCGTGGGCCGGGCCGTACGGCGCATGGTGGACGACGTGCCGATCGTGGTGGTGCACCAGCCGGACGGGGAGATCCACGCGCTGGCCGACCGGTGCAGCCATCTGTCCGGCCCCCTGTCCGAGGGCGCGATCGCGGACGGGTGCGTCGAATGCCCGTGGCACGGCAGCGTGTTCAGGCTCTCGGACGGCTGGAACGTCCGCGGGCCGGCCACCGCGCCGCAGCCCGCCTTCGACACCCGGATGGTGGACGGTCATCTGGAGGTCCGCCTGCGTCGGCACGATCAGGAGGACGAGGAAGGCCGCTCCTCAGGACCTGAAGGACCCGAACAATGACCGGGGGAAGGGCCTGGACGGCCAGGGTGAGCAGACGGGAGGGCGAGGGGGGCCCGTGCGAGGGCGGACCCGACGCCGGGCGGGCGGGACGGGAGCGGAGACGGCTCATGGGCACAGTGACTGACAACGGCCTGGCTCGGGGCCTGCACGGATTTCTGCGCCGCACGAAGCGGGACTACTCGGCGGGGCACGAGCGGCCGCTCGAGGGTTACCTCGCGGCCGTGGTCGGATTCGGGGTGTACACCTCGGCCTGGGCGACGGCGGTACGGGTACTGGGGCGGCCGGTGCCCGAGCGCCCCGCGCCCTGGGACGTGGCGCTGACGTCGGTGGCCGCCTTCCGGCTCAGCCGACTGCTGACCAAGGCGTCGGTGACGAGTCCGCTGCGTGCTCCCTTCACCCGCTACGTCGGCCCGCAGGGTCCGGCCGAACTGCAGGAGGAGGCCCGGGCCGACGACGGCAAGGACGCCGTTGGTGAGCTGCTGACCTGCCCGTTCTGCCTGAGCGTGTGGGTGGTCTCGACCCTGACCGCCGGCCAGCTCATCTGGCCGCGCGCCACGCGCACCGCCATGGGCGCGCTCGCCGCCCTGGCCGGAGCGGACGCCCTGCAGCTGTCGTACGCGGCGCTGGTCGCCAGGACCGAGGCCGACTCCGAAGCCGACTCCGAGGCCGACTCCGGGGAGCGCTCCGAGGGCGACTGACCCCGTCCTCACCCGTGAGACCCCCGACCCCGACCCCGGCCCCCGGTACGTGCCGCACGTGACGGCGCGGACCGGGGGCCGGGGTGTCGGAACGGCGTCGAGTCCGACGTACGGCGTCGCGCGCCCGGCTCGGCGACGTTCAGTGGTGGGCGTGGGCGACGGCGTGCCCCTTGCCCCGGCCGATCATCCACTTGTTGACCGGGGTGGTGATCAGCAGGGCGACCGCGAAGCCGCCGAGCAGCGTGGTCCAGAACAGCCCGTCGTCCAGATGGGCGTCCATCGCGCCCGGGACCAGGGCGATGATCCCGTTGTCGACCAGTTCCATCACGGCGATCGAGACGGTGTCGGCGGCCAGCGCCACCTGGACGGCCGACCTGAGGTCCAGACCGGCCCGGCGTACCGCGAACAGCGTGAAGGAGTAGCCGAACAGGAACGACAGCGCGATCGCCAGGACCATGGTGGGCACGTTGCCCCACGTGAGGGCCGTCCCGATGACCATGCCGACGATCTCGCCTACTGCGCATCCGGTGAGGCAGTGCAGGGTCGCCTTGACCGCCGTCCCCCAGGAGGCCCCGCCGTGCGGACCCGGACCCCCGCGCCCCCCGTCCCCGCTCTGCCCGTGACCGTGTCCCTGACTCTGGTCCGGGTGGCTGTGATGGACCGCGTGGACCTCGTGGGCGGTGTGGGCGTGCGCGGTTCCGGCGTCGTGAGCGCTGTCCTTCATGGCCTTCCCCCCTTCCTTCGGAGCGTTCCCTCGGAGTGTTCCCCTCGGAACGCGGCTCGTCGTCCCGGGGGCGTATCGCCGTCAACCATATACCCCCTAGGGGTATTCCCTGGAGGGTTGGCCGGGCCGAGCGGGACTCTGCCGACCCGACCCGATCCGATCCGATCCGACCCGACCCGGCCGGGCTCGGCTCACGGCGCCGTCGCGTCCGTCGGCTCCCGGGTGCCGGGGGTCCATTGCTGCGGCAGCCACCGGGTCGCGGCGCCGAGGCACAGGCCCAGCCAGCCGAGGGCGAACAGCCAGCCGCCGACGACGTCGGTGAACCAGTGCACTCCGAGATAGGTGCGGCTCAGCCCGACGAGCACGCCCCAGCAGCCGACGACCACGGCGAGCGCGGGCCAGCCGCGCGGGGAGCGGATGCGGACGGCGATGATCAGCAGCCCCGCGGTGAGAGCCGACGTGGTGGTGTGGCCGGACGGGAACGCCCACCCGGACGCGTGCGTCGCCCAGTCCGCCAGGGGCGGGCGGGCCCGGGCGACGAGCGTCATCACCGTGTAGCGCAGCGCCTGGCCCGCCCCCAGGCACGCCAGGCAGAGGGCGACGGCCACGGCGCGCTGCCGGCGGGTCCGTCCCGCGACGACCCCGGCCAGCACGGCCAGCGCGTACGGGATCACCCCCGTCCCGGTGGCGGTCACCCCGCGGGCGAACGCCACCGCCACGTCCGGCCGGTGGGCGACGGACCAGGAGACGAGACCGGCGTCCCCGAACAGCGGCGCGCCGTCGTGCCCCACCACGACCATCGTGAGCACGCCGAATCCCGTCCATGCGCCGAGGCCGCAACTGCCGGCCAGTTCGGCGAGGTCACCGCGTTTCACGAGGTCACCGTCAGCAGGGGTCGCAGCGGGGTGGCGAGGAGCCGCAGCGCCAGCGCCTCCGCCCGTCCGCGCCGCAGCGCGGACATGGTGAGCAGCGCGGTCAGCGTGCCCACCGCGAGCCCTGCCGCGACGTCATGGGGGTAGTGCGCGCCGACCCAGACCCGGGAGGCCGCCATCGCGCAGGCCGCGGCCACGGCGATCGCCCCGAGCCGGCGGGAGACGAACAGCAGGGCGACGGCCGTCGCGGCGGCGATTGCCGCATGGTTGCTGGGGAAGGACCAGTCGCCGGGGGCGGGGCACGCCTCCAGCGTGGCGACCCGCAGGCTCCGGCAGGGCCGTTCCTCGCGCACCAGCGGCTTCAGGGCCGCGTCCACGCCGTATGCGGCGGCCACGGCGAACGGCACGGCGAGCGCCGTCACCGACGCGGCGGCGCTCGTCCGCCGGGCACGCCACCAGCCGTACGCCATGAGGACCGCGAACAGAAGGAGCCCGTACGTCGACCAGGCCGACACCGCGCCGTCCAGCCACCCCGGAGCGTGCCGGGCCATGTTCACCACGTCGGTGTAGAGCGAGCCGTCGACCGACGAGCCGTCGAGGGAGAGGATCATCACGGGGCCGCCTTCGCCTTCGCGGCCCGGCGTGAGCGGTGCACCTCGGCGGCGAGCGGGATCAGCGACAGGAGCACGATGAGCGCGACGATGGGCAGCAGGTAGCGGTCGACGTCCGGGACGGAGGAGCCCAGCGCGTATCCCGCCAGGGTCAGGCCCACGCTCCACACCAGCCCGCCCGCCACCTGCCACACGGTGAACGTCCGCACCGGCACCCGCAGGGCGCCGGCCATCGGGTTCAGGACCGTGCGCACCACCGGGACGAAACGGGCCAGGAGGATCGCCTTGGCGTAGCCGTAGCGCTCCAGGAGCTCGTCCGCGTGTCTCGCCCCTTCGTGCAGCCGGCGCGAGCGGCTGCGGGCCAGCAGCGAGCCCCCCGCTCTGCGACCCAGGAGGTAGCCGCACTGCGCGCCCGCCAGGGCCCCCGCCGCCGCGGCGACCAGGAGCGGGGCGAGCGACAGCTTCAGGCCGCGGTCGTCGGCGCCCGTGCACAGCAGGCCGGCCGTGAACAGCAGCGAGTCGCCCGGCAGGAAGAAGCCGATCAGCAGCCCGGTCTCGGCGAACAGCACCACGCCCACGCCCAGCACGCCGAAGGCGGACAGCAGCGACCGGGCATCCAGCACGTTGACGGCGAGCTGCGACGATAGGTGCATGGCTGTGGTCATCGTCGGGAGCCCCTTCATTCCTTCTTGCGGACCGTCGGACGCGGCGCGACGGCGGCACGGCGGCGTTTCGGCGACTGACTACAATCATGTAGACGGTCTACTGCACTGTAGACGATGGCGGAATGAGGAACGTTCCCATGACCGATGCCGATGCGAGGGACGAGAGGCGGCCGGCCGGCGAGCTCGAAGCCGCCGTCATGGCGGCGCTGTGGGCGGCCGGAGCCCCGCTCACGCCCGGGCGGGTGCAGACCGAGCTCGGATCCGGCCTGGCCCGGACCACGGTGGCGACGATATTGACCCGTCTGCACGAGAAGGGCGTCGTCAGCCGTGAGCGGCAGGGCCGCGGCTACGCCTACCTCCCGGTGCAGGACGCGCCCGGCCTGACGGCCCGGCGCATGCACACCGAGCTCGACCGCGACACCGACCGGGAGACGGTCCTGGCCCGTTTCGTCGCCCAGCTCAGCCCCGGCGACGAGCAGTATCTGCGCCGCCTCCTCGAAGGGGACGAACAGTGACCGCCCTGCTGCTCGTCCCGCTGCTGCTGCCCTTCCTCGCGCCGACCCTGGCCCGCCGCACCGTGGACCGCCTGGCCCCCGCCACCGCGCTGTGGGTCCTCACCGCCTCCGCCCTGGCGCTGGCGGGAGCCTGCGTCGCCGCCCTCGGGGCCCTGATCCTGGCCGGGCTGCTCACGTTTCCCGCGTTCGCCGCCCTCGGCGAGCTCGTCCACCCCCTGCGCACCCCCTCGGACTACGTCGTCCTCCCCGCGGTCATGGCGGCCACCGGGGTGCTCACGCTCAGCGCGTGGAGTCTCGTGCGCTCGGCCCTGCGGCAGACGCGCGCCTTCCGCACCGCCCGCACCCAGGCCGGCCGCCGCCCCGCCGCGGGCGACCTGTGCGTCATCGACTCGCCCCACCCGGACGCGTACGCCCTTCCGGGACGGCCCCACCGCATCGTCGTCACCACGGGCATGCTGCGCAGTCTCCGCCCCGCCGAACGCGAGGCCCTGTTCGCGCACGAACGCGCCCACAACCGGGCCGGTCACCACTACTTCCTGGCCGCGGCCGAGCTCGCCGCGCACGGCCACCCCGCGCTGCGCGCCACCCGCGACGCCATCCGGCTCGCCGCCGAGCGGGCCGCCGACGAGGCCGCCGCGGACGTCGTCGGCGACCGGCGCCTGATCGCCACGGCCATCGCCCGTGCCGCCCTCGCCGGCCAGGCCTCGCCGACCACCCGCCCGGACTTCGCGCCCGCGGCGACGACCGGCCCCGTGCCCCGGCGCGTCGCCGCCCTCCTCGAACCCTCCCGGGGCCGCTCGCGCGCCGTGCGCCGTACCGCGTCGCTCCTGGTCGCCTGCACGATCCTGTCCGTCGCCGCCGGAACGGCCGGCGTGGTCGACTTCCACCACCGGGTCGAGATCGCCCAGGGCGAGGAGGGTCCGTGACCGGACCGGCGCGCGGGCGGCTCCGCCGATCGGGTGCGCGGCAGGCGTAGTAGTACCGGGGTACTACGCGCCGTGCCCGTTTCAGCCTCGCGGTACCACCGGATCGCGGGGAAGGGCTCTTAGCGTTGCGGGTGAGGCGTCGCAGGTCCGGACGCCGGACCCGGACAGGGAGAACGCGAATGATCGACGCACGGCGGTTGACCAAGAGATACGGCGAGAAGACGGCCGTCGACGGGCTGGACTTCGTCGTGAAGCCCGGCACGGTGACGGGCTTCCTGGGGCCCAACGGCGCGGGCAAGTCCACGACCATGCGCATGATCGTCGGCCTGGACGCCCCGACCAGCGGCTCCGTCACCGTGAACGGCCACCCCTACGCCCGCCACCGGGCGCCGCTGCAGGAGGTCGGCGCGCTCCTGGAGGCGAAGTCCGTCCACCCGGGCCGCTCCGCCTACCAGCACCTGCGGGCCCTCGCCCTGACCCACGGCATTCCCGGCAGCCGGGTCGACGAGGTCATCGACCTCGCCGGCCTCGGCAGCGTGGCCAAGAAGCGGGCCGGGGCCTTCTCCCTCGGCATGGGCCAGCGGCTGGGCATCGCGGCGGCGCTGCTCGGCGACCCGCAGACGGTGATGCTGGACGAGCCGGTCAACGGGCTGGACCCGGAGGGCGTGCTCTGGATCCGCAACCTGCTCACGGGGCTTGCCGACGAGGGGCGGACGGTGTTCGTGTCGTCGCACCTGATGAGCGAGATGGCCCTGGTCGCGGACCACCTGATCGTCGTGGGGCGCGGGCGGCTGCTGGCCGACACGACCGTGGCGGACCTGATCCGCGAGGCGGGCGGCGACACGGTGAAGGTGGCGACACAGGACCCGGCGCGGCTGCGGGACGTGCTGGCCGGGCCGGGCGTCGACGTCACCGGCCGGATCGGCTCCGAGGAACTCCAGGTGACCGGGCTGACCGCCCGCGAGATCGGACTGAAGGCCGCCGAACACGGCATCGCCCTGTTCGAGCTGAGCGCCAGGACCGTGTCACTGGAAGAGGCGTTCATGGACCTGACCAGGGACGCGGTGGAGTACCACGGCACCACGACCGGCATCGACACCCTCGGGAGGCCCGCATGAGCACCCTCACCGCGACGGCGGAGGAACCCAGGACGGCTCCGCGCCCCGCCTACCGGGTGACCGGACGGCGCGTGCTGGCCTCCGAGTGGGCCAAGTTGTGGTCCCTGCGCTCGACCTGGATCACCCTGGGCCTCGGCCTGTTGTTCCTGGTGGCCTTCGGGCTGATCGCCGCGAGCCGCTACAAGTCCGAGATCGGCTCCAGCCACATGGACCGGGACTTCGCCGCCTCGACGGCCGTCAGCCTGTCCCTCTTCGGCACGAACTTCGCCCAGCTCGCCCTGGGCGTGCTCGGCGTGCTGGTCACGGCGGGCGAGTACTCGACCGGCATGATCCGCTCGACGCTCGCCGCGGTGCCCCGCAGGCTGCCCGTGCTGTGGTCCAAGGCGGCCGTGTTCGGCCTGGTCGCCCTGGCCGTGGGGACGCTCGGCGCGTTCGTCGCCTTCCTCGTCGGCAGCGGCATCGTCTCGGGCACGCCCGCGGCCATGGGTCTCTCCGACGCGGGCGTCCTGCGCAGCCTGCTCGGCGCGGGCCTCTACCTCGGGCTGGTCGGCGTGATCGGGGCCGCGCTGGGCGCGCTGCTGCGGTCGGTGGCCGGCGGTATCTCGGTGCTGGTCGCCACGTTCATGCTCATCCCGGGGCTCATCTCCCTGCTGCCGAGCTCCTGGCAGAACGACATCAGCCCCTATCTGCCCTCCAACGCGGGGCAGTCGATGTTCGCGCTGACCCACGACTCCACGGCCCTGTCGCCGGGGGCGGGACTGCTGGTCTTCGTCTGCTGGACGGTGCTGGCGCTGGGCGGCGCGGCGTACCGGCTCGCGCGCACCGACGCCTGACGCCCGCACCATGGACAGGTGATGCCCGTGACCAGCGACGAACTCAGCGGCATGGGACCGCTGGTCGCCCGGCTGTCCCGCGGCGGCCAGCGGCTGCGGCAGGCCGACCGGGCGCACCCGTGGGTGCTCGACACCGCGGTCGTGATCGTGGTCTTCCTGATGTTCTGCCTGCCCGACCTGATCCACGGCGGGGCGGACGACGGCGACGGCCCCCGCCGGTTCCGGCTCGCCCTCACCCGACTGCCCCTCGCGGGCATGCTGGTCCTGCAGGCCGGTCTCGTCCTGCCCCTGCTGTGGCGGCGGCGCAAGCCCGCGGTGGCCTTCGGCGTCATCGCCGCGGTGTTCGTCCTGCAGTGGTCCCTGGGCGCGGCGCTGCGCGCGGACATCGCCCTCTTCATCGCCCTGTACAGCATGGCCCTGCACGGGCGGCTGCGGCAGCTGCCCTGGGCCTGTGCGGCCATGGCGGGTGCGATGGCGCTGGTCGCGGTCCGCGCGTCGTCGTCCGTGTCGGTGTGGGACGCGCTGTTCTTCCTGCTGAGCACGGCGACGGCGGCGCTCGCGCTCGGCCTGGTGGTGCGCATCCGCCGGGCCCAGCTCGCCGGGCTGCGCGAGCGGGCGGCCCGGCTGGAGACGGAGCGCGACCAGCGCAGCAGACTGGCCACGGCCACCGAACGCACCCGTGTGGCCCGCGAGATGCACGACATCGTCGGCCACAACCTGTCCGTCATCATCACGCTCGCCGACGCCGGCGCCTATGCCACGGACACCGCCCCCGAACGGGGCAAGGAGGCCCTGCAGCTCATCGGCGACACCGGCCGGCAGGCCCTCGGCGAGCTGCGGCGCGTGCTCGGCGTGCTGCGCGAGGCCGTGGACGGACCCCCGGGCGGTCCCGAGCTCAGCCCGCAGCCCGGAATCGCGGACGTCGACGCGCTGTGCGCCACGGTGCGCGCCGCCGGACTGGAGGTCGTCTACCGGACCTCCGGCGACGTCGACGCCCTGGACGGCGGGGTCCAGCTGACGGTGTACCGCATAGTCCAGGAAGCCCTCACCAACACCATGAAGCACGCCGCCGACGGCACCCGGGTGCACCTGGCGGTCGTCGTGACGGGCGACCGGCTGAGAATCCGGGTCCAGGACACGGGCCCGGCCGCACGGCCCGGACCGCCGAACGAGGAAGGACACGGCCTGGTGGGCATGCGGGAGAGAGCGGCTCTGTACGGCGGAACCGTCAGCGCGGGGCCGGCCGGCGGCGGAGGATGGAGCGTCGAAGCCGTCCTCGACCTCACGCCCGGGGGCGGTGACCGATGACCACCGTCCTCATCGTGGACGACCAGCCGCTGCAGCGCTACGGCTTCCACATCCTCCTGGACTCCGTCGCCGAGACCGACGTCGTCGGTGAGGCCGCGCACGGCGCCGAGGCCGTCCGCAGGACGGCCGAACTGCGCCCGGACGTCGTCCTGATGGACGTCCGCATGCCCGGCATGGACGGCATCGAGGCCACCCGCCGGATCGTCGCCGCCGGCGGCCGCTCGCGCGTCCTCGTGCTCACGACCTTCGACCTCGACGAGTACGTCCACGCCGCCCTGCGGGCCGGCGCGAGCGGGTTCCTGCTCAAGGACGCGCGTCCCGAGGAGCTCCTCGCCGGGATCCGCGCGGTGGCCTCCGGCGACGCCGTCATCGCGCCCGCCCTCACCCGCCGTCTCCTGGAGGAGTACGCCCGCTACGTCCCCGCGCACCGCGCGGACCGCGCCGAGGACCCGGGACTGGGCTCCCTCACCGAACGCGAACGCGAGATCCTCGTCGCCGTCGGCAAGGGCTGGACCAACGGCGAGATCGCCGCCCGGTTCGTCCTGTCCGAGTCCACCGTCAAGACGCACGTCGGGCGGGTGCTGGCCAAGATCGGCGCCCGCGACCGCGTCCAGGCCGTGATCTTCGCCTACGACCACGGGCTCGCCCGGCCCGGCACGGACTGAGCCCGCGCCGCGCGGTCCGGGCGCTCAGAGCCAGTCCCGCCGCTTGAAGACGAAGTACAGGCCGGTGCACACCACCGCCATCAGGGCGATGGCGAAGGGGTAGCCGAACACCCAGCGCAGCTCCGGCATGTGCGCGAAGTTCATCCCGTAGATCGTCCCCACCAGGGTCGGCGCGAACAGGATCGCCGCCCACGACGAGATCTTCTTGACCTCCTCGTTCTGCTCGAACCCCGCCTCCGCCAGCGCCCGCATCTCGGCGTTCTGCTGCTGGGTGACGAGGGTCGCGTTCACCGTGAGGATCTCGGTGAGGGCCTGGCGGAATCCGTCGACGCGCTCACTGGTGTGCGTGACGTGGTCGGCGACGTCGCGCAGGTAGCGCTGGAGCTCCTCGTCGGTGCCGTACTTGGAGAACCCGGCCATCAGACCGTGCAGCATGCCCACCAGCGGGCGGGTGGCGCGCTGGAACTCGACCATCTCGCGGGAGAGCTCGTAGATCCGGCGGGAGACCTCCGGGTCGCCGCGGAACACCTCGGTCTCGATCTCGTCGATGTCGTTCTGCACGCCCGACACGACCGGCACGTAGCCGTCGACCACCGCGTCCAGGATGGCGTACAGGACCGCCTCCGGGCCGAGCTTCAGCAGCTCCGGGGTCGCCTCCATGCGCCGGCGCACCGCCGAGAGGTCGGGGGCCGCGCCGTGCCGGACGGTGATGACGAAGTCGGGCCCGACGAAGACGTGCAGTTCGGCGAAGTCGATCTCCTCGGGCGCGTCGAGGTAGCGGGCCGCCCGCAGGACGACGAACAGGGTGTCGCCGTAGCGCTCCAGCTTCGGCCGCTGGTGCGCCTCCTTCGCGTCCTCGACGGCGAGCGGGTGCAGGTCGAACTCCGCGGACAGAGAGTGCAGTTCGTCCGCGGTCGGACGGGCGAGCCCGATCCAGGCCATGCCCGCCGGCTGCTCGCGCAGCGCGCGGTAGGTCTCCGAGAGCGTGTCCGGGGCGACGACCCGGACGCCGTCCCGGTAGAGGACGGCCCGGACGACGCCGACCGGCTCGGACGGCTCCACGGACGGCGTCGCCGGTGGGCCGGGCGGCCGCGAGCCGGGCGCAGGTGCGGGCGGGGTGCGGCGCCAGACGGGCTTCCTGGGGCGCTCGGGCATCGCGGCTGCCTCTCGGTCGAGACTGCGGTCGTGCGGATGTCGTCCGACGTCGGCCGGTCACCGGGCAGGCCGATCACCAAGCAGGATATAGGGGGCATACGGCGTCCACGCGGAGGGCCGAGCCCCGTCCGCCGGACGCCGCAGGACAAGCCCCGATCCTGATATAGGACAGAAACCGTCCTCGATCGCCGTTAGGTTGCCGTCCATGACGAAGACGACGTCCGCGGCGGTCCCCGTGCTCGGCGCGCGTGCCCTCAACCGCGCCACCCTCGACCGGCAGCTGCTGCTGCGCCGCGCGTCCCTGTCGGCCGGGGCCGCCGTGCGCCACCTGCTCGGTCTGCAGGCGCAGAACGTCAAACCCCCCTACTACGCGCTCGCCGCCCGCCTCGACGGTTTCGTCCCGGAGGCGCTGTCGGCCCTGATGGCCGATCGCGAGGTCGTCCGCATCGTCAGCATGCGTTCCACCATCCACACCCACACCGCGGACGACTGCCTGACCCTGCGCCCGTTCGTGCAGCCCGCCCGTGACCGCGAGCTGACCCACTTCCGCAAGGGCCTCGCCGGCGTCGACCTCGACCGGCTCGCCGGCCTCGCCCGCGACCTCGTGGAGGCCGAGCCGCGCACCATGGCGCACCTGCGCGCGGCCCTCCACGACGTCTGGCCCGACGCCGACCCGTCCTCCCTCGCCGTCGCCGCCCGGTGCAGACTGCCCCTGGTCCAGGTCACCCCGCGCGGACTGTGGGGCAGGAGCGGGCAGGTCGCGCTCACCACCGCCGAACACTGGCTCGGCCGCCCCGCCGAACCCGCGCCCGCCCCGGACGACGTCGTCCTGCGCTACCTGGCCGCCTTCGGCCCGGCCTCCGTCAAGGACATGCAGACCTGGGCCGGGCTCACCCGGCTGCGCCCGGCCTTCGAACGGCTGCGGCCCCGCCTGCTCGTCTTCCGCGACGAACGGGGCGTCGAACTCTTCGACCTCCCCGACGCCCCCCGGCCCGACCCCGAGACCCCGGCCCCGCCCCGCTTCCTCCCCGAGTTCGACAACCTCCTGCTCTCCCACGCCGACCGCACGCGCGTGATCCCGCCCGAGCAGTGGGGCCGCAGCTGGCAGGGCAACCAGGCCCACCGCACCCTCCTCGTCGACGGCTTCCTGGCGGGGGTGTGGAGACCGGAGCCGGACGCCCTGGTCGTCGAGCCCTTCACGGAACTCACCCGTGCACAGCGCCGGGACGTCCTCGCCGAGGGCGAGCGGATGCTGTCCGTGCTGCACCCGGGGGAGTCCCGCGACATCCGCTTCGGCCGGGTGACGGCCGCCGGGTCCTGAACGGCGCGGGGGAACGCGCGAAGCCCCCGCCGGCCGGCGGGGGCGTGGAGAGGGGGCGCTGCGGGCCGCTCGTGGAGGCTCGCAGCGCCCCCTGATCGTTCCCCGAGGGCCTCGGATGCGAGGGTCCCTCAGGCGTTCTTCGGGGTCAGCCGTGCATCGGCTACGAGGTGACCTGCGCGGTCACCAGGCTGGAGAAGGTGGTCAGCCGGGTGTACACACCCGGGTAACCGGCCTCCGCGCAGCCCTCGCCCCAAGAAGTGATCCCTGCCAGGACGCCCCCGATGAGCAGGGGACCGCCGCTGTCGCCCTGGCAGGTGTCTGTGCCGCCGGAGGTGTATCCGGCGCAAACCATGTCGGTCTGGACGAAGTCCGAACCGTAGGAGCTCTTGCAGCTGGAGTCGGACACGACCGGGACGGTCGCGGTCCGCAGCTGGTTGGAGGAGCCGCCGTTCTCCGAGGTGGTGCCCCAGCCCAGGATGCGGGCCGTCGTGCCGGCCGCGTACACCCCGGTCTGGGACGAGGAGACGTACGACGCCGTGGTGTACGGCATCGACGTCGCCAGCGTCAGGACGGCCACGTCGTCGCCGTTGGTGGCGTCCGTGTAGTCCGGGTCGATCCAGATCCTGCTCACCCGGCTGACCGTGCCGTTGGTGCCGTTCAGATAGGTGCGCCCCCCGACGACCCGCACACTGCTCGTGCTCTCGCCGGCCATGCAGTGGGCAGCGGTGACCACCTTCGTCGCCGAGACGAGCGTGCCGCCGCAGAACTGGTTCTGCGAGGCGTCGGTGATCTGCATCATGAACGGGTACGCCGTGGTCGTGGTCGTGGTGCCGCCGACGATGGGCTGCGGTGCTGCGACAGCGGTGGGGGCGCTGAGCAGTGCGGTCGCCGCCGCGGCGGCGGTCGCCACGACCACGGCTGCGGTCTTCTTCACGCGGTTGAGCCCGAGCATGGAACTCCTCGATGGAGATGGCCGGTGGGGGGTCGCGCGGGTGTGGGGGTGAGCACGGGGGCCGCGGGACCGACCCCCGTGTGCCCGGCGAGCGGCACGTCCCTTACGCTAGGGCTCGGCCACCGCTGCCCCCAATGAGGGAACCCCCTAAGGGAGTTGGGGCAGGGAAAACCCTCGGTCGCCCAGGCGAACGCGAGGCCGCGACCGCAGCCGTGGATCCGGAACCGCTCGGTGCGCGCGCCGCGCGCGGCGCAGAAGCCAGGAGAAACCCACTAAGGGTAGGTAGCCGCTGCGGGAGCGTTGTCCCGCCGATTCCTCACTTCGCGTGACGTCCCGCCGCCAGACGGACGATGTCCACCCGCGAACGGATCCCCAGCTTGCGGTAGACCCGGGTCAGCGTCGCCTCGACCGTCTTGACGCTGATGAACAGACGCGCGGCGATCTCCCGGTTGGTCGCGCCCTCCATGACGAGCGCGGCGACCTGACGCTCCATCGAGGCCAGCCCCTCCAGCACGTCGGACGGCGGCTGCTGCCGGACGACGGCGAGCTGCTGCGCCGCCGCGCCCTCCGCGGCGGCCGCGTCCACCTGACGCAGCCAGGGCAGCGCCCGGCACCGCCGGAACAGCCGCGCCGCCTCGTCGTACGACGTCGGCCCGAGCGCCGTTCCCGGCCGCAGGGTGCGCAACCGGGCCAGGGCGAACGCCGCCCGCGCCTCCTCCAGGCCGTACCCCAGCTTGGCGAGCCGGTCCTGAACGGACGTCAGCCGGGACAGCGCCGCCTCGTGGTCGCCGAGCGCCGCCCGCACCATCGCCTCCGAACGGTCCAGCACGGCCAGCACGCTCTCCCGGTCCAGCCGCAGCGCGTGCTCGCGCGTGACGTCGATGACGTCCTGGGCCTCGCCCGGCTCGCCGGCCAGGACCAGCGCCTCCGCGAGGTCGCCCTGCCAGCGGCCGCGCGCCGGGTCGGTGATGCGCAGCCCGGCCTCCAGCTCCCGCACCCGGCGCAGCGAACCGACCGCGCCCGCCGCGTCCCCGGCCACCAGCTGGGCGTGGCCCAGCGCGGCCAGCGCGCGCGAGAGGTACATCTGGTCGCCGTCCTCCTCGGCGCGCCCCGCCGCCTCCCGGGCCAGCTCCAGCGCCCGGTCGACGTCGCCGCCGGACGCCTCGGCGAGGGAGGCGAGCATCGCGGAGGCCCCCAGGCCGATGCCCGAGTCGCGGGCCAGCCGCAGGCTCTCACGGGCCAGGTCGAGGGCGCGTCCGCAGTGCCCGGAGCGCAGTTCCGTCTCGGCGAGGAAGCGCTGGAAGTGCACCTCGCTCTCGACCATGCCGCGCCGGCGCACCTCGCGCAGCAGAGCCGTGATGGTGGAACGGGCCTCCGCCAGCTGGTCGCTCATCATCAGCCAGCGGAACCTGGCCGCGCCGACGCCGTTGTGATGGCAGGCCACATACGGGTCCTGCGGCTCCTTCATCGCCTGCTTGATGGTCGCGGGCGCGTTCGGGTGCCCCATCAGGGTCTCGGTGGAGGACTGGAAGGACAGCGCCATGAGCTCGGTGCGCCGGTCGTCGCCGCGCGCGGCCAGCTCCGCCGCGTGCGCCGCCTCCTGCCGCGCCTCGGAGAAGTCGCCCTCGACGATCAGCTTGCGCCAGGCGAGGTGGTAGTGGACCAGCGCGAGCAGCCGGGGGTCGTCGCCGGCGTCGGCCAGGGCCTGCGGGAAGACGGCGTCGACGTCGCCGAGTGCCTGCCCGGCGGCCTCGATGACCACCTCCCAGGCGCGGATCCGGTCGGCGGGCACGGTGGCCCGGGTCAGCACCTCCCGCGCGATCTCCCGCGCGAGGTCCACCTCGCCGGCCGTGATCGCGTCCTCCGCTGCCTGGAGGCGGTGCTGGTCCGGAGCGGGCGTGCCGTCCGGCGGGGTGTGCCGGGCGGCGAGCAGCCCGAGCGAGGCGGCGACCGAGGGGGCGCCCCGGTCCCTGGACAGGGCGGCGGCCTCGGCGAGCCGGGCGGACACCTCGGGGTCCGTGCCGGTGGTGGCCAGGGCGAGGTTGCGGGCCCGCTCGATGGGGTCGGAGGCGGCGGTGGACAGCGCGGCGTGCGCGGCCCGGCGCTCCTGCGCGGGGGCCTCGGCGTACAGCGCCGCGGAGATCAGCGGGTGCGCGAACCGCACGGCGGGCCCCTCGGGCTCGGTCGCCAGCAGCCCGAGCTCGGCGGCCCGGGCGGTCTCGGCCTCGGCGTTCTCCCGGCCGGCCGCGTGCAGCAGGGCCAGCGTGGGACGGGCGCCCGCGCTGGCCACCAGCAGGGTGCGCCGGGCCTCGGCGGAGAGCATGTCGAGGCGGCTGAGGACCAGGGCGCGCAGCGAGGTCGGCACCGGCAGCGGCTCGCCCGGCCGGGGCGGTGTCGGACTCTCGCCGAGGGCGCGGCCCAGCTCCAGGGCGAAGAGGGGGTTGCCGCCGCTGGTGCGGTGGATCTCCCGCATCGTCGAGCGGGGCAGGTCGGTGTAGCCGCGGTGATCGAGCAGCGCGGAGACCTGGGCGCGGGAGAGCGGGTTGAGGCGGACGGCGAGGGTGTCGGGCGGGGACGCGCGCAGCTGGCGGTCGTACTCCTGGCCCTCGGTCCGGACCGCGCAGAGCAGCTGGACGGGGGTGTCGCCGAGGCGGCGCGCGGCGAAACCGAGGAGCTCGGCGCTGGCCGAGTCCAGCCACTGCAGGTCGTCGGCGACGAGCAGGACCGGGCCCGCCGCGGCCAGGGCGCGCAGCGCGGACAGGACGGCCAGCCGCAGCGCGAGGCCGTCGCGCTGCAGAGTCGATTCGCCGCGGCCGGTCAGCGCGGACTCCAGGGCGGTGCGCTGGGCGGCGGGCAGCTTGTCCGAGATCTCGTCGAGGACCAGACCGAAGAGATCGGCCAGGGCCAGGAACGGCAGGTGCGATTCGGACTCGGTGGCGGAGCAGCGCAGCACGGTGCGCGCCGCGTCGCCGTAATCCGCGGCCAATGCCCGCAGCACGGTCGACTTTCCTATTCCGGCCGGGCCGTGCAGCAGCACACTGCCGCCGCGGGTCAGCTGCTCGCGGGCGGCCGCGTACAGCTCGTCCCTGCCGATGACCAGGTCGGGGCGGCATCTGGCAGGCTCCTTGAAGTCCCGTCGCACGGTCACCGCTCCCCTCCTAGTGTCGTGTCCGGGCCAAATTCTAGGCAACGACTCTTTGAAATTCGGAGGTGTGACGTGGTGAGGGATATAACAACGTGATGCATAGGGAAATTCATGATGACAGTGAGTGAATAATCGTGCGTCGTGAGGGGGCTCCCTGGCTGGATGTGATCGCTCCTGCGCGGCACCCCGCCGGGTGCGTGCCGCGGCCGTGCCGAACCGTCCCCGGCGGGGGCGCGGCGCCGTCGCGCTACGGCAGCAGACCCGCCCTGCGGGCCGCGACCACCGCCTCTCCCCGGGTGCGCGCGCCCATCTTGCGCATCGCCGACCTCAGATAACCCTTGACCGTCTCGGCGCGCAGCCCCAGCCGCTCGGCCGCCGCCGCGTTCGTCGCCCCCGCCGCCACACACGCCAGCACGTCCAGCTCACGCGGCGCCAAGGCGACCGGCCGCCGCTCCGGCCCCCGCGGCGTTCCCGGGGCCAGCAGCCCGCAGGCGTCGAGGAGCTCCGCGCGCAGCACCGGGTCGGCGATCCGCGGGGCCAGAGCGCGCAGCGCGGCGTGCGCCTCGCGCACCTGCTCCCAGCCTGCCGGAGCCCCGCCGCCCC